>NZ_JBOICA010000001.1:0-297525 GCF_050739775.1 Pseudomonas sp.
GTCCTGGGTGCCCGAAAAATGATGCAACTGATGGGCTGAAAGGCCTTTTACAGCACAAAAACAAACGCCCCGAACAAGTCGGGGCGTTTGGCTTAAGGCCTGTCAGCGTGTTTTCACACAGTCTGCTAAGGTGCCTTATCGATGCTGTTTACAGCCCATGTTTTGCCTAGCCATACCTGGCCTCGCCTCGACGCACCTAACCATACCCCAGCGCATGCTGGCTATAGCCACCGCAATACCGACTGCCACCAATCGGCATTACGCTGTTTTCAGCCCATACTTTGCCTAACCGCACCTTGCCGGACCTCGCGGCACCAAGGCAAGTCACACCACTAGTAGCTTTCGCCACCGCAATGCCGACTGCATTCAACCGGCATTACGCTGTTTACAGCCCGAACCACGTCACAGCACGCGGTACCTGGCCAGATCAGACCCCACCGCACCCGACCTTGCCCTACCCCGCCAAGCGATGCTTAGTTGAGCGCCTTAGTAGCCATCCCGCGAAGAGCGGAAAATTTAGCCACTTGGTCCAAGTTTTCGCGCCGTTGCTCGTCAGTCAGCTCGGTTATCCGCAGATGTCGCAATTTTTGCCCGGTACCGCGGAAGGCCTTGCGGACGTTTCGCCCGAGCTCTTCCATCGCGACCCCAGTTTGCTCACGAGGCGGGACCCAGCGGTAGCCACGCCCTCGAACGGACTGCAAGCAGACCTGATGATCCCGCAGCAGCTCAGCCTTGAAAGCCTCGACGTTGGCCAGCCATTCGAATTGCCGGTCTCGGAATTGATCCACCGTCAGCGACTTTGACTCAACCATAGAAGGCATCCCAAAGCGCGCCTCTAGCCAGCCATGGCCGACCAGGTCGCCGTATTTGAACTCTCTAAGGAAATCCTCGACCGCCTGCTTGTGGACCGGGTACTTGGTGACTTCAGACATAGGCCACCTCGAAGCGCCCAAAGCGCGGACGATACTCACAGACGCCGATCAGCTTGCCAGAATCCTCGATAGCCTTCCTGACCTCCTGCAGGTCTAGCACGTCGGTGTTGATCGCCACCTCAAGCTGGCAGGCCCAGTCGAGGAAGATCGGGCGGTAACGCATGATCTTGGCCTGGCCAACTTTGACGCCACGGCAATCAACGAAACGCTGATCCTCCCAAAGTGCCTCTGGGGTGGTCGGGCCATCAAACTCCAGCGATGCCTTGTCGGTCATAACCAATGCGCCGCGTTTCCAGTGGGTGCCCAGCTTCTGCAGCTTCGCACCAGCGAGGAATGTCGCATCGAAGTTGGCGCCAGGGATATGGATCCCTGCGCGCTCGTCGAAGTATGCCCCGGCGATGAACTCCGACTTGGCGATAGCGACATGATCATCGTCAACCTTTTTCCGTTTGCTGGTCAGCTCGCGGTGCGCTTTCGTAGCCGGATGCAGAGGGTTGGCCAGTTTGTCACTGTGCATCATCAACGGAGACGTGCCTTTGATGCTCAGGGTCAGCAATTCCATGCTCATGCGCCAGTCCTCCGGGTCAGATACATCGCTCTCGACTTGAGATTAGCGATACCTGCAGTCACGAAGTCGAACATATCCATAAGCGAGACAGGAATGTCACCTGGTGTCGCTACCATCCCTGCCATCAATTCGTGCTGCGACAGGATGTACGCGTTGTCAGGAATTTCCTCGATGCTCTGCTCACCCTTGTGGTTGAAAGCCACCAAATAACGCTTGAACGGCTCGCCGACGATCTGGACCTGCTCGCGCCTTGGCATCAGGTCGCCCTCAAAGACGTAGGCCGCAACGAAATTGCAGGCATTGGCCAGCTCCGCCGCTGGAATCAGCGCAGTCTTCTGAACGCTGAAGCGGGTACGCAGCCGACTCTTCATGGTGTGCTTGAAGCTCCGACGCAGCCCGACTGGGATAGCGTTGGCCTTCTGATCGATGACTTGATCCAAAACGTGCTCACCATCACTGCCGATCACCGTCCCAATGAGAGTTTGAATTGGTACCGGGAACGAGTTTCCACCAAGCCCTTTGATCTGGAAGTAACTGTCTTCCAGCTTCTCGAAGACATCCCATGCCTCATCGGTATCCAGCATCTTGGCGTGGCGAGCAGCACCGCGCTCAGTCCAAAGGATGAGACTGCGGGCCTGCTTCTCAACAGACCCGATATTATCGGGGCTGTTCTTGAAGGCCTTGAGCTCCGTACCTTCCAGCTTGAAGAAGTGCTTCCCGATCTCGAAGCGATCAACGTTGTTCTGGAAATTGTCCTGAATGTTCTTGGGTCTCGCTCGGTAGACACTGGCAAGCGCTGCGGTGGTGATAACTGGGAGACCGGTAAAGCGAATTCGCGGGAGGTTGTCCGGCGTGATTGCTGTGCTATTATTCATCTCGACGTTTTTCCTAAGCTGATTGACGTTATCCGAGGCCTCAAGCGCTGCAACGCTTGGGGCTTTTTCATGCCCGCTGTTTTTGCTCATCCTGCATCTCCTCTTCCATCATCTTCTTCAGGCGATAAATGACCTCGCCGTTGATGGTGCGCCCGTTCGAATCCGCTTCGCCAAGCAGCCACTTGCGCATCGCAGGCGCCAGCCTTAGTACCGTCTGAACCTTTGCCTCACCCTTTCTCATCAGGCCCTCCCAGATAGCCATGTGATCAGTTGTGATCATTTAAGCGCTCTATAGATCACATGTCAAGTGTGATCACTTACTTCCTTTTCTTGTCTGGTATAGTGATATGAAACATTGTTAGTAGAAGGCTTCGAGCACGTAATGACCGACACCAGATCTTTCGCCGAGCGCCTACTGTGGGCGCGATCCGAGGCCGGCCTCACGCAAAAAGACCTCGCTGAACAGAGCGGAATTAGCCAACCTCAAATCGTTCGCTACGAGGCCGGTCGCTCAAAGCCCCGCCTTGGCGGCGCCATGAAGCTAGCCCGCGTCCTGAAGATGGATGCCTTCGACTTGATGCCAGAGCTGAAGAAGACCACGAAGGAGATCGAGGTCCAGCTCAGCGCCGAAGAAGCTGAGTACTTCGACACCGAGGCGGCGAAGCTTGGTATCTCCACCGAAGAGCTCATGCGAAAGCTGACGATCATCGGGCTTCGCATGAAGCTGAAGAACCCTGAAACTCGCCGCATGATGGAAGAGGAGTTCCCGGGCATGCTGGAGCGCTTCGATGCGCTACCAGGACCGGATGAAGAACCGGACGATGAACTGATCAAGTAACCCCAAGCCCGGCCAAGCGCCGCGACCGCTAGCAACGCCTCTTAGTCACGCAACTTACACATGACTGCTCGACAGTCTTGAATTGAATTTCTGGAGATATTCGCATGAACCCTTTCGAGGAACCGCTGCAACCCAATGCGCTTGACCCGAAGCAAGCAAGTGACTTTGTCATGAAGCTGCAGAGCTACATCGCTCTGGCTGATTCAGATCAGGACTTATACAACCGTTTCCATCTTGCTCACGCCTACCTCGCAGGATGGATTCATGGCGGGGGCGACCTCGAGTTGGCCAAGACCTTTCAGACCGTGATTTATGGTACTCAGAAGCTTCGCTCGCAAGAGCTGCGCCAGAACTGACTCGGGATGCAAAAAGCCCAGCGCGGGGCTGGGCTTGCGTGTCAACTTAAGATCCACCACAGGAACACTGCGATCAGCCCCCAGGTGACCACATGAGCCCATAAAGGTGCAGCTTGCGGCGTTGCCCTTTCTCCTGATCCCGAGCCATAGAGCTTGGACGATGATAGGCCGGTACCGGGGATGCTAGTGGTAACGCGCGTTCCTTTCTTGCTTAGATTGGCGGTCACGCCCTTACCGCCAACAGATGTGCTAATTCCACTTTTGCTGAGGTTTATCCGCACACCCGGGGCGACCTTAAAGCTCTTACGAAAGCGCAACGCCATGGCTCGACTCCTTGAAAAAGGCAATGCGCCATCATCCTCCGAAGTCATTCCGGCGACCATCCTGTCCACCCATCCAGCGTGGATGGAAAGCCAGTACCTTTCCTGCTCGGCAGCGTAGTAGCGTTGTGCCCCCCAACGAACCGCCCCAGTCCGTTGCCTGCAAGCCCATGGACTGGGATATTGATGACCTAGGAGGTCGAATTGAACGACGAAAAAGCTTGGGCAGACCTGAGTCGCCATCTACAAAGCATCGCCAACAACACCCCGAACGGAAAGCTACCGCGGGAACTGTACGACGTCACTCAATCCTTCAAGATTGTGCTCAACAACTTGGAGCAGCGCGTGAAGAAGCTGGAGCAGGCGCTTCGAGAGGCCAGCATCGAGATCCCCCGCTGATCATTGCTCAGTCAGATCGATCCTGAAATAGATCTGTGTCTCATCGGCAGGCTGGAACAGCTGCTGGTGGGCCACCATGTCGATCTGGCCTTCGGTGAAAATAGGCTCATTGCCGTATTTCTTCTTTAGCGCCTCCACCAATTCATCCTTGGTCAGGGTGAATTGCTCCGTACGGAAGTGCGTGATTTCAACCAACTTGCTCATGTCGTACTCCTAGAAACACTCAATTAATTTTGAAGTTGCTACCGGTGAAGAGCAGCTTGCCGTCGACAACCTCGATCCGGCCGCCTTCTCCGATGCTGTATGGGCCGCTGAGCAAATACTCGGCGCGCCCATCCTGCACGTCCACTTCGACCGGATCACAGCCTGGCGGATTGCTCAGTCGACGACGCCAAGCAATGACCGGGCGATACGGATCCGCCTCGTCTTTTTCCCAGACATAGCTGAGCTCACCTGGACCGGACAGTAGCTGCGCGGTTAGGCCGGACTTGCCCGTGTAGCTCCTGCGGTAGCCACTCGGGCTCTGCCATTTGCCGGTGATGGTCATACGGTCAACCTCTTTCTCGCTGTCCATAATCCCGATCACGGCCTGAGCGCCGCACGCATCACTCCCGCTCATCGTGAAAAGGCCCCAGATCGTCAGCTTGTAGCGTTGCTGCATATCCCTCTCCCGCGGCGTGGCCGCTTCATTTCGCGTCCCGATGACGCAGCACAAGGCGTGTCCGGGCAAGCCATGGCCCTCCGAACACGATGATTTCTGATGGTCTGCCGTACAAGTGGTGCAGCAGAAATGGGCCTTGGCCGAACACCTGGACCTGCTCGCCTGGCAATTGCGGGTCGGCGCCCAGGTAAATCCCAGCATGGTTCGGGTGCGCCGTGCGCCCCACCCCCATGACGATCATGTCGCCACGCTGCGGCCGTTCGACCTGGTAGAAGCCCGCCGCCTCGTAGGCCTGTTCGTACAGGCTTGGCCCGGCGGCCTGCTCCCACCACCCGTCCTCCCGGGCGTAGGCCGGGAACTCCAACCCCCATTCCCGCTGATACCAGTCCGCGCAGGCCTGCCAGCAGTCCCAGGCGCCGTGCACGAATGGTCGACCTAGCAGCGGCGTGCTGCCGCTTGGGGTGATGGTGCGCAGGTCGCCTTCAGGCCAGGACAGGATGTGCCAGGGCAGCGCTGTAGCTTCGCACATGGCCAGGTCGCGCGGTGACGGCCTGCTGGTGGCGTCAGGGTGCGAGTGAACAATGCCGATCACCTCGCCCTGGTCTTCCGCTGCCGCGTACTCCTCAGGTGCAATCCGGAACTCTTCACTCGGGTCGCTGGCAGTGTTGGTACACGGCACATAAACCTGCTTGCGACCTACGGCCAGGATCAGCCCGCAGCACTCGCGCGGGTATTCAGCCGCGGCGTGCGCTTGCACGGCGGCCAGGATGTGTTTGCGCATGGTCAGCTCCGTGCAATGAGGGATACGCCGGGGAAGCCCACGAACGGAAGTTCGTTCTCCGCGCCCCAGCGTGCTTCACAGCCAGTTCCAAGGCACCCACTACATTCGTCCTTGGCCGGATCGTCGGTAGGCTTACCGTCTTCGTCGACATAGGGGCCGGTGTAGCCGCAAACCGGCCCACGATAGCCGCCGGTCATGGCCTCATGGCAAAGTGTCGTCATCTGGCGCCCGATCGTCTCGCCGCCGACATCGCCTGGGCTAGCCAGCTCCCAGGCCACCATAGTGCCGTTCTCGCTGATCTTCTGGTCGATGTACCAGACCTCGATCGATTCCTCGGCGGGGTCGGCGTCGGGGCTGCCACTTGGGAAATTCTCGGCATCCAGGTACCGGCCCAGCGTCTGCCGAATAGTGAGTTTGAACTCAAGCAAGTTATCGAATGCCAGGCATAGAGCCGTGATGCGCCCGTTGACGTTACCGACAGAGAGCGTCGGACGTACCGCCGTGCCATCCGAGTTGGCTTCGATGCCTTCGATCTGCATCGGCCAGGCGCCATACTCGTTGCCCTGCCACCAGATTGGCTTAGCTGGCAGTTGGTCAGCGTCGACACCAGCAGCCATCAACTCTTCAGGAGAGTGTGGGATCGCATGCCCATGAAAGCGGAGGATGTCAGCACCGAAGTCCGAACCGTCCAGCTCGAACAGCAGCACTTCACTGCCAGGCGCAAGCGTCTGGATATCGCTAATGAGAGACATGGTGATTTCCTACGGGTGAAAAGACCGCACGAATGTGGCGGTGATCTTGAAGACCCCGCCGCCGACAGGGATGGGAGCTGGGTCACTGCATGTGAAAAGGCCCAATTGCCCCATGGGCGTTGTCCAAAGGAATGCCTTCGCGCCAGCATGCCGGTCAAAGAAAGCCATGACTGCCAATGCCTTCTGCTTGGGTCCGGCGAAGGTTACCGGGTAGGAGTCTTCCTTGTTGTTTGGTCCATCGCCGACGATTTGCTTGTACCCACCGCCGAACCGAGACTCCCTTACCCGGTACTTAATTTCAGGGGCGCCACCACGCTCGGTGGGCCAATTGAACACTTCTATGGCCATTCCTACTCCCGCTGAGTAAGGCGCCATATCTCCCCGCCAGGACGAATGGCCCCGCTTACTTCATCTGCAAACGTTTTTGAGTGGAGCCCCTCCAGCCGACGGATTTCCATCAGCGTTTCGGGGCCAATCGAACCTTCCTCTTCAATTACAGCCTGGATACGACCAATAGCAGCACCAAACGCGCGACCTCTATCACGAAGTTGTTCAGCTGAAACTGACTTGGGTAAGTCCTTGAAAAAGAACTTTGACACCGCGCCATTAATGGCCTGCATCAGCTCCAGACGGTCATACTCAAAACTCATCACTACCTTCCTTTCATCACGCGATAGATGCTTCCACCAGGAGCCAGCCCTTTCCGGATGGCCGACTCTGCCTCCATCCTCGCTGCCTCCTGAATGCTCTTTCCAAGCGTAACGGCATCTTGCCCGGACGTGGAAGCACCATCGGTGTTCTCGGAAACGTCAATCTGGACCGTGATTGGAAAACTGTAAGTGTTACCTCCACCACCACCTCCAGCAGCTGCGGCGGACACTGGTCCGGCCCCTAACGGTGTGATCGTGCCGCCCTCAGCGCCCATCATCAGGTAGGTCTTCCCTCCCTGATTCAGCAGCTCTGGGCCCAGCTCGTTCACCTGGTAGAGCGAGTTCGCCGCTACCGGGCCGCCGGCGGCACGTTGACCAGAGACGAAGTTATCCATGATCTCCGGGCTGTAGCCGGCCTGGGTGGAACCCGCCGAGGTCGGCGCACTGCCGCCGCTGAACCAAGCGCCCAGCGCGCTGCCGGCAATGCTCGACAGCAACCCTGAGGCAGCCTGCCGGGTGGCAATCCGCGCCATGTCCGCCAGGATCGACTTGGTGAAGTCAGCAAACGAGAACTTGCCGGATATGGCGAAGTTCGCGACGGCGTCTTCCATCGAGCTGAAGGCGTTGGTGAACAGGCTCTTGGTCTGGCCGGCGACATCCCGGGCCGATTCAAGGTAGTTCTGGAAGGCCGACGATGCGCCACTGCGCCAATTCCCCTGGGCCTCTGAGATCTTGTCGTAGTTGTCGACCACGGTGTTGCGGTACTTGTCCTCGGCCTTGCCCAGGATGGCCAGGTCACGCTCGTAGTCATTCTGGCTGTACTTGTCCGGGGCAGTTCGGCGGCGGTCCAGCAGCTTGGCGCGCTCGTCGTTGAAACGATCAGTGACGCCGTCCAAGTCGCGCTGAAGTCCCGCTTGACGATCTCCAAGCCCAAGAGCATTTGCAGCCCTGGCACCGGAAGTCGACAGAGCGGATCGTTGACGCTCCAGCTGGTCGACATAGGCCTGGGTGGCAGCCTTCTGCCGCTTCAGCCTGCCCTCTTCGTTCGTAGCCAGCACAGCCAGTTCCGAATCAGCGTCCTTCTGCGCCTTGACCATGTTAGCCCGGGCATCGGCGATCTTCTGGTCCAGCTGGACCCGCTGGGCAGCCGAGGTGCCGGCCTTGCCCTTGGCAGCTTCGAGCGCCGCGATCTCCGCCTGGTAGGCGTTGGTCACTTCGCCTTTCTGCTGCTCGATGATGGCCGCGCGCTGGGCAGCGTACGACTCCTGGGAGATGATTCCGGCCTTCTGGGCAGCATCCAGCTCTTTCTGGTTGTTTTTGTACTCAGCCAGGATGGAGTTAAGGGTGTTCTTCTGTGCATTGAAGCCGGAAAGGTCCACAGCGCCAGTCCGCCCGACTGGGTCCTTGTACTGCTCGGCGATGTTGCTGCGGACCCTTGCGACAGCCTCAGGATTGAGTCGCGCGTCGGCTGGATCCTTCTTTCTGATGATATCCAGGGAGCGCTCGTACTCCTTGAGCGCCTCGCTGCGTTTCTTAGAGTTGGTCCAGGCTGACCTCTCCAGGACATCGACCTTGGCCATGGCCTTGATGGTCTTCTCGTTGGCTTCCGCCTCCTGGCGATCGAATGCAGCGATTTCCTCCTGGGCTGCTTTCTTGTCCTTCAAGAACTGGAGCTGATCGGTGTAAAACTCGACCATGGTGTCGCGGTTCTGGAAGGCCCCAACGTCGCCACGTTCGGCACCGGCCAAGTTGATCTCGGCCTGACGGATATCGTCATCGATGCTCTCCCGACCAATGTTTTTCAACTGATCGGCAGCCTTGGCGACTGCGTTGTAACCGCGCTCCCACCAACTCAGGTTCTCGATGATCTTCGGGGTGCGCTCGTTGATAGCGTCCGCGAAGGCTTCGGTGGCGAGCTTGACGGCGTCTGCGTGCTTCCCCTGCTGCTCGAGTGCAGCGATCTGCGAGTAGACCGAACTCGTCAGGTAGTTGTACTGGGTGTTCAACGCTACCGAGGCTTTGACTGGGTCGTCCGCCAACTTGACGAACTCGGCAATGGTCTCGGAAACCGCCTTGCCTGTAGCCTCCTCCATCGATACGGCTGCTTGGGCCACGTCCATGAAGCTGTCACCCGCGATCTTGCCGCTACCGGCCAGGCTCGCCAGAACCGATGCAGCTGCCCCGGTTGTGCCAACAGTCGAACTCACCTGCTTGGCCATACTGCCCAGTTGGTCGGCAGTCAGCCCAGCGGAATTACCCGTCAGGATCAGCGCGTCGCTGTAGGCGTGTGCCTCTTCGGAACCTTTGTAAAAGGCGTACCCCAGCGTCACTGCGGCAGCAGCCGACACGGTAAAGGGGTTGATCAGGCCAAGGATGTAGCCGCCCAAGGCGCGCGCTGCCGGGCCAAGCCCGCCGAACATGTCCTTGAGCTGCCCGCCCTGTTGCAAGGCAACCATCATGATCGGCTGACCAGCGACGATCGACGTGAAAATATCAGTGAACTGAGCCGGCACACCTCGCAGCGCTGCAGCGGTAGCCTTTGCAGTCATGCCAGTGCTGCTCAGCGCGGCATCCGCACTGCCCAGGGCAGCCCTCGCCTGGTCAACCTTCCCCTTGTACTCAGCGAAAGTCTCAGGGTCGAGGACGCCGTTGGCTTTGAACCCCTGCAGCTTCTGCTCCATCTGATCCAGACGGCTCATGGCTGCGACCGTAGGGTCGATTTTACCGAGCAGGTCGTCGAGAGCCTGGCCCTGATCGCGCTGGGCGGCGGCTGCGGTCTTGGCGGATCCGGCCAGGCGCTCTTCTGTCGCCAACAAAGCTTGTGCACGGGTGTTGATGGCGGCCTGCCGGCTGGCGTTCTCCGACAGCACGGCATTCGCTTGGCTGGTAACTTCGGCGGTTTGAGCGGTTGCACGGTTCAGCGATTGGACGTACTCACTCGCCTCCAGGGATGACCGCGCCATGGCCAACAGGCGAGCCTGCTGATCATCAGCAGTTTCGGCAGCACGGCGGCTGGCCTGGGCCCCGGCGTCCGTGGCAGTGGTCAACGCAGCCTGCGCTTGCCCAGCCTGCTCAGCCCCGGCTTTGAATGCAGTCATGCCCGCCGCGGCAGTGGTCACGGCACGGCCGACCGTGATCATCTGCTGTGCCAGCTCAGCCTGCTTGGCGTTGAGAGCCTGCAGCTCCTGAACAATCTGCCGGGTATCACCCTGCATCCCGCTCAGCGCTGACTCCCAGGCGCGCCCGGTCTTTCCAGCAGACTCCTCGCTGCGCTTGCCGGCATCCGTCAGCTGGTCGAGGTTGTCTTTGGCCTCGACAGCATCGCCGGAGTCGATCTGAAGACCGAGAGAGGCAATGGTGGTCATGATCTACTCCATGGATTCGGCGATGACGGCCAAGGCCTCGATCTCCATCACGCGAAGATCGGGAAAAATGTCAGTGAGGTCGCGGCGCTTGATGCCGAGCATTGAGGCCGTTGAGGGAATGGCGGCGTAGTCCAGGCCTGAAGGCCCGCCCTGGCCCACCCGCCACTGCGTGCCCATGGCATCGAACAGGCGGAAGGCTGGCCAGGCGTCCGGCCAGACCTCTACCTCGTCCTCGTCGATGTCGTCTGGGGTAAGCCCCAAGGCCGCTAGCTGATCGGCGGACGGGCCATGCTTATAGCAGGCCCGTGCCGCCGCCCTCAGTTTCCCAGGCGTGCGGGGTTGTAGGCGTTCTGGAAGGCGTCGATGACAGCTTTTGGCGCACCAGTGCAGGTCTGCACCAGGTCGAGGATGGCGTCGTCGCTGAACTTGTCGTCGAGATCCCAGCCGACCACGATATCCTTCAACTGATCAGCCTGAAGCTCGATCTCGGCGGCAGTGGCGTCCTTCCAGCTGACACCCTCTTCCTTCGCCTTCTCCGCCCAGGCGTCACGCGCCTTGTTCCAGCGATCGAACATCTCGGATAGCGCGATACGGTCCAAGTATCGGAACTCGAACCCTACCTCCACCGGATCAGAGCCGACTCGTGGAAGCTGCACCGCTGCGCCGAACGTTGGGTTCTGCGCGATTTTAATCTTTGCCATGGGGACTCCTTACGCGCCAGCCAGGTAACGAAGCGAACGAGCAGACAGACCGACGCTGATGGTTCGGGTCATGACGTTGTTCCGCTCCATGGTCGGATCAGGGGTGATGCTGACGTAGCCTGGGTACAGGATCTGGTCACCGTTGCGGAGCTTCATACGGATCACCGCGAGCTCTTTGGAGGCGTCGTAACCCTCTACAGCCTGCACGTAAGGGGCGGAAGGTTGGTCCTCCACCACGATCGACAAGGTGGTCGGGTTGCGGTTGGTGGGGAACTGCTTGTCGTCGTCATCTTCCAGATAGCCGACGGTCGCATACTGCTGCTCACCACCGGCCGAGTTGAACGACGTGACCTTCGAGATCTGAACCCAGTCGGAAACCGGATACACGGAACCCACGCCCGCGCCTGCGGTGAATTTTTCTGCATCACTGGTATCGAGACCAGCCAGAGAGAACGCATCATCGGCGACGTTTGAGGCCTTAACGGCGCGGTCGCTGATGAGTGCCCAGCCGGAATTGACCAGCAGGACGTCGCCGTTCTGGATAGTGTGACCGGCAGCGGTCGCCACCGGCGGCTTTGCGTTAGTGAGCGCCGTGAACGCTACGGCGGCGCCAATGACTCTGGCGATCTCGAGCGTAGCTCCGTTCGGCAGCGGGAAGCGTGCAGCCATGGTGTATTTCCTCATTGATGCCCGCCGGGCGGCGGTTGGTTATGCCCCAGCGGGCGGTTGGTCTGCGACACCCTGGTAGGTGAAGCTGGCCGGGACCGTGTAGGTCGCCGGCTCGGTGATGGTGGGCCCCTGCTCTAGCGGCTCGACGATCAGGCCTTCGAAGCCGTTGCGGCTGAGTTCGGTGTCGACGCGGAACAGATCGCTCAGTTCGTCGACCAGGGCGTCGGCAGTAGCGAGGGCCTGGCCTGCCGGGCAGACGATGCTGATCTGATAGACACCCCGGTACTCCAAGGCCTCAGCAGCCAAGTAGCGGGTGGTGGTGCTGGCCGGCAGTAGGAAGGCCCGGAGGTAGGTTTCGCCCGGAGCGACCTCGAGGTCCTCCTCCATGTGCGCAACCCGGATCGGGCGCGCAGATGCCCAGGCCGCCAGCTTGATCTCAATCGCCTGGCGTGCGCGTGCGTGGCTCATACCTGGTTTTCCCTGATGGCTTCGTCGACGATGCGTTGGAAGTTGGCCAGGGTCACCCGCACCATTCCGTGCGGCGCCTGTGTCGAATGGCCGTACTCGAGAGGGATCGCGTACGGCAGATTGTTCACGATGTAGGCGGTTTGGCCGATCGTCAGCGCCGCGACCTGCGCCTTCAGCTCGGCAATTGTCTCGTTACCAGATCGGTCGATCCGGTCCAGCTCGCCAGTTGCCGGAGCATCAATGGAGAACTGCCAGTTGCCACGGAAGCGCCCGCCGACATATCCCTGCCCCGCCACAAGACCGTTCACAGCGAAGTTCTGATCGCGCTCTGCCTTGGTCAGCGGCATGGCGTACTTGACGCCCTTGCGCAGCCTGCCGGCTTTGGTGAAGTTGTCCTGGTTCAGGTTGATCAGCATGTTGCGTACCGCGACCTTGAAGTCGTAGCTGTCAGCAGCCCGAGTGTTAGCCGCTCGATGAGATACGTTGGCCTTCCAGGTCTCGGGATCGCCCACTGGCGACATGCGGATGACACTGCTACCAATCTCAATAACGATCTCGCGAAACGTGGCATCAAGCACCTGCTCGGCCTGCTCCGCGAAAGCCCGAATGGCTTCAGCGAATCCGCCCTGTAGCCCGCCATATCGCTGCGTCATGTGTGAGCCACGTGGCATGATCACTTCCTCAACTGAATGGTCCAGGTAGCTTGAGTGGGGTCTTCAGACACGTTGAGTGCTCGGTAGCCGCTAACTTGGTCGCCAATTTTGGGCGCCGCAGGGGTTTCGCTTACCTGCCCACCCTGCTCTTCGAACAGCTCGTTCTGCAGCACCAGCAGCTTCACGTCCTCAGTCTGGATGCGTGACCCATCAATCTCCTTGGCCAGGTAGCTGCCGAACACCCCGCGGCCGATGTAGCGAATGGTCGTGGCGGGCACTGTGCCGCCGATCTCCGGGTCATACCCGCCCTTAATGATGCGGCTGCCGGCCACCGGCCTTACGGCGTCAGCCAGGCCGTCTGGATCGTCAAAGGCTTCGGCCAGATCGGCCTGTATCTCCTCGCGCATGCCCATGGCTATGTCCTCTTGAGCATGACGGTCCCTGAACGACGCACCCAGGGAGCGATCAGGTCCAATGCGAAGTTCTCAGCCGCGGACAACTCGACTGAACCCTCGGCGTAGGTCTTGCTAGTCGAGGTTCCAGCCTGAGCTGACACGGTCTTGCTGAGCACTTCTTTACCGGTGTCCTTGTAGAGCTTGTTCTCGGCAGCCAGCTTGGCCACCTGTGCACCGGCGGACACGATCGCGTCCGGCACCGGGTCTGGCGCCGTCCGCCTGATCTTTGCCGTGAGCCAGGCATTGGCCATGGCTACGGCAAGAACAGCATCACCGGAGCCCGCCCAACCCGGCCCAAGCTTCTGGTCGACGTCAGCGACGGTGATGAAGTCGGTCATGGCTTATTCCTTCGACGGGATGAGGGCCTGCAGCTCGGGCTTATTGAGGGCGGCGTCGAAGGTGATGCCCTGGGCCGTCAGCCAGGCTTTCAACTGAGGGACCTTCATCTTGTGCGGGTCGGTCTCATCGTCGCCGCCGCCCTCGTCCTCGATCGCTTTGTCGATCTCCGCCTGGCTACTGACCGAGGCATAGCCGTTCGGCGGGTAAGCAGAAGCCTTGTAGCCCTCCGCTACCCACTGGGCGATGGTCGGGCCGTCCAGGCGAAGGCCTTCTTCGATCTCGCTGACGCTGATGCCTTCGCGCTGGTACGCCTCGCCGATGTGCGGAGCATCGCCCTGCACGGACACCGAGGTCGCGCCGTCGATCACGCCGAAGAACTGGTCCAGGCGGCGATAGCAGGTGCCGCGCTCGCTGCCAGGGGTGTTGGTGTAGATGACTTTCATGCAGATCTCCTGCGCAGGGCGCCAGGCCGGCGCCCCGCATCATGGGGTCAAGGGGTGGCGGTGCCGCTGATGACCGCGGCGAACGGAACCTGTTTGCGGTCGAAGACGCGCTTCCAGTTGGCCGCCGAGGCGTACTGGGCGGCGGTCGGGCTCAGGTTGCGGTTCTCGCTGCCCTGCCAGCTGAAACCGGCCGGCTGCAGGATGTAGGTCTTACGCTCCCACAGCACCTCGGCACCACCACCGTTGCCGCCGGCGGCGTTGCGCTGCATCTCGACCGGCATGTGAGGGTCGCCCTCGCCGTAACCGAAGGCGCCTTGGCCGAAGAACAGCGAGAGGAACTGGCCCGGGGCGTAGGTCAGAGCGTCATCCATGAAGACCGGCTTGCCCAGGTACGTGGCCAGGATGATCTTGCCCTGCGAGTCGCGCAGGTACTCGATCATGTCCTGCTTGACCATCTGGTTCATGACGACCGAGTGCACGCCAATTGCACCGAACATGTCGGCAGCATCACCGGCGGTGAAGGCGGCGTCTTGGAAGGCATTGGCACTGATCGAAGCGCCCGCATCCTTGACCATGTCGCCGCCGTTCTGGGCGATGTTGGCTGCGATGATGCCGCGCCCTGCGCCCATCAGATAACGCTGCCACTGGCGGGTCCAGTAGGTGCCAAAGCGGTTGCGGATGTGCTGCATCGGCTCGGAGTTGGCCAGCTCGGCAGTCAGGTCGGAGACGCCGTAGCCCTTGTTGAGGTACAGGGTTCGGGCACGCATGCTGCCCTGCTCGGCCTTGCCAACGGCTCCCAGGTCGTCAGGGTCATCGTTGGAGATGTTCGGCGCCTCATCGGCGTCGAGATCCTGCCAGTAGCTGATCTCGGAGGTGCCTTGGCCGTTCTTGGCGATGTTGTCCAGGGTGGCCGAGCGGGTGATGATGCCCGACTCGTAAACGGCGGTCTTTTCTGGGGAGTTCACCGGCTCCAGAGTGCCGTAGTAGTCGGCAACGAAGATGTCCGACAGTTGGGTAGATGCCATGGGTTAGGTTCCTCGGGTGGCTTGGAGTTTTTTGTACGCGTCGGGGTTGTCACGAGCGATCGCAGCGCGCTCCTGCTCGGTGTACTCACCCCATTTCTTCGTGGCCTTGCCACCGTTGTCGCCGGTCTGCCCGGCACCCTGAGCCCTTGGCCACAGGTGGGTAGCGGTCTCGCGCAGCGATTCCGCCCATTCGAGGGGAGACAGCGGGGTCTTGCCGTCCTTCCCGTACACGACTTCGCCGGCACGGTCAGTGGCGATTGGTTCGCCGTCTTCGCTCAGTTTGAAGGTGCCTCGGGCGCGAAGAATGATGTCCTCGGCAGCCTCAGGCAGCGCGCCGGCTTTGATGGCGGCCGCGCGAATGGAGTCGGCCAGCACCTTGTCGCTGTACTTGGCAGCGAAGGCTTCAGCCTTATCAGCGCGCTCGTTGGCGGCCTTAACCTGCTTGTCCAGGTCGCCGCGCAGGCGCTCGGTACGACGGTTAATAACCTCGTCCAGCTTGCCCTCGGCGATCAGCTTGGTCTCTTCGTCCTGACCGGCCTTGGCCAGCAGACCCTTGACCGCCTCGATATCCAGGCCGTCGAACTGACCTTTCAGCTTGTCCAGCTCGGCCTTGATGGTCTTGTTGGAGCCGATCAGCTCGGTGTTTTTGGACTTGAGGCCCGAGACCTCGCCGTCCAGGAATTTCTGTACCTCGCCGCTTAGCGCTGCCTTCAGCGCGGCGGCTTGGGTTTCGTCAAGGCTGAGGCCGTGGGCGGCCGGGTCGAAGTCGAAAGGCATGTGGCTATCCCCTTGGGATTGATTGACCCGCCTTGCGGGCATAAAAAAACCCCGGACGAAATCCGAGGCGATATTAGTATTGCAATACAGTACTAGTACTGTATTATTGAATCACGCCAACCTGATGGAGAAAATCAAAATGAGCCTTCCACACCCTACCAGCCCTAAGTTTCCCGCAGCCTTGAAAGCTGCCCGTGAGGCAATGGGCCTTTCTTATACTGAGGTGGCCAAAGCCATCAGTATTAACCCGGCCATGCCTTCCCGGTACGAAAACCCGGATCATTCGTGTTTCTGTGCCCCGCGCGAATCCACGTGGGAAAAACTCGACGCGCTTCTTTCTGGTCGTAACCTCGACCTACATAAAAACAAGGTGGTCTCTACCGAAGACGTTTCTCTTGGCGAGGCAACCGTAGAGCAGATTATTCACGAGCTGAAAGTTCGTGGAGCCACCTCGGTAACGATCAACTACTGATGTGGAAGTCAGCAGGCCGGGATCAAACACGACTAGTTGATCCCCGCCCGCGTGAACGCCAGCGGCTCCAGCTCCTTGAGCTGGTCCAGCGTCAGCGGCTTGAAGTTCTTGTCCAATTGCTGGGCCGCGAAGCGCTCGGCGGTCAGGCCGCCATCCCGGAACAGCTTGCCGCGCACCAGCCCAAGCGCAGCATCTTGGAAGGTCGCTGGCTGCGTTTTGAGCCAGTGGTAATAGCTGTGGCTTGCCGAAACCTGCGCACCACCGCCAGCGCCCACAGACGCCCGCGTTGCTCCTTCAGCAAAAAACGCTGACAACCTGGTCACCGGCACAGTGGTCGAGCGGCAGTTGACGTGTGCCGGCGGCAGCGGCCCCTTCCCTATCTCGAACTCCCGACCGTCCAGGCTCTTGCAGAGGGTGCTGGTCTTGCGGTCAAGCGTCGAAACCCAGCGATAGCCTGGGATGACATCGGAGTTCGCCTTGAGCGTCTCCATGCGCGCCGTGGTGGCCACATGCTGAACTGCGGTCTGAACTATCGAGCGAGCGTTGCGGTTTGTTACAGCCAGGACGCCGTCTGTGAAGTTCTGTGCCGCGGTACCGCGAATGGCCTGGGTGATCTCGGCGTTGGTCTGGCCCTGCACGACGCCGAGTCGGATGGCGTTGGTTACCCTTGTCGACTCGGTGCGTGTCCAGCCGTTGAGGAAGGATTTCAGCAGCGTGCCGCCGTCAATCCCCGACACCTGCAACGGCTGCGTGTTGATCGCCGTCCGGATCAGGGCGTCGGTCGGCATGATCGTGTCGATTAGGAGCGCCTTGGCCAGACTGCGGCCTTCGAAGGCTGCCTCATACAGGGCGATGTCCACCAGGTCGGCCTGCATTCGGTCGCCGAAAGCCTTGTAGATCTCCAGCAGCTTGCCGCCCACCCGCCCCAGAAACTCCTCGAGCCTGCTGCGGCTGTAGGTCGTCAGCTCCTTGCGGGTGAGCTGGTCACGCACGTGGGCATCGATTCGGCGCAAGTAGCTTTCGAATTTCTTGACCTCGCCGGCCTTGAGCCGCTCAAGCAGAACCGAGTGGCGACTTACCTGTTCCAGCAGCTTCTCGTCCGTTGTCTGCTCCGGTTTCGTCGCCATCGTCTTTATCCAGGTTGATGCCGGCCGACTCGCGCTCGTCGCTGATCAGCTCGGCCTCTTCGTCGTAGGAGCGCTCCGGCAGCTTGCCGGTGGTGAGGTATTGCCAGTAGGTCTCGGCGCTGATGGTCCCCGCCATCACGCTCTTCTGCAGTTCGGCCAGCACCTGGGAATCGACCTCAGGAATGACGAACTCCGGCTTAACTGTGAAGACGACCTCGTCCGGGTTATAGCCGGTCCACTCTGCGGCATAGCGCAGGGCTTGCTCGATGCCGGCCGCTGCGGTAATGACGATACTGTGCAGCGTTGCGTGCTGGTCGTTCTGGCGCGTCTTGCGCGCTTCGCCGGACTCGGTGCCGGACACGTCCATAACCTTGGCGCCAGCTTCCAGAGCGGCATTCTTCTGGTCTTCCATGGCAGTCCGAACTGCCTGGATGCCGGCGCCCTGGAACTCCAGGTAGCCGCATTGGCCTTTCGGGCCGAGATCCCAAGCAGCTGACGGCCCGGTGACGCTGAGCTCCACGCTCTCATCCAGGCCAGAGACCCACGGCTGCGGGTGGCTGGTTTGGTGCAGCGCAGTGAAGTAGTCAGCGCTGAGTTGGTATGACTTCAGCGCGGCCCGCGCCATGGTCAGAAGCGGGATCTCGTCCACGTCCGGCGAGTTATCGGTCGAACCGCAATAGATGACCGGGATGTACTCCAGGCCCCGTACCAGTTGGTTGTCGGTGCCGACAGTACCCAGAGGGCGCGCGTTCTCGACCAACTCGCCGGCCTCGTTGCGCACGGCGGTGTAGCAGACTTCGCCTTCCATGTAGAACTCTCGGAAAACCATCACGCACTCATGGCTGTAGCGGTCCTCGGTATCCTTCTTCCGGAACTCACGGAACACAGACAGGACCAGGTCCTGGCGACCACCCTGATCGGCAGTGTCCCAGTTGATGGCGTTGCGCACTGCGTAGGTGGAGAAATACGGCTGCCCCGCGTCGTCCACGTTGACTACCAGCGGTACCCGGCCATGCGAGATGGCCTGGCGCACGATGCGCAAGAACAACTGGGTCAAGCCGAAGCCGTCGGCGGTAGCATTCTCCTCCAACTGCTTGAGACCGGCAGGCAGTTTCACCTCAGGAATCAGTCGCGAGACCAGGCCCATCATCGAGCGCAGCGAGTCCCGCACCCAATGCTCGTACTGGGCGCGTTCGGTGTAGTTACGGTAGAGGTAGGCGTTACCCGCGCCGTCCAGCTTCTCGGCCTCGACCATGCCGCTCGGCTTCGGCAGATTGCGCGGGCTGCGCTTGATAGCGCCCTCGCCCTCAAGGGCGTCATCCATCATCCGCCACTCAGCAATGTGAGCGTCGTAGTCTGGGTTGGTAGATTGGACAGGCATTACGCCAAACCTCCGATGCGGCGGACACCGCCTGTGCGTTTGCGTCGCGCCATGGCAACGGCGAAATAGCGGAAACCGTCGGCCGGGTGGGATGACCAGTCGTGAAGCGGCTTATCCTTCCAGCACCCACGCTTGTCGTCCCACTCCTTGCGGTAGCTCTCAAGGGCGGTAATGCCCTCCTCACACTTGGCTTCATCGAAGGCGCAGTTCGGGAGGATCTCCCGCGCCTGCTCGATGCCTTCATCCACGCCAAGCTTAGGGACCACCTTGAACGTCATGCAGTACTTCTGCCCGTCGATCTCGTAGCCCTCGCGGGCCAGCTCTCGGCGGGTCTTGCCGTCGCTGCCGAACTCGCGGTTGTCGATGTCGTGCGGCCCCCAGTGCTCACCGTAAGTGTAGCCGCGATCCTTCAGTATCTTCATGTAGTGCCGCAGGCCTTCGCCGCTGTTCTGGTAGAAGTCGATGACGTGGTATTCCTCGCCAACGATCCGGACAAACCAGATAGCGGTCGAGTCGCCCACGCCGATATCCCAGAACGTGTGCACTGGCAGGTGGCTATTGTCGGGCAGCTTGCCGATGCGCTGGGCGGCATAGAGCTTGGTGAACTGCTTGGCGTAGTAGGCGCCCTCGATCGTCTGCTGGAATGCTTCGGCAGGGATCGACGGGTATTCCCGCTTCATGTCGTCGCCAAGGGTCTTTTCCTTGGCGCTGTACCAGGCGCGCTGGCCTGGGTTGGTGACGATGCTGTGCTTTGCAGCCAGGTCGTCGAAATACTTGGTTAGCCGGTCCGGGATGACGACATCGGTCGGATCGAGCCAGTACAGCGGGTTCCGCCACCAGCTGAAGAAGAAGAACTTCCAGTCCAACAGACCCAGGGGCACGCCGGCGAGCTGCTGCTTCTCTGCTGACTGGCTGTAATCGAAGAAGTACCCGGCCCGGCCCTCGGCGGTCGACTCGATGGTGACGAAGCACTCAGCGGCCACAGCCTCAAACGCACCGGTGACGATCTCCCGCGCCTTGTGCGGGAACTTGGCGCAGATCTTCCCGAACTCGGAAACGTGCAGGTAGCGCAGCGTGCCGCCCCGGAACGAGGTGGAGACGTAAAGCGATCCGCCTTTGCTGAACACCAGCTCGCCCGCGGCGTCGTTGCGCGCCGGGTTGGCCGCCTTGATCTCCTTGGGTAGGTGGTCGTAGGCGTACTTCACCTTCTCCCTGAACAGGCGCTTGGCGTCGTTCAGGGTGTGAGCGATCAGGGCGCACTTCGCCGCTTCGAACAACGCGGCATCCAGCTGGACGATGCACACCAAGGTGGTGAACCCCAACTGCCGCGCCTTCAGGATGATGTTGCGGGTGTGCATCCCCTGGAAGTAATCGATCTGCTCCTGCGTCATGCGAAAGCGGACCTTCTTCCCCTGCTTGTCGGTGATGAAGTACAGGTTGTTCAGCCGCCAGAACCGGTCCCGGAGCAATTTCAGGTGCTCGGGCTTCATGGGTCAGGCTTCCTTCGATAGTTCATCCATCAGCTTGGACAGTTCGTCCGCTTCGTCCGTCTTCTCCTTCTCGTCCAGGCCGAATGCCTGGCGCTCGAGCACCTGGAGGTTCTTCATTGCAGCTGACAGCTGGAACAGGGTCTTGGAGTTACTTGGGAGGGCCACCGCGGCAAGCATCGAGGCCCGGCGCATGCCGTTGCTGTCCTCGGCGGTCTCGTCATCAATCGCATCTTCGATCTCTTCCCGACGCTGGATGGTGGTCAGCAGATCATCCATCAGCAGGTTCGCAAGGTTCGTGGCCTTGCGAATGTCGCGGCGGTGGCTGCGAACTACCTGCGCGCCCTCCTCTGCGGCCTCTTCGATGATTTCGGTGTCGAGTTCGCGGTTCGCGCCTTGATCGTTGCGAACCTCGCCGCGAACCAGCTTGCTGCGAACCTCTTTGCGTACCTGGTCGGAAAGGTCCCGCGCCCAGTTCAAGGCCTTGGCCTTCTTCCTGATCGCGGTGTCGCTCACGCCCTGGCGCTCAGCGATGGTTCTGATGGAAAGCGCCCCGGCCCGGTAGGCTCGTTCGATCGCCTCCCAGTCGGGTTGCTTGGTTGTCATGGTTATTCCTTACTGATCGCGGGCGACTCGAACCGAACGGACCTTCCCGCCGGTGTAGATGTCCCGCTTCATGGCAGCCCGCACCGCGTCTTCTGCACTTGCCCCCATGTCCATTGCAGCCAGGGCATAGGCCGAGCCGCTGCCGATAGCGTCAGGGTTGGACGGGGCGAGCTCCTGCCGCCAGATGCCTGTCTTGTCGTCATGACCGACCATCAGCAGCTTGCCGCCATCGACAACATAGCCTGAGCACTCCACAGGAACTGCCGATGGAGTACCGAAGTACGCGGCGATCAAAGCCTTCTCATCGCATACGGCACCAGACAGGAAAAAGCTGACGCCGTCGACAACCTGGCACTTCGGGGAATCATCAGAAACGATTGCTCCACCCCGGGTTTGGCGAGAGTCGTAGGCGATCACGCCGTCCTTGTAAGCAATGGTCGTCATGTATTGTGCCCTTCCAGCGGCTGAGCAAAGGTGAACTTCACACCTTCTTCCGGGTAATAGGTGGAGAAACTGGCGTTCTGGAGGATCACCCCCTCACCCAGTACCTCCACCGCAGCACTGCCATATTTGGCGACCAATGCAGCCTTCAGGTCATCCTCTGACAACGTCAGCGTGATGTTATGGAAGTGGACAAGCGTCTTCTTGATGCTCATCGCTCACCTCAGTTAAACGGGTCAGCAGGTTTAGCGATCGAGCGCACGAACCACATGAAGCCCTGCTGCAGGTTGGTCTTGGCCAGAGCCAGCAGGCGTGGGTCAACACCCTCAATCTGCCCGATCTGCTTGAACAGTTCGCCGGCGTCCGCTTCCAAGGCCTTGATCGAATTCATGCCGTCGATCTCGCTTTGGCTCAAGTCGCGGTAGCCGGTGATCTTCTTGTGCTGGTTGTCCATGGGTGATTCCTCTGGAGTTGTCGCGCCACAAAACGGCGCACCTTGAATTTGTGGTGCGGATCAGCCGAACACATGGCCGCGCCGGGCCCAGGCATAGGCGACCACGCCCGCGTGAAGCATCGCTCCGAATAGGTTTACCCAATGACCCTGCAGGGCGGTGACGAATGCACCGAACCCGCCGATGGCCACCAGGTAGAAAGCGATACTCAGCAGCGGCTGGTCAGCTGGGCGAACCTTGCGCAGGTAGTCACAGGCGGCAAGCACCACCAGAACGCACAGAAACACGTCCAGGGCGGTCAGCGCTGAAACCAGGATGCTGTTCATGTCAGGCACCTCGCGCCGCGACGAACGACCCCATGGCAGCCTTGATTGCCGGGATGATGTTCATGGCTGTAAGGCCCAGCACGAAGGCCACCCCGCACAGCAGGTCATCAGTCACCGCAAGCTCAAGCTTGGGGGCAAGCCAGGCAGTGACAGGCTGGGTCAGGTAAACCGAAAATCCAAAGCCAGTTGCAACAGCAGTCGCAGCCTGGAAGCGGGTCAGGTCCTTCAGGAAGCCAAGCGAAAGAATCGAGCCGATGAATGCAGCCATCACCACCCCGTACTTGCCCAGCACTACGCTCGCGGCGGCGCTTGTTGGCTCGGCCATAGGTGGTGCTCCATGAGAAAAAGAGACCCGCTCAAGGCGGGCAGTGGCTCCGTGCTATCGTCGTGATCCCTACAACCGCGACAAAGGATTGAGCCATGGGACACTTCGTAATTACTTTCCGATTTGAGTACGACGACGATTACCAGGACCGCTACGACTCGTTTACGAAAAAGGTGAGAGAAATAGCCACTTCCCAATGGGAAGAAACATCTTCTTTCTACGCAATTGAGGCGCCAGGGACAGCCGAGAGCATCCGCGACATGCTGTACCTCAAAACCAAATTTTCCGCATCAAAAGATCAGATGCTTGTCATTGATCTCGATAACCGAGTGAAGGCAACCAAGGGCGAAATCAAGTACCCCAACACCTTAGCGGCGTGCCTGGGCTTCTAACCCAAGAGATCTTTCCAGTTCGGCCAGTCTCTGCTCGTTCTCACGAAGACTGGCCTCTTGGTAGGCCACAAAGCCGTCAGCCTTGGTCAGCTTCTCTTGAGCGTCGAGTTGAATAGCCTTTGCCTCTCTCAGCTTCTGCTCGCAGCAGAGGATCGCCTCAACAAGGCAGCGGTATTCGCTCTTCATGCTCAACTCCAGAACCTGCAGATTTAGATCAGCCCCAGCAGCACTCCCAGCTTGGAGCAATGGGTGTGGCGGAGCCGAAAACGAAAAGGCCCGTTGTACCGGGCCGAGAATTACAGGCTGTTTACTGGGTTGAGCGCAGCCAGGAGCAGTGCTTGCCCCTTGTGCAGCTCGACTTGCGCGAGACTGGTCAACTTAGAATCTGCAAACGAGTGCCGCTTCAGCAGGTCTTCCATCTCCTCAATGGCGGCCTTCAAGTCAAGCGCTTTCCTCAGGACCTTCTCGTCATGCTCTCCGCGAGCCTTCTGGACTGCTTCGCGAACCTGTTCGAGCGGAAGACCTGCGCCGGATGGGTTCGCGTTCTCGCAAAGGAACTCGCCAGGCGTGTATACCGAGCCAAACACCCAGCCATCACGATGAAAGAATAGGCTCCTGAGGTCGAAGCAGACCAAAGGTACAGACTCACGCTGCTCGGTGTTCAGCAGCTGGGTGGTGATAGTGGAGAACTCTCTACCTGGCAGCTGGGAAAGTCGAACAAGCCCCAGTTTGAGGCGATTCACATCGCCACCGACTACCGCGTCAATGACGGCCTGAACCGATTGCTTCTCTGCTTCGGACATTGATCTGCTCCTAGAACGAAAAAGCCCCGGAGCATGCCGAGGCAGAAAGATAACCCCAGACACACAAAACGTTTTACACGTTATGCGCCTAGAGGTATAATTACCCCATCAACCACACAAGGAGACGGAGGTGCAAAGCAGGCAGTTGATAAAGGAGCTTGAAGCGGCTGGATGGGTTCTAAAGCGAGTTACTGGAAGCCACCACATCTTCAAGCACCCCAACAACCCTAACTCGATACCAGTGCCTCACCCAAAGAAAGACCTACCGATAGGCACGGTAAAGAGCATCAAGGAACGAGCCGGGTTGAAATAACCCGGCTTCACCCTTTGCACCTTCGCAGGAGACGACAATGCAATATCCAATCTGTATCGAGTGGGGCGACGAAAACACCGCTATCGGCATCCAGGTGCCGGACATTCCAGGCGCTGTAACCGCAGGCGACACCTTCGAGGAGGCTTACACCGCCGCCGTCGAGGTCGCGCACATCATGCTCGAGGAGATCGCTTCGAATGGCCAGGCCATTCCCATGCCGACCACTGCCGCAACGCACCGGAGCAATCCAGACTTCGCGGATATGGGCTGGGGCATGATTGAGATCGACATTACGCCGTACCTGGGCAAGACCGAGAAGGTCAACGTGACCCTGCCTGGCTTTGTCATCCAGCGGATCGACCGCTACGTGCGCGATCACAATGTCAAAAGCCGTTCGTCTTTCCTCGCCGATGCGGCAATGGAAAAGCTTGGCAGGTAAGCAGACACAAAAACCCGACGTTGTAGCCGGGCCTCTTGAGGCCCTCTTGGGGGCAATAAAAAACCCGGCACTTGGCCGGGTTCTTTTCGTCAATCCTCAACACACGAAGGAATGACAGGATGAACAAATAATGTTGCATCGTTGCACAGGTGTCAAGCGGCATCTGACATCAAAACGCCTTCTTCCTCCAAAATCTTGCCGGAGGCTGCCAGGGCCTCGGTGACCATCTCTTCGAGCACCTTCTCGATGGCCTTCTTCCAGCGCCAGTAGGTGGTCCGATTCAGGCCTTGGCCGTCCCAGGTGTTTATGTCGTAGAACTCTGCCGGCAGCACGATCATGTCGGTGGAGCGCTTCACGTACTGGTCGCGGCGCGCCTGTCCTGCATCCTCTGGCATCTCGCCGCCCGCCAGGTGCCTGACCACGCCAGCATGCAGCGACTCGAACTCAGCACGCTCACGGGCCGCCCGGCTGGCCACCTCGTGCCCGATTTGCGGCTGCACTCCCTTCACCGGCGGGATGGCCCAGGCGGTGACCGCCTTGTAACGGAACAAGTCCGGCGCCTGGGTGGCGATCAGCGGAACCAGCTTGCCAATCGCGTCGACCTTCTTAGCCTTGTGGGTGGAGAACCTGGCTGTCAGCGCATTCCAGTGTCTCGGGATCAACTTGCTGTGCAGGCGGGCATGCACCCAGCAGTCCACGAGCATCGCCGCATCCTTGCCGGTGATCTCCCCCTTCAGCTTCGAAGCCTGCACCTTCGGCTCGAAGTCGCCACCACCCACGCCGCTCATGGTCTCTGCCGCCAGCGCACGCACTACTGCTGCCAAAACGCTCTGGTACTTCATGGCTTACCCCCTGCCCGCTTGGATTTCCTCAAGATGAATTCTTCGCTACTACGCTCGCGGGCGACTGCGGCACCCCAGGCAAGCACGGCGCCGGATGCCACGAGCATCACGGCCAGAATAAAAAACGCCAATGCTGTGGTCATGCTGCAGCCTCCTTCAGCTGTTTGATCTTTGCCCGGTACTCGGCCTTGATGGCCTTCAGGTCGTCGATGGTGTGCTTGCTGGCCTGATGAGGCCCTTCCAGCCAGGCCACCCGGTCGGCACCGATGCGCTGCACCAACCGAATTCGGTACTCGACCGCGTTACCGGAGAGGTTGCGATTGCACTTCACGCATTGGCGGTGAACGTTGAGCGGCTCGAAGCGCAGCTCCGGGCAGGCGCCAACAGAGCGGTAATGGCCGGCGTCCCAGCGGCTGCCGGTGATCAGGTCGTGGTCACTGGGCAGCGAGTCGCAGCTGATGCACGGCAGGTGCTGGTCGCGCAGGCGGATGTAGGTGTTGAACTCGGCCTGGGCCTCGCGCATGTAGTCGCCGCGGCTCTTGAGCTTCTCCTTGCGGACCTTGATCTCGCGGCGCTTGCGCTGGTTGATAGCCTTATGGGCCTTTTCCCGATGACGCGGGGCATCGAGTGCCGCACAGGCCGGACTGCATACAGCCTGCCCCATGCGTGAAGGGACGAATGAGGCCCCACACGATGCGACACAGCATTTTTTCGGCTTGGGCAGCTTCCTTTCGATCGTCATGCGGCCTCCTGGCTCAGCAGGTCGTCGAAGACCACACCATGGGCGGTGAAGTCAGCAACGATACGGTTGGTGTAGGCGATGCCCTGGGCGCGATTGAAGAGACTGGTTACCGGGAAACCGTCCGGCCCCAGCAGCTTGCAGTCGCCCATCAGGCCAAGCTTCTCTTCGTAGTTGAGGTGCTTAGTGGTTCGGTACCAGGCCGCTCGGTAGTCCTCATCCTCGTTGATTAGGATCTGCACGCCGTGGTGCAGCTTGCAGTACTTGCGGGCCTCCGATGCGTCACCGATCTGGGTCATCTCGGCAATGCGTTTGTAGAAAGCGAACCACAGGGCGTTCTGGTCCAACGTGCGGTCCTTGCCAGGGCGCAGGCTCACCACCACGAATTTCTTGTCGCGGTACATGGTGGTCAGGCAGGTGATGGCCTCGGAGAGCTTGGCCTGGCAGTTGACGCTGATACGGTCAGCCATGGGATACCTCCTTCGCTATGGCTGCGTCGACGGCCTTGTCCGTGAGCTCTGCCCGGCGCAGCTCATCACACACGTGCACGTCAGCCCAGGCGTGCAGGTACTCTTCATCGCGCAGCCACCGGTATCGCTCGGCATCCTTGCGCAGCGCCGCAGCCTCTGCCCTGGCATCATTTAGCGAAAATGCCAGCCTCTTCTTGTCAGCGGCGTAGGCGTCGTGCGCTTCGCGGGCAAGACTCAGCTCTGCCAGCAGCTGGAGGGCGACCTCCTCCACGGTGTGCTCCCCAAGGAATCCATCCAGAGCGTCGGTGCGCTCCTGCAGGTCCTGGCCGCCAGCCCTCCAGGCGCCTACCACTGCCCACAGCAGGGGCTGCAGTTTTGATTTGTCGATATTCATCAGAATCCTTCCTTCGATTGCGCCGCGGCGATTGCCTCGCGGGCCTTACGCTTGCGCAGATATGTATTGACCCGATCGGATTGGGCCTTCTTGCGCTTCTCGCGGTCCTGCCGGGCCTTAGCGGCCTCAACGATTGATCGGACTTCAGCGAGCTTCTCGCGCAGCTTCGGGGATGCTTGGACAGGGGCACCGGTGAGCAGTCCGGCGATGGCCTGGCCGTCTTCGGTGATGGGCGCGATGCGCAGATCGGCCAAGTACTTGGTGCCCGACTCCTGGGTGATCAGTTGCATACGAACAGCCGATTCGATGGCTGTCACTCGACGAACCGGATCGAATCCGAGGGAAACACTCCAGGCAGCTGGCTTAGCCTCAGCCCGCGCTCCGGCAACCAACCTTTCGTAGGCGCTCATGAACGCCATCCTGGCGCCGACCTTGTCGCCCAGCGCAAGCACCGGTTGCGCCGCGGCCATGGCCTGCTGAATCTCGGCAGTCATCACCACGGTCTCGCTTTCATCACTGGCAGTCAGGGCAATGGACCACGCCTCATCCTTGCCAGGGCGACCGTCAGCGGCCTGCACTCGCTGCAGGATGTCGGCCATGGCGAGCTTGCCCTTCACTTCCAGTCGGCAGGCCTTCAGGGCGGCGCGGACGGTAGCTACTGGGTAAGCGCAGAGGTCCTCGGCCATCATCGCCGCAGTGCCTGGGTTCATTTCCTGCCCCATGGCTTCAGCCGTAGCGCAAATGGCAGCAGCCAGCCCTGCAACCTGGGCATCGTTCATCTCACAGGTACTCATTGCGCTCCCCTGCCTGGCGCTTGGCCAGAACCAGTTGAGCCGCCTGTTCAGCTGCGGACAGGTTTGCTTCGGTGCGCTCCATCTGGCGCGCGGTGGTCCCGTTGACGCGCTGACCGGTCATCCATTGGGTGTGGTAGCTCTCAGCATTCACCAGCAGTTCGTTGAGGCTGTGACACTTGCGCAGAACTGCCGCATCGCTGGTTTTCAGGTAGTGGGCGGCAACGTGGTGGGCGACGTCGGCACCGAGACGGTCAACCAGTTGGCCGAGCTGGCCACCGACCTTGGCGTTCCACACTGGCCAAGTGCTGTAGCGTTTGCGGTAGGCCATGGCGTAGTTCGCCCAGATCTTGAAGGTTTTGCAGGCCTGATCCTTCGGGCCAGGCATGTCGGCCGGGATCTCAACCCGGGGGGCATCAGTGCGATCAACAACCAGCACCAAGCCGCGGGACTGGTTCGGCTTGTCCGAGGCGTCCTGCAAGCTGTGACTGGTCCCCTGATTGGTATCCTGATTACTGGTATCCTGATTTGTCGGAGATTTTTCCGACCCTGGCTCGGATTTTTTTCCGACCTTGCTCGGAGATTTTTCCGAGGTAGATCGGATTTTTTTCCGACCCTTGGTTTGTGGTGGGGTCGGATATTTTTCCGACCCATCCTGCTTCTTGTTCCACTCAGCTGCCTTGGCGGTCAGGCGGAAAAGGGTGATGTTCGAAGTGCTGGAAAGCTCGATCAAACCGGCTTCTTCCAAGGCCTTCAGCATCCGATAGGCCGTGTCGGGCTTGTCGGTCAGCAAAGGCAACTCTTCCACGATCTTGGCCTTGCTCAGTGCAAAGAAGATCCCGTCATCAGTCTTCAACGCTTTTGCCCAGCTCGGGCAGCCGTAGACGAACGCGAACAGCAGCGCTTGCTGGGAGTTCAAGCCCCACTCAAGAGCCTTCGCCTGGTTGATCGTCACGGTAAATTGCATGTCAGATCTCGCCCAGGTTGTACTGGGCCCACAGGCCGGCCACCCAGGTGACGCCCTTCGGGGTGAATTTGGTCTGGTTGAAAGCGTGACCGCCGTCAGTGGTACCAGTCTTGATGTCAAAGCGTCCGGCGTCGATGTGCTGCTGGTAGGCCTGCCACTCCCCGCCCATGCGATACATGATCTTTTTATCCAGGAGGAACTCACGGAAGCGGGCCTCATTGGCCCTCAGGAGCTTGGCGGTCTGGCGAAAGCCCTTGAGGCCGGTTGCATCGACGTACTTGTCGACGAACTCGACCTTTGGAGCGGCAATCGCCAAGGCGTGCTGAGCAACCTGCTTTTGCTCCATCTCATCGGCCCAGGCCCGCGCAGCAGCCACAGGATTGGAAAAGTCAGGGAGAGTGGCGATTACACGCGGTGCAGCCTGCTCAAGCTCATGCAGCCGGTGGATCACCTTTCGGCGCAGCGGAATGCTGTATCCGGTGAGAAGGGTTTCGGTTAGCTCGCGATCAAGGTGGAATTCTGCGGTGTACCCGCGTGAATCCTTGGCTTCACGGACATGGCTCAGATCTGAGCCATCCTGTTCCAGCGCGTCTAGCATTTCGCGAATGTCACGAATCACGTTCTTGTGAAGCTTTCCGGTGAGCTCAGCAATCTCTGCGCTGCTCATCATCACTTCGCGCGCCACGAAATCGTGGTTCGCATTTTGTGGCGCGGCCCGCTTGAGGGCCTGTACACTTTGGGTCTGCATATGCATAATTCCCTTCAGAGTTTTGTGTTGCAGAGAGCCGGTCTAGCCACCGGCTTTTTTGTGCCCGCAATTCGGGCTTATCAGGGCCTAGTCAGGCCCTGCGGTGAAACGGTGTCACAGTGCCCCGCGGATTCCGGGGCTTAGTGCGGTTAGCCAGTTCTTTTCGGATCAACTCTGCTGCAAGGGCATCGGGGGTAATCCCCCTTCGTTCCGCCTCCTGCTCTAGCTGCTCCATCAGTCCCTGGTCCAACCCGACCTGTTCAGTCGGCATGGGGCCTCCTCCGGGCCTTCAGGCCACGTGCTGATCGCCGGTATTCTCGGAGGACAAAGCAGCCAACTGCGCTTCCAGCAATTCGCGGCACAGAACGGCGCGCTGTGTACGATGGAACTTCGCCAGGGCTTGAATCAGTTCGAATGTGTCCTCATCGACCCGGACCTTGATCTCACGGTCATGTAGGTGCTTGGGATTGGCGTACATGCGGGTCTTGCTCCTTAAGCTGCTTTCTGGTTGCGTTCAGCCGATTTTTTTGCGGCTCGTTCTGTTTTGCTGAGCAGGGTTTCGATCGACTTTCCCAGTTCGTAGCGAACATCCGCGCCGCCTTTCGCTGCTCTGCAGATGGTCGGTTGCGTGGTATCGCAGTCTTTGGCGATCTGCGCCTGAGACAGCCCAAGCTGAAAAAGGCGTACCAGCATCATTTGGACTGTCATGGCCGTCCTCCTATGAAGTTTTGCATACCAAATCATACGGAAACTGATAGCCCGGAGCAATACAATTCCTCGTATACGTTTTTGTATGGTGATTTTATGAGCGTGGCAGATAGGCTCCGCAGCAAACTGCGAGAGCTTGGCTTGAATGAAAGTGAGCTGGGCAGGCGGGCCAAGGTGCCACAACCCACAATCAATAGGATTCTCTCTGGGGAAAGTCAGAGCCCAAGGAAGAGCACTATTGAACCTATCGCCATGGCGCTGGGCGTCTCTCCCGATTGGCTTCTGTTCGGCGGCGGCGAGGAAAAAACGCGAGAACTAACCTCCCCGAGCGAAAAGGAATACGCTTTGATCCCCCAGTTCACAGCTCGCGGCGCCTGCGGCAATGGTTACCTCAATGAACACGTAGAGGTAACCGAAGGCTTGGCCTTCAAGCGCGAGTGGATCAGGCGCATGAACTCAAAGCCCGAGAACCTGTTTGTTATCTACGCCGATGGGGACAGCATGGAGCCCTATATTTTTGAGGGTGATGTTGTTCTTTTCGATACATCGAAGGTGGAGCCCAAAGACAAGCAGGTGTACGTTATCCGTCGCCCGGATGGCGGTAACAGCATCAAGCGATTGAGCCAGCAGCTTACCGGCTCCTGGGTGATTCGCAGCGACAACCCGGACAAAATTTCATATCCAGATGAGCCTGTCAGTGAGGCTGCTTTGCATGACATGCCCTTCCTCGGAAAGGTCATCTGGAGAGGTGGCGGGATAGGTTGAAATTCAACAAGTTGTTTTGAGCTTTTACCCTGGGAGGGAAACCATGCGTCATGTAGCTCTCGCCGCGTTGGCGATATCGTTCGTTTCAGGTTGTGCTGTTCCGCCAAAAAAACCTGACATGCTGCTCCATAATGTCCAGCCAACACCGGTGTGCAGCGGGGAGAAACAGTGTTCAGCCATGTGGGCGCGGGCCATTGAAGGTGCATCGATGGTCACTCGCATGAAGGTTATGTCAGCTAACGACACCTTCATTCAAACGTACCCGACTAGTCAGATCGGATTCCTCAATGGCCAGGTGTTCAAGCAGTCCCTTGGTGATGGGAAATATGCGATCAGGGGAACCTTCAGCTGCGCCCCGTATTCCTGGTGTGACAGCTTCCGGAATTCGACCCAGCACACCTTCAATATGTGGGTACAGGGTTACGACCCAGTAAACTGATCCGACATATACGTTAAGAGCCCGCCAGGTGCGGGCTTTTTCATACCCACAGGAAAAATTATGCAAAACCGTATTGACTGGAATTATGAGTATTCGTATAGTTCATCCATCGCAGTCACCCAACAGGGACTGCGGAGGCCCTCAACCGGACCGCTGCTCTTTAACAACCAGATGAACGCCGAGCTGGCCGATGCATAGCCAGCGGACGTACCGCGCAACGGTACGCAGCGATTCGACCTCATGTCGGCGCTGGGCATAGGAGACCTCATTCGGAGGGCGTAGCTGGAGAGGCTGCGTGGTGGTGAGTAAGCGTTTGGCCTTGGGACCGTGATCCCGTGTCGCGCTGAAAGTCACTGACGGGAAAGCGACCGTTGGCCTATGCAAGGAGTAGAGATTACCTGCCCGTTAACAGCGGGCAGGATGCTCTCCAGGTGGCCCTACTTCGGGACCACGCGGAGAGCAGGATCAGCAGACGATGAAAATTGAAGGACTGACGGTTGAAGTGATTCCAAAGCCAGGCACTGAAGAGTTCGACCAGCTGGCTAAGCAGTTCGCCGAGGCCGCTTACGCCCACTTTGTTGAGCTCTGGCGACAGGGCGAAGAGCAGGCCTCTGGTGTGCCGGCGACAGGATTTCTCGCTAGCGAATGATCTCGACGGGGTTAGGGCGAGGCATCTGCGGTGGCTCGTACGGCTTCGAGAACACCGAGTGGATTACCCCGCAGTCAGCGCAGCTGGCGATCAGGAAGTTGGGGGTTGCCGGGGCAGCTTGAAAGAAAACCTTCTTCAGGCCTTCTGCTCCGCATCCTGAGCACTTTGGTTTTGCAGCTTCCATGTTATTGCCTCAACGGTTGTAGGGACTTGAGAGGCTACCACGGCCCGGCGCGGCCAAACATCCGGGCACCATTCGATTCAAGCCAGCGAACGACGCCAGTAGCGGGTCGCGGCAGATTTCCTCGATGCCCTTCTTGCGAGGGGTATCAGGGAAATCAGACCGGTGCAATGTCATGTGCGAAGAGTCGAAGGTATGCACGCACTGCAAGAAGCTGTTGAGCTTAACCATGTTCCATTCCCGGAACGGGGTAGCTGGAGCAGCATGCCAGTGCAAAGAATGTGCAAAGCAGCGCGGGGCCACGTATCGGGAAAAGAACAAAAAAAAGATCCAGGAAAAAGACCGGCGCTACATACAGGAAAATAAAGAAAAGATCGCCGATCGAGACAAAATCTACGTAACCGGCAACCGCGAAAAGGTCACTGCAAGGCGAGCGAAGCACTACGAAGAGAATAGGCTAGCCCAGATTGCCAGGACCAAAGCCTGGCAGGCTGCTAACAAAGAGAGGCTTACCCAAAGGCGCAGGTCGGAGTCAGAGAAGCTTACTGATTCATATATCAGGCACGTACTTAGCAGTAGAACATCCCTCAGTAACTCAGACATACCATCCGAGCTAATACCGCTGAAGCGGTTGCAGCTACTTATCACACGCGCAGCGAAGGAAATGATTGATGAAGAACGCTGAAGAGCTTCGGAAGAACCTGGCCGACGTCTTCCGCCAGTTGCAAGCAGGCGAGATCGACGCTAAGGACGCCTCAGAGTTGGCCAACCTCGGCGGCAAGATGATCAACAGCGCCAAGGTTCAAGTCGAGTATTTCGCGCTTCGCAAAGAGGCGCCGAAGATTGCTTGGCTTGAGCAAGATGCCGAATCCTGATCAACCACCCTGGAGGGCAAGACGATGAACGCTGAACAGATAGAGCGAGTTCGGGGGATTGTTCAGGAAATCGCGACCGACGAAAGCATCAGTTTTGACGAGGCATTCTCGATCGCGATGAATCACCTGAAATATTGGGCTGATGAAATGCCTAAGGGCAGGCCATTCTCAGGCGGCGGATCATCTCAAGCGGGGTGTAGCCAGCTCGACCAGTCGCTTGACTGACTGACGAATACCGAAGGATCAGCAGGGTATGAGAATGGCGCCGCAATCGCTTTAACTCTCTCCCTTAGCTCATAGGTGGTCAGTGAGCTTGATCCGTAATAAGTGCCGGGTGGCATCCTGAGAAGACCATTGTCCCCCTGAACTGTTCTCTTGAGCCCGAGCGCTTCCAGCCCCTTATGCAGGTCAGCATACTCCTCGCTGTCTGCCTTGAAGATCTCAACCCGCACCATGTATTCCGCCATAACGATGTTCCTTATCTCGGCTGTGGAGATCGGAGCATATGGTTTTCCCTCGACTGTGGAAAGCGAAGGAACAGGGAGCCTGCCCCTGTAAAAACAGGCTTGATTCCCTGACAGCCGGAAAGACGGCCCGATGCCCTGCTCCCCATCGCAGGCTGCATCGGGGTGTGATCTGGAAAGGCGACTCCATACCGGGCGCGACGTCAACGCGCTGAGCCCTTGAGGCGGTACTGAATGGGCGTCCTTGCGATGACAAGCGCAGATCACACCCCGATGCAGATCGCATCACCGCAGGCGAATCCGGGGCCTTCCCGGCCAGACCAGATGCTTCCCGGGCAGCGCCGGGCGCCTGCATCCCCTTCCCTTCAAATCGACCGCATCGGCAGGTGCCAGGCCAGTCTCACGGCTGGGCTTGGTCACCCGCGCCTGGCATCTGACCAATGCGGTCCAGAGGATCAGCACATGCATGACTGCACCGATACCCAGGCCGTGTGCCGGGGCTGCGGCCTCAAGTTGCGCGGGTCGCCTTCTTGGAGAGGCGGCGTGGCCTACCACCCTGAGACAGACGGCGAAGTGCACCGCTGCCATTACGGCGGCTGGGTCTGCTCCCGGCGCTGCGACATCAAGGCCTGCGTTGAACTGGAGGGGACCATGCCCGGATGCGGCACGGTGAACAGCTTCCAGCGACTTTCCCCTTACGCGAAAGAGAGCATCAATCGCCATTGGCCGGAGGCAACATGAGCGGCTGGACCAAGTGCAGCGACAGGCTGCCCGAGCTTCAGGATGACTCTGTTCTCGCTTACGCAGACGGCACATCAAAGCACGCCGGGCCACACGCTTGGCCAAAGGGCGGCATGGATATGGTTCACATCCAGGACTACTTCGGAGATGTGACCTGCGGCCTCGATGATGCTGGAAACCAGCTCTACACGCAGATGTACCTGAGCAATGGCGTGACGCACTGGCAGCCCCTTCCTTCCCCACCCACCGAGTAACCCACCACCTGGAGGCGTCCATGGATAACGAGCTCTATGCAGACAGCGCCCAGGCGCGGGCCATGGATAAAAGCCTGGCGGGTGGCTATGACGACCCGTGGGGCAGCGACCTATCGCCTCAGGAGGCTGCAGCAAACAACAGGGCCTGGCTGGAAATGCTCCGCACCCAGGAGGCAGCAAGGCTCGCGAGTGGCAAAAAGGTACGGGCCCAGGCCCTGGCCAAGATGGAATCGATGTGTGGAAGCGGCGCCGCCGCAAGGAGAACTGCATGAATCAGCAGCAGCGTGATCATCAAACTGCTGTCGCCTGGATCGAGGGGGAGATAGAGAACCTGATTCGCGATATCGGCAAACCAAACGCTAGCGCCGCGGCCACTTCGGCGATCACCCTGGCCTTCATGCTTCGGGTGATTAGCGACACTGAGCATCGCCACTTTCGCGACCGAATCGACCAGATCTACGCGAGCTACAACGCACAGTTCAAGGGGGCAGCATGACGACGGCACCGGTTAAAAGTCTGATCGACGAGCAGCTTGAGCATATTGAGCGCTCTCTTGCGGTAATCAGCTTCGGCATTCCCTTCAATGAGGCCGTGGGCCTGCCTCGCGAAACGCCTGTTGCGAGCCTGACCCGGCGACTTGCGACAACAATGAAGGGGCGCCGTATCGCCATCCGTGTGCGGCCATGACCTGCTATCAACGGGCCCGGCGCATCGCGCTTTGGCGCGGTTCTGCCATCACTCTCCTCCTTTGCACTGCCTGGATGCTCGCAAGCGCATACGCCGGCGCCCTCACCCACTGAGGCAACCATGAACACATCACCCCGCCTGGCCGCCCAGCTTGACTGGAAGACGGTCGGAGCCTTCTCGCCCGAGCAATTCAACGGCGAGCAGCGCAAAGAGTACGAAGATGAAGCTGCACGCCTCGAGCGGCAGTGGGACAACCAACCGAACTGAGGACACCCCCATGTTCAAGAAAGCCGAACGCAAGCAGGCCAAGCTACGGCTGGCACTTGCTGGGCCATCTGGATCAGGCAAGACCTTCTCCGCACTGCTGATGGCCAAGGGCCTGGGCGGTCGAATTGCGGTCATCGACACCGAGCAAGGCAGCGCATCGCTCTACTCTGACATTGCTGACTTCGATGTTTTGGAGTTGCAGGCACCCTTCGCGCCAGAGCGTTACGTTGACGCAATCACTGCGGCCGAGGCTGCTGGATACAACGTTCTGATCATCGACAGCTATTCCCATGAGTGGACAGGCCCAGGCGGCTGCCTCGAGGCGAACGAAACGCTCGCCCACCAGAAGTTTCGCGGCAACACATGGGCGGCCTGGAACGAGACCACTCCCCGTCACCGTCAGCTGACGAACAAGATCCTGACAAGCTCCCTGCATGTGATCTGCACCATGCGTAGCAAAACAGAGACCGTGCAAGGGGAAGGCAAGAAAATCGTGAAGCTCGGCATGAAGTCGGAACAACGGGACGGTACCGATTACGAGTTCACAGTGGTGCTAGATCTGACACACGACTCTCACACCGCACTGGCCAGCAAAGATCGGACGAAGCTGTTCGATCAGCCAGAGCTGATCAGCGAAGACACTGGCCGCCGCCTTCTGGCCTGGCTCAACTCAGGGGTGAGCCCTGAGGCACGCGCCAAAGAATTGCTGGTAGACGCCATCGCGGACATCGCCAGGGCACCCGACATGGCAGCACTGGAATCGGCGTACAACGCTGGCAGGGTGATCGTGCAAGGCTTTGACAGCCTCAAGCCAGCATTGGTCGCCGCCAAGGACAAACGCAAACACGAACTCACCCCTCAGGAGCAATCGGCATGAATGCCTTCATCTTCGACAGCGAAACAACCGGCCTGAACGAGCCTCAACTGGTAGAGGCCGCCTGGCTGCAGCTGACCGCCATCCCAGGTCTGCCAGTTGGAAGCGAATACCTCCAGCGCTTCATGCCTGAGAAACGGATCGAGCTCGGGGCCCTAGCTACCAGCCACATCCTCGACGAAGACCTGGTGGGCTGCCCGGCCCACACCGAGTTCGAGCTACCTGCCGAGGCAGAGTACTTGATCGGCCACAACGTCGACTACGACTGGGGCGTCATCGGTCGGCCAGAGGTCAAGCGCATCTGCACCGCGGCGCTGAGCCGTATGTTGTGGCCAGATGCCGACACCCACACGCAATCGGCGATGATCTACCTGCACTACCGCAGTGAGGCGCAGGGCCTGCTGCGCAATGCCCATGCCGCGCTCGATGACGTGAAGAACTGCCGCCTGCTTCTGATCAAGATCATGGATGCCCTGGGCGAGCGCCTCGGCCGCCCTGTGGCTGACTGGGAAGAGCTCTGGGCCCTCTCTGAGGATGCGCGAATCCCCACGGTGATCTGCTTCGGCAAGCACCGCGGCGCCAAGTTCTCCGATTTGCCAGCCGACTACCGCCGCTGGCTGCTCAATCAGCCGGATCTTGACCCATTCGTACGTAAGGCGCTGCAGCGCTAGGAGCCCTCATGGCACGTGGAATCAACAAAGTCATCCTGGTCGGCACCTGCGGCCAGGACCCAGAGGTTCGCTACCTGCCCAACGGTAACACAGTGACCAACCTGAGCCTGGCCACAAGCGAGCAGTGGACTGACAAGCAGACCGGCCAGAAGGTCGAGCGCACCGAGTGGCATCGGGTCACCCTGTTCGGCAAGGTCGCCGAGATCGCTGGGGAGTACCTGCGCAAGGGCTCCCACGTCTACATCGAGGGCAAGCTGCACACCCGCGAGTGGGAGAAGGACGGGATCAAGCGGTACAGCACTGAGGTGCACGTCGACATGAAGGGCACCATGCAGTTGCTGGGTGGCAAGCCGCAGGACGGCGGGCAGCAACAGTCTCGGCCCCAGCAGCAGCGCCAGCAGGCACCTCAGCAGAACCAGCAAGGCGCCCCAGGCCCGGACTACGACAGCTTCGACGACGACATCCCCTTCGCCCCACTGCATCACCTGGCCGGGGCGTAGCCATGAAGGCCCGACGGCTCCGCCTGCTCTACCCCACGGCCTACTACCAGGGCCGGGCCTGCCGCCAAGACGGAAAGTGCCGCCTCTCCCAGCCCTACGGAAACATGACCGTAGACGGCGGGTGGTGGAATGCGGGCTGGCACGACATGGATATGGAGCTCACCTATGAAACCCAAACGAACGGCCCTGCAGCGTCACCGGCGCCGGGCACAGGTTCACTCGCCGCCCAGCGGATTGAAGGAGGTGGTGTATGGCGATGACGCCGCAGGAGCGCGACGAGCGTCGGCGCGAGAAGGCAGCTCTACTGGGGGAGCAAGACCTGAGGCTGAAGCTTGGCGTGTCACACGCCAGACAGCTTTCCGATCTGATGGCCTGGGCCGAGATTGAGGAGAGTGGTGAGGCGCTAACCCTACTGATCTACAACGCGCACTCGCTCGGAAGGTCGAAATTTCCATTCTTCGCCGCCGGCGCCCACCTGGAAATCGAAAGTGACCAGCATGCGCCAGCAAATCGAGTCGAGATCCGGCTCATGGCGCGTCGCGGCACTGTTCAGGCGCTGGATTCGATGGGCGAATGGATCAACGCTGCCGACCGAAGCTTCATCATCCGCGTTCTGATCGAGCGGGTACATGCTCTCGGGCCGATCCAGTCCCTCACGCTGTTTGCTTTGCCGCCGCGCCACAAATTCGCAATCAGCAATTCTGTGGCGCGCACCCTGGATGAATGGCGAATGCAGCGCCAGCTCCGCGCGCCAGACATCTGGCTGGGCAGTGACCCGGACGACAAAGGCCTGCTACTGCTTGTGGCTTCAACCTGACGCGCCAGCTTTTGAGATATCACGAAAGCTGGCGTACCAATTCGAAGCAGCAGGTGTGGGCGAGCTGAGGCGCGACCCTGGCGTTGAAGTGGTTAGGCCGAAACCTGACGTAGCGTAAACTATTCTGTTACTGCCGCTCTTAAATGCCCGAAAGGTCCTTTGGCGTCATTAATGCGTTTTGCTAACTCTTGAGTTTTCAATTTTCTATCACTGTATAGCTCCTCCAACAATAGATCTAAAATATCGAAAGCATCGAGCGCATGCGAACGCTGCAAGCCTGAACCGGGATGACTTCCATAATTCCCAAGCCACCTAATTGCGTGAAACAATGCAACAACGCTTTCCCTTTCGCTCGGAAGTCCCTGTATTCGCTTAGCGAAGGAAATAAAACCTCCTTTATCATCAAGAACATCGACACCTAAATCCGTTAATATCTCTTCCGCAGCTGCGCGAATACTATTGCAGCAAGAATCTGGATGAGAAAAATATAGTGCGCCAGCCGCATCGACCTGTTCCTTCACTCGATAGGGTGTTCTATCAGGACAATTAGCAATACTGAGAGCCGGGTAAAAAAACTTCGGATCAAAATAAGTAACGTCTAAAGCATTCCACTCCCCATTATCATCCACCTCATGCTCTCGCTCAACACCGCCAGAACCGATCAAGAAAACAATTTCCAAACAAATAGGACACTTCAACTTACAGCTAAACCTCAGAACAACTAGATCTGGATCCCATCCTTGCTCTTGATCCTTCTTAGATTCTTCAGTTTCTTCACTTTCAAACTCACCTTCCAGCTTCAATCTTCCCCCGCGACAATGTGGGCAAATATAGGCTGGGATTTGATTTATCCTAAATGCATAAAGCAGGGCATTCCTTTCCATCTTCATTCTATTCATTCCCTTATGTTGACCTAATAAGTTGGCTAATAAACCACAACCACCCACCAAATTGCCACCATGCCGCATCCATCCAAGGAGTGCGGCGCATGCATGGAGAAAGCCATGGATAAGCACACTAAGATCCGAATCGCCGAGATCCCTGGCGAATGGACAGAGCGCACCCGCTCCGGCCACACCAACATCTGGAACGGCAAGAATCACGACCGGCCGCACCGCAACGGCTTGCCGGAAGTGAAGCTTGAGCCGCCGGAAAAAGGCCTGTACGCCGAGCGCATCGACGGCGCCTGGTACTGGATTTCGGGCTGCAACAAGTGCAACGGCACGACGGGAAAGTGGAGCTACATCGTCTGCGACAATCACAACGCCTGTCACCACTGCGGAACCCATCGTTCGAAGCTCACCGAGACGCCCTGGGGACATTCCGAAGGCTTCACCTGCAAGCCTTGCCAGGATCGCATCGACGCTGCAACCAAGGCGGAGGCCCTGGCCAAGTTTGCCGAATCGGAGTTCGGCGACTCGGACTTCGAATATCAGGACGAGTGCAAATGCCCGCACTGCGCGACGGCCATTCACTTGGAATCGGAAGACCACAGAGACCAGGAAATGACCTGCGACGTATGCGGAGGCCGCTTCGAGCTGACCCTGAACTACGAGGTCACCTATAGCACTGCCGTCATCGGCGAGCGCGTCACCGCCTGATCAAGGAGCGATCCATGAGCAACTACAACTGCGAATACGTTCGCCGCCATTACGACGTACCGGCCGAGATTGGGCGTCGGGTGATCGCCAACGGTGAGCCCGGCGTGATCATCGCCGATCGCGGCCAATACATAGGCGTCATTCTCGACAGTGACCCGAAGAAGCGCATCCGCAACTACCACCCAACCTGGGAGATGCAGTACGGCGAAATGGCCGAAGAGCTGCCGCTGAAGCAGTTCGAAGTGCTTACCAACGGAATGTATGACTGGGATGACGTGAAGTACATGCTCGGCGATGCGCGTCATTACGTGCGGCGCGTATGGGCGGCTACACGCAGCCAGGCCAAGTACCGGGCCTATCAAGAGCTGGCCGAGTGCTTTAACGACGATGCCACGGCCATGCTGACCTTCAGGGTTCGCGCGGCCTGACCTTCTCGCGCTGACAGCCAGCGCCAGGATCGACTTCAGCCTTTTCGTAGGTCTTCCTCGCTCAAGTCCAAGTCTGACCTGTACCGAGCAATGGCAATGATCTGCCGCAGGCCGATAACCACCTCACGCTTCTGCTTGTCATCTGGAACGCCAAGCTGCTCCAACATTCTCTCGGCCTCTTCCTCGATTGCTGCAAGTGCTTCTGTATCGCTTTGCAGGGTCATGTCGGGCTCCAGTCCGGATGCTTGGACATCAATTGATAGCCCTCTTTTATGAATCACGCCACCCCGGCGAGGGCGGCGCCTGCAATGGAGATTGCCATGAACCCCTACCAGATCACTGGGCCGGCGCAGATCGGCGTCAGTGGTGGCCGCACAAGTGGACACATGCTCTGGAAAATTCTGGAGGCCCACGGCGGCAAGCTACCGGCAGACGTGCACGCCTTCTTCCAGAACACCGGCAAGGAACGGGAGGAGACGCTGGGCTTCATCGACGCCATGACCAAGCACTGGGGCGTCAACATCGTCTGGATGGAGTGGTGCCGGGTGTACGGCCAGCCGGACGACGCGCCCTGGTACAAGATCGTGGATTTCGAGACGGCCAGCCGCAACGGCGAGCCATTCACGATGATGCTTGAGTACTACCAGGCATACCGGAGGACTGAGAAGAACCTGCCAGCGGTTCTGCCGAACTTCAGCAACAACATGTGCACCGCCTACCTGAAGGTGAAGATCGGCGAAAAGCACATGCGAGCCCTGGGCTACGACGAGTGGGACTGTATAGTCGGCATCCGCTACGACGAGCCCCGCCGCTACAGCCGGATGATGACCGCCAACGAGCGCGGCAATGCGCGATGGGACAGCGTCTGCCCATCGTACGTCGCTGGCATCATCAAGGAAGACGTGGCGGCTTTCTGGGCCGAACAGCCTTTCGACCTGGGCATGGATTCGGACTACGGCAATTGCGACCTGTGCTGGAAGAAGAACGAGGCCAAGCTGATCAGGACCATCCAGGAAGACCCTTCAAGGGTGATCTGGTGGTCTGGCACCGAAGAGCGGTTCGGCCAAGTATTCCGGCAGGACCGCCCCAATTATCGGGCATTGGCCTGGTCAGCAGACCAGCGCTCCAGGCAAACGGACTTCGATTTCGACTACCTGGCGGAAGATATTGACTGCTTCTGCGGTGATTAGCCGCCAACGAGTGGCGTGATCGGAGCTGAACTGAAACCAATCCAGACCCAATAAAGCGCTGCTACAAGCACAGCAGCAACTACGGGGTAAGCCAAAAAATCTAGCAGGTACAGAAACCAAACCTTTGCGCTTGCGAAAAATTTCGCTCGACCCTCAATTGGGTAATGCTCTGGCATCTCCAGCTTGGCTCTTAGGTAGTCGCCTCTAAAGTCGTTGCTAGAGTGCGTCTCATAAAGTTTTAAAACGTCGTGATACTCCTTCCAGCAAGAATCGTAGGTAGTCTTATCGAACTCATCGTCATTAGCCTTCGGATGCGATTTTTGCTTCAATTCACCAAGTTTTGATGCGCAGGAATACATTTTTTCTGAGCGACTGGAAAAATCGTTTTTCTCCATAAGAAGCGAGTACACCAACACCGCTATCGAAGCGAACACCTGGAGTAGTACAACTTCCTTCTTTTTGATGTTCACTCCTAAATCGTACGCCTGCATCAGAGATACAAGTATCAGCACAAGAGATAAAACAACGACGGTGTAAGTAGAAAGCTTCGCATGCAGCTTCAGCCTGCGCGCAGCATGAAACCTCGTTTTAGATGTTGCATCCATTTTTTTATACAGATTTTTAAAGCTATCTGATTGTGCCATTTCGCCCCTCCTTTCCCAGGCCCGCATGATATCCGCGAGGTATCCCCATGCCCACAGAAAACCGATCCAGCAACACCGAACAGATGGTCAGCGTGCCGCGCGATGAAGTCGAGCGCCTGGTGAAGCTGCTGCAGTACCAGGCTCATCCCTACCCCTCGCCTCATGCTGAGTTCTGGCAGGGCCTGCTTGATGCGCCAGCCGCCCAGCACCAGGGCGAGCAGGTTTCGCCATATCTTTGGGTGCGCGAAGAGAACGACTGCATCGAAGATTACACGCAAGATCCAAGCCTTGCGGAAGACTGGGCTCGAGATGAATGGCCTATTACCAAGCCTCTCTACCTCCACCCACCAACCTCCGACGGCTTCAGCGCCGGTGACATGGCCGACCAGGGTGCCAAGGCGTTCGCTGCGCGTGATCCGGAAGTTGAGGAGTTGCGCCGAGCGCTGGGCGGCATGCTCTTCGCCTTCGATGATGGCGTTGGGCAGGATTGGTCGAAGAGCCTGCTCGACTACGCCCGCAAGCTGACACCAGCGGTCGAGTTCAAGCCGGCTGAATGACCAAGGAGTACATTTGTACTCCGCGTGCGGTAGGGCTGACACTCGGCCAGCCCTATCAGCGTCTAACGGCAGCCTTACGCTGCAGCTGATGTGCCTTTAGAGGCTATATGCCTTGCCCGCTCTACGCCCCAAGCCAGTGCCCGCGTGATGTTTTCTCCTGGGCGTTTGGCATAGACCTCTTCGCGGATAGCATCGCCAGATGCAGCGTAAACGCCAATAAACATTTGTGTGGCACCTGTCCTCGACAGTCGAGCCTGTATATCAAAGGTGGTGCCGTCGGAAAGCGCCTCCTCGTGAGTTCTGCAATGGAGATGGACATCTGCCCAGTCCCAGTATTTTTGTCCTCTGGTTCGCATAACTACCTCCAGATTTACTTCTCCAACAAGAAATTTAGACCTTCAGATCGGTTACTTACCCAACTCAACTGATGAACGGGTCCCGATCAGGCTCTACCCCTACCCCCTCTATTTATTGCCGCGATATGGCGGCCAAGGAACCTGCATGCCTGCAAAACAGCATCCGCTCGACGTGCAGAGCGTTGGCGAAGACACCTACATCGTTATGAGCAAGGGTCATCACGACCTTGATCAGTTCATGGCCGCCGCCATCAAACGGTATCCAGGCTGGCCACTTGGCGGCCCCGTCCATGTCTGGATCAAGACAACCCCAGGCCGTGGCACTTATGACCGCATGTACAACCTGGTCCCCGAGGGCACTCGTGGATGTTGGCCAGCAACGTACTGCTACGAGTATGGCGACGGCTACGAGCGCTACAGCGGAGAGGTGAAACCATGAATAGGCGGAAAACACACTTCACCTACGGTGGATCGGGCGCACCACAAGAAGACGGCGACGAGTACGTTTTCTGCGGCACCAGCCTGATCGAGGGCGACTTCACGACCAAGGAAGGCATGGTCACCTGCAAGCGCTGTATCAAGGCATTGGCCGCTCACCATGAGGCGCATAGGAAGGACATGGAGAGCCGTAAGGCAGAGCTCTATGGCGAGGTTTGGGCGCTCGCCAAAAGCCTTGGCTGGATGAACGTGACGGATGCCCTGCGCCACGCAGGGCCTGCCGGAGACTATTACAAACAGTTACGCGAGGTGCGGCCATGACCCGCCTCGCCCTCTGCTTCCTGATGCTGGCCACCGGCGCCAGCGCAACCGAGAACGTCATCGACGTGCAGCACGACAGCCAACGCGGCGTCACCTGCTACCTGCTGAACGGGGTCGGCATCAGCTGTATCCCCGACAGCCAACTGCAGGCCGGCAACGAGCGCCAGCTCTCCCCGCACGAACAAGACACCCTTACCCCTGCAAAGGCACCAGTGCGCTGGAATGAAGAGAGGTATTCGCTGTGATCGATAAGGAGAAGCTGAAGGCTCTGGCTGAGGATGCGACGGGATTCACGGACATGAGCTTGCCGCCTGATGTAGTCCTAGCCTTGCTTGCGGAAATCGAACGGCTGCAGGGCCTTCAGCCTGTGCCCCCACCCCGCCCACCGGAAGGCGATGGCCTACCCCGATACGGTCTTCGCTGGAATGGACCAAGCAGCCCACTGGCGGTACCGATGGAGGACGGTTACTGGACGCCCTGGCATCTGGCTGACCAGTTCAAGGCCGAGAATGGGGCATTGCGCAAGGATGCCGAGCGGTACCGTTGGCTGTGCGACAGGTTCGGCATCACCAAACTGCCGTGCGCCGTAGAGCGCATCCTCGGCGGAGAGGTATATGTCGCCGATGGCAAAGTATCCATAGACGCCGCTGTCGACGCTGCAATGCAGGAAATCACGCCATGATCCTCCTACCCATCGCCGCCCCGCTCTACAGGGCTCGGTTCATTTGGAGGGGACCTTGACGTATGTGATGGCGTCGGAGAACTGCTTGGCCCGGTCGAGACTGAACGTTCTGATCGAGGCAAGGGGGCTGCCATCAATGGCGCGAACTATCACCACGAATCGGTTACTTCGACCGCGCTTCTGGTAGAGCGTCACTTCGCCTATCGAGTTGAGATAAATGCGGCGACTGGCTTCCCGTGTGACAACCGTGCTGTTTCCTACTGCGAGAGCGCCAGATCCAATTGGAACTGCAGAACCGACACTGCTGCCCTGAGAAATGACGCCGTCCGAAAGAATTATGACCTTGTCTGTGACCAAGACCGATTGCGGGCGGGACTTCTTGCTGTAGTCCTCGAAGAAGGCTTGCTCAATCACCTCCACGGCATGGGCTCTGTCCGCTATGTGCGATCCAGACGGTGTGTAGGCCAGCCTTTGGCTACCGCAACCAGCAAGCACCGCAACTAAGAGCGCAATGCCGGCCCATTTAATCGACTTGGACATTCAGACGTCCTTCCCGGATGGCGAAAAGCCGCAGCTTACCCTTCCCCAATTTAACTATCCATCCACCTCTGCCGCCATGCGCGGCGTGGAGCCTATCCCATGGAAACCGAAATTCTCTCGGAGAAAGAACTGGCCGAGCTGACCGGCTACAAGGCCAGGGGCTACCAGCGCCGCTGGCTTGAAGAGCGCCAATGGCACTTCGTCGAAAGCCGTGGTGGCCGCCCTCTGGTTGGCCGGCAGTACGCCCGAATGAAGCTAGGCATCACCCTTCAAGTGCTGCCAGTAGCACCCCCGCCTCTGCCGGTACCGGCATGGACGCCTGATATTTCGAAGGTTAGGTGATATGCGCCCCCGGAAGAACGAAAACAGGGACTTGCCGCCGGGCATGTACCGGCGCAAGCGCAGCAGCAAAAGCAAGAAGAACCCGAAAAAAGAGTGGATCAGTTACATCTACCTGGACAAGTCAGGCAAGCCAATCCCCCTGGGCACCGACCTGAACTTGGCCAGGCTGAAGTGGGCCGAGTTGGAAGCCAAGGAGAAGCCGCGCGATCTCCTTCAAATGAAGTCGGTCTTCGATCGATATGAACGAGACATCATCCCCAAGAAGGCACCGCGCACGCAGAAAGACAACCTGGCGGAGCTTCGCCAACTTCGGCCTTTCTTCGATGGAGCCCCTATAGACGCCATCACGCCGTCGCTTGTCGCCCAGTACAGGGATGCCCGATCGGCACCTGTCCGGGCGAACAGGGAGATCGCCCTTCTATCCCACATCTACAACATGGCGCGCGAGTGGGGCCTCTCTACTAAGGAAAACCCGTGCCAGGGTGTGCGCAAGAATAAGGAGAAGCCGCGCGACTTCTATGCAAACGATTCGGTCTGGAAAGCTGTGTATGCCAAAGCGGTGGATGAATTGAGGGTGGCCATGGATTTGGCGTATCTGACGGGCCAGCGTCCAGCGGACGTACTGGTGATGAGGAAGGACGACATCGAGGACAACGCTCTCGGCGTGACGCAGAAGAAGACCCACAAGAAGCTGCGGATCATGCTTGAAGTGGACGGAGCGGAAAGCGGTCTTGGCGTCCTCATCGGGGAGATCCTGAAGAGAAACGAAGCACACACATCACCGTACCTGATCCTGACGGATGGCGGGCTACGAGTGACAGCGTCGATGCTTCGGCGGCGCTGGGATGATGCCCGGGAGGAGGCTGTGAAGGAAGCGACAGCCTCCGGCGACCAGGTCCTGGCCGGCCGCATCAGTCAGTTCCAGTTCCGTGACATACGCCCCAAGGCCGCATCGGAAATCACTGATGTGGAGCACGCCAGCCTGTTGCTTGGACACACAAAAGGCGACATCACTGAACGGGTTTACCGGCGCGTAGGAGCACTGGCGAAGCCCACTAAGTAGCCGAAGTTTTGTCAGCGCTGACAAAATAAACCATTCCCAAGGGTGTTCCCATGGGTGGTTTTTCCATACCCCAGAAACGCAAAAAGCCCTGAATAATCAGGGCTTTGAAAGTGGCGGAAGCGTAGAGATTCGAACTCTAGGATAGTTGCCCATCGACGGTTTTCAAGACCGTTGCCTTAAACCACTCGGCCACGCTTCCTCGTATTGCGGGCGTCATAATACCGAAATGAAACAAGCTGTCAAACTCTCTGTATAGCTGGGTTGCAGTCCTCTGTTATGATCTTTGCATCTGAACGTTTCAAACCCACAGGAGTGTCGCCATGCGCGAACAGGATTACGCCGTCAATCACGGCCAGCAGGTCGAGCAGCAAGAGGTCAGCCGGGTCCTGCGTAATACGTACGGTCTGTTGGCCATCACCCTCGCCTTCAGTGGCCTGATGGCCTTCGTGGCGCAACAAATGCGCGTCGGTTACCCGAACATCTTCGTGGTGCTGATCGGCTTCTATGGCCTGTTCTTCCTCACCAACAAACTGCGTGATTCGGCCTGGGGCCTGGTGTCTACCTTCGCCCTCACCGGTTTCATGGGCTTCATCCTCGGCCCTATCCTCAACCGTTACCTGGGCATGGCCGGTGGCGCCGAGGTGGTCAGTTCGGCCTTCGCCATGACCGCGCTGGTGTTCGGTGGCCTGTCGGCCTATGTGCTGATCACCCGCAAGGACATGAGTTTCCTCGGCGGTTTCATCACCGCCGGCTTCTTCGTCCTGATGGGCGCGGTGCTGGCCAGCCTGTTCTTCCAGATCAGCGGCCTGCAGCTGGCGATCAGCGCCGGTTTCGTGCTGTTCTCGTCGGTCTGCATCCTGTTCCAGACCAGCGCGATCATTCACGGTGGCGAGCGTAACTACATCATGGCAACCGTCAGCCTGTATGTTTCGATCTACAACCTGTTCGTCAGCCTGCTGCAACTGTTCGGCTTGATGGGTCGGGATGACTGATCAAATGCTTGGTAGTTTGTGAAAAAGCCCGCTTCGGCGGGCTTTTTCATGGCTGATGATTTTTCGCGGGGCACGCCCGTTCCAAGTGCATCGCGGCTTCCTGCACCCTGCAATAGCACGTAGAATGCGCTCCTTTTTTCTTCCGGGGCAGCACTCCCATGAGTTCAATCGAGCAAGGACCCGGCGCACCCGCGCAGGCCAATGAACTGGTCCTCGGCCTTGAAGACCGGCCGCGGCCACTGATCGCGATGCTGGCAGCACTTCAGCATTTGCTGGCGATCATTGTGCCGATCGTGACGCCGGGCCTGCTGATCTGTCAGGCACTGGGGGTTTCGCCACGGGACACCAACCTGATTGTGTCGATGTCGCTGGTGATTTCCGGGATCGCTACCTTTGTCCAGTGCCGGCGCTTCGGGCCATTCGGCGCCGGGCTGCTGATTGTCCAGGGCACCAGTTTCAACTTTGTCGGACCGTTGATCGCCGGTGGCGCGCTGATGGTCAAGCAAGGTACGCCGGTTGAAGCGGTAATGGCGGCGATTTTCGGCGTGGTCATCGCCGGCTCTTTCGTCGAAATGGGCATTTCGCGCATTCTGCCGTTCGTCAAACGCCTGATCACCCCGCTGGTGACCGGTATCGTGGTGTTGATGATCGGCCTGACGCTGATCAAGGTCGGCCTGATCAGCATGGGCGGTGGTTTTGCTGCCATGAGCAACGGCACCTTCGCCAATGGCGAGAACCTGCTGCTGTCGGGGGTGGTGCTGGCCATTATTGTGGTGCTCAACCGTATCCCTGTGGTGTGGATGCGCAGCTGCGCTATTGTCATTGCCCTGGCCGTGGGTTACGCCCTGGCCGGCTACCTGGGTCGCCTGAACTTCACCGGCATGCACGAAGCCGAACTGTTCCAGGTGCCGATGCCGCTGCATTTCGGCCTGGGCTTCTCCTGGGCGCTGTTCATTCCGATGCTGGTGATCTACCTGGTGACTTCCCTGGAAGCCATTGGTGACGTCACCGCTACCAGCAAGGTCTCGCGCCAACCGGTCGAAGGCCCGCTGTGGATGCAACGGATCAAGGGCGGCGTGTTGGTCAATGGCGCCAATTCGCTGCTGGCCGGGGTGTTCAATACCTTCCCAAGCTCGGTCTTTGCCCAGAACAACGGAGTGATTCAGCTGACCGGTATCGCCAGCCGTCATATCGGGGTATGGATCGCGGCCATGCTGGTGATCCTCGGCCTGTTCCCGAGTGTTGCCGGGGTGATCCAGGCGGTACCGGAGCCGGTGCTCGGCGGTGCGGCGATGGTGATGTTCGGTGCGGTGGCAGCTTCGGGGATCAACATTCTGGCCAGCATCAGCCTGGATCGCCGGGCGCTGCTGATTATTGCTGTGTCGCTGGCGTTGGGCCTGGGCGTGGCGCAGGTGCCGGAGTTCCTTGCGCATATGCCGTCGGCGCTGCGCAATGTGCTGGAGTCGGGTGTGGCGACCGGGGGGATTTGTGCCTTGGTGCTGAACTGGTTCTTGCCGGAGCATAAAGAGAAGGTTTGAGTAGGTTGGGGTAATCGCGGGGCAAGCCCGCTCCTACCAGAGCGCCACCCACAAAACAGAAGCCCGCAGCCGTTGCGGGCTTTTTGCTTTATTATTGGCGCAGTTTTGCTGAATGAGCCTTCCATGAAGTTCGCCATTGCGGTTTTTTCTCCGGCCCATGCGCCCTCCTCGCGCCGCGCCCTGCGCTTTGCCCAGGCGGTGCTGGCCAGCGGACACCAGATTGTCCGGTTGTTCTTCTATCAGGACGGTGTGTACAGCGCCTCAGGCAATGTGGTCACGCCCCAGGATGAACTGGACCTGTCCGCCGAGTGGCGCGCGTTCGTCAGTGAGCAGCAGCTCGACGCCGTGGTGTGCATCGCCGCTGCCTTGCGCCGTGGCGTGCTCAATGCCGAAGAAGCCCAACGCTATCAGCGCCCGGCGGTAAACCTGCCGGCGCCATGGGAGCTGTCCGGCCTTGGCCAGTTGCATGATGGCGCGCAAAACGCCGACCGGTTGATCTGCTTTGGAGGCGATTGAGATGGCCAAGTCCTTGCTGATTATCAGCCGTCAGGCGCCCTGGGCCGGTCCGTCGGCCCGCGAAGCGCTGGATATTGCCTTGGCCGGTGGCGCCTTCGATCTGCCGCTGGGCATGCTGTTTCTCGATGACGGAGTGTTCCAGCTCGCGCCCGGGCAGCAACCCGCTCAGTTGCAACAGAAGAACCTGGCCGCCAATCTGCAGGCCCTGCCGATGTTCGGTGTCGAAGAGCTGTTTGCCGCCCGCAGCAGCCTGCAGGAGCGTGGCCTGGCCGTGGAGACCCTGAGCCTGCCCGTGCAGGTGCTGGATGACGCCGCGCTGGCCGCGCTGATCGACCGTTTCGACCAGGTGGTAACCCTTTGATGAGCACCTTGCACGTAATTTCCCACTCGCCCTTCGGCGACAATCGCCTGAGCAGCTGCCTGCGTCTGCTCGGCAACGAGGATGGCCTGTTGCTCTGCGGTGATGCGGTGTATGCCCTGCAGCCCGGCAGCGCACCGCTGGCCAGCCTGCATGCAAGCAACCTGCAAGGTCGCCTGTTCGCCCTTGAAGAGGACCTGCAAGCACGCGCTATCAGCGCAGGCGACAACACTCAGGTCATCGACTACCCGGCCTTTGTCGCCCTGTCGCTGGACTACGACAAGGTCAACAGCTGGCTATGAGCACCCTGACTGTCGGCGAGCGCAGCATCGCCTTGGACAAGGATGGCTACCTGGTGGAACTCAGTGACTGGTCCGACGAGGTCGCTACCGCCCTCGCCGCCCACGAGCAGCTGGAACTGACCCCCGAACACTGGGAAGTACTGACGCTGTTGCGTGCGTTCTACCAGGAGTTCGAGCTGTCACCGGCGACCCGCCCGCTGATCAAGTACACCGCACTCAAGCTGGGCCCGGAAAAAGGCAACAGCATGCACCTGAACCGCCTGTTCAAAGGCACTCCCGCCAAACTCGCCGCGAAGCTTGCGGGCCTGCCGAAGCCGACCAATTGCATATGACCGACCCTCGCCCGCTGATCACCGAAACCCCGGCCGAACATCCCTTTGCCCAGTTCGTGCGCATCCTTGGCAAGGGCAAGCGTGGTGCCCGCAGCCTGAACCATGAGGAAGCCCGTGAAGCCATGGGTATGCTGCTCGACGGCAAAGTCGAGGAAACCCAGCTGGGCGCCTTCCTGATGCTGCTGCGCCACAAGGAAGAAAGCCCCGAGGAACTGGCCGGTTTCACCGAGGCGTTGCGTCAGCGCTTGCACGCGCCGCAGATTGCGGTAGACCTCGACTGGCCGAGCTATGCCGGCAAGAAACGCCACCTGCCCTGGTACCTGCTGGCCGCCAAGTGCCTGGCCGCCAACGGCGTGCGCATTCTGTTGCATGGCGGCGGCGCTCATACCGCAGGACGACTGTTTACCGAACAGGTGCTCGAACCGCTGCAGATCCCCCTCTGCCGTGACTGGGCTGCTGTGGCACAGGCGCTGGACAACCATCAGCTGGCGTTTATCCCGCTGCAGGATTGGGCACCGCATCTGCAACGGATGATCGACCTGCGCAATACCCTGGGCCTGCGCTCGCCCATCCACTCCCTGGCCCGGGTGCTCAATCCGCTGGGCGCACGCTGCGGCCTGCAAAGCATCTTCCACCCGGGCTACCAGGCGGTGCATCGCGAAGCCAGCCGGCTGCTCGGCGACACTGCTATCGTGGTCAAGGGCGATGGCGGCGAAATCGAGATCAACCCGGACACCAGCAGCCACCTGTATGGCACAGCGGACGGCATTGAGTGGGACGAAGAATGGCCAGCCCTGGCAGCCCAGCGCCATGTCAAACCGGCAAGCCTTGATCCTGGGCATCTGCTGAGCGTGTGGCACGGTGAAGCCCGCGACAGTTATGGTGAGCTCGCCGTGGTTGCGACCATGGCCTTGGCCTTGCGCGGGCTAGGTCGCAACCGCGATGACGCCTTTTTACAGGCGCAACGTTACTGGGATCAGCGTCAGGCGTAAGAGAACCCATCAATAAAATCGATTACACAGACGCAGACTTTGCGCTATTCGTTCGAACTCCAGCCCGTACACTGAACTCTATACTCGAACGAATCGCCAAGGAGCTCAGCATGGGCCTGTTGATCGACGGACGCTGGCATGACCAGTGGTATCAGAGCAGTAAAGACGGCGCGTTCCAGCGCGAAAGCACCCAGCGACACAATCAACTGCCGGCTGCCGAGGCTGGGCGCTATCACCTGTATGTATCACTGGCCTGTCCCTGGGCCCACCGCACCCTGATCTTTCGCAAGCTCAAGGGCCTGGAAAGCCTGATCGACGTGTCAGTGGTCAGCTGGCTGATGGGCGAAAACGGCTGGACCTTCGAACAGAGCCAGGGATCTACAGGCGACAAGGTCGAACACCTGGACTTTCTGCATCAGCGCTACACCCGCGACGACCCGCACTATAGCGGTCGCGTCACCGTACCGGTGCTGTGGGACAAGCAGGAACAGCGCATCGTCAACAACGAGTCGGCGGAGATCATCCGCATCTTCAACCGCGCTTTCGACGACTTGACCGGCAATTGCCTGGACCTCTACCCCGAGCCACTGCAAGCCGAGATTGATGCGCTCAACGAGCGGATCTACCCGGCAGTAAACAACGGTGTGTACCGCGCAGGCTTTGCCACCTCGCAGCAGGCGTACGAGCAGGCGTTTGATCAAGTGTTTGCCGAGCTCGACTGCCTGGAACAGCATCTGGACGAACGACGCTATCTGGCCGGTGAATACCTGACCGAAGCGGACTGGCGACTGTTCACCACGCTGATTCGTTTCGATGCGGTGTACCACGGGCACTTCAAGTGCAACCTGCGACGCCTGGCCGATTATCCGAATCTGTCGAACTGGCTACGGGAGCTGTATCAGTGGCCGGGGGTAGCCGAGACGGTGAACTTCGAGCATATCCAGAAGCACTATTACATGAGCCACAAGACCATTAATCCGAACGGGATTGTGCCTAAAGGGCCGTTGCAGGGCTTTGCGCTGGGGCATGATCGGGAGAGGCTGGCAGGGAAAGGGATCTGGATCAAGACCGAGGTTTGAGGTAGTACTTGCTGGCCTCATCGCCGGCAAGGCCGGCTCCTACAATGGTTGGCGTGATGCACAACCCTGCAGAAGCAGGCATTGCCCGCGATGCTTTTCAGCCTTGAGAACCTTCGAACCAGGCCAGCTTTTCGCGCAACTGAACCACTTCGCCGACGATCACCAAAGTCGGTGCATGGACTTCATGCTCGGCCACCAGCGCCGGCAGGTCAGCCAGCGTACCGGTGAACACCCGCTGGTTCGGCGTGGTGCCCTGCTGGACCAGCGCTGCCGGCGTATCAGCGGCGCGACCGTGGCGAATCAGCTCGGCACAGATGGTCGGCAAGCCAACCAGGCCCATGTAGAACACCAGGGTCTGCGCCGGTGCCACCAGATCATCCCAAGGCAGGTTGCTGGTGCCGTCCTTGAGGTGGCCGGTGACAAAGCGCACCGACTGGGCGTAATCACGATGGGTCAGCGGAATCCCGGCATACGCCGAGCAACCGCTTGCTGCGGTGATACCTGGCACCACCTGGAAAGGTATGCCCTGCTCGGCCAACTCCTCGATCTCTTCGCCACCACGGCCGAAGATGAACGGATCACCGCCCTTGAGGCGCAACACGCGCTTGCCCTGACGCGCCAGGGTGACCAGTAGCTGGTTGATCTGATCCTGCGGCACGGCGTGGTCAGCGCGACGCTTGCCGACGTAGATGCGCTCGGCATCACGGCGGCACAACTCGATGATCGCTGGCGCGACCAGACGGTCGTAGAGCACCACGTCGGCCTGCTGCATCAAGCGCAAGGCGCGGAAGGTCAGCAGGTCCGGATCACCCGGGCCCGCACCGACCAGATACACCTCACCTGGCGCCTGATAGCTGGCACCGTCGATCTTGGCCTGCAGCAAGCGCTCGGCTTCAGCGCCCTGCCCGGCCAGTTGCCGCTCGGCGATCGGGCCCTGGAACACATCTTCCCAGAAGCCGCGACGCTGATTGACGTCCGGATAGAGTGCCTTGACCTTGTCGCGAAAGCGCGCACCCAGCCCGGCCAGCTCGCCATAAGCGGCCGGAATCCAGGTTTCCAGCTTGGCCCGGATCAGCCGCGCCAGTACCGGCGCATCGCCGCCGCTGGACACTGCCACGACCAAAGGTGAACGGTCGACAATGGCCGGGAAGATCACTGAACACAGGGCCGGCGCATCGACCACATTGACCGGTACGCAACGCTGATGAGCATCCGCCGAGACCTGGGCGTTGAGCGCCTGGTCGTCGGTGGCGGCAATAATCAGCTGGCAACCGTCGAGGTCGCCCGGTTGATAGCCACGGCTGAAAATTTCACCACCGCTGTGCCGGACAAGCTCGGCCAGTTGCACTTCGATCTCGGGCGCGACCACCCGTAGCACCGCCCCGGCATCGGCCAGCAGACGCGACTTGCGCAGGGCAATCTCGCCTCCGCCGACAACCAGCACACGGCTGCCGCGCAGTTTGTGGAACAGCGGCAGGAATTCCATTTAACCGATGACCTCCAGGCCACCCATGTACGGCTTGAGCACCTCCGGTACACGGATCGAACCGTCGGCCTGCTGGTAGTTTTCCAGCACCGCCACCAAGGTGCGACCCACCGCCAGGCCCGAACCGTTGAGGGTGTGGACCAGCTCCGGCTTGCCGGTTTCCGGGTTGCGCCAGCGTGCCTGCATGCGGCGCGCCTGGAAGTCACCACAGTTGGAGCACGAGGAGATCTCGCGGTACTTGTCCTGGCTTGGCACCCAGACTTCCAGGTCGTAGGTCTTGACCGCGCTGAAACCCATGTCGCCAGTGCACAGCGCCAATACCCGGTATGGCAGCTCCAGGGCCTGCAACACGCGCTCGGCGTTGGCCGTCAGGCCTTCCAGGGCTTGCATGGACTTGCCCGGTTCGACGATCTGGACCATCTCGACCTTGTCGAACTGGTGCTGGCGGATCATGCCGCGGGTATCACGGCCCGAGGCACCGGCTTCACTGCGAAAGCACGGAGTGTGAGCGACGAACTTGACCGGCAGTTGCTTGGCATCGAGGATCTCGCCGGCAACGATGTTGGTCAGCGACACTTCGGCTGTCGGGATCAGGTAGAAGTCGGCCTCGCCGTCGCGGCTGATCTTGAACAGGTCTTCCTCGAACTTGGGCAACTGACCGGTGCCTTGCAGCGCCGGGGCTTGTACCAGGTACGGGGTGTAGGCTTCTTCGTAGCCATGCTCGCTGGTGTGCAGATTGATCATGAACTGCGACAGGGCGCGGTGCAGGCGCGCGATCGGGCCACGCAGCAGGGCGAAACGGGCGCCCGACAGTTTGGCTGCGGTTTCAAAATCCAGGCCGCCGCTCAACTCGCCGAGGGCAACGTGGTCCTTGATCTCGAAGTCGAAGTTGCGCGGGGTGCCCCAGCGGCGTACTTCAACGTTGTGATCTTCATCGGCGCCGACTGGCACGCTTTCGTCCGGCAGGTTAGGAATTTCCAGCAGGATCGAGTCCAGCTCGGCCTGAATGCCGTCCAGCTCGACCTTGCCGCTGGCCAGTTCATTGGCCATGCGCTCGACATCGGCCATCAGCGGCGCGATGTCTTCGCCACGGGCCTTGGCCTGGCCGATGGACTTGGAACGGGCGTTACGCTCGGCCTGCAGTTGTTCGGTACGGGTCTGCACCACCTTGCGGCGTTCTTCCAGTGCCTCGATGCGCGCGACATCCAGGCTGAAGCCACGGGAGGCCAGGCGGTCCGCCACTTCCTGAAGTTGGCCGCGTAACAGTTTGGAATCGAGCATATCGTTCTCTCGTTGGTTCAGAATTTGGTCAAAGACAGGCCGGCCCAGGTTGCGAGCAGCCCGCCAAATACGCTGAGCCCGGCATAACCGAAGGCCAGCGGCGCCTGTCCGCTTTCGAGCAGGCGCAGGGTATCCAGTGAAAAGGATGAAAAAGTCGTCAGACCGCCGAGAAAACCGACGATCAAGCCCGCACGCAGTTCGACCGGCACCAGCGGGCGATGTAGAAACAACCCGTATAGCAGGCCGATCAGCAGGCAGCCAATCAGATTGACCGCCAGCGTACCGAGATAGAAGTGGCGTGGCCAGTGGGCATTGACCCAATTGGCCGTGGCAAAGCGCAGCAAGGTCCCGGCAATGCCTCCCGCGCTGACCGCGGCGATCACGGCAATCACGGTTTTCTCCGCTGCCGCGGGCTGTTGCGGTCGAGTTCGGCCAGGTACTTGAGCTTCTCGCCGATCTTCAGTTCCAGGCCGCGAGGCACCGGCTGGTAGTACTGGCGTGGTTCAAGGTTGTCGGGGAAATAGTCTTCGCCAGCGGCGTAAGCATCCGGTTCGTCGTGGGCGTAGCGATACTCGTCGCCATAGCCTAATTGCTTCATCAGCTTGGTCGGCGCATTGCGCAGGTGCAGCGGCACTTCCAGCGAACCATGCTCGCCGGCTTCGCGCAGGGCAGTCTTGAAGCCCATGTACACCGCGTTACTTTTCGGCGCGCAGGCCAGGTAGGTGATGGCCTGAGCCACTGCCAGCTCGCCTTCGGGGCTGCCCAGACGCTCTTGAACGTCCCAGGCCGCCAGGCACAGACTGAGGGCGCGGGGGTCGGCGTTACCGATGTCTTCGCTGGCCATGCGCACCACGCGCCGGGCGATGTACAGCGGGTCGCAACCGCCGTCGAGCATGCGTGCAAACCAGTACAACGCGCCGTCGGGATTGGAGCCGCGCACCGACTTGTGCAGCGCCGAAATCTGGTCGTAGAAGGCCTCACCACCCTTGTCGAAACGACGGCGACTGTCACCGAGCAGGCTCTGCAGCAACTCGACGCCGATTTCGCTGCCGTCTTCGGCCAGGTCAGAAGCGTTTTCCAGCAGGTTGAGCATGCGCCGACCATCGCCATCGGCGGCGGCCATGAGCATCTTGAAGGCGTCGTCGCCCAGACGCAGTTGGCGCTTGCCCAAGCCGCGCTCTTCAGTCAGGGCCCGCTGCACCAGCTTGTGCAGCGCCGGCTCGTCGAGGCTTTTGAGCACATAGACCCGCGCCCGCGACAGCAGCGCGTTATTGAGCTCGAACGATGGGTTTTCAGTAGTAGCACCGATGAAAATCAGCGTGCCGTCTTCAACATAGGGCAGGAAGGCATCCTGCTGGGACTTGTTGAAGCGGTGCACTTCATCAACGAACAAGATCGTGCGCCGCCCGTACTGCCCGGCCTGCTGCTTGGCGATTTCCACCGCGTGGCGGATTTCCTTGACCCCGGCCAGCACCGCCGAAACGGTCTCGAAGTGGGCGTCACAAAACTGCGCCAGCAGCCGCGCCAGGGTGGTCTTGCCGACCCCGGGCGGGCCCCAGAAGATCATCGAGTGCAGCGCACCCTGCTCCAGTGCCTCGCGCAGCGGCTTGCCGCGGGCCAGCAGGTGCTCCTGGCCGACGTACTCGTCCAGGTTGGCCGGACGCAAGCGCGCGGCCAGGGGCTGGGCTACGGGGTCACTACGAAACAGGTCCATGGACGGCGCTACTACCTCTTACTCGGAAATGACATCCGCGCCTTTCGGGATATCAAACTTGAACTTGCTCGCCGGGATTGCCACGTTGGCTTTAACCCCGGTAAACAGGATGTTAGTACGCTGGCCGACGCTGTCGATCAGCTGCATGTCATTGACCAGGCCTTTGCGGAACGAAAGACGCAAAGAGTCGAACAGAGTGTCCTTGGTTTTCGGCTTGAGGGTGAAATCCATGACGTCGCCCTGCTCCTTGGAAGTGATATCGAAGCTCTGGCTGATCTTCGATACATCGCCGGACAGCAGCAGTGCCGGGGTCTCGGTCAGGCGCTGGTCAAGCTTCTTGATGGTCGCCTGCTCCAGGTCCGGGTCCCACAGGGTGACCGTCTTGCCATCCGAGACTACCACCTGCTCCTGCGGTGCATCAGTGTGCCAGTAGAACAGGCCAGGACGCTGCACCGACATCTGCCCCGCCGTTTCCTGAAGACTGGTGCCACTGGCATCCAGGGTCAGCTGGGAGAATCGGGCCTCGATGGTTCTGGATTTTTCCAGCAACTGGGTCAAGCGCGCCACATCCTGCTCGCCGGCAAATACCGAAGCGCTGGACAGGGCCATAGCGGAAACCAACAGCATGCGAATCAGGCGCATGGAAATCCTCGTTGCAGTATGAATGGGCCCGTGGCCGTCACTGGCCACAGGCTGGGTAGTTCATCAGTCGCGGGACGGCCCGGGGGCAATCACTTCACGCGAGCCGTTGGAGTTCATGGCGGTGACGACACCGGCCATTTCCATTGACTCGATCATCCGCGCGGCGCGGTTATAGCCGATTTTCAGCTTGCGCTGCACGGCGGAGATGGAAGCGCGACGGCTTTCCAGTACGAATTGTACGGCTTCATCGTATAGCGCGTCGGTTTCAGCATCATCACCGTCACCGCCACCACCGCCGTCGAAACCGCTACCGGCCTCTTCGACACCGTTGAGGATGTCGTCGTTGTAGTCCGGAGCGCCACGCAGCTTCCACGCCTCGACCACCCGATGGACTTCTTCGTCGGAAACGAAGGCGCCGTGTACACGGATCGGCAGGCTGGTGCCCGGTGGCATGTAGAGCATGTCACCGTGGCCGAGCAACTGCTCGGCGCCACCCTGGTCGATGATGGTCCGCGAGTCGATCTTGCTCGACACCTGGAAGGCCATACGGGTCGGGATGTTGGCCTTGATCAGACCGGTGATCACGTCCACCGATGGCCGTTGGGTCGCGAGAATCAGGTGGATGCCAGCGGCTCGGGCCTTCTGGGCGATACGGGCGATCAGCTCTTCGACCTTCTTGCCGACGATCATCATCATGTCGGCGAATTCGTCGACCACCACCACGATGGTCGGCAGGGTTTTCAGCAGCGGCGGCACGTCATCCATGCTTTCGCGCTTGAACATCGGGTCGTAAATCGGCTCGCCGGCTTCTTCGGCGTCTTTGACCTTGCGGTTGAAGCCCGCCAGGTTACGCACGCCCATGGCCGCCATCAGCTTGTAGCGCCGCTCCATCTCGGCAACGCTCCAGCGCAGGGCGTTGGCGGCGTCCTTCATGTCGGTGACGACCGGGCAAAGCAGGTGCGGAATGCCTTCGTAGATCGACAGCTCGAGCATTTTCGGGTCGATCATGATCAGTTTGGCGTCTTCCGGGCCGGACTTGAACAGGATCGACAGGATCATGGCGTTGACCCCCACCGATTTACCGGAACCGGTAGTACCTGCCACCAGCAGGTGCGGCATCTTCGCCAGGTCAGTGATCACCGGCTTGCCGCCGATGTCGTGCCCCAGGGCCATGGTAACTGGCGATTTGGCTTCGTCGTACTGCGGCGACGACAGCACTTCGGAGAAGCGCACGATCTGCCGGTCTTCGTTGGGAATCTCGATACCGACGGTGGTCTTGCCGGGAATCACTTCAACCACCCGCACGCTGGTCACCGCCAGAGAACGGGCCAGGTCTTTTGCCAGGTTGGCGATACGGCTGACCTTGACGCCGGCGGCTGGCTGGATTTCGTAACGGGTGATCACTGGGCCGGGGTGGATGGAGTCCACCGAGACTTCAACGCCAAATTCCTTGAGTTTGATTTCCAGCAGGTGACCGACACCAGCCAGGGATTCGGGCGAGTAATTGACCTGCTTCTTCTCGGCAGGGTCGAGGATCGAGATCGGCGGCAGGGTACCTTCGATGGCACTGTCGACGAACAGCGGCGCCTGTTTTTCTTTCTGCACACGCTTGCTCGGCTCAGGCACTTTGACCGGAGCCGGCATGATCACCGGCGCGGGCTGCTGCGCGCGCTCGGCGACATGCTTGGTCAGGGCCTGGTCACGCTCGAGGATGCGCTCCTTGGCCTTGGCCTGCTCACGACGATCCGCCGCCACCGGGGCCACCACGTCATGGACCTGGTCGTCGACTTCACGCAGCTGCGCCACCAGGCGCTTACGCTCATTGCGCGCGGCCCACCAGCGATTGGCGGCGCCCTGGAACAGCTCAAACAGATCGAGGGTGATCTTACCGGTCACGTCCATGACCTTGAACCAGGACAGGTCGGTAAACACGGTCAGGCCGAACAGGAACAAGGCAATGAACATCAGGGTGCTGCCCTGCACGTTCAAGGCGTTCTTGGCCAGGTCGCCCAGGCTTTCGCCCAGCGCGCCACCGGCCGAGGCTGGCAGGCTGGCCGCCGAATGGAAGTGAATATGCGCCAGCGCCGCGCCCGAGAGCACCAGGAACACCAGGCCGATCAGGCGCCAGGAGAACAGCCAGCCGCTCCACTGCCAGGGCTGGTGACGCTCGCGGAAGATCTGCCAGGTCTTGATCGCCAGCAACAGCGGGAAAATGTAGGCGAAATAGCCCAGCACCATGAACAGGATATCGGCGAAGTAGGCACCGGCACGTCCGGCGGCATTCTGCACCTGCTCGACGTTGCTGGTGTGGCTGAAGCCCGGATCGGCCTGATCGTAGGTCAGCAGCGCCATCCACAGGTACAGGCACAGCGCCCCCATGGCGATCAGCGCGCCTTCCTTGAGGCGATAATGCAGCTGCTGGCGCCACAGCGGCACAGGCAAGGGATTCGATGTTGCGGTGGATTTCTTCAAAACGCGTCTATTCCTGCGCTCAATGCGCGTCCAACAGTGATTGACCTAATTAAACAGTCAACAAACCACTACTTTTAACATTACTGCCCGCCTACCGCCATGGCGGCACGCCAGAAAGAAGCGTAAACGGGGGCCAATTTCCTATATCGCAATTTGAGCACGCATTTTCTTTTGTGACAAAGGCTTATGCGGTGTTTTTGTGCAAGTGTGACAACAAAGCTCCATGCAAGTTGCGAAGGCTCTGGAATGGAGCGATGCTGGGCGCCCTCCCCTACTCCGCCATTAAACGACGATGCTGACCTGGTTGAGCCGCAACTCCCTGACTTTCCCAGCGCTGGATAAGGCCATGCGCGACCCCAACGGCCTGCTTGCCGCTGGCGGCGACCTCAGCGCCGAGCGCCTGGTGCAGGCCTACCGCCATGGCTGCTTCCCCTGGTACCAGGACGGCCAGCCGATCCTCTGGTGGTCACCCGACCCGCGCACTGTGCTGTTTCCCGACGAGTTGCATGTGTCACGCTCGTTGCGCAAGTTCATTCGCCAAGGCCACTACCAGGTCAGCTTCGACCAGGACTTTGCCGCGGTGATTGCCGCCTGCGCCGCCCCCCGCGACGATGCCGACGGCACCTGGATCACCGACAGCATGCAGGCGGCGTACCTCAAGCTGCATCAACAGGGCATTGCCCACTCGGTTGAAGTGCGTCAGGACGGTGAATTGGTCGGTGGCCTGTACGGCCTGGCCATGGGCCGGCTGTTTTTCGGCGAGTCGATGTTCAGCCGCGCCGACAACGCGTCCAAGGTAGGTTTCGTGACCCTGGTCGAACACCTGCAGCAGGCCGGGTTTATCCTGATCGACTGCCAGATGCCGACCGATCACCTGCACAGCCTGGGAGCCCGGGCCATTGCCCGGGCAACCTTTGCCGACTACCTGCAGCGCTACCTGGACCAACCCAGCAGCGCCAGCTGGGTTTGCTAGGCGAGTTTTTCCAGCTGGCTTACACTTAAATCTAAAGCACCTCCCGAGGGGTTGATCATGACAGAGCTGGCGCGGTTGAAGTTTTATGCCACTCAACCCCATTCCTGCAGCTACCTGCCAGACGAGCAAGCCACCACGCTGTTTCTCGACCCGAGCCAGCCGATGGATGTGAATGTCTACGCAGACCTGTCGGAAATGGGCTTCCGGCGTAGCGGCGACCACCTGTATCGCCCACACTGCCAAAACTGCAACGCTTGCGTGCCGGCGCGGATCCCGGCTGCGCGCTTTTTACCCAATCGCCAGCAGAAACGCATCCTCAAGCGCAATGCCGACCTGACCGTCATAGCCGCACGCCCGGCGTTCAAGGAAGAGCACTTCGAACTGTACCGGCGCTACATCGAGCAACGCCACGCCGACGGAGACATGTACCCGCCCAGCCGCGACCAATTTGCCACCTTCCTGGTCCGCGACCTGCCGTTTTCACGCTTCTACGAGTTCCGCCTGGATGGCCGCCTGGTCGCCGTTGCAGTCACCGACCTGCTGCCCAATGGCCTGTCGGCGGTCTACACCTTCTACGACCCCGACGAAGAGCGCCGCAGCCTGGGCCGCTTCGCCATCCTCTGGCAGATCAGCGAAGCCGTGCGCCTGGGACTGGACGCGGTCTACCTCGGTTACTGGATCAAAAACTGCAAAAAGATGAACTACAAGACCCAGTACCGCCCCATCGAGCTGTTGATCAATCAGCGCTGGGTAAGCCTGAACTGAAATCATTGGCTTGAAGCCCATTTTTCGGGCACAATGCACGCCACTTTTTTTGCCTGGCGCAGTTGTGCACCGGGCCATTAACTGGACACCGAGGGCTTTACTGCATGTCGAAAGAAGACAGCTTCGAAATGGAAGGCACTGTCGTCGACACCCTGCCCAACACCATGTTCCGTGTGGAGTTGGAAAATGGGCACGTCGTTACCGCGCATATCTCCGGAAAAATGCGCAAGAACTACATTCGTATCCTGACTGGTGACAAGGTCCGCGTCGAACTGACGCCTTACGACCTGAGCAAGGGGCGCATCACCTACCGCGCCCGCTAAGCGTCACCAACAAAAACGCCCGGCTATATGCCGGGCGTTTTTGTTGCTCCATCCTGACGACCAAGGGAGCGGATTCATCCGCCCCCACACCTCTTGTCAGGCCATCTCGGCCGTGGTCTCGAAGTCGAACACCAGCTCGCCATCGCGAATGTCGATGTGCACCACACCGCCATGCTCGGCCAGCTCGCCAAACAGGATCTCCTCGGCCAATGGCCGCTTGATCTTGTCCTGGATCAGCCGCGCCATTGGCCGCGCGCCCATCTGCGCATCGTAACCACCAGCGGCCAACCACCCCCGCGCCGCATCACTCACTTCCAACAGGACACGCTTGTCTTCCAGTTGCGCCTGCAGCTCAGTAAGGAACTTGTCCACCACACTTTTGATCACTTCGTGACTCAGGCGACCAAACTGGATAATAGTGTCCAGACGGTTGCGGAACTCCGGCGTAAAGCTCTTCTTGATCACTTCCATGGCGTCGGAAGAGTGATCCTGCTGAGTGAAGCCAATCGAGGCTCGCGCAGCGGTTTCAGCACCGGCGTTGGTAGTCATGATCACAATAACGTTGCGAAAGTCCGCCTTGCGCCCGTTGTTGTCGGTCAGGGTGCCGTGGTCCATTACCTGCAGCAGCAGGTTGAAGACTTCCGGATGAGCCTTCTCGATCTCATCGAGCAGCAATACGCAGTGCGGCTGCTTGGTAATAGCCTCAGTGAGCAAACCACCCTGATCGAAACCGACATAGCCTGGAGGCGCACCGATCAAACGCGATACGGTATGGCGCTCCATGTACTCGGACATGTCGAAGCGCACCAGCTCGACGCCCAGGGCCTTGGCCAGCTGACGAGCCGCCTCGGTTTTACCTACACCGGTAGGCCCTGCGAACAGGAACGAACCGACAGGCTTATCAGGCGACTTCAGGCCGGCACGCGACAGCTTGATCGCAGTCGCCAGCGAATCGATCGCCGCATCCTGACCGAACACCGTCAGCTTCAGGTCACGCTCAAGGTTACGCAGCAGCTCCTTGTCGGAACTGGTGACGTGTTTCGGTGGAATCCGCGCGATTTTCGCGACGATGTCCTCGACTTGTGGCACATCGATACGCTTGACGCGCTTCTCCACCGGCTGCAGGCGCTGGTAGGCACCGGCTTCGTCGATTACATCGATAGCCTTGTCGGGCATGTGCCGATCATTGATGTAGCGCGCCGCAAGCTCTGCAGCGGCACGCAAGGCCTCATCACTGTACTCGATGTTGTGATGAGACTCGAAACGCCCCTTGAGCCCACGCAGGATACCTACGGTGTCTTCCACCGATGGTTCGCTGACATCGACCTTCTGGAAGCGCCGCGCCAAAGCACGATCCTTTTCGAAGATTCCGCGAAATTCCTGGAAGGTGGTCGAACCGATGCAACGGATATCACCCGAAGACAGCAGCGGCTTGAGCAGGTTGGAGGCATCCATAACTCCACCGGACGCCGCACCGGCACCGATGATGGTGTGGATCTCGTCGATGAACAGGATCGCCTGCGGACGTTTGCGCAGCTCGTTGAGCAGCGCCTTGAAGCGCTTCTCAAAGTCACCGCGGTACTTGGTACCGGCCAGCAAAGCGCCCAGGTCCAGGGAGTAAACCACGCTTTGCGCCAGCAGGTCAGGCACCTGGCCGTCGACAATGCGCTTGGCCAGGCCTTCGGCGATGGCCGTCTTGCCGACACCAGCCTCACCGACCAGCAGCGGGTTGTTCTTGCGCCGACGAGCGAGGATCTGCGCCACACGCTCGACTTCGAGTTCGCGACCGACCAACGGGTCGATCCGCCCTTGACGGGCCTGCTCGTTGAGGTTGCTGGCATAGGCATCCAGTGGATTGCCCGACGATGAAGTCTCGCCGCCATCCTCATCCTGCATATCCTGCTCGCCCTCGGAGTGTTCACCATGGCCCGGCACCTTGGAGATGCCATGGGCGATGTAATTGACCACGTCGATACGTGCCACGCTCTGCTGCTTAAGCAGGAACACGGCCTGACTTTCCTGTTCGCTGAAAATCGCTACCAGCACATTGGCGCCGGTGACTTCACGCTTGCCCGAGCTCTGGACATGGAAGACTGCGCGCTGCAATACACGCTGGAAGCCCAGGGTTGGCTGGGTTTCACGATCCTCGTCATGCACGGGAATCAACGGCGTGGTGGAGTCGATGAACTCCTGCAGGTCGTGTTTGAGTTTATCGAGGTTCGCGCCGCAGGCGCGCAGAACAGTCGCGGCGGCCTCATTATCCAATAGCGCCAGCAGCAGGTGCTCGACAGTCATGAACTCATGACGCTTCGAGCGTGCCTCCTTGAAGGCCAGATTGAGGGTGACTTCGAGCTCGCGGTTTAACATAGCTTCACCTCATACCCAAGTGGTCGGCGATTAACCGTCCTTCTCGATTTCACAGAGTAGCGGATGCTGGCTTTCCCTTGCGTATTGGTTGACCTGCATGGCCTTGGTCTCGGCGATGTCACGGGTAAACAATCCGCATACTGCCCGCCCTTCTGTATGGACGGCCAGCATGACCTTGGTCGCCAGCTCGCGATTCAGGTTAAAAAACACCTCGAGCACTTCGACGACGAAATCCATCGGTGTGTAGTCATCATTGAACAAAACCACCTTGTACATCGGTGGTGCCTGCAGGGCCGGTTTAGCCTCCTGTACCGCCAGGCCAGAACCATCGTCCTCATGCGATTGCGGGCGATCCTGATTGAATGTTAGTCGAATCTGGCTATGTGCATGCATGGAAAGAATTTCATCATTTCGACAGGTTGGATTATGGATTGACCGCACAGGTGACGCGGGACAGCCGTCACCTCACCTTGACTATCGGCAAAACGGTGTTACAACCAATAAGAGCCCACCGTGGTCGATAAAGATCCGCGCAGTCAACCAGAATTTTCGCAGGTTCATATGCGGATGGAGTGGATGATACTCCAGTGATGGAGTCCTTTGCAGAGGGATATGAGGATGGCAAGCGGTAAAGTCAAGTGGTTCAACAATGCCAAGGGCTATGGATTCATCAATGAAGACGGGAAAACAGAGGACCTGTTTGCACACTACTCGGCTATCGAGATGGAGGGTTATAAAACCCTGAAAGCCGGACAGGTCGTCAACTTCGAGATCATCCAGGGACCAAAAGGACTGCATGCGATAAAAATCAACGGACTGAAAGCCGCGACCACTGATCCAACACCCGCACCGTCTACCACCGCAACTGTCTGACACACAGCACAAAAAAAGCCGGCCCGTTCTTGTGAACGGGCCGGCTTTTTATGCCTGGCTTACATATGCTTGATCAATGCTTCACCGAAACCGGAACTGCTGACCAAGGTCGCGCCGTCCATCAGGCGCTCGAAGTCATAAGTCACGGTCTTGGCGGCAATGGCGCCATTGGTGCCCTTGATGATCAGGTCGGCCGCCTCGGTCCAGCCCAGATGACGCAGCATCATCTCGGCCGAGAGAATCACCGACCCTGGGTTGACCTGGTCCTTGCCAGCGTATTTCGGCGCGGTACCGTGAGTGGCTTCGAACATGGCCACGGTATCGGACAGGTTGGCGCCCGGCGCAATACCGATACCACCCACTTCCGCCGCCAGGGCGTCGGAAAGGTAGTCGCCATTGAGGTTGAGGGTGGCAATCACGTCGTATTCGGCCGGACGCAGCAGGATCTGCTGGAGCATGGCGTCAGCAATGGCATCCTTGACGATAACTTCACGGCCGGTTTTCGGGTTCTTGAACTTCATCCATGGGCCGCCATCGAGCAGCTCGGCGCCGAATTCGTTCTTGGCCACCTCGTAACCCCAATCCTTGAAGGCACCTTCGGTGAACTTCATGATGTTGCCTTTGTGCACGATGGTCAGCGACTTGCGGTCGTTGTCCACCACGTACTGCAAGGCCTTGCGCACCAGACGCTGAGTACCTTCTTTCGAGACCGGCTTGATGCCGATGCCGCAATCCTGGTCGAAACGGATCTTGGTGACGCCCATTTCTTCTTTCAGGAACTTGATGACCTTGGTCGCTTCGGGAGAACCGGCCTTCCATTCGATACCGGCATAAATGTCTTCGGAGTTTTCGCGGAAGATCACCATGTCGACATCACCCGGCTTTTTCACCGGGCTCGGCACGCCCTGGAACCACACCACAGGACGCAGGCAGACATATAGGTCCAGCTGCTGGCGCAGGGCAACGTTGAGGGAGCGAATACCACCCCCGACCGGGGTGGTCAGCGGGCCCTTGATGGAAACGACGTAATCTTTGACCGCATCCAGGGTTTCCTGGGGCAGCCAGGTATCCTGGTCATACACCTGGGTGGCTTTTTCACCGGCGTAGACTTCCATCCAGGAAATCTTGCGCTTGCCCCCATAGGCTTTTTCTACAGCAGCATCGACCACTTTGATCATGACGGGACTGACGTCTACGCCAATGCCGTCGCCTTCGATGAACGGGATGATCGGATTATCAGGAACATTGAGAGAATGGTCCGCATTGACGGTGATTTTGTCGCCGACTGCCGGAACCTTGATTTTCTGGTATCCCATGCTGCACTCCGTTTTTTTTGGTGTGGTACGTCATCTGGATCCCCAGAGCGTACCCCAGTTGCACGGCAACGGAAACCATGGCTGCGAATGCACCAAATTGGAGCTAATGCACCTACATCTTTGGTCTAAAAAAGCCGCTGTTACACGTTGATCTTGATGATTCCGATCAAGGATTTGGTATACTCCGCCGGTGACCAAAGGGTCACTGGGGCGAACCGTCTGAAACGCGACCCCGACCTGACTGGGCTGTTACCGCAGTTCAGCCGCTTGACACTCGACTGATGCAATCCACCATCACCGCACAGAACCCTCGACCTTCTGCTCATAGATGTGTCTGAGCGAAGCGCCTACCCTGCGCACTTCGAGATTCTGCGCACGCTCAGCAAAACAGAGAGTTAACCCGAATATGCCCACCCGATCCAAGATCATCTACACCTTCACCGACGAAGCCCCTGCCCTCGCCACCTATTCACTGCTCCCCATCGTCGAAGCCTTCACCGCTTGCGCCGACATCGCCGTAGAAACCCGGGACATCTCTCTGGCCGGCCGCATCCTTTCTGCCTTCCCTGAACAGCTCGGCGCCGACAAGCAAGTGGCCGACCACCTGGCAGAACTGGGCCAACTGGCCACCACGCCAGAAGCCAACATCATCAAGCTGCCGAACATCAGCGCCTCGGTACCGCAGCTCAAGGCCGCGATCAAGGAGCTGCAAGCCAAGGGCTTCAACGTTCCTGACTACCCTGAAGCCGCCGCTACCGATGCCGAGAAAGAAGCCAAGGCTCGCTACGACCGCATCAAGGGCAGCGCCGTAAACCCGGTTCTGCGTGAAGGCAACTCCGACCGCCGCGCCCCGCTGTCGGTCAAAAACTACGCACGCAAGCACCCGCACAAGATGGGTGCCTGGGCTGCCGACTCCAAGTCCCACGTGGCCCACATGAGCCAGGGCGACTTCTACGGCAGCGAGAAAGCCGCGCTGATCGAAGCCGATGACAGCCTGCGTATCGAACTGCTGGACAAGAACGGCACCACCACCGTTCTGAAGGAAAAGACCTCGGTAAAAGCCGGCGAGATCATCGACTGCGCCGTCATGAGCACCAAGGCCCTGCGCAAGTTCATTGCCGCTGAAATCGAAGACGCCAAGGCCAAGGGCGTACTGCTGTCGGTACACCTCAAAGCCACCATGATGAAGGTCTCCGACCCGATCATGTTCGGCCAGATCGTTGCCGAGTATTACCAGGACGCGCTGAACAAGCACGCCGTGGTACTGGAGCAGATCGGCTTCAACCTGAACAACGGCATCGGCGACCTGTACGCCCGTATCAAGACCCTGCCAGCTGAACAGCAGGCGCAGATCGAAGCCGACATCAAAGCCGTCTACGACGTGCGTCCGGCGCTGGCCATGGTCAACTCCGACAAGGGCATCACCAACCTGCACGTGCCGAGCGACGTCATCGTCGACGCCTCGATGCCGGCGATGATCCGTGACTCGGGCAAGATGTGGAACACCGAAGGCCAGCTGCAGGACACCAAGGCAGTGATCCCGGATCGCTGCTACGCGACCATCTACCAGGCCGTTATCGAAGACTGCAAGCAACACGGCGCCTTCGATCCGACCACCATGGGCAGCGTACCGAACGTTGGCCTGATGGCGCAGAAAGCCGAAGAGTACGGCTCCCACGACAAGACCTTCCAGGCCAAGGCCGACGGCGTAATCCGCGTGGTTGACGGCAAGGGCAACCTGCTGCTGTCGCAGGAAGTCGAAGCCGGCGACATCTTCCGCATGTGCCAGACCAAAGACGCGCCGATCCAGGACTGGGTCAAACTGGCCGTCAACCGCGCCCGCGCCAGCAACACTCCGGCGCTGTTCTGGCTCGACCCGCAGCGTGCCCACGACGGCGTGCTGATCGAGAAGGTCCAGAAGTACCTGAAAGACCACGACACCGCTGGCCTGGACATCCGCGTCCTGCCGCCTGTCGAGGCCATGAAGGTTTCCCTGCAGCGCATCCGTGCGGGCCAGGACACCATCTCGGTGACCGGTAACGTACTGCGCGACTACCTGACCGACCTGTTCCCGATCATGGAACTGGGCACCAGCGCCAAGATGCTGTCGATCGTACCGCTGATGAACAACGGCGGCCTGTTCGAAACCGGCGCCGGCGGCTCGGCACCGAAGCACGTACAGCAACTGGTCGAAGAGAACTTCCTGCGCTGGGACTCCCTCGGTGAGTTCCTCGCCCTGGCCGCGTCCCTGGAGCACCTGAGCACTGCCTACGCCAACCCGAAAGCCAAGGTACTGGCGGCGACCCTGGACCAGGCCACCGGCCAGTTCCTGGACACCAACAAGTCCCCTGCGCGCAAGGTCGGCGGTATCGACAACCGTGGCAGCCACTTCTACCTGACCCTGTACTGGGCCCAGGCACTGGCTGCACAGAGCGACGACGCTGCCCTGCAAGCGCGCTTCGCCCCACTGGCAAAAGCCCTGGCCGAGAACGAAGCGACCATCGTCGCCGAGCTCAACGCCGTTCAGGGCAAGCCGGCTGAAATCGGTGGTTACTACTACCCGGATGCCGAGCTGACCAGCAAAGTGATGCGCCCGAGCCTGACCTTCAACAGCGCGGTTGCCGCACTGTAAGGTTCGCTTGACGTAACAACGGAAGCCCCGGCCACGCACCGGGGCTTCTGCTTTTCCGGGATAAGGTCCACCAAAACCACACAGGGCTTTCCGAATGACCTGGCAACCCCACATCACCGTCGCCACCATCGTCGAAGACCAGGGCCGCTTCCTTATGGTCGAAGAGTTCAAGGCCGGCAAGCACGTTTTCAACCAACCCGCCGGCCATCTTGAGGCCAACGAAAGCCTGCGCGAAGCGGCCCGGCGCGAAACCCTCGAGGAAACCGCCTGGGAGGTCGAACTGACCGGCGTCGTCGGCATCTATCTCTATACAGCCCCAAGCAACGGCGTGACCTACCAGCGCATCTGCTTCGCCGCCCGCGCACTCAGGCACCACCCCGAGCGCGCCCTGGACAACGACATCGTGCGCGCCGTGTGGCTGACCCGTGACGAGCTGCTGGCTGACCCCGAGCGCTGGCGCAGCGAGCTGGTGCCGCGCTGCATCGACGACTACCTGGCCGGGCCGCTGCACAGCCTGGCGTTGATTCGCGACTGACAGTGACGATGCCTTGAGGCCCGCAGCCTGATAGAATCGTTGTCTTTTTCCAGATACACAGCCGGTACCTATGACCAGTCCAGCACTTTACGAACCCGAAAAGACACGCGTTATTGTCGGCATGTCCGGCGGCGTGGATTCTTCCGTCTCCGCCCTCCTGCTGATGGAACAGGGCTACCAGGTGGAAGGCCTGTTCATGAAGAACTGGGAAGAGGATGACGGCACCGAGTACTGCACCGCCCGCGAAGACCTGGCCGATGCCCAGGCCGTCTGCGACCGCATTGGCATCAAGCTGCATACCGCCAACTTCGCCGCCGAATACTGGGACCACGTGTTCGAGCACTTCCTGGCCGAATACAAGGCCGGTCGCACGCCGAACCCGGATATCCTGTGCAACCGCGAAATCAAGTTCAAGGCGTTCCTCGACTACGCCCTGATGCTCGGCGCCGACCTGATCGCTACCGGCCATTACGTGCGCCGCCGTGACACCGACGGACGCACCGAACTGCTCAAAGGCCTGGACCCGAACAAGGACCAGAGCTACTTCCTGCACGCTGTCGGCGGCAAGGAAATCGCCCGCACCCTGTTCCCTGTTGGCGAACTGGAAAAGCCCGAAGTACGTGCCATCGCCGAGAAACATGGCCTGGCCACAGCGAAGAAGAAAGACTCCACCGGCATCTGCTTTATTGGCGAACGGCGCTTCAGCGACTTCCTCAAGCAATACCTGCCAGCGCAGCCCGGCGAAATCCAGACCACTGACGGTGAAGTGATCGGTCGCCATCACGGCCTGATGTACCACACCATCGGCCAGCGCCAGGGCCTGGGCATCGGCGGCCTCAAGGATGCCGGTGACGAGCCGTGGTACGTGCTGGAAAAAGACCTCGAGCGCAACGTGCTGGTGGTTGGCCAGGGCAACGAGCATCCATGGCTGTTCTCCCGCGCCTTGCTGGCGTCGGAGATTTTCTGGGTCAACCCGATCGACCTGTCCAGCCCACGGCGCCTGACCGCCAAGGTGCGTTACCGCCAGAGCGATCAGGACTGCACCCTGGAGCTGAGCGCAAGCGGCTACCGTGCGGTGTTCGACGAGCCACAACGGGCCGTGACCCCGGGCCAGTCGGTGGTGTTCTATGACGGCGAAATCTGCCTGGGTGGCGGCGTGATCGAGACGGCCGAGCCGTGGAGCGCGCACTGATGAGCTCGATCCAAGAGCAGTTGATTGCGCTGGGCGGCGTGTTCCAGGCCGCCGTACTGGTTGACCGCATTGCCCGCACCGGCCAGGCCAGCGAGGCGAACCTGGGTTGCATGCTTGGCAGCCTGCTGGTGCGTGACCCGCAAAGTACCCTGGAAGTGTTCGGTGGCGACGATCTCAACCTGCGTGACGGCTACCGCGCCCTGGCTAGTGCTCTTGAGCGTGATCCGGGCAGCCTGCAGCGCGAACCGCTGCGCTACGCACTGTCGATGCTTGGCCTTGAGCGTCAACTGGCCAAGCGCGGCGACATGCTTGATGTGATCGGTAACCGACTGCCACAGATCCAGTCCCAGGCCGAGCATTTCGGCCTGGTGCACGAGAACGTCATTGCCTCCAGCGGCGCCCTGTACCAAGACACCTTGAGCACCCTGCGCCAGCGCATTCAGGTCCACGGTGACATGCGCCATCTGCAGCAGCCAAGCAACGCCTCGAAGATCCGCGCCCTGCTGCTCGCCGGCATTCGTGCTGCGCGCCTGTGGCGCCAGCTGGGCGGGCATCGCTGGCAGCTGGTGGTCAGCCGGCGCAAACTGCTCAAAGAACTGTATCCGATGTTGCGCGGCTGATTTCAAGGGCTGCCCTGCGGCCCAGACCACTGGATTGACCTGCTGGCATTACCTTTTGTCAGCCACCCGACCCGGGCGCGTTTTTCATGTATGATATGCGCCCTCTTCAAAGCCTGACTGTCCGAGAACACCCCATGCAGCTTTCCTCGCTCACTGCGGTTTCCCCTGTTGACGGCCGTTACGCCGGCAAAACCCAGGCCCTGCGCCCTATTTTCAGCGAATACGGCCTGATCCGTTTCCGCGCCCTGGTCGAGGTGCGCTGGTTGCAGCGCCTCGCCGCTCATCCGCAAATCCCTGAAGTTCCAGCGCTTTCCGCTGAAGCCAACGCCTTGCTCAATGGCCTGGCCGATGAGTTCGCCCTCGAACACGCCGAACGCGTGAAAGAAATCGAGCGCACCACCAACCACGACGTCAAGGCCATTGAGTACCTGCTCAAAGAGCAGGCTGCCAAGCTGCCAGAACTGGCCAAGGTCAGCGAGTTCATTCACTTCGCCTGCACCAGTGAAGACATCAACAACCTGTCCCACGCCCTGATGCTGCGCGCTGGCCGTGACGACGTGCTGTTGCCGCTGATGCGCCAGATCGCCCAGGCTATCCGTGAGCTGGCTCACCGCTTCGCCGACGTGCCGATGCTGTCGCGCACCCACGGTCAACCGGCTTCGCCGACTACTCTGGGTAAAGAGCTGGCCAACGTCGTCTACCGTCTTGAGCGCCAGATCGCTCAGGTTGCCGCTGTACCCCTGCTGGGCAAGATCAACGGCGCCGTGGGCAACTACAACGCCCACCTGTCGGCCTACCCGCAGATCGACTGGGAAGCCAACGCCCGCGCCTTCATCGAAGACGAGCTGGGCCTGGTGCTCAACCCGTACACCACCCAGATCGAGCCACACGACTACATCGCCGAACTGTTCGACGCGATCGCCCGCTTCAACACCATCCTGATCGACTTCGACCGCGATATCTGGGGCTACATCTCCCTGGGCTACTTCAAGCAGCGCACCATCGCTGGCGAAATCGGCTCCTCGACCATGCCGCACAAGGTCAACCCGATCGACTTTGAAAACTCCGAAGGCAACCTGGGTATCGCCAACGCGCTGTTCCAGCACCTGGCCAGCAAGCTGCCGATCTCGCGCTGGCAGCGCGACCTGACCGACTCCACTGTGCTGCGCAACCTGGGCGTTGGCTTCGCCCACAGCGTGATCGCCTACGAGGCCAGCCTCAAGGGCATCAGCAAGCTGGAAATCAATGAAGCCCGTATCGCCGAAGACCTGGACGCCTGCTGGGAAGTCCTCGCCGAGCCGATCCAGACCGTCATGCGCCGCTACGACATCGAGAACCCCTACGAGAAGCTCAAGGAGCTGACCCGTGGCAAAGGCATCAGCCCTGAAGCGCTGCTGACCTTCATCGATGGCCTGGACATGCCGGCTGAAGCCCGCGCCGAGCTGAAAAAGCTGACGCCTGCCTCCTACATCGGCAATGCTGCGGCTCAAGCCAAACGCATCTGATCTGCGCCCTGCGCGTAAACGCCCGGCTCAGCCGGGCGTTTTTATTCCCGAAAGAAAATTACTTTTTTTCAATAGGTTACACATGAATCCTGATACTCCACTGCAGCTGCTGGGCGGCCTCACTGCCCGCGAATTCATGCGCGACTACTGGCAGAAAAAGCCTCTGTTGGTACGCCAGGCTTTTACCGACTTCGAAAGCCCGATCGATGCCGACGAGCTGGCCGGCCTGGCCCTGGAAGAAGAAGTCGAATCGCGCCTGGTCATCGAACACGGCGAGCGCCCGTGGGAGCTGCGTCGCGGCCCATTCGAGGAAGACACTTTCAGCACGCTGCCCGAGCGCGACTGGACCCTGCTGGTGCAGGCGGTGGATCAGTTCGTGCCAGAAGTCCACGAGCTGCTGGAGCACTTCCGCTTCCTGCCGAGCTGGCGCATCGACGATGTGATGATCAGCTTCGCCGCCCCAGGCGGTAGTGTCGGCCCGCACTTCGACAACTACGACGTATTCCTGCTGCAAGGCCAGGGCAAGCGCAACTGGAAGATCGGCCAGGTCTGCGACAGCGACAGCCCCCTGATCGAGCACGCCGACCTGCGCATCCTGGCTGAATTCGAGCAAAGCGAAGAGTGGACCCTGGAACCAGGCGACATGCTCTACCTGCCGCCACGCCTGGCCCACTACGGCATCGCCGAAGACAACTGCCTGACCTACTCGGTGGGCTTCCGTGCGCCGAGCGCCGCTGAAGTGTTGACTCACTTCACTGACTTCCTCAGCCAGTTCCTGCCTGACGAAGAGCGCTACAGCGACGCCGACGCCAAACCGGTCAGCGACCCGCACCAGATCCAGCACGACGCCCTGGACCGCCTGAAGAACCTGCTGACCGAGCACATGGGCGACGAACGCCTGCTGCTGACCTGGTTCGGCCAGTTCATGACCGAGCCACGCTACCCAGAGATGGTCAGTGGCGAGCCGCTGGACGAAGCGGAACTGATCGAAAGCCTGGCCCAGGGCGCAATCCTGATCCGCAATCCAAGCGCCCGCCTGGCCTGGTCGGAAGTCGATGACAACCTGCTGCTGTTCGCCAGCGGTCAAAGCCGTCTGCTGCCGGGCGACCTGCGCGAACTGCTGAAACTGATCTGCGCCGCCGATGCGTTGCATATCGAAAACCTTGAGCAATGGCTTGAAAGCGATCAAGGCATTACCTTGATCTGCGAACTGGTCAAACAAGGAAGCTTGGGGTTTGCCAATGAATAAGATTCGGGTCCGCCTTGCCGACTGGCACAAAGACAACGCCGACATCCGCCGCATTCGTGAAGCCGTCTTCATCGCCGAGCAATGCGTACCGCCAGAACTGGAATGGGATGCCGACGACAACAGCGCCGTGCACTTCCTCGCCCTGGAAGGCGACTACGCCATCGGCACGGCCCGCCTGTTGACCGACGGCCAGATTGGCCGGGTGTCGGTACTCAAGGACTGGCGCGGCCTGAAAGTCGGCGATGCGCTAATGCAGGCTATTATCGTCGAAGCGCAGAACCGCGACCTCAAGCAGCAAATGCTCAGCGCCCAAGTGCAGGCCACGCCATTCTACGAGCGCCTTGGCTTCAAGGTGGTCAGCGAGGAGTTCCTCGAAGCAGGGATTCCCCACGTGGATATGGTTCGCGAGTCACGCGAACTGGCCTGACTGTCGAGTGTGAGAGCGGATTCATCCGCGAAGGGCCGCATCGCGGCCCCAAACCTGGACGGCTACGCAGTCCTTCGCGGATGAATCCCACACGCTCAAATACCCACAACCCCTACAAATTTGCCATCATGTCTACTCCACCCGCGGAGATCATGGACATGCCGCTACGCCCCCTACTCGCCTCCCTGCTTCTGTCGTTCAGCCTGAGTGCGCTGGCCGCCACCGAAGTCCTGCCGCTGAACCACCGCACCAGCACCGAACTGCTCCCCACCGCACAATCCTTCATCGGCAAGGATGGCAGCGTCAGTGCCTTTGAAAACAAGCTTATCGTCAATGCCGCCCCCCAGCGCATCGACGACCTGCGCACTCTGCTGCAACAACTGGACACTGCGCCGCGGCGCCTGATGATCAGCGTCGACAACAACGACAGCAACTTCCAGGATAACCGCGGTAACGCCCGCGTCATCCGCTACGGCACCGCCAACCGCGAAGGCGGCCTGCAGCAGGTGCAAGCCACCGAAGGCAGCCCGGCACTGATCCAGGTCGGCCAGAGCATTCCGATCACCAGCACCAGCACCGATGGCTTTGGCCGCGTGCAAAGTGACACTGAGTACCGCAACGTCACCCAGGGCTTCTATGTCACCGCAAACGTCAGCGGCGACACCGTTAAGCTGAGCATCAGCACCAACAATGACCGGATGAGCCAGGAACGTCCCGATGTAGTGAAGGTTCAAAGCACCGACACAAAAGTCAGCGGCAAACTCGGCGAATGGATCACCCTGGCCGGTGTCAACCAGCAGAGCCAGTCCGAACGCAGTGCTTCAGCCCTCAGTTACAGCACCCAGCGCGGTGAGAACATGACTTTGCGGGTAAAAGTCGACGCTCTGGACTGAAGCCAGGCAAATCAAGGCCTCGACCAACGGCCTCGGAACTGACTGATGAGTCGCATTAGACAAAAGATGTAGTGGCAATAAAAAAGCACTACAAAACATTTGACGACCTCATTTGGTAGAGGCATGATGGCCCCGCTCCCGCTAATCAGAGGCCCTGGCAAGGGCCTTCGAGCCGCGCTCTAAGCTACCCACCTGAGCCGACTCGTGTCTGTACAGCCCACAAGGCAGTTTGACGAGATTGCGACTGGAACGAAGTTGTCCCGAGGGACGGAAGCGCATCATGAGGCACCCGGCAGCACTGTTCACTGCAGTTAGGCATCCACGAGCCACCCTGCAGCGAAAACCTCGCCCACGCCTGCTCACTTCCCCTCTTCGAGCCCCATCGTTCGACCGTCGCATATTTCGCTGAACATGACTTACGCCAGGCTTCTGATCTGCGCTGTGTGAGCGAGAATTTTTTCCAAGACCGATGCGACGAGGTTTATTTCCATGGCACTGACACGCGAACAGCAAATTGCAGCCCTCGAAAAAGACTGGGCCGAGAACCCGCGCTGGAAAGGCGTGACCCGTACCTACACCGCCGCCGATGTCGTACGCCTGCGTGGCTCGGTCCAGCCTGAGCACACCCTGGCCCGCATGGGTGCCGAAAAGCTGTGGAAACTGGTCACCCAGGGCGCACACCCGTCCTTCCGCCCGGAAAAAGATTTCGTCAACTGCATGGGCGCCCTGACCGGCGGCCAGGCTGTTCAACAGGTTAAGGCCGGTATCCAGGCTATCTACCTGTCCGGCTGGCAAGTGGCTGCCGACAACAACTCGGCCGAGTCCATGTACCCAGACCAGTCGCTGTACCCGGTGGATTCGGTTCCAACCGTGGTCAAGCGCATCAACAACTCGTTCCGTCGTGCCGACCAGATCCAGTGGAAAGCCGGCAAGAACCCAGGTGATGACGGCTACATCGACTACTTCGCACCAATCGTGGCTGACGCTGAAGCCGGTTTCGGCGGCGTACTGAACGCCTACGAGCTGATGAAGAACATGATCGAAGCAGGCGCCGCCGGCGTTCACTTCGAAGACCAGCTGGCCTCGGTGAAAAAATGCGGCCACATGGGCGGCAAGGTACTGGTTCCGACCCAGGAAGCCGTTCAGAAGCTCAACGCTGCCCGTCTGGCAGCTGACGTTGCCGGTGTACCGACCATCATCCTGGCCCGTACCGACGCCAACGCCGCTGACCTGCTGACCAGCGACTGCGACCCGTACGACCAGCCATTCGTGGTCGGCGAACGCACCCAGGAAGGTTTCTACAAGGTTCGTGCCGGCCTGGATCAAGCCATTGCCCGCGGCCTGGCCTACGCTCCTTATGCCGACCTGATCTGGTGTGAAACCGCCAAGCCGGACCTGGACGAAGCCCGTCGCTTCGCCGAAGCGATCAAGAAGGAATACCCGGACCAGATCCTGTCCTACAACTGCTCGCCTTCTTTCAACTGGAAGAAGAACCTGGACGACGCGACTATCGCCAAGTTCCAGCGCGAACTGTCGGCCATGGGCTACAAGCACCAGTTCATCACCCTGGCCGGTATCCACAACATGTGGCACGGCATGTTCAACCTGGCGCACGACTACGCCCGCAACGACATGACCGCCTACGTGAAACTGCAAGAGCAGGAGTTCGCTGACGCTTCGAAAGGCTATACCTTCGTGGCCCACCAGCAGGAAGTCGGCACCGGCTACTTCGACGACATGACCACCGTGATCCAGGGTGGCAAGTCTTCGGTTACCGCACTGACCGGCTCGACTGAAGAAGAGCAGTTCCACTGATCAATGATCGGTTGCTGAAATTCGGGTGACAGACAAAACCCGGGGCCTGTGATGGGGCTCCGGGTTTTGTTTTTCTGTGGCGCGGCAGTGCGACGACTCGACTTGCCCCGCGATTCGACCGATTCGGCACTTTCCTATAAATCCCCATTGGCTATGCTAGGTGCACAACAACACCAAGGATCGGCCATGCCCCGCCCCTTCACCCTGCTCTGCCTGGCCCTGCTCGGCGCGGCCCTCTATCTATATGCACTGGCCAGCGACAATGCGTTGCTCGGCCTTGCGGTCAAACCGATTCCGGTACTGGCCCTGATCTTCTGGCTCAAGGCCGCCGAACCTTCCCACTACCGACGCTGGATCACGATAGGCCTGGTTTTTTCGCTACTCGGCGACATCCTTTTGGCCATGCCTGGCGATCTGTTCGTATTTGGCCTGGCGGCATTTCTCTGCGCACACCTGGCCTACCTGCGCGGCTACCTGAGCGAAACGCGGCAACGGGCAACCTGGGCCCTGGCGATCTCACTGATAGTCGGCACGGCGCTACTGGCATTGCTGATCAGCCATGGCCTGGGTGAGTTACTGATTCCTGTGACGGTGTATGCCCTGGCCATCAGCGCGATGCTCTGGCGCGCCCTGGCCTGTGGTGGTGTTGCGGCGCTGGGCGCGATCGCCTTCGTGTTCTCCGACAGCCTGATCGGCATCGACCGCTTTGTCGGCCATTTCCAGGCCGCCCCCTACCTGATCATCCTCGCCTACTGGCTGGGACAGTGGGCGATTGCCGCTTCGGCCTACACCAGCCGAGCGTCAAAAACCTTGATCCAGGCCGCGGCAAGCCAGGATAAATTCGGTTAAAACACAAGGTGTGGAAACTTGAAGGTGATGCCGATGCCGCACAACTTTGTAGTTGACCTTAACAGTAGGACGAATTGCACACCTGTAGATGATATTAATTATCATTTCTAGGTTGCAGTTTCATTACGCTGTGCAAGAAACATAATTAACAAAACCCGAGGCAATGCCCGCCCCATGCGGCTTGCAGCGAGCTACGAAAGATTTTTGTTCTTAATCCTACGAATAAATTTGCTGCAGAAATTTTACTTGCACCGGGTTTACCCATAAAATCAGCGCGATAGACTCCGCTGCGACATATCGTCACTGCTTTACTACTTTCCAAGCCGCAGAGACTGGTCTCTGTATAAGGATTTTCAGCATGCCCGATTCGACAGGACTCATCGCCCACAACTGGGGCTTTGCCATTTTCCTTTTGGGTGTCGTCGGCCTCTGTGCCTTCATGCTCGGTCTGTCCGCCCTGCTCGGTAGCAAGGCCTGGGGCCGTAGCAAGAACGAACCCTTCGAGTCCGGCATGCTGCCCACTGGCGGCGCCCGCTTGCGCCTGTCAGCCAAATTCTATCTGGTCGCGATGCTGTTCGTGATTTTCGATATCGAAGCCCTCTTTCTCTTTGCCTGGTCTGTGTCCGTCCGCGAAAGCGGCTGGACCGGATTCGTCGAGGCACTCGTTTTCATAGCAATTCTGTTGGCTGGTCTTGTCTACCTTTGGCGGGTTGGGGCGCTCGATTGGGCTCCCGTAGGTCGTCGCATGCGGCAAGCGAAGCTGAAACAATGAGGCTTTGGCAATGCAATACAATCTCACCAGAATCGACCCGGATGCTCCCAACGAGCAATATCCAATCGGAGAGCGGGAAACCGTCTCCGATTCGCTGCTAGAGGACCAGGTCCACAAGAACATCTTCATGGGCAAACTTGAAGATGTGCTCAGTGGCGCGGTCAACTGGGGGCGTAAGAACTCCCTGTGGCCGTACAACTTCGGCCTCTCCTGCTGCTACGTGGAAATGACCACGGCCTTCACGGCGCCCCACGACATCGCCCGCTTCGGCGCCGAGGTCATCCGGGCATCGCCGCGCCAGGCCGACTTCATGGTCATCGCCGGCACCTGCTTCATCAAGATGGCGCCGATCATCCAGCGCCTGTACGAGCAGATGCTTGAACCCAAGTGGGTCATCTCCATGGGTTCGTGCGCCAACTCCGGTGGCATGTACGACATTTACTCGGTCGTTCAAGGGGTCGACAAGTTCCTCCCCGTGGATGTCTATGTCCCTGGCTGCCCGCCTCGCCCTGAAGCCTTCCTGCAAGGTCTGATGCTGTTGCAGGAGTCGATTGGCCAGGAGCGTCGTCCTCTTTCCTGGGTTGTCGGTGATCAAGGCATCTACCGTGCCGAGATGCCGTCGCAGAAAGAGCAACGCCGTGAACAGCGCATCCAGGTCACCAACCTGCGCAGCCCCGACGAAGTCTGATCCAGCGACCTGTTGCCTGCGCATGCGCGACAGGCAGCCTGGCTTCATTCTCTACGTTGACCGAAAGCGACCGAGACCATGACAGCGGACACCGCTATTTATATCCCGCCTTACAAGGCTGACGACCAGGATGTGGTTGTCGAACTGAACAACAAATTTGGCCCCGAGGCGTTCGTCGCCCAGGAAACCCGCACCGGCATGCCGGTGCTTTGGGTTACCCGCGCCAAACTCAAGGAAGTACTGACCTTCCTGCGTAACGTTGCCAAACCGTACAGCATGCTCTATGACCTGCACGGCGTGGACGAGCGTCTGCGCACCCAGCGTCGTGGCCTGCCAGGGGCCGACTTCAGCGTGTTCTATCACCTGATGTCGGTGGAACGGAACAGTGACGTCATGATCAAGGTAGCCTTGAGCGAAGGCGACCTGAACCTGCCAACCGTGACCGGTATCTGGCCAAACGCCAACTGGTATGAGCGCGAAGTCTGGGACATGTTCGGCATCGACTTTGCCGGCCACCCACACCTGACCCGTATCATGATGCCGCCGACCTGGGAAGGTCACCCCCTGCGCAAGGATTACCCGGCGCGCGCGACCGAATTCGATCCGTACAGCCTGACCCTGGCCAAGCAGCAGCTTGAGGAAGAAGCTGCGCGCTTCAACCCCGAGGCCTGGGGCATGAAGCGCCACGGTACCAATGAGGACTACATGTTCCTCAACCTCGGCCCGAACCACCCGTCGGCTCACGGTGCCTTCCGTATCGTCCTGCAACTGGACGGTGAAGAGATCGTCGACTGTGTCCCGGACATCGGCTACCACCACCGTGGTGCCGAGAAGATGGCCGAGCGCCAGTCCTGGCACAGCTTCATTCCCTACACCGACCGTATCGACTACCTCGGTGGGGTGATGAACAACCTGCCGTACGTGCTCGCGGTCGAGAAGCTGGCCGGCATCCAGGTGCCACAGAAGGTCGACGTGATCCGCATCATGCTGGCCGAGTTCTTCCGGATCACCAGCCACCTGCTGTTCCTGGGTACCTACATCCAGGACGTTGGCGCCATGACCCCGGTATTCTTCACCTTTACCGACCGTCAGCGCGCCTACACCGTGATCGAAGCCATCACCGGTTTCCGCCTGCACCCGGCCTGGTACCGCATCGGCGGCGTCGCCCACGACCTGCCGCGCGGTTGGGACAAGCTGGTGAAAGACTTCGTCGAATGGCTGCCAAAGCGCCTCGACGAGTACACCAAGGCTGCCCTGCAGAACAGCATTCTCAAGGGCCGGACCATCGGCGTTGCCCAGTACAACACCAAAGAAGCCCTGGAGTGGGGCGTAACCGGTGCCGGCCTGCGTTCCACCGGCCTTGACTTCGACCTGCGCAAAGCGCGTCCTTATTCTGGCTACGAGAACTTCGAGTTTGAAGTACCGCTGGCCCACAACGGCGATGCCTACGATCGCTGCATGGTCCGTGTCGAGGAGATGCGCCAGAGTATCCGCATCATCGACCAGTGCCTGCGCAACATGCCGGAAGGCCCGTACAAGGCGGATCACCCGCTGACCACGCCGCCGCCGAAAGAGCGCACCCTGCAGCACATCGAAACCCTGATCACTCACTTCCTGCAAGTGTCGTGGGGCCCGGTCATGCCGGCCAACGAATCCTTCCAGATGATCGAGGCGACCAAGGGCATCAACAGTTACTACCTGACGAGCGACGGCGGCACCATGAGCTACCGCACCCGGATTCGCACCCCGAGCTACCCGCACCTGCAGCAGATCCCTTCGGTGATCCGCGGCAGCATGGTCGCGGACCTCATTGCGTACCTGGGCAGTATCGACTTCGTTATGGCTGACGTGGACCGCTAAGCATGAACAGCACGCTTATCCAAACCGACCGTTTCGCCCTGAGCGAAACCGAGCGCTCGGCCATCGAGCACGAGATGCATCACTACGAGGACCCGCGCGCGGCGTCCATCGAAGCCCTGAAGATCGTTCAGAAGGAACGCGGCTGGGTGCCGGACGGCGCCATCTATGCCATCGGCGAAGTGCTCGGCATCCCCGCCAGCGACGTCGAAGGCGTAGCCACCTTCTATAGTCAGATCTTCCGTCAGCCGGTTGGCCGGCACATCATCCGCGTTTGCGACAGCATGGTCTGCTACATCGGCGGCCACGAATCGGTGGTCAGCCAGATTCAGAGCGAGCTGGGCATTGGCCTGGGCCAGACCACCGCCGACGGCCGCTTCACCCTGCTGCCAGTGTGCTGCCTGGGTAACTGCGACAAGGCCCCGGCGCTGATGATCGACGACGACACCTTTGGCGATGTCCAGCCTGCTGGCGTCTCCAAGTTGCTGGAGGGTTACGTATGACCATCACTTCCTTCGGCCCGGCCAACCGCATTGCCCGCAGCGCCGAGACCCATCCGCTGACCTGGCGCCTGCGCGACGACGGCGAGCCGCTGTGGCTGGACGAATACCAGGCCAAGGACGGCTACAGCGCCGCCCGCAAGGCCCTGGCGCAGATGTCCCAGGACGATATCGTGCAGACCGTGAAAGACTCCGGTCTCAAGGGCCGCGGCGGCGCGGGCTTCCCAACGGGCGTCAAATGGGGCCTGATGCCCAAAGACGAATCCATGAACATCCGCTACCTGCTGTGCAACGCGGATGAAATGGAGCCCAACACCTGGAAAGACCGCATGCTGATGGAGCAACAGCCTCATCTGCTGATCGAAGGCATGCTCATCAGTGCCCGCGCGCTGAAAGCCTACCGCGGCTATATCTTCCTGCGTGGCGAATACACCACCGCAGCGCGCAACCTCACCCGTGCGGTCGAGGAAGCCAAGGCTGCAGGCCTGCTGGGCAAGAACATCCTCGGCAGCGGCTTCGACTTCGAGCTGTTCGTCCACACCGGTGCCGGTCGCTACATCTGCGGTGAAGAAACCGCACTGATCAACTCCCTCGAAGGCCGCCGCGCCAATCCGCGCTCCAAGCCGCCCTTCCCTGCCGCCGTTGGCGTCTGGGGCAAGCCGACGTGCGTGAACAACGTCGAGACCCTGTGCAACGTGCCGGCCATCGTCGGCAATGGCATCGACTGGTACAAGTCGCTGGCCCGCGAAGGCTCTGAAGACCACGGCACCAAGCTGATGGGCTTCTCCGGCAAGGTCAAGAACCCGGGCCTGTGGGAACTGCCGTTCGGCGTCAGCGCCCGCGAGCTGTTCGAAGACTACGCCGGTGGCATGCGCGATGGCTTCAAGCTCAAGTGCTGGCAGCCAGGCGGCGCCGGTACCGGTTTCCTGTTGCCCGAGCACCTGGACGCACAAATGTACGCCGGTGGTATCGCCAAGGTCGGCACCCGTATGGGTACCGGCCTGGCCATGGCCGTGGACGACAGCGTCAACATGGTGTCGCTGCTGCGCAACATGGAAGAGTTCTTTGCCCGCGAATCCTGTGGCTTCTGCACCCCGTGCCGCGACGGCCTGCCATGGAGCGTCAAGCTCCTGCGCGCCCTCGAGAAAGGCCAGGGCCAGCAGGGCGACATCGAGACCCTGCTGGGTCTGGTCGGCTTCCTCGGCCCAGGCAAGACCTTCTGCGCTCACGCACCGGGTGCCGTTGAGCCGCTGGGTAGCGCGATCAAGTACTTCCGCCCTGAGTTCGAGGCTGGCATCGCCAACCAGGCATCGGTTAGCACCGCTGTCGGCCTGCGCCCGGACCTGGCAAAGCCGATTGTCGTCGGCGCATAACGAATAGACATGCGGACGGTCCGTGCCGTCCGCTGCTTGCACAGCTCGCCCGGGGACACCTGTAGCGGGCTGCAGGCACACAGTTTTCCATTAGCCACGCCCGCAGACGCGGGCCAACGAAGAACTTTGAACCATGGCCACTATCCACGTAGACGGCAAAGAGCTCGAAGTCAACGGCGCAGACAACCTGTTACAGGCGTGTCTGTCGCTAGGCCTCGACATCCCCTATTTCTGCTGGCACCCGGCGCTCGGTAGCGTCGGTGCCTGCCGCCAGTGTGCAGTCAAGCAGTACACCGACGAGAACGACACCCGTGGTCGTATCGTCATGTCCTGCATGACCCCTGCCACCGATGGCAGCTGGATTTCCATCGAAGACGAAGAAGCCAAGGTATTCCGTGCCAGCGTCGTCGAATGGCTGATGACCAACCACCCGCACGACTGCCCGGTCTGCGAGGAAGGCGGTCACTGCCACCTGCAAGACATGACGGTGATGACCGGCCACAACGAGCGCCGCTACCGTTTCACCAAGCGTACTCACCAGAACCAGGAGCTCGGCCCGTTCATCGCCCACGAGATGAACCGCTGCATCGCCTGCTACCGCTGCGTGCGTTACTACAAGGACTACGCCGGCGGTACTGACCTGGGCGTGTTCGGTGCCCACGACAACGTCTACTTCGGGCGCGTTGAAGACGGCACCCTGGAAAGCGAGTTCTCCGGCAACCTCACCGAGGTCTGCCCGACCGGTGTGTTCACCGACAAGACCCACTCCGAGCGCTACAACCGTAAATGGGACATGCAGTTCGCCCCGAGCATCTGCCATGGCTGCTCCAGCGGTTGCAACATCAGCCCGGGCGAGCGTTACGGCGAACTGCGCCGGATCGAAAACCGTTTCAACGGTTCGGTCAACCAGTACTTCCTCTGTGACCGTGGCCGTTTTGGCTATGGCTATGTCAACCGCGAAGACCGTCCACGTCAGCCATTGCTGGCCGATGGCAGCAAGCTGAGCCTGGACGCGGCGCTGGACAAGGCCGCCGACATGCTGCGCGGTCGCAACATCGTCGGTATCGGTTCGCCACGCGCCAGCCTGGAAAGCAACTATGGCCTGCGCGAGCTGGTCGGCGCCGAGCACTTCTACTCGGGTATGGAAGCCGCTGAACTGGCCCACGTGCGCCTGGCCCTGCAGGTACTCAACGACAGCCCGCTGCCGGTCCCGACCCTGCGCGACATGGAAGACCATGATGCGGTGTTCGTCCTTGGCGAAGACCTGACCCAGACTGCTGCCCGCGTGGCCCTGGCCCTGCGCCAGTCGGTCAAGGGCAAGGCCGAAGCCATGGCCGATGCCATGCGTGTTCAGCCATGGCTGGATGCTGCGGTGAAGAACATCGGCCAGCACGCCATGTACCCGCTGTTCATCGCCAGCCTGGCCGAAACCAAGCTCGATGACGTCGCTGAAGAATGCGTACACGCCGCGCCTGACGACCTGGCCCGTATCGGTTTCGCCGTGGCCCACGCCATCGACCCGAGCGCCCCTGCCGTCGAAGGCCTGGACGCCGAAGCCCTGGCCCTGGCCAAGCGCATCGCCGATGCCCTGGTTGCCGCCAACCGTCCGCTGGTGGTTGCCGGTACTTCGCTGGCCTCCAGCGCGCTGATCGAGGCCGCCGCCAACATCGCCAAAGCCCTGAAGCTGCGCGAGAAGAACGGTTCCCTGAGCCTGGTGGTGCCTGAGGCCAACAGCCTGGGTATGGCCATGCTCGGTGGCGAGTCCGTCGATGCCGCCCTGGACGCGGTGATAGCCGGCAAGGCCGACGCCATCGTCGTCCTCGAAAACGACCTGTACAGCCGTGTACCAGCGGCCAAGGTCGACGCTGCCCTGGCCGCCGCCAAGGTCGTGATCGTCGCCGATCACCAGAAAACCCCAACCGTCGAACGCGCCCACCTGGTCCTGCCGGCGGCAACCTTCGCCGAAGGCGACGGCACCCTGGTCAGCCAGGAAGGCCGTGCCCAGCGCTTCTTCCAGGTGTTCGATCCGACCTACCTGGACAGCAGCATCCTGGTTCACGAAGGCTGGCGCTGGATGCACGCCCTGCGTGCGACCCTGCTCAACAAGCCGGTGGACTGGACCCAGCTGGACCACGTCACCGCTGCCTGCGCCGCTGCCACGCCGCAACTCTCGGGCATCGTCAACGCCGCGCCATCCGCGTCGTTCCGCATCAAGGGCATGAAGCTTGCGCGTGAGCCGCTGCGTTACTCCGGTCGTACCGCCATGCGCGCCAACATCAGCGTGCACGAGCCACGTACTCCGCAAGACAAGGACAGCGCCTTCGCCTTCTCCATGGAAGGTTACTCGGGTTCGGCCGAACCGCGTTCGCAAGTGCCGTTCGCCTGGTCTCCGGGCTGGAACTCGCCACAAGCCTGGAACAAGTTCCAGGACGAGGTCGGTGGTCACCTGCGTGCAGGCGACCCAGGCACCCGCCTGATCGAAACCGAGGGTGACAAGCTGAACTGGTTCGCCAGCGTACCGGCAGCCTTCTCCCCGGCCCGTGGTACCTGGCAGGTCGTGCCGTTCTACCACCTGTTCGGCAGCGAAGAGAACTCCTCGCGCGCCGCCCCGGTGCAAGAGCGCATCCCACAGGCCTACGTTGGCCTGGCCAAGTCCGAAGCCGACCGCCTGGGCGTCAACGACGGCGCGATGCTCAGCGTGAACGTGGCAGGCATGACCCTGCGTCTGCCATTGCGTATCAATGAAGAACTGGGCGCAGGCCTGGTTGCCCTGCCCAAAGGCCTGGCCGGCATTCCACCGGCCATCTTCGGTGCATCCGTCGAAGGCCTGCAGGAGGCAGCACAATGACCTGGTTCACCCCTGAAGTGATCGATGTGATCATCACCGTCATCAAGGCCATCGTGGTCCTGCTGGCCGTGGTGGTCTGCGGTGCGCTGCTCAGTTTTGTCGAGCGGCGCCTGCTGGGCTGGTGGCAGGACCGTTACGGTCCGAACCGCGTCGGCCCGTTCGGCATGTTCCAGATCGCTGCCGATATGCTGAAGATGTTCTTCAAGGAAGACTGGAACCCGCCCTTCGTCGACAAGATGATCTTCACCCTGGCGCCGGTGGTGGCCATGAGTGCCTTGCTGATCGCCTTCGCCATCATCCCGATCACCCCGACCTGGGGTGTCGCGGACCTGAACATCGGCCTGCTGTTCTTCTTCGCCATGGCCGGTCTGTCGGTGTACGCGGTACTGTTCGCCGGCTGGTCGTCGAACAACAAGTACGCCCTGCTCGGCAGCCTGCGGGCCTCGGCCCAGACCGTGTCGTACGAAGTGTTCATGGGCCTGGCGCTGATGGGCATCGTTGCCCAGGCCGGCTCGTTCAACATGCGCGATATCGTTGACTACCAGGCCCAGAACCTGTGGTTCATCATTCCGCAGTTCTTCGGCTTCTGCACCTTCTTCATCGCTGGCGTCGCCGTGACTCACCGTCACCCGTTCGACCAGCCGGAAGCGGAACAGGAACTGGCCGACGGTTACCACATTGAATACGCCGGGATGAAATGGGGCATGTTCTTCGTCGGTGAGTACATCGGCATCATCCTGGTCTCGGCGCTGCTGGTAACCCTGTTCTTCGGTGGCTGGCACGGTCCGTTCGGCATCCTGCCGCAAGTACCGTTCCTGTGGTTCGCTCTGAAGACCGCGTTCTTCATCATGCTGTTCATCCTGCTGCGCGCCTCGATTCCGCGCCCGCGCTATGACCAGGTGATGGACTTCGGCTGGAAGTTCTGCCTGCCGCTGACCCTGATCAATTTGCTGGTGACCGCTGCGCTCGTGTTGCTCAACACGCCAGCTGTTGCGGCCCAGTGAGGATTTGACCCATGTTCAAGTATATTGGCGACATCGTTAAGGGCACTGGCACCCAGCTACGCAGCCTGGTGATGGTGTTCTCTCACGGTTTTCGCAAACGTGACACCCTGCAGTACCCCGAAGAGCCGGTCTACCTGCCGCCACGCTACCGTGGCCGCATCGTCCTGACCCGCGACCCGGATGGCGAAGAGCGCTGTGTAGCGTGCAACCTGTGTGCCGTGGCTTGCCCGGTCGGTTGCATCTCGCTGCAGAAAGCCGAGACAGAAGACGGCCGTTGGTACCCGGAGTTCTTCCGTATCAACTTCTCCCGTTGCATTTTCTGTGGCCTCTGCGAGGAAGCCTGCCCGACCACCGCGATCCAGCTGACGCCGGATTTCGAAATGGCCGAGTTCAAACGTCAGGAACTGGTGTACGAGAAAGAAGATCTGCTGATCTCCGGCCCCGGCAAATACCCTGACTACAACTTCTACCGTGTTGCAGGTATGGCTGTTGCCGGCAAGCCGAAAGGCGCCGCGCAGAACGAAGCCGAGCCGATCAACGTGAAGAGCTTGCTCCCTTAAGGAAGAAAGATGGAATTCGCTTTCTATTTCGCATCCGGTGTCGCTGTGGTGTCCACCCTTCGGGTGATCACCAACACCAACCCCGTGCACGCCCTGCTCTACCTGATCATTTCGCTGATCTCCGTGGCGATGACCTTCTTCGCCCTCGGCGCTCCGTTCGCCGGTGTCCTGGAAGTGATTGCCTACGCTGGCGCCATCATGGTGCTGTTCGTTTTCGTGGTGATGATGCTCAACCTGGGGCCGGCGTCGGTCGCCCAGGAACGTGGCTGGCTCAAGCCGGGTATCTGGCTGGGCCCTGTGGTCCTGGCCGCCCTGCTGCTGCTGGAGCTGCTGTACGTGCTGTTCGCCAGCGAAAGCGGCACCGGCATCGGCCACACCACCGTTGACGCCAAGGCCGTCGGCATCAGCCTGTTCGGCCCTTACCTGCTGGTGGTGGAACTGGCCTCGATGCTGCTGCTCGCCGCAGCGGTGACAGCTTTCCATCTTGGTCGCAACGAGGCGAAGGAGTAATCACATGCCAGCAATTCCCCTCGAACATGGTTTAGCGGTAGCCGGCATCCTGTTCTGCCTCGGCCTCGTCGGCCTGATGGTGCGCCGCAACATTCTTTTCGTGTTGATGAGCCTGGAAATCATGATGAACGCCTCGGCACTGGCCTTCATCGTCGCCGGTAGCCGCTGGGCGCAGCCGGATGGACAGATCATGTTCATCCTGGTGATCAGCCTGGCAGCCGCCGAGGCCAGTATCGGCCTGGCGATCCTGCTGCAGCTGTATCGCCGCTTCCACACCCTCGACATCGATGCAGCCAGTGAGATGCGCGGATGAACCTTCTCTTTCTGACTTTCGTTTTCCCCCTGGTCGGCTTCCTGCTGCTGGCGTTCTCGCGCGGACGGTTCTCGGAGAACCTGTCGGCGCTGATCGGTGTAGGCTCGGTGGGCCTCTCGGCCATCGTCGCCGCCTACGTGATCTGGCAGTTCAACGTCGCACCGCCTGAAGGTGGCGCGTACAGCCAGCTGCTGTGGCAGTGGATGTCGGTGGACGGCTTTGCGCCGAACTTCACCCTGTACCTGGACGGTCTGTCGCTGACCATGCTCGGCGTCGTGGTCGGCGTGGGCTTCCTGATCCACCTGTTCGCTTCCTGGTACATGCGCGGTGAAGCCGGCTACTCGCGCTTCTTCGCCTACACCAACCTGTTCATTGCCAGCATGTTGTTCCTGGTCCTGGGCGACAACCTGTTGTTCATCTACTTCGGTTGGGAAGGCGTGGGCCTGTGCTCGTACCTGTTGATCGGTTTCTACTACAGCAACCGCAATAACGGTAACGCCGCACTCAAAGCCTTCATCGTCACCCGTATCGGCGACGTGTTCATGGCCATCGGCCTGTTCATCCTGTTCGCCCAGCTCGGCACCCTGAACGTGCAGGAACTGCTGGTGCTGGCCCCGCAGAAGTTCCAGGCGGGTGATTTCTGGATGGTCCTGGCCACCCTGATGCTGCTCGGCGGCGCGGTCGGTAAGTCCGCCCAGCTGCCGCTGCAGACCTGGCTGGCCGACGCGATGGCCGGTCCTACCCCGGTTTCGGCACTGATCCACGCCGCGACCATGGTGACCGCCGGTGTCTACCTGATCGCCCGTACCCACGGCCTGTTCGCCCTCGCGCCAGACATCCTGCACCTGGTCGGCGTGGTCGGCGGTATCACCCTGGTCCTGGCGGGTTTCGCTGCGCTGGTACAGACCGACATCAAGCGTATCCTCGCCTACTCGACCATGAGCCAGATCGGCTACATGTTCCTGGCCCTGGGCGTTGGTGCCTGGGAAGGCGCGATCTTCCACCTGATGACCCACGCCTTCTTCAAGGCCCTGTTGTTCCTTGCTTCCGGTGCGGTGATCGTTGCCTGCCACCACGAGCAGAACATCTTCAAGATGGGCGGCCTGTGGAAGAAGCTGCCACTGGCCTACACCAGCTTCATCGTCGGTGGTGCCGCCCTGGCTGCCCTGCCGCTGCTGACCGCAGGTTTCTACTCCAAGGACGAGATCCTCTGGGAAGCCTTCGCCAGCGGCAACAACGGTTTGTTGTACGCCGGTCTGGTCGGCGCCTTCATGACCTCGCTATACACTTTCCGTCTGATCTTCATCGCCTTCCACGGCGAAGCCAAGACCGAAGCGCATGCTGGCCACGGGATTTCCCACTGGCTGCCACTGGGCGTGCTGATCGTGCTGTCGACCTTCATCGGTGCCTGGATTCATCCACCACTGGCGGATGTGCTGCCGCAGAGCGTCGGCCATGCCGGCGGCGAAGCCAAGCACAACCTGGAAATCGCCTCGGGCGCTATCGCTATCGCCGGCATCCTGCTGGCCGCGGTACTGTTCCTCGGCAAGCGGCGCCTGGCCACCGCGATCGCCGACAGCGGCATCGGTCGTGTGCTGTCGGCCTGGTGGTTCGCCGCCTGGGGCTTCGACTGGATCTACGACAAGCTGTTCGTCAAACCTTACCTGCTGATCATCCATATCCTGCGCAAGGATCCGGTTGACCGTAGCATTGGCCTGATTCCGCGTATGGCCAAGGGCGGTCATGCCGCCATGAGCAAAACCGAAACCGGTCAGCTGCGCTGGTATACCGCTTCGATCGCCGTGGGTGCCGTGCTTGTAATCGGTGCTGTCCTGATGGCTGCGGTCTGATATGAACCTTGCGACTTTGCGAAAGGAATTGAGCCCGTCATGATTTTGCCTTGGCTGATCCTGATCCCCTTTATCGGCGGCCTGCTGTGCTGGCTGGGTGAGCGCTTCGGCGCCACCCTGCCGCGCTGGATTGCGCTGCTGACCATGTCCCTGCTGCTTGGTATCGGCCTCTGGCTGTGGGCCAACGGCGACTACACCCTGGCCCCTGCACCGGGCGCTGCGCCTGAGTGGGCGGTCGAATTCAAAGTGCAGTGGATCGAGCGCTTCGGCATCAGCCTGCACCTGGCCCTCGATGGCCTGTCGCTGCTGATGATCCTGCTCACCGGTCTGCTCGGTGTGCTTTCGGTTCTGTGCTCCTGGAAAGAGATCCAGCGTCACGTCGGTTTCTTCCACCTCAACCTGATGTGGATCCTGGGCGGCGTGGTCGGTGTGTTCCTGGCCCTGGACCTGTTCCTGTTCTTCTTCTTCTGGGAAATGATGCTGGTGCCGATGTATTTCCTCATCGCGCTCTGGGGTCACAGCTCCTCCGACGGCAAGAAGACCCGGATCTACGCAGCGACCAAGTTCTTCATCTACACCCAGGCCAGCGGCCTGATCATGTTGGTGGCGATCCTCGGTCTGGTACTGGTCAACTACAGCAACACCGGGGTAATCACCTTCGACTACACCCAGTTGCTCAAGGCCGAACTGCCCGCTGGCACCGAATACCTGCTGATGCTCGGTTTCTTCATCGCCTTCGCGGTCAAGCTGCCGGTGGTACCGTTCCACTCCTGGCTGCCTGACGCTCACGCCCAGGCGCCGACCGCAGGTTCGGTTGACCTGGCCGGTATCTTGCTGAAAACCGCTGCCTACGGCCTGCTGCGCTTCGCCCTGCCGCTGTTCCCGAATGCCTCGGCGGAGTTTGCGCCGATCGCCATGACCCTGGGTCTGATCGGGATTTTCTACGGTGCGTTCCTGGCCTTCGCCCAGACCGACATCAAGCGCCTGGTCGCCTTCTCCAGTGTTTCGCACATGGGCTTCGTGCTGATCGGTATCTACTCCGGCAGCCAGCAAGCCCTGCAAGGCGCGGTGATCCAGATGCTGGCTCACGGCCTGTCGGCAGCCGCACTGTTTATCCTCTGCGGCCAGCTGTACGAGCGCCTGCACACCCGTGACCTGCGTCAGATGGGTGGCCTGTGGCACCGCATCGCCTACCTGCCGGGCATCAGTCTGTTCTTCGCTGCGGCGTCGCTGGGCCTGCCGGCCACCGGCAACTTCGTCGGCGAGTTCCTGATCCTGATCGGCGCCTTCGCCAGTGCCCCATGGGTCACCGTGATCGCTACCTCGGGCCTGGTGTTCGGTTCGGTCTACTCGCTGATCATGATCCACCGCGCCTACTTCGGCCCGTCGAAAACCGACGAGGTCCTGGCCGGCCTGGACAACCGCGAACTGATCATGGTGGTGGGCCTGGCTGGCCTCTTGATCCTGCTGGGCATCTACCCGCAGCCGTTCCTGGACACTTCTGCCGCCACCATGAGCGGTGTGCAGCAGTGGTTCGGTACCGCTTTCACTCAACTCGCTTCGGCCCGGTAAGAGCGCTATGGACCTGACGATTCAACACTTTATCGCGCTTGCGCCGCTGCTGATTACCACTATCACCACGATCGTGGTGATGCTGGCCATCGCCTGGCGCCGCAACCACTCGCAAACCTTCCTGCTGTCGATCATGGGCCTGAACCTGGCCCTGCTGTCGATCATCCCGGCCCTGAAAGTTGCGCCATTGGCAGTCACCCCGCTGCTGACCGTCGACAACTTCGCCGGCCTGTACATGGCGCTGATCCTGGTCGCTACCCTGGCCTGCGTGACCCTCGCTCACGCTTACCTCGGTGACGGCGGCAAAGGCTACCCGGGCAACCGTGAAGAACTGTACCTGCTGATCCTGATGGCTGCCCTGGGTGGCTTGGTGCTGGTCTGCGCGCAACACCTGGCTGGCCTGTTCATTGGCCTGGAGCTGCTCTCGGTACCGGTCTACGGCCTGGTCGCCTATGCCTTCTTCAACAAGCGTTCGCTGGAAGCCGGCATCAAGTACATGGTGCTGTCGGCCGCCGGCTCCGCCTTCCTGCTGTTCGGTATGGCCCTGCTGTACGCCGACGCCGGCAGCCTGAGCTTCGACGGTATCGGCAAGGCCCTGGCAGCCACCAACATGCCAAGCCTGCTGGCTCAGTTGGGCCTGGGCATGATGTTGGTCGGCCTGGCGTTCAAACTGTCGCTGGTGCCTTTCCACCTGTGGACCCCGGACGTCTACGAAGGTGCTCCGGCGCCGGTCGCCGCCTTCCTGGCCACCGCCAGCAAGGTTGCCGTGTTTGCCGTGGTCGTGCGTCTGTTCATGCTCTCCCCTGCTGCCAGCAGCGGCGTGCTGACCACCGTGCTGTCGGTGATTGCCGTAGCCTCGATCCTGATCGGTAACCTGCTGGCACTGACCCAGAGCAACCTCAAGCGTCTGCTCGGTTACTCGTCGATCGCCCACTTCGGTTACCTGCTGATCGCCCTGGTGGCGAGTAAGGGCCTGGCCGTTGAAGCCATCGGCGTGTACCTGGTCACCTACGTGATCACCAGCCTTGGCGCTTTCGGTGTGATCACCCTGATGTCCTCGCCGTACAACGGTCGTGACGCTGACGCCCTGTATGAGTACCGCGGCCTGTTCTGGCGCCGTCCGTACCTGACTGCGGTACTGACCGTGATGATGCTGTCGCTGGCCGGTATCCCGCTGACCGCGGGCTTCATCGGCAAGTTCTACATCATCGCTACCGGCGTCGAGTCGCAACTGTGGTGGCTGGTTGGTGCCCTGGTGATCGGTAGTGCCATCGGCGTGTTCTACTACCTGCGCGTCATGGTCACCCTGTTCCTGATGGAGCCAAACCTGCGTCGCCACGATGCACCGCTGAACTGGGAACAGCGCACCGGCGGCGTGATGCTGCTGGCAATTGCGATCCTGGCCTTTGTGCTGGGTGTGTACCCGCAGCCGTTGCTGGACATGGTCCAGCATGCAGGCTTGCAGTTGATCGGCTGATCGACCTCGCTATGACAAACACCCCGCCTCGGCGGGGTGTTTTGTTTCCGGCCCCTGTGCTTCGTCTGATAGTTGCGACGTCAGATACGCGCTCACAGTCCCGGAACCCCATCGATGCGCCTCACCCTGCCCCGCTCCTCCCTCGCCCTGCTGATTTCCTGCGCCACTTCGGTCCAGGCCAGCGAGGGCATTGAACTTGGCCAGGTACTGATCCAGGAACAGGAACAGAGCGAGCTGCAAGACGCCCGCGAGCGCCTGTATCAGGTGCCAGGCGCCAGCAACCTGGTGGACATGCAACGGGTGGAGCAAGGCCGGGTCGCCAGCAACCAGGACGTACTCGCCTACCAGCCGGGTGTGTTTGCCCAGTCTGCCGGCAACGACGGTATCAAACTGTCGATCCGCGGCTCAGGTATCAACCGTGCGCCGGGCAGCCACGGCTCAGGCGTGTACACGATGTTTGACGGCCTGCCGTTGACCGGCCCGGGCGGCACGCCTTATGAACTGTTCGAGCCTTTATGGCTGAGCCGCGCCGAAGTCCTGCGCGGCGCCAACGGCTTCGACCGCGGCGCCCTGGCCCTAGGCGGCGCCATCGATTACATCAGCCATACCGGCCATGATACCGCGCCCTTGCAAGTACGCTATGAACTGGGCAATCGCGGTTATGCCAAGCGCCAGATCAGCTCGGGCCAGGTACTGGGTGACCTGGACTACTACGTGGCCCTGACCGACTCTGAGTACGATGGTTATCAGGAGCACAGCAGCGGCAGCAGCAAGGGCATTGCCGCCAACGTTGGCTACCGTTTCAACCCGAACCTGGAAACGCGCTTCTACCTGCGCTACCGGGAAACCGAGAATGACCTGGCCGGGCGCCTGAGCAAAGAGCAGATCAAGCACGATCCGCGCGCAGCCAACCCGCTGTACCTGAGCCGTGATGCCAGCCGGCCGCAACCGGGCAGTACCTGGCTGGGCAACAAGACCACCTTCTTCCTTGATGACGATTCGCGTCTGGAGGCCGGGCTGGTCTACCACGACTACCCGATGGACCTGCGTGAAGGTGCCAACCGCTTGAAGGTTGCCTACACCGACGTCAGCGGCACCTTGAACTACTTTCGTCGTGACACCCTGTTCGGTCACGAGAGCAAGACCACGGTCGGCTGGCGTACCACCAAGCACCTGCCCAATAGTGGTGCCTCCGAGTTCGTCCGGGTATCGGAAAACAGCAACGGCAACCTGCCCATTGGCACCCGTACCCGTGATTTCAGCTACCAGGGCTCCGACAGCGTTGTGCATGTCGGCAACGAACTTGAGCTGACTCCCAACCTGTGGCTGACCAGCAGCCTGGCGATGATCTATACCCGCCGCGAAAGTGCGGTGAGCTACCCGGAGAATGGCGGCAAGGTCAGCCAGCATGACTGGGACTACGCGCCGCGTCTGGGCCTGCGCTATGACCTGAGCCCGAGCCTGCAACTGTACGGCAACCTCAGCCGCTCGGTTGAGCCGCCACACCCATGGGCGTTGATCTGGAGCTCGCCGAGGATCAAAGGCCTGCAAACCCAGCCAATCGAAATGCAAAACCAGACTGCCACCACCCTTGAGCTTGGCGCTCGGGGTGATTCGCTGGCCGGACGTTGGGACCTGGCCTGGTACTACTCAGACGTGCGCCATGAACTGCTGGCGGTCGAGATCGTGCCCGGCCTTCCTGCCGCCGAATTCAACGCCAGTCCCACCGTTCATCAAGGCGTTGAAGCCGGCCTCGACAGTCTGCTCTGGGAGCGCACCGCCGTCGGCAAGCTGTCCCTGCGCCAGGCCTACACCTTCAGCGACTTCCACTACCGCGACGACGATGTTTTCGGCGACAACCGCCTGCCCGGTATCCCGATGCACTACTACCAGGCCGAACTGCGCTTCGACCTGCCGAGCGGCTTTTACGCCGGGATCAATACCCAGATGGCTTCCAAGGTCCAGGTCGACTACGCCAACAGCTACCCGGCCGACGCTTATGCCCTGCTCGGTGCAACCTTAGGCTACAACGCGCCGAAACAGGACTGGCAGGCCTGGATCGACCTGCGCAACCTGACCAACAAGCGCTATGCCGCCACGGTTACGCCAGGCTACAACGACAAGGGCAAGGACATTGCCCACTCAACCCCCGGCGAAGGTTTCGGGGTATACGCGGGAGTGTCCTACAGCTTTCGCTAACTGGGCAGTTGCACCTGCGGTTTGGTCGAAACGAAGATCGCCCAGCTGGATATAAACAGCGCAGTAATCAGCGGGCCGATGACAAAACCGTTAAGGCCGAATACCGCCAGGCCACCGAGGGTTGAAATCAGAATAAGGTAATCGGGCATTTTCGTGTCCTTGCCCACCAGTATCGGCCGCAACACGTTGTCCACCAGACCGATCGCGAATACTCCGAAGGTGGCCAGCACTGCGCCTTGCCAGTATGCACCGGTGACCAGGAAGTACACTGCCACTGGTGCCCAGACGATGCCGGCACCCACCGCCGGCAGCAGCGAAAGAAAGGCCATCAGCACACCCCAGACCAACGCACTGGGAATGTCCAGAATCCAGAAGATAGTCCCCCCTAGGGCACCCTGGGTCACCGCCACCAGCACGTTGCCTTTGACCGTTGCGCGCACCACCCGGTTGAACTTCAGTTGCAAGCGGCGTTTTTGCTGCTCGGCCAATGGCACCGCAGCGCGGATTTTGCGTGCCAGCTCGGCGCCGTCTCGCAAAAAGAAGAACAACAGGTAGAGCATGACAGCAAAGCTCACGAGGAAATCGAAGGTGCCTTGGCCGAAACTGAACGCCTGGGTGGCAAAGAATTGGCTGCCCTGCATGGCGCCCTTGGCGATCTTGTCGCGCAAGCCAGCCAAGTCGCCCATACCCATGCGCTCCAGGCTATTTTGCGCGAACGCCGGGAGGATGCCCTTGAAACGCTCGATGTAGCCGGCCAGGTCCAGCTCGCCGCTCTCGATGCTTCTTGTACAGCGCCGCACCTTCCTGCACCAGCAAGGCGCTGATAATGATCACCGGAAGGATGGCGATCACCAGGCATACCAGCAGGGTCAGCCCCGCGGCCAGGTTGCGCCGCCAGTCCAGGCGCTGCAACAAGCGGCGCTGCAGCGGAGCGAAGACGACGGCAAGGGTCACCGCCCAGAACACCGCGCCGTAGAACGGTAGCAGGATCCAGATGAAGGCGATGGTGACCAGGGCCAGAAGCAAATGCAGGGCTCTGTTCTGCAGGATGGTTTCGTTCATGTGCGCTCCGCTGCCGTTCATAACTTTAGTACGTGGCGCAGAGACAAAAGTGCCGTTTACACAGAACAATTACCCTCTGAGGCGGCATCGGTCGCGTTTGCCATGATCAGGCCATGCCAATTCTCCATTGCTCGCCCAGCGGTCAAGTCGCTTTCCCAGAAGTACTTGGCATTCAATTCGATTTGCACGTAGCCCATGTCTGCGTCGCTGCTTGCCTGGGCCGCGTTGTACCAAGCATTCCGATCGCGTGACGTGCTCCAGGTAATTGACCGGTGCACTCCCATTTTGGTGAAGGAGAACGTGCACTTATTCATACCGGCCAGGGTTTGTCCTTTCCAGTCCCAGCGGTAGGTGGTGTCCACTTCGTTGTCCTCATTCAAGGTGTAATGGGTCTGAAAGTCTGGACACGAATCGGTAGGTTTCGCGATAGCGATGGACCAAGGCCCATGCGAGAGAATCAAAGTCATTTATGTTCCTTAACGCGGAATGAACACTGCCATCGATCCATCGGCTTGGAAAAACAACTGGTCGGGGTCGAGAATGCGCACGTCCTTGCCTTCGAGCTCAATCAGGCCGTTCTGTTGGAGACGAGTGAACACTCGGGATACGGTTTCTCCGGCCAATCCCAGATAGTTGCCGATTTCGTTGCGCGAGATGCTCAAGTGCAGCTGATTGGCCGTATACCCCAGCGCGCGAAAGCGAGCCTCCAGGTTGACCAGAAAGGTGACGACCCGCGCATCAGCGGCCTTTTTTGAAAGTAACCGCGTCATTTGCTGTGTGTCGCGAATCTCACGGCTCATCGCCCGCATCAAGTGTCGGCGTGTCTGCGGTAAGCGTATCAACAGCTCGTCAAGCGGCCCGAACGGGAGCTCACAAACATACGTGGTTTCTAGCGCTTGAACTGTCACCGGATAAGCTTCGGCGCCCATGCCCGACAGACCGATCAGCTCGCCAGGCAGATGAACGCCGACGATTTTTTCTTCTCCGCTTTCGCTCAGGTTAATGGACTTCAACGCGCCCGACCGAATCGAGCAAATAGAGCTAAAACTGTCACCTTGGCGAAACAGAAAGTCGCCCCTTTTCAGGAGACGGCCGTGCCTGACCATGTCATCAAGCGTGTCGACTTCTTCATGACTCACTGAACCGGGTAGGCACAGCGACGCTAAACTGCAGGTCTTGCAACTGGTCTGGCGGTAAGCGTGCAAGCTGACGGGTTCAGACATTTATTAGATCCCAATGAAATAACACAATGTGTGCCCGCTCCTTTTTTCTCAGGCGCACTTTATGGGCCATTCAAGTTTCCTGTGATCCAAGCTGAAATTCTTCTCAATAATCGTCATTTGATATCAAGCCATTGATTTTGCTGAATAAAACTAAAGAAACCGTCGTGTAATGTCCGACTGAAGCACAAGCAGTGACCAAAGCGCCGTTGATGCAAATCAATAACCTGAGGTGGCATTACCGGTAGCATCCGCGCCTTTTGCCGCGACCCGATCATGACCCTGCTTGCCAAACCTGAATTGCTCGCCCCTGCCGGCACCCTGAAAAACATGCGTTACGCCTTCGCTTATGGCGCCGACGCGGTCTATGCCGGCCAACCGCGCTACAGCCTGCGCGTACGCAACAACGAGTTCGACCACGCCAACCTGGCCCTGGGTATCAAAGAAGCCCAATCCTTGGGCAAGCGTTTTTATGTGGTGGTCAACATTGCGCCACACAACGCCAAGCTAAAGACCTTTCTCAAAGACCTGGCGCCGGTAATCGAGATGGCCCCGGATGCGCTGATCATGTCCGACCCAGGCCTGATCATGCTGGTGCGCCAGCACTTTGCGCAGATACCGATTCACCTGTCGGTACAGGCCAACACGGTGAACTGGGCCAGCGTCGAATTCTGGCGCAGCCAAGGACTGACCCGAGTGATCCTGTCCCGCGAGCTGTCGCTGGAAGAGATCGAGGAAATCCGCCAGCAGGTACCGCAGATGGAGCTGGAGGTTTTCGTCCATGGCGCACTTTGCATGGCCTATTCAGGTCGTTGCCTGCTGTCGGGCTACCTCAACCGCCGCGACGCCAACCAGGGTAGTTGCACCAATGCCTGCCGCTGGAAGTACAGCGCCACAGCGGCTACGGAAGATGCCAGTGGCGATATCGTCCGCGAAGTGCAGCCGACCCTGGGCATCGGTGCGCCCACCGAGCAGGTGTTCCTGCTCCAGGAAAGCAATCGGGCGGATGAAGACATGCCGGCCTTCGAGGACGAACACGGCACCTACATCATGAACGCCAAGGACCTGCGGGCGGTGCAGCACGTCGAACGCCTGACCCGCATGGGTGTGCATTCGCTGAAAATCGAGGGTCGGACCAAGTCGCACTTCTACTGCGCGCGCACCACCCAGGCCTATCGCCAGGCCATCGATGATGCCGTTGAAGGCCGAGAGTTCGACCGCAACCTGATGTTCAACCTCGATTCATTGGCCCAGCGCGGTTACACCGAAGGCTTCCTGCGGCGTCATGTGCATGATGAATATCAGAACTACCAGCGTGGCAATTCGGTTTCCGAGCGTCAGCAGTTTGTCGGAGAGCTGACCGGCGAGCGCGTCGATGGTCTGGCTGAAGTGCGGGTCAAGAACCGCTTTGCCCTGGGTGATCATCTGGAGTTGATGACGCCGCGCGGCAACTATCATTTCGACCTGCACCAGTTGCGCGACCGTCAGGGGGCATCGATCGAGGTAGCACCGGGGGACGGGCATACGGTCTACCTGCCGATTCCCGAGCAAGTGGACCTGGGATTTGGCTTATTGTTGCGTGAGATAGTGCAATGATCGGGGCAAGCCCTCTCCCACAGGGGCTCTGTGTGGGAGCGGGCTTGCCCCGCGATGAGTCCCTCGGATCAGGGCACGACGTTGGCCACCGCCGCGGTATCTGCCTCCCGAATCACCTGCACGCGATACTGCGGATCAGCCTTGATCTGCGCCTCGGTGAATGGAATCGCGTGCCAGTGCTTGGCCGAGAAGGCCTGTGTCTGGTCACTGGCATGCGCCGAGCCCGCCTCGCTGGACTCCGAAAAAGCCAGCAGCCCCAAGGCCTGAGGCCCCTTGGCATCAAAAGTCACCAACTGTAAGTAACTGGTGCCACTGACCACCAGGCGCTTGCCCGGCCCTGCCGGTACGCTCTGGATCGCGTTGTAGACCCCAAGGCTTGCAGGGCCGCCATGAATCGGCGTGCCATCGGCGGCTTGCTGGATCTGCCCCCAACGCACATCTGCTGCCAGGCCGCTCTTTTCCACCTCGGCCAGCGATGCCAAGGCGGCTTCGTTCAAGGCTGTTGCCACCTCGGCGCGCTCGACGGCCAGCCCGCGCGGGGTGTGCTGGGGATCGCTCGGATCGAATGCCACCCGCCAGATATCCGGGCGCTGTAGCAAGCGCTGCAAGATGTTCTGGAAATGCACCAGACCTATGCCACTGTCCAGGTCGGCACGCAGGTTCCAGGCCTTCAAACTGCTGCACAGCGCAGTCAATTGCGACGCCACCGCCTGCTTGCCACACCATTGCAACATATCCGGCATCAACAGTTCCGCCAGATAGACCTGGTTGTCCATCACCATCTGCTGCAGGTCGGCCCCCGTCAGCTTGCCGTCGCGGCTCAGGCGTTGCAGGGCAAAGCGGCTGCGTGGCCCCAGGGGCTGGTCTTCGCGACTGATCAACGGCGAATAGCCACGCAACGGCTGCGCCGGGTTGACCATCCAGGCTGAGTCGTTGGAATGCTGGATAAAATCACCTCGGCTCAAACTCGGCTGCAGCTGGGCTGGAAAGATACCTGACTGCGCAGCACGCGGATCGACCTTCCAGTTGCAGGCACTGCGCGAGCCATCGAGCACGATCATGCCCTGTGCGGCTGCCGGATCGCCGCACTCGGCCAGCAAGGCAGCGTCAACAAAGGGCACCACCGACTGATTCAAGTACAAGGTTTGACCCTTGGCGTCTACGGCCAGGGTGTTTACCCAAGGAATGCCCTGCAAACGCCGCACCGAGTCTTGCAACGCCTTCAGGCTGTCAGCCTGGTTCATGCTGTACCACTGCTGCAGTACGCGCGTGTTGTCCAGGTTGGCGTCACGCAAGCTGAAAGCATACTGTTTGTTCCAGTCCAGCCGCCCAGGCCACTGTACCACCGGACCAAACACCGAACTGTAGACCTCGCGGTTGACCGGCATGAGCTTGCCGTCCTCACCTTTGACCGTCACCGTCAGACGCTGGCGGCTCATGGGTAGAGACTTGCCGTCGAGCAGGTAGCGGGTCGGATCCTTGGGATCGAGTTCAAGCCGATACAAGGTGAAGTGCTTGGAGGTATCCACCGTATGGGTCCAGGCCAGGTGGCGGTTGAAACCGATGTTGATCAAGGGAAGTCCTGGCAAGGCGGCGCCCATGACATCCAGCTTACCGGGCATGCTCAGTTGCATCTGATAAAAGCGCATGCCGCCTGCCCAGGGGAAGTGCGGGTTAGCCAGCAACATGCCATGACCACTGGCCGATCGTTCACTGCCGACGGCCACTGCATTACTGCCACGCTCAAGGGCAAAATTGTCCTGGCGCACCTGCGCCACACCCATGTCCACGCCCAGGCGCGCCACGGCATTGGGCGGTGTAGCGCCAGCCAGGGCTTCGGCAAACTGCCCCACCCCACCTTCGACCAACAGACGCCGGGTCAGCTTGACCAGATCAAGCGTGGTGATCGGCCGCAACCACTGTGCCTGCAGACATTGCGCCCCCTGCCCCTGGGCCAAGCGCTCGGCCAGCGCGCGGTTGTAGCCCTTGGCATAGCCTTCGAGCAACGCACGCACCTGCTCCGGTTGCGCCTGCCAGAAACCGAACACCGCGGCAGGCGCGTTGAGCCAGCTGAAGAACAGATCACTGGCCAGGTTCTCGCGCTGCTCGAAGGTCACCTGATCAGGCCCGAAGTAACGTGCGCGCTCGGCGTTGACCGTGACCACTTCGTTGGCCAGCAGGCACAGGTTGTCTTGGGCATAGGCATAACCGATTCCGTACCCCAGCCCCTGTTCATCCTGGGCCAGGATGTGCGGTACACCAAAACTGGTGCGGCGGATTTCGGCACTGGCATCACCCGGGGCGACACGGGCCTGGGAAGCAAAGCTGAGGCCGGCGAGCAGTCCGGCCAGACAGACGCTTGCCAAGGGATGGGATTTGATCACGGACACTCCTGCACAGATCACGGAACTATTGATCCTGATTGAACGAAGCACAGGCGATAAATTTACGGAAACTGCAGACCCGATACGTCTTTACCTAAGCGAATCGAAATTTTTTCGCCAAGTACTGCAGTTTTGCCATGCTCATTCGTCTTATAGGGTGTAGGCATCAATAAGACGGTATCTGGACTGGCCACGAAAGGGAGCATTCACATGTATAACCAGCAACAGGCAGCGATCGCCAACCGTCCCGAACGAAAGGCTCGGCAAGCCCTGAGCGTGAAAGTCGACAACGGCGACAACGAACGCCCCGGCAACGAACATATTCGCGAACTGCTCAGGTCATTCGGCCTGCGTACCAGCCTGATCCGCCTCAAGGTCATCGATGCCTTGCATATGGCCGACAGGAACGGACGCAGCATCGGTGTGCGCGGCGTCCATAGCCAGCTTGAACAGCTGGATATTCCACTGTCGTTCCTCAGCGTTCGGGAAGTGCTCAAGCGCTTGTGCATCGAGGGCGTGATCAGCATGGGCAACGACAAGTGCTACAGCCTCAACCCCGAGGCCCGCAGCATTCTGCAACAAGCCTGCTCACGCTAAGCGCGAAGGCCGGCAGATGCCGGCCGCGCGGATCGCTTCAGAGTTTGACCTTGCGGCGCATGATGCCGTTGATCACCACGACCGCGACTGCCACAGCAATGGCAATGTACTGGAACACTTGCTCACTGAGCATCCCCTGCTTCTGCAGGTAGGACAGGCCGAGCATGATCCCCAGCACCAGCAGGGAGATCAGAATGGAATATTTCAAGCGTTGACCTTGAGTCATTGATATTTCCTTGCAACATCGGGGTAAGGGCCTGGAACGGCTCGTGCGCATCATACAACGCAGCCCTGCCGCGAGCGGACAATTTCCTCCTTCTGCGCTCACCTCCCTCCTGAAACCATGGCGTCCGGGCATTACCCCAGACAAATGGAAGATCGCCATGTTCATCGGCCGACTATTAAGCACTATCACCTTGCTGATTGGCCTGGAAGCCCAGGCACTCCCTAGCACTGCACTCTCTCCCGAACAACGACATGCACTTGGCAAGCAACTGGCCGAATACGCGGGCGCCAGCCAATGGCAACAACTCTGGCAGCGCTCGCGACAGGCCGGGCATCTGCACGAGCAGTCCGATACCCCCTATTTCAACCTTGCTCCCGAGCAACTCATCAAGACGGTAGCCCTGACATTGTCTGTATGGACCAGCAAAGCCGTTGCCTTATTCATGCGGGTGATACCTCGCACTCCCGAATTAGGCGTAGGTGTTCAGGCTCGGGAACCAGATGGGTCCATCGAGCCTGCTCGGCGTCCATTTCGGCGTTGCCTCGCAGTTTCTCTTCGATCACTACGCCTAAATCCTTGAACTAGAGCCGTATCTGGGTCCAATAGGCTTACTCGTAGAACTGGCTGAACCAGCGACGGAACTCCATTATCTTTCCATCGCCATCGCATAGCAGAGGTTTGCGAAGGTAAGCTTTGTTGTCCCAGATCGGCAGGTCTGCCTGCACCCCAACGTAGTTACCTCGCTCACCCACTTGCTCCTGGATAAGGTCGTCGATAAGCGTCTGCCTGAGTGGGTCGCCGCTATAGTCCGGATGCAAGAAGGAAAAGCGCAAATGGGTGAGTTCGGATTCGACAGGGGTAATAGTGATCAATATGACCAGGGTGACATGACGGGACATTCTGACTACCTGCATGCCTGGCCCGATCTGTTCGAAGTTCACGGAGAACTCGCAATCAATGCGACCACCCTGCGAGTCCACAATTGACATCGGTCCGTTGAGTGCAGTGGTTCGTAGATGTCCTTCGTAGCATGAGTCAACGCCCAACGGTGCCTCCTGCCCGTGAACGTACTTTAAGTGCGCAGCATCCACGCTGTTCTCGGCAATTTCCTGTGGGATGGTCTTGATTTCAAATAGGCGGTGACGACGTGTGCACCAGCCTGCGCCACCCGCCTCAGGAACATGAGTGACTTCCCACAGGGGAGCAGCGCCATCCTGATGAAACCACGCCCAAATCATCTGGTTGGCTTCTACAACCGACAACCCTTTCAACACCGGATCATGTCTAAGTTTTGGCGGTATGGCCTTGGCATACGGGATATTTCGGCAGAATCCCTTGTGGTCGAATCCCCAGTTATGAAAGGGACAGCGCAGTAGCTCTCCATCGACCTTGCCTCCCACGCCAAGATGGGCCCCAAGATGGGGACAGTGCGGTTCGAACATGCCGACCTTCCCATTGGCATCACGGAAGAGCACCCAATCCTGGCCAAAAAACCGAACAGTCTGGATGTCCCCGGCTTCAAGCTCATCTGACAGCATGACGCAATACCAACCATAAGGGATCGGAAGCCCGTAGCGAGATGCAGAGACTGTTTCTTGAGCGATCAACATCGTAGTCATAGGTCCTGGTTCGCCTCAGTAAACATACTGGTTCGGAAATTTGGCAACAAAGCGCCGGTACGCAACTTGCCGACCCACGCTGGATCTGCGAGCAGGGCACGGCCTATGCCAATGAGATCGAATTCACCACACTCAATCGCCTGTGCTGCGACCTTCGCGTTATCTGCCGCCAACACATCGCCCGCAAACGACTCTTTCAGTTCATGACTAAACCCCACGCCACCCACCGCCATGGTCGCAATGCCGGTCAAGTGCTTGGCCCATCCTGCTAATGTCCGAACCGACCCGGTAAACGCCGGGAGATGGAACTGACGGGTGCTCGCATCAAATAGATCAACACCGGCCTCAGCGAGCGGGCACAGCAGTGCTTCCAGTGAAGTCGGTGAGTCGACCAATCGGGCCTCGTAATTCTGTAATTTCCACTGAGAGAATCGAAAGGCAATGGGTAATCCGCCACCGACCCTTCGAACCTCTTTGATCACCTCGCAGGCAAATCGGGTACGCGCACGCAGGGATCCTCCCCAGGCATCGTTGCGAGCATTGGTTGCAGCCCAAAAAAAACTATCGATCAGATACCCGTGCGCGCCATGGATCGCGAGGCCATCGAACCCTGCCGATCGAGCGTTGGCGGCGGTACGGCCGTAGGCTGCGATCACATCGGCAATATCGGACTCGGTCATGGGTGGGGTTTGGACACGAACCGCAGCCAGGTACTGCGCAGACGCACTGGTGTTGCCACACAGGGGCCCCCAGCGCCCGGAAGGTCGGCACGAAAGTGCATCTGGATGCGGCCCTGTGCCGGGCATCCGTACCGGTCCCTGATGCCATAGCTGCGCGAAAATACGCCCGCCACCGGCATGCACTTGATCGACGATCTCTTTCCACCTGGTAAAGGCTCTGGCCCCATGCAATACAGGGAGGTTTGTCTCCCCCAGAGTCCCTGTGCCAAGCGCCGCGGCATGATCGACACCGATGCCTTCGCTGATGATCAGGCCAACACCGTTCTCGGCACGACGCCGATAATAGTTAGCGACGCCTTCCCCCGGAACACCTTCCGTCGCGGTGCAGCGCGTCATGGGAGCCATCACGATGCGATTGGGTAGCATGACCGGACCGAGTTTAAAGGGGCTGAAGAGCGGTATCAGTTGCGATGACGCCAAGGGATTGCCAAAGTCAGGCCCGTGAGGAGCGAGCGGCAGCGGCTTGCCAGTTGCAGTCATGCCACCACCTCCCGCTGGAGCTGCGATTCGCGTTGATCGGTTGCGCTTGGCAACGCCTTCTTTCGCGGGGCCAAATCTTTTGCGAGCAGGTACGGCCCAATCACCATGCAATCGAGCTGAGAACCTAGGAACACCTGAAGCGCGTCTTCTGCACTATGGACGATTGGCTTTCCCATGACATTGAGGCTCGTGTTCATTAACATCGGAACACCCGTCAGCGATTCAAACGCTTTGATCAGTCTGTAGTAGGCTGGATTACGTTCAGCCGTCACGCTTTGAACTCGCCCGGTCTGGTCTGCATGACAGACCGCCGGCACGCTCGGCGCCAGCGCATCACGGAACCGCAGCGTTCGCTCCATGTAAGGGCTGTCCTGATATTGCTCGAACCACGCCTCTCCCGCTTCGTGCAACACCGAGGGTGCAAATGGACGGAATGCCTCGCGGAACTTGACCACGCGGTTGACCTTGTCCTTCATCCGCACATCGCGCGGATCGGCGAGGATGCTGCGATTGCCCAGCGCTCTTGGCCCAAACTCGGCGCGGCCTTGCATCCAGCCAACCACCTGTCCGTCGGCGATTCTTCTTGCGACTTCGTCTGCCAGAGACTGTTCGTCGTCGATTCGTGTAAAGGGTACGAATGGAGAGTTCTCCAAAACGGTTTCCAGTGAATCGAGCTTGACCTGCGAACCGAGATACGGCGACTGCCAGGACGGCCCCGAGATCGCTTCGCGGTAATCACGCGCAGCCAGGATCGCAGCACCTGCCGCGTTGCCATCATCTGCCGGCGCCGAGGGAATATGGACGTTCCGAAAGCCAGTTACGTCGACAATTCGTCCGTTAAACGACGAATTCAATCCGCAGCCACCTGCCACGATCAAGTTGGTTTCGCCAGTGCGACGGCCCAGTTCATTCATCAGTGCCGTCGCTGTCTCGGTAAAAAAGCGCTGGAAGGTATAGGCGTAATTCGCCGCCTTCTGGAAATCCGTTCGGTGGCTGACCGGGTGAGACACAATATCGAGGAACACATCGACAGTGAGCTCGGTGCACTTCACCGACAAACCGTCGACGGTGTAGAACGTCTTGAGCTTGCGATACAGTGCCTCGTCGAGCGTACCGTAGGGCGCGAGCCCCATGATTTTCCACTCTTCCCCCGACACCGGTTCAAAACCGCATGCCAGGCAAACAATGATTCCGTAATACAGGCCCAGACTGCTGTAACACTCCACCAGTGTGCCGTCGTAAGGTTCTACCTCCACCGGGTGCAATGCGCCCTCGCGATATTGCCAGAAGGCCGTACCGCGACCTTCACCCTGGCCGTCCATGACGATCACTGCCGCCGAGTTAAAGGGGGCGCCCCAGGCGCCAAACGCGGCGTGACACAAATGATGGTCATAGTGCCGGGTTTCCATGACCTGCCTGCCCAGAGCGTGTGCGGCACGTTGCACTCCATGACCGGCCAGGGCGATGCTCGGCCCCATGAAACCGTCCCAGTTGTGCTGATGAAATTGCGCCAGATTTTCCAGCACAGCGCGATGCTGCGGCTGCTGCTCAATGCTCTCGCGTAATCGCTTGTTCTCCCCATGCCAGATCTGTGTGGCCTGATCACTCCAGCTTTTGGCCACAATCAATCGGTCGCCGTCAGAATGACGGGCCAATACGTCGCGGCAGTACAGATAGTCGTCAGGGGCCTGGCCAACGGCAAACTTGTTCTGTCTGTACCGTTCGGTCGCTTCGGCAAACACCAACTGGCCACCCTGTACGATGGCAACAGCACCGTCGTGCCCCGTACACGAAAGCCCCACGAATGCGATGTCGTTGTTCATTAAGGATCACTCCAATCATTCAGAGGGCGTGACGCCCGAGATGTGTTTAGCCGCCTGGTAAGCAAACGTCATCGAAGGGCCCAGCGTCGAACCCGGGCCTGGGTACGCAGGCAGAATCGCCGCCGCACAATTTCCGGTGGCGTACAGACCTTCAATCAGATCGCCTTGTGCGTTTCTGACCTGCGCGTTGCTGTCGATGTCCAGCCCACCGTTGGTGCCAAATTCGCCGAGATAAATACGCACTGCGTAGAAAGGTCCACGGCGGATGGGTGCCAGGCACGGATTAGGCTTCACCGACGGGTCTGCGTAATAGCGGTCGTACTCGCTGTCGCCACGCCCGAACTCTTCATCCTTACCCTTGGCCGCGAACCGGTTGAAGTGCTCTACCGTCGCCTCTATTCCGGCAACATCAATGCCGACCCTGAGCGCCAGAACATCGAGGGTGTCTGCCTTGGTGAGGAAGGTTTCATCGAAATACGCCTTGGGAATGCGTCGGTCAGGCATCAATTTCGAGGAGAGGATTGGGCTGACAATGTATTTTTCCCGGAAGTCAGCGTCGAAGATGATCCACAAATGGCTGGTATCAGTGCCCTCCTGATGCAGGCGATGACATTCCCGAACGTACATCTGGTAGTTCATCGACTCGTTGGCGACCCGATGGCCACGTTTGTTCACGACGATGCTGCCGGGATAGGACTTCTCCATGATCGACGGATACGGATACGGAATTCCGGGTACGCGGAAGGTCGGCACCCACCAGGCGCCGTGCATGCGGGCAAGGCGCGCACCATGCCGATTAGCGATCTCGATCGGAGCGCCAAGGTTGCCCTTGTGCGTGGTGGTCCAACTCGTGTGTGTGGGTGCCGGCAAGTGGGTCTCGCGCATGCGCTGGTTTTGTTCAAAACCACCCGAGGCCAATACGACGCCGCGTCGGCACTCGATGTTTCGTTGACGACCGCCCGTCTTCACAATAACGCCAACGACCTTGCCATGCTCCATCTCCAGATCAATCATCTCGGTTTTCAGATCGAGTCGCAGGTTGCGGTCTTCCATCGACCACAGCAGACGCGCCACACCCGCACTACCGCAGGTGGCGCGGCGCGCCCGGCGAGTGCGCAATCGTTGCGGTAGGTCCAGGAAGTACTGCATCAGAAGTTTCGCAGCCAACAGACGCCAGCCCGGCGCCTGCACGTTGAAGACATGCGCCTCGGTCTGCGTCATTGGTACGCGACCGAGAATCTTCAGGATCGGATGATGATCCCGAAGGTACTGCCCCCGCTGCCGAAGTTTGGTGATATTCACCGGCTCGGGTTCGATGGAGCGATGGCCCGGGCGAGAACCCGGTAATGTGGAAAAGTAATCGGGGTAATGCGCTAGCGAGCGGTACCGCATGCGGGTACGCGCATGCATGAAGCGCAGCATCTTCGGCGCGTTCTTGAGGTAGGTTTCAACCATCTCGCGTGGCACGATGCCATCTGGATCGGTTGCCAGCACATAGGCCAAGGCGTCGTCGTAACTGTCACGTACACCTTCGGCTTCAGCATAGGGATTACCGGGAATCCATACACCGCCGCCACTCAACGCGCTCGTACCACCGGCCTGATCCGAAGATTCGACAACCAGGACGTCCTTGATCCCCATTTCATAAAGGCAAAGTGCGGCGACGAGCCCACCATTTCCCGACCCCACTACCACCACATCACAGCTTTCTGTCCAGTTCATTTGTCTTCTCGATTCGATGTGAGGCCTGTTGACGTATCAGGGGCGAGTGAAGTCCAGGTCATAGCCATCAACCATTTCCTTAAACTCCGGCGTGAAGAACGTGGACTTCCACCATTCCGTGTACAGGTCTATCAACTTGTCCTTGCTGCGCAAGGAAGGGCTGCATAGGCGGATCTTGTCGGCGGTGTAAAAAGGTGGGTCCTCCTGCCCTACATAAAGATGGTTCGCCAGCATGTGTGCTTGCAGACCCAGCGCATTGAGAATGGTTTGTACCGGACGCGAGTTGAACGTCTTGATAGTGCGGGCGCCGTGACACATAAAAAGCTCATAGGTGTACGGGTCGATGGGGGTGACGTACAGCCACGACAGCAGGTCTATCCCAAACTGCGGCTCCCACCACCGGCTCTTGGCAAGCCCCGGACCGATCCCCGCCGCACTCACATGCGTCAGGACTTCCGGCAGGCTTTTACCGCTGTTCGATGGTCGTGCAAATGCGCGCCGCAACCGGCGCCAGCGGCCGGCTCGTGGGTATTGCGGGTCGACCTTTTCAAGATTGCGCAAGGGAATTTCAAAGTCGAAGAAGCACGACTGACCATCGTCGGCCACACGAAAGTCATGATTGCTCACGGGCTCGGGCGTGCCATGCACCGTTTGGAAATGCATGTAATCCGAGTTGGCCATCAACGGCACCAGCATGTCGCCCTGGAATATCCCGACCGACTGTACGTCGTACAAAAACGCGCCTTCGTCGACCTCTGAAAACGACAGGTCCGGCACCGGCAGCGGTGCAGCACTGGCGTCACGCTGGCGCAGGGCGAGTACAAAACCGTGATGTTCAATGGTGGGGAATATTTTCAGGTCCATGCGGCCCGGAGCACTGCCGGCGCAGCGTGAAGCCTGTCGCTGGGGATCGAATTTTATGTGATGGTACGGACAGGTGATGATTCCGTTTTCCAGGCAACCGCCGTTACGGTAGCTGTCGAAATGTGCGCCCAGATGCGGACAGTGCGCCTGTGTGACGATGACCTTACTCGTCTCGGGATGACGGAAGATCACCACATCCTCGCCAAAAAACTTCTTAGATCTCAGACGGTCCGTTTTTACGTTGCTCGAAAACTCAATGACGAACCAACCTTCCGGATAAGGATCGACATCAGGATTTTCCTGTAGCAGTTCATACAGCCGCTTTCGCCCGCTCCGTGGGGCGCGCTGCGAGATGTCATCGAATTTAGCAACCACCATATCCATTGCCACACCTTTTGAGCTGATCGGTTGGAGTTCTACTCGCCCGGACGGGCACGAGTACGGGTACTGCCGCCTGATTGGCTGGGTGTGTAATATAGGAGTCAGGTTTGGACGCCTGTAATGAGTGATTTCGCATGAGCCAATGCAAAAATGCCCGAAGCCCGTTCAGATGGGATGATCTGCGGTTCTTTCTCGCCGTCGCGCAAACCGGCTCTCTCCTTGCAGCCAGCAAAACACTCCGCGTTGACCGGAGCACTGTTGCCCGTCGTATAGATGCGCTGGAACGCTCGATTGGAAAGCGGCTTTTCTCCACTGACGAAGGTGTAACGCGAGCAACCGAAGTGGGTAACGCCGTCCTGAAGGCAGCAGAACGAGTTAGTGATGAAATCAATGAACTTGAACAACTTTTGAATGGAAGTAATGAATGTATTGAAGGGACAGTCAAAATTGCCGTAGCGCAAGGACTGGGAGACGCCTTTATCCAAGACATACTCGCTATCCATAAAGTTCATCCGCAGATCAGCATCGAAATTGTCAGCGTCGCCAATCCCATGAGCCTGGTCGCTGAGCGCAAGGCTGATCTGGGCATTGGCGATGCCTACGACCGTCCCAACCGGCTGGACAGCGTCCTGCTCGGCAATCTTGAAATTGCGATGTATGGCTCAGTCGCGAGAAACGGGCAAATCCCTACGACATGGGTTGGCTGGAGTGACTATGCCCCCAAGCCCTTCGTTGACTGGGTCAGCCAGCACGTCGGCCACGGTGCATCAATCAGCACTAGGGTGAACAGCTGGGAAGCGCTTCAAAGCGCGGTTCTGGCCGGGGGGGGCGCCGCCCCACTCTGGTGTATGTTGGCAGACAATAATGCACGCCTCGAAAGACTCTCCAACGCCGAGGCCCATTATATTGCGCTTTGGCTCGTGTCCCCAGAGGGGCTAAAGCAGCGGGCACCGCACGAGGCGACTTGGCGTTTTCTCCGAGAACGTATTTCAGAACGCGTAGCGGCTGCTGACCGGTGATAGCAGTTACCCTTTGGTGGCTTGATCGCAACGGACGCAAAAGTCAAATCTACGGCGATGGGTCTAACCATGGTCTGGAGTCCGAAAGGTATAGACCTAGGGATGGTCTGAAGTAGTCATGTATTTCTGGCTGACTTCAGCCCTTGCCGATTTTGAAAGCGGTAAATCGATCAGAACCGATCAGATCATCCGCTTATTTCTGGTTTTTTAGCCGGCGTGAGCACTTCGCAGCGGCCATTTCCCACATTACAGACGCACCTCTCCTGCATTCGCCAGCAAATGTCGGCGTGCCACCCACAGGTTCGACAGGGCGAACAGCGTCATCAGTTGCGCCGTGTTCTTCGCCAGGCCACGGAAGCGCGTCTTCACATAACCGAACTGGCGCTTGATCACCCGGATGCTCGACCTTGGCGCGCACCTGCGCCTTGGCCTTCTCGATCTTGCGCTTGGCTTTGTACGGGGCGCTTCTCGACGCCGGTATAACCCGCGTCGGCACCGACCATATTTTCATCGCCGTGCAGCAGCTTATCGACCTGGGTAACATCCGCCACATTGGCCGCCGTGCCGACCACGCTGTGTACTAAACCCGATTCATCATCAACGCCGATGTGCGCCTTCATGCCAAAGTAATACTGGTTGCCCTTCTTGGTCTGGTGCATTTCCGGGTCACGCTTGCCGTCCTTGTTCTTGGTCGAGCTTGGCGCATTGATCAGCGTGGCATCGACGATAGTGCCTTGGCGCAACGACAAACCTCGGTCACCCAGATAGCCATTGATGACGGCCAGGATGCCGCTAGCCAGTTCGTGTTTCTCCAACAGCCGGCGGAAGTTGAGGATGGTGGTTTCGTCGGGAATGCGCTCCAGACTCAACCCGGAAAACTGGCGCAGGATGGTCGTCTCGTACAGCGCTTCCTCCATCGCCGTCGAGGAATATACCAACCTGATCAGCCCGCAACGTCTGCCTGATCCCCCCAGGCGCACGGGCGACAGCAACGAATTCATCGAAGCTGCGACCGTACGCTGATAGCGATTTTCAGAAATCGCGCTTGTAGAAAATATCCAGGGAGCTTGCCAGGCCACTGGCGGCCTCCAGGTAGACCTTCTTGCTCAACTTGTAGCGCAGAGCGACCGTATTGACCGGCTCAAATACGCCCACCCCATAGCGCAAGCTCAAGCGCTCGGTGAGGTTGCCACTGGCTACCACACTGGTGCTGGTACCACTGCCTTGGGTGTCCAACTGGAAGTCGTCGATGCCCAGGCTCGAAGCCAGGCTGCCGGTAACCCCGGCACTGGTAGCGAGGCCCAGGCCAAGTGCCGCTTGGGCGAGCACATTGTTGTCTTCACCAGTGGTTCCCAACGGTCGCCCCAATACCAGGTAGGACAGCGCCTGCTCCTGACTCATGGCCGGCTCCGAAAACACCTGGGTGGTGGGTTGTTCGGCACTGCCGCTGAGGCGGATACCGGCAATCACGTCATCGGTCTGGCGGATAGCTTCGATATCCAGGTAAGGCTGATCGATGGGCCCGGCAAACAGCAGGCGCGCGCGGCGGATGGTCAGGCGCTGGCCGTAGGCACGGTAACGACCATCGGCCAGGCTCAGCTCACCCCGGGTGTCGAGGTTATCGCCGATGTGCACATGCCCCAGCAGATTGGCCGTCAGCCCAAAGCCGCTGAACGAAAGCTTGTCCTGGCCCACCTCGACATCAATGTCCATGGCGACCGCCATCGGTGCCTTGCCCGCTTCGGTCTGATGGCCGACGATCACCGTGTCATCAGAAACCTTGACCGTCGAAGGTGGCAACTCACGCACGGTGATCTTGCCCTTGGGCACCCGTACCTTGCCCACCACCGCCAACTTGTCATCAACCAGGCTGATCTTGAGGTCCGGCTCCACCTCCAGGTTCGCATAGGGCTCGACGCTGACCGGCAGACGTTGGCCCTGCAACTGCAGACCGACCGCCAGGGCCTGTCCCCAGCCGATCTGCCCACGCAAGCTGCCCTGGCCGGCTTCACCACTTTTCCAGGCACCGTTGAGCTGTACCTGCTCACCGGCGATCAGTGCCTGCAGCTTCAGGTCTTCCAGGCTGACCGGGAGTTCTGCACCAGCGACTTCACCACCGGTCAGGTTCAAGCTGCCGTTGACCTGAGGCGCCAGCAACGTGCCGGACAACTGCCCGCTGCCGTTCAATTGACCGGCCAGTCGCTCGACCATCGGTGCAAAAGGGCGTGCGATGGCGATATCCAGGCCGGTCAGGCGGAAATCGCCGTTCAGTGGTTTGTTATGGGCTAGTGGATCCAGTCGAGTGAGCATGGACAATTCGCCCAAACGCTCACCCTTGAAATCCAGACGGGTATCAATCCGGTGTGGTGCCAGGGTGCTTTGCAGGCGAAGGGTCTGGTAGGGAAAGTCCAGCCATTGACCCTTCTCGCGCAAGCGCAGAGTGCCGCCGCTGGCATCGACCACAATGGTGCCTTTGGGGCCGCTGGCTGGTACATCCAGACTGATGTCGGCATTGAGCAGGCCCTGCCAGGCGAAGTCCTTGGGCAGCCACTGGGCCAGGCTTTGCAACGGGAATTGCTTGAGGTGATAACGCAGGCGTGGTTCAGGTGCCAGACGCTGGTCATCGCCGCACAGACTGGCTTGCCCCGAGCGCCAGCAATGGGCGGCGAAATCCAGTTGCCCACTGGCCAGGCGTTGCAGTTTCGCCGGCGCCTGCAGCTGCCAGTCCTGGCCACCGGCCAAAATCTGACCGCTGGCCAGTTGTCCACGCCAGTTGCCCTTGTCCAACTGTCCATCCAGACCCAGGTCGAGCTTGAGTTGCGGTCCGTCCAGGGCCAGCTCCAACTGCTGCTGGCGAACATCGCCACGACCTTTGGCGCTGAGCACGCCCAGATGGGTATCGCCCAGACGAATACCGCCGGCCTGCAGGTCGATCACTGCGCGCTGGGCACTGTCCAGGCGTGCGTTCAATGCCAGGCGTTGCAGGTGATTGTCAGCCTGGGCCAGTTGCTGCCCCTGCAAGGTCAATGTGCCTTGCGGCGCCTGCAAGGTACCGGCGACTTCCAGCTTGCCCTTGAGCTGACCCTGCAATTGCGGCCAAAGCTGGCCAAGACGTGACAGGTTCAAGTCCAGCTGCCCGGCCAGGCGCTGCTGCAGGCTGCCACTACCGTTGATGCGGTTGTCGCCCAGGCGGATATCCAGGGTGCCGAGGGTCCAGGTCTGCCCGCTGCCCTGGGCGACAGCCTTGAGCACTGCCGTCTGGCCGCGCAGACGCCCCTTGAGATCAAGGTCGGCATCAAGACTGAGTTCAGCGTTTTTCAGTTGGCCCTTGCTACGAAGCGGGCCGGCCAAAGTGCCAGGCAGCTCAGCGAGCCAGTAGGCCGGGTTCAACGCCGACAGTTCGAGGGCAGCCTCCCAGGCCAGCGCGTCGGCAAACTGCACGCTGACGTTGCCCGCGACCTTGCCTTGCCCGGCATTGAGTGCCAGTTGCGGCAAGGCGATCTGCTGCAAGTCGCCCTTGAACGGGCTGCTCAGACTGAAAGCGCCAGCCGGCCCATCGAGGTCGCCCTTGAACTCGCCCTGATAGTTGCCATCGCGGTACTGCACCTGGCCGTTGAAACGGCGCAACGTCACCTGTGGCGCTTGCTCCAGCGGATACAGACGCAGCCAGGGGAAATCCAGCCAGTCGATAGTCGCCGCAGCGCTCAGGCCTTGTTGCCAATCGGCGCTGGCCGTGAGGTTCAGACGCTGATCCGCACTGGCAGTAAGATCCAGGGCGCTCAGCTGGGCGCCCCTGGCATCGACCTTGCCCTGCAGGCTCAACGCAACAGGCCCCTGTTCAGCCGGCAGGTTGGCCGAACCGAGCAATTGGTAACCACTTTGCAGATTGCCCTTGGCGCTGAGTTCAAGATTATTCAGTTGCAGGGTGTCAGGCAGATCGGCACCGGGTTTGAACGCCTGGGCACTGATCTGTAGTTTGGCAGGCAACTGCTCGGCCAGCGCTTGCAGTTCACCACTAAGCCGGGCATTCAGGTAACCACTGCTGTCGGCTGTGAGCTTGAGGGTTTGCTGCAGCTCGCCGTTGATCTGCAAAGCCAACTGCCAGTTTTGCCCGTCAACCTTGGGCAACTGCAACTGACCCTGGACCTGCAACGGCCAGCTACCCTCGGGTTGCAGCAGCCCTTGCAGGCTCAAGTGCAAGTCGTCGCGCTGCAACTGCAGGCTGTCGATCTGCAATCCAGCAACGCTCCACTGGGCCGCCATCTGCAACTGGCTCAGTTGCTCATTGCCATCCAGGCGCAGGTGACCGATGCGTACTTCTCCCAGCTCGATCGCCAACGGCAGTTTCAGGGCCGGCAATTGCAGCGGCCCGCTGTCGGGCGACGGCTCGCCAGGGGCGAAGGCGAGATTGAGCTGGTCGACCTGCAGCCGCTCGATGCACAACGTCATGCGCAACAGGCAGTAAGGTGACCAGGCGAACACCGGGGCAACCAGCTCGACCCGATCAGCGCCCTGTTCCCACAGCACGCGTTCGGCCTGCCACTGACCCGCCAGGCGCCCTTGGAACGTCTCGACCTGCAAGCCCGGCACCAGCCCCAGGGCCCAACGGCTGCCCGCTTGGGTCCCCAGCAACAGGCCCACTGCAAGCAGCACCAACAGCAGCAGTGCCAGCAAACCGAGGAGGATGTTTCTAAAAACGCGACTCACAGTTCCGGCCCCATCGAGAAGTGCAAACGGAAACCGCCGTCGTCATCCAGCGCGTGAGCCAGATCCAGACGCAGCGGCCCGACCGGAGATACCCAGCGCACGCCGATACCGACACCGGTCTTGAGGCTGGGGAACTCTAGATTGTTGAACGAATTACCCTGATCGACAAAGGTTGCCACCCGCCACTTTTCAGCAACCTCGTACTGATACTCGGCACTGCCGGCCACCAGATAGCGGCCGCCAATACGATCGCCATCGGAGTTTTCCGGCGACAAGCTCTGGTAGTCGTAGCCCCGCACGCTTTGGTCGCCACCGGCAAAGAACCGCAGCGATGGCGGTATCGAGCCCTGATAATCGTTGGTCGCGCTCCCGCCAAACTGCACGCGACCGAGAATACGGTGTTTCTGGCCCAGGGTGGTCAGGCCCTTGAGCAGCACATTGGCATGCAACAGGTTGGTGTCGGACACCAGCCCTTCCTTGGCTGCCTGCACATCGAACTGCAGCCGATAGCCGTTGTGTGGGTCGATGCGGTTGTCGCTGCGCAGATAGGAGTAACTGACGCCTGGCATCAACAAGTTGCTCAGGCCCGAGTCATCACCCAGGCGATACTCTTCGCGCTGGTACTTGAGCGACACCACGCGCTGCCAGCCGCTGGGCAACTTGCTGTGCCATTCCGGGCCGACGGTGAGCAGCTTGCTCAAGGTGTCGGTGCCGGCGATTTCTTCGTTCTGGTAGCCACCGGCAAAGCGCAATTTGTCGGTCAGCGGTGGATCCAAGGGAATGTCGTACCACAACCCGACGTTCTGGCGTGGCGCCGACAATTCGGTTTCCCAGCCATAACTATGGCCTTGCGGGTTGACCCAGTGACGGGTCCAGTTGGCCTTGCCACGCGGCCCTACGTCAGTCGAAAAACCCAGGCCCAGCCCCATGGTCCGTGGCTTGCGGGTGTTCAGCTGTACCGCAACGGGAATGCTTTGCTGCACCGCTGCCGTGGGCGCGGCATCGACCCGCACGCCCTCGAAGTAGCCACTCGATTGCAGGGCATTGTTGAGTTCGGCAATCAGCTCGGAATCGTAGGGAGTGTCGGCCTTGAATGGGACCATACGCTGCAACAGGGTCTCGTCAAACGGGGTGTCGCCGGCAAAACTGACCTTGCCCAGGCGATAGCGCGGGCCACTGTCATAGATCAGCTCGATGTCGGCAACGCCCGCCTGGGGATCGACCGCCAGGCGTTGGCGAACGAAACGCCCGCTGAAGAAACCGTAGCGCGCCGCCTGGTTCTGGATCAGCCGCTTGGCGTCCTCGTAATGACCATGGTTAAGCACTTCGCCTGAACGCAGGGCCTTGCTGTCAGGCATGCGAAAAGTCTTGAGTTCACTGGCCGGACCATCGATACGGATAGTCACGTCACGCAGGTGCACAGGCTCGCCAGGTTCGATGCTGAGGATCAGTTGCGGGTCTTTGTCGGCCTTGGCCGGCGGCTTGACCTCACTGTCGATCTGCGCCTGGTAGTACCCCAGTGCCTGGGCCGCCTTGTGCGCCTGCTCGACAGCGCCGCGACTGAAGCGCAGCAGCGCCTCTTCATCGCGTTTACCAAGGCTGCCGATATAGCCTTCGACATTGGCCTTGAGTTCGTTATTGGCAGGTTTGATCCGCACTACCAGCTCGCTCTGCGCATACGCGGCAACGCTGGCACAGCATAGAATCAAACCGCAGGTGAATCGTCCTGAATACGTCATAGGCGCGGATGCTACCAGAGCTTGGCGCCAGCATGGAGTCCGAGGCTCTCCCGCCTGTTATGCAGGCACGGCCGATGCACGTTGAGATGACTGGGGATTAGGATGAAAGAACACATGTTCACGGACAGGTCCTACAGCAATTTCGCCGATTTCCTGGTAGCCCTGGCGCTGATAAAAAGCCAGATAGTGTTCATTTCCGGTGTCCAACACTACGCCTTGGGAGTGTTCGTCTTCGGCACACCAGTCATGCACAGCTTGCAACAATTGCTCACCATAGTGCTTACCCTGGAACTGCGGATGAATCCCTAGCAGCGGTAACACATGCACGGCATCGTCAGGCAGGCAGGCCATCAGTGCCGCCTGATAATCCAGGTAACCTCGGGTGCAGCGAAAACCGGTGCTCAGGACCATGCGCATGCGCCAGGCCCAGCTTTCGGTGATCCTCAGGCGACGTATCGGCGGCGCGATCAGGGCAATGCCGACCAGCCGATCGTCGACCAGCAACCCCAATGCCGGCAACTCCTGGAGAAAATGCTGCTTGACCAGCTCGCGTACCGTGGCGCGAATGCGCTGGTCATAACCAGGACGCTGGGCCTCGAACAGGAAGGCAAAGGTCGGCTCATGACGATAGGCGTGATACAACAACGAGCGCGCCTCACGGCTGTAGCCACCATCGAGCAGACGAACCTGAGCCGGGACAGCAGTCGATTCGGTCATGCTGACAAACCTCCACAAATGGGCATTCATTGCCTTTGAGGTGCACGTTGCGCCGACGTTCACCCCGAGCACCACGTTAGCAGCCTATCGAGTGGCGCGCCACGCTGGCCGCAACCGTCGATGTCGGCTAGGATCCTTGGTTTTATCAGGATTGTGTTTCCCATGAAGATCGTCTCGTTCAACATCAATGGCCTGCGCGCCCGGCCCCATCAGTTGGCGGCGTTGATCGAAAAGCATCAGCCGGACGTGATCGGCCTGCAGGAAACCAAGGTCAGCGATGATCAGTTTCCGTTGGCCGAGGTCCAGGCACTGGGTTACCACGTGCATTTCCATGGCCAGAAAGGTCACTATGGCGTCGCCCTGCTCTCGCGCCAGGCGCCGTTGAGCCTGCACAAGGGCTTTTCCACCGATGAAGAGGACGCCCAGCGCCGCTTTATCTGGGGCACCTTCGCCGATGCCGATGGCACCCCGATCACCATCATGAACGGCTACTTCCCCCAGGGCGAAAGCCGCGACCACCCCACCAAGTTTCCGGCCAAACAGCGCTTTTACAGCGACCTTCAGGCCCTGTTGGAAAACCAGTTCAACAACGATCAAGCGCTGTTGGTGATGGGCGATGTGAACATTTCCCCCGAGGACTGCGACATTGGCATCGGCGCCGACAATGCCAAACGCTGGCTCAAGACCGGCAAATGCAGTTTCCTGCCCGAAGAGCGCGAGTGGATGGCACGTCTGAAGAACTGGGGCCTGGTCGACAGTTTCCGTCACCTGCATCCGGAGGTCGCTGACCGTTTCAGTTGGTTCGACTACCGCAGTCGTGGCTTCGAAGACGAGCCCAAACGCGGCCTGCGTATTGACCTGATCATGGCCTCCCAGGGCTTGCTGCCGCGGATCAAGGCAGCGGGGGTCGACTATGACCTGCGCGCCATGGAAAAGCCTTCGGACCATGCGCCGATCTGGCTGGAATTGGCGTAACGCTGTTGCTTCGCGGAACAAGCCCGCTCCCTCTGTAGGAGCAGGCTTGTCCCGCGATCGCGCTGTCATCTTACGGTCATCCCACCGTCTTAATCTGCGGCACATCCTTTGTCTGAAGAGTGCCTGCTGGCATGTTCCGCCACCTCAGTCTGATTCTGCTGTGCCTGCTCCCCCTCTTAGCCCAGGCAGCCCCTGAAACTCCGGCACAACTGCGTATTCAGGGCTCGAACACCATTGGCGCGGCGCTAGCACCCGCGTTGGTCAAAGGTATGCTGGAAGCCCAAGGTGCCAGCCATGTATCAATCGCAGTGACCGACACTGCCAACGAAATCCAGGTCCGTGCCCAGGACGTCAATGGCCAACCCTTGCGCATCGACATCGCCGCCCACGGCTCCAGCACAGGCTTTGCCGCACTCAAGGCCGGCCAGGCAGAACTGGCCGCCGCCTCACGTCCAATCAAGGTCAGTGAACTGGCCGAACTTCAGGCGCTCGGCGACCTGAACAGTGCCGCCGCCGAACAGGTCATCGGCCTGGATGGCGTTGCCGTGATCGTCCACCCCGACAACCCCCTGCCCCAGCTGAGTACCGTTCAACTGGCACAGGTCTTTGCCGGGAATATCACCAGCTGGGAAGAGCTGGGGCTGGGCAGCGGGCCGATCCATCTGTACGCCCGAGATGACCGTTCAGGTACATTCGAAACCTTCAAGGCGCTGGTGCTCGATGCGACAGCGCAGACCCTGGCCACCACGGCCCGGCGCTTCGAATCCGGCGAACAATTGGCCAGTGAAGTCCTGGCTGACCGCCAAGCCATAGGCTTCAGCAGCCTGGCTTCGGTGCATGGCGCCAAGGTACTGGCCATCGCCGACGGCGCCTCTCGCCCCATGCTGCCGAGCCCGGCGCTGGTGGCCAGTGAAGATTACCCGCTATCACGGCGCCTGTACTTCTATCTGTCACCCACCCAGGCCACGCCTTGGGCCCGGGCACTGGTGGAGTTCGCCCAAAGCCCCAAAGGGCAGACTATCGTCACCGGCAACGGTTTTGTCGGGCAGCAGGTACATGCTGTCAAGGTGCCCCTTGCCGACAACATGCCTCTGCCTTATCGGACCCTGGCCCGCAACGCGCAGCGCCTGTCGGTGAATTTCCGCTTCCAGGAAGGCAATGCCAGCCTGGACAACAAGGCCTTGCGTGATGTGCAGCGGGTGGTCGAATTCCTGCGCCAGAACAACAAGCTGGAGCAAGGTGCCGTTCTGGTCGGATTTGGCGATGCCAAGCACGATCCCGAGCGAGCCACCCTGCTTTCACGCCTGCGTGCCATGGCCGTGCGCCGGGAGCTGGCCAAGCAGGGTGTCACCCTGCGCGAGATCATCGGCCTGGGCGATGAACTACCAGTGGCGGCCAACACGGCTGAAGAAGGCCGTATCCGCAACCGGCGGGTTGAGGTCTGGGTCTATTGAAATCTTCACGCAATTATTTGTAACAGCCCCGGTTGGGCGTGAGCGCTCCTCAAAGCTAGGCTTTGATAAGTGACGCCGGGCCCCTCTGACAGCTGCCAAGCCGCCATGTCGGAGTCACTGTTGCCTTTGGCAACGACGACAATCAAGGAGGGGCGCATGGCGGCTCTACAGGAATTCCTCAACAACGACGTTCTCGGCACCAGCACCTGGTTCTGGCTGGCCTTCATTGGCATTGTCCTGACCCTGCTGGTACTGGATCTCGGCGTGCTGCACCGCAAGGCCCACGCAATCGAAATGCGCGAAAGCCTGCTGTTGTACACCGGCTATTTCAGTGTCGGCGTGCTGTTTGGCGGGTGGATCTGGTTGGAGCTCGGCGCGCAACGTGCCCTGGAGTTCTATACCGGCTTCCTGGTCGAGCAATCGCTGTCCATGGACAACGTCTTTGTCATGGCGATGATCTTCAGTTACTTCGCCATCCCCCGTATCTATCAACACCGGGTATTGTTCTGGGGCATCCTCGGGGTGGTGGTATTGCGTGCAATCATGATCGGCGTGGGCAGTGCGCTGGTTCAGGAGTTCGCCTGGATCCTCTATGTGTTTGGTGCCTTCCTGCTGGTTACCGGGGTGAAGATGCTGTTTTCCCGCGCGCAAGCCCACCCAGACCTGGCCAACAACCCGGTGCTCAGGTTTGTTCGCAACCATTTGCGCGTCACCGATAACCTGCATGGCCCGCGTTTTTTCGTGCGGCTCAAGGCTGCCGGGCAGAGCAAGGCCATGCTCTACGCCACCCCGCTGTTCCTGGCGCTGGTACTGATCGAAATGGCCGACCTGGTGTTCGCCGTAGACAGCGTGCCAGCCATCTTCGCCATCACCCAGGACCCGTTCATTGTCTACACCTCGAACATTTTCGCGATCCTTGGCCTGCGTGCACTGTATTTCGCCCTGGCGGCACTGATGCATCGCTTTGTCTATCTCAAGTACGCCCTGGCCCTGGTGCTGATCTTCATCGGTGGCAAAATTTTCTATCACGGCTTGATTGGCACGGTGCCGGCATTGCTGTCGCTGAGTGTGACGCTTGGCCTGCTCAGTGGCGGCGTGCTGTTGTCACTGTTCAAGACCCGCGACCAGCCGCAACACCCTGCAAATTCCAGCAGCCACAAATGAATCAGGCCCGCATCTGCGGGCCTGATATCCATACTGGGCCGATCAATGCTCGCTACGCAGCATTTCCTTAGGTACGTACTTGCCGATCTCATACTTGCCGATCGCGGCCCGGTGCACTTCATCCGGGCCATCGGCCAAGCGCAGGGTACGTTGCATGGCGTACATGTAGGCCAGCGGGAAGTCGCCACTGACCCCGGCACCGCCATGGATCTGAATAGCCCGATCGATGACCTTCAAGGCCACGTTCGGCGCCACCACCTTGATCTGAGCGATCTCGCTGCGCGCCACCTTGTTGCCCACGGTGTCCATCATGTAGGCCGCCTTGAGCGTCAGCAACCGAGCCATGTCAATTTCCATGCGCGAATCGGCTATCTTGTCGACATTACCGCCCAGGCGCGCCAGCGGTCGGCCAAACGCGGTGCGCTCCACCGAGCGCTTGCACATCAGTTGCAGGGCCCGTTCAGCCATGCCGATCGAACGCATGCAATGATGGATACGTCCAGGGCCGAGCCGCCCCTGGGCAATCTCAAAACCACGCCCCTCGCCCAACAGCACGTTCTCATAAGGTACCCGCACGTTCTCGAACAGCACTTCGGCATGACCATGGGGGGCGTCGTCGTAACCGAACACCGGCAGCGGCCGGACGATTTTCACTCCGGGGGTATCGGTGGGCACCAGGATCATCGAATGCTGCTGGTGACGCGGGCCGTCCGGGTTGCTCAAGCCCATGAAGATCATGATCTTGCAGCGCGGATCGCAGGCGCCGGAGGTCCACCACTTGCGGCCATTGATCACCCATTCGTCACCCTCGCGCACTGCACGGGCGGCCATGTTGGTGGCGTCCGAAGAGGCTACGTCGGGCTCGGTCATGGCGAAGGCCGAACGGATGTCGCCGCGCAACAGCGGTTCCAGCCACTGACGTTTCTGTTCCTCGCTGCCATAGCGCACCAGCACTTCCATGTTTCCCGTGTCCGGGGCCGAGCAGTTGAACGGCTCAGGGCCCAGCAGCGAGCGGCCCATGATTTCGGCCAGGGGCGCATATTCCAGGTTGGTCAACCCCGCGCCCAGCTCTGACTCGGGCAGAAACAGGTTCCACAGCCCTTCGGCCTTGGCCTTGTTCTTGAGCGTTTCCATGATCGCGGTCGGTTGCCAACGATCGCCCTCGGCGACCTGGCGCTCGAACACCGCCTCGGCGGGATAGACATAAGCATCCATGAACGCCGTGACACGTTCGCGCAGCGCCTGGACCTTGGGTGAATAGGCGAAATCCATGGGCAGTACCTTCAGTGGAAAGGGGATCTGACGAAGAGCCTAGATCAGCAAGCAAAATCCACCTAGTCTATTCTCGGCGTGTATAAACATTCATAACCAATATATGATCCACCCATAACACTAACAAGAGCAGCGCCCATGAACCTGAGCAAGGTCGACCTGAATCTGTTCATCGTCTTCGATGCCATCTACACCGAAGCCAACCTGACGCGCGCCGGGCAGATCGTCGGCATTACCCAGCCTGCGGTGTCCAATGCCCTGGCACGGCTGCGCGAGACGTTCAACGACCCGTTGTTCGTACGTACCGCGCAAGGCATGGTGCCCACGCCCATGGCGCAGAACATCATCGGCCCGGTGCGCAATGCCCTGTCGCTGTTGCGTGTGTCGGTGCAGGAAAGCCGCATCTTCAACCCCTTGCAAGCGAACAAGACCTTCCGCATCAGCATGACCGACCTCACCGAGGCGGTGATTCTGCCGCCGTTGTTCCAGCGCCTGCGCCGCCTGGCTCCTGCGGTAATCATCGAAAGCTTCCTGTGCAAGCGCCGCGAGACCACCAAGGAGCTTGCTGCCGGACGCCTGGATTTTGCCGTCGATGCGCCGCTCAACACCGACCCGCAGGTGCGCCACGTTAAATTGATGCAGGATCAATACGTTTGCGCCCTGCGCCAAGGCCATCCGATGGCCAAAGACAAACTCAGCCTGGACGATTACCTGGGATTGACCCACATCCATATCTCCAGTCGGCGCAACGGTCTGGGCTATGTCGATCTAGCCCTGGGCAAGATGGGCGTACAGCGCAAGATCGCCCTGCGTTCGCAGCACTACCTGATGGCCTCCCAGGTGCTACAGCAGACTGACATGGTCATGACTGTGCCGGAGCGCTTCGCCCGCCGCCATCAGCTCAACTACCTGAGCCTGCCGGTCAACGACGTGCCGCCGCTGGAAACTCACCTGTATTGGCATGAAAGCACTGATCAGGACCCGGCCAACCGCTGGATGCGCGAGCAGATCATTGAGTTGTGCCAGGCGGTGGTGGCGCAGGATGAGCGGGCACAGGCATAGGCCTCGCGAAGCTTGACGTATACGTCAAGCTGCCTTTAGGTTAGCTCATGCCCTTTTCCCGAGCCTGACCATGAGCAGCCAGACCTACAGCATCTCCGACCTGTCCCGCGAGCTGGACATCACCACCCGTGCCATCCGCTTCTATGAAGAACAGGGCTTGCTCAGTCCTGAGCGTCGGGGCCTTGAACGGATCTATTCGGCTCGCGACAAGGTCAGCCTGAAACTGATCCTGCGCGGCAAGCGCATCGGCTTCTCGCTGGCCGAGTGCCGTGAACTGATCGAGCTCTACGACCCATCCAGCGGTAACCAGAAACAGCTGCACAGCATGCTGGCCAAGATCGCCGAGCGCCGTGCCCAGCTCGAACAGCAGTTGCTCGATATCCAGCAAATGCAGTTGGAGCTGGACACCGCCGAAGAGCGCTGCGAACAAGCGCTGGCCACCACCTTGAACAACCAGAAAAACAGCCACTGAGCCCTGAGGAACCGCGCCATGTCATTGCCTGAAACAGTTCGCCTGGTCGAAGTCGGCCCGCGCGACGGCCTGCAGAACGAAGCCCAGCCCATCAGCGTGGCGGACAAAGTCCGGCTGGTCGATGACCTGACGGCGGCGGGCCTGTCCTATATAGAGGTGGGTAGCTTCGTCTCGCCCAAGTGGGTACCGCAAATGGCCGGCTCCGCCGAGGTGTTTGCCAACATCAAGCAACAGCCGGGTGTCACCTATGCCGCCCTGGCGCCGAATCTGCGCGGTTTCGAGGATGCCCTGGCGGCCGGGGTGAAGGAGGTCGCCGTGTTCGCCGCAGCATCAGAGGCTTTCTCCCAGCGCAACATCAACTGCTCGATCAGCGAAAGCCTGCAGCGTTTCGTGCCGATCATGGACGCCGCCCGCGAGCATGGTGTGCGTGTGCGCGGTTATGTGTCCTGCGTGCTGGGCTGCCCCTATGAAGGTGCAGTCACCGCCGAGCAGGTTGCGCCGGTGGCCCGCGAGCTGTTCGAGATGGGCTGCTATGAAGTGTCCCTGGGCGACACCATCGGCACTGGCACCCCGGGCACCACCCGCCGCCTGTTCGAGGTGGTCGCTGCCCATGTGCCGCGCGCCCAGTTGGCCGGCCACTTTCATGACACCTACGGCCAGGCCTTGGCCAACATCTATGCCAGCCTGCTCGAAGGCATCAACGTCTTTGACAGCTCGGTTGCAGGCCTTGGCGGCTGCCCCTATGCCAAGGGTGCCAGTGGCAACGTGGCCAGCGAAGACGTGCTGTACATGCTCCAGGGCCTGGGCATCGAGACCGGTATCAACCTGGACCAGCTGATCGACGCCGGCCTGCGAATCAGCAACGTATTGGGCCGTACCAGCGGTTCACGGGTAGCCCGCGCCCGTACCGCACAGTGATCACAGGTGGTAACAGCCAGGTTTCGACCGGGGTGTTACCGCACCCGCACTTTTTAGAGAAAAACCGGGTAACACGGAAACAAATCGACAAATCCTCTCGCCCTCTCTTTTCGCAAAAAAATAGTAAGCAATTGATTTTATTGAGATTTTAAAAGTTGGCACGGCGCCTGCTATATCTTTGGTACAAGAACAATAAAAACTATGACACACCAATAAAAATAAGACGTAACGACTCTGACATAACAAGAACAACACGGCAGAGACGCAGCTAACAGATTTTTTTGGAGAAGATGTGCTTTTCCGGGGCGTGCCCCGCAACCTGACTCAGAACAATAAAACTACCCCAAGGTAGCGCAGGTCACGGTTGGATCAGCAATGATGAGAGTAGATCAGCGCTCAAAAAAATACGTTTGCTCTTGATCCCGGATGGGGATCGCCAGTGGCAAGAGGCAACGGTCGCCAAAAACAACAATAGGCCGCCCTCCAATAACAAAAAAAGAGCACGCAACAATCTTTGAGGGGAGCTTCGGCTCCCCTCAGTGCTTCCCGCCCTCCTTGTTTTCGTCCTCATCGTCCTTCTCGAACCTATTGACCACCCAAGGCATCATGCCCAGCACCAGCAGGGCCAAAAATGTGCTGATCACTGCCGTGGCCTCGCGACCGATACCGGCAGCGACACCAATGGCCGCCGTCATCCACAACCCGGCAGCCGTTGTCAGGCCTTTGACGTGGTCGAGTTGCTGGTGATGCCCTTTGAGAATGGTTCCGGCGCCGAGAAAGCCGATACCGGCGACAACGCCCTGCACCACCCGGCTCAGCGCTGCATCATCGACCCCGGCCATGCGCGGCACCAGCACGAACAGTGCGGCGCCCATGGCCACGAGCATGTGGGTACGCACACCGGCGGCCTTGCCCTTGAGTTCACGCTCGAAACCCAGGATGCCGCCGAGTAGCGCAGCCATCAGCAGGCGTACCGTTACCTGGGTCAGCTGCTTGGCATCGTTGAGATCAGCGAATTCAGCGACCAGGGTCAACCAGACTTGATGCCACCAGGTGTCCATCGGTGTGCTCCACGAAAGGACCATTTCTCGATGGACCACCGGCTTGGCCACAAGTGCAGCGCTGCACCCTGATCAGTGACGACCTGCGTCTCCAGGGCGCCGCCGATGTCACGGTGTACACGAACGAAAACCTGCGCATGTCCGTGGCCGAACTGGCCGGCCAACGGGTGCCGATCACTGAAGCAGAGGCCGATGCCCTGACTGTAGCGGGTGCGGTGGATGGTCGCAGGCATCTCAAGACCACCGAGCAAGGCTCGATAATCTGAGGCCTGCGGGGTTACGGCAAGAAATCTGATACGGTTTTTATCGAAATATCTGAGACTGTTATGCAAACAGATGGGGCGCCATAGTGCCCTGGCCTGATCGAGGCCTGATGAGCGACGAACCATGAGCGATAGAATTCCCGTCCAGATCGTTGAAATTGCCGAGCCTTCCACCACCAAGAAGAAGACCGCCAGCAGCGACAGACAGATCCATACCCGCAGCTTCACCGGCTTGTTTCGTAACCTGCGCCTGGGTGGCGCAGGTTTTCTCTTTCTGCTGTTCTTCGGCACGGTCTGGTTGAACTGGAACGGACGCCAGGCAGTGCTATGGGACCTGGCCGACAGCAAGTTCCACATTTTCGGTGCGACCTTCTGGCCACAGGACTTCATTCTGTTGTCAGCCCTGCTGATCATCTGCGCCTTTGGCCTGTTCGCCATCACCGTGTTTGCCGGACGGGTCTGGTGCGGTTACACCTGCCCGCAAAGCTCCTGGACCTGGATCTTCATGTGGTGTGAAAAGGTCACCGAGGGCGATCGCAACCAGCGCATCAAACTCGCTGCCGCACCCTGGGGCCTGAACAAGATGATCCGGCGCTCGGCCAAGCACACTCTGTGGCTGGCTATCAGCCTGCTCACAGGCCTGACCTTTGTCGGTTACTTCACGCCGATCCGGCCACTGGCCGAAGAGCTGTTCACCCTGCAACTGGGCGGCGTCAGCCTGTTCTGGATCCTGTTTTTCACCGGGGCCACCTACATCAACGCCGGCTGGCTGCGTGAAGCGGTGTGTATGCACATGTGCCCCTATGCGCGCTTCCAGAGTGTGATGTTCGACAAAGACACCCTGGCCATCGCCTACGACCCCGCTCGTGGTGAGTCCCGCGGCCCACGCAAGAAAGACAGCGACTACAAGGCCAAAGGCCTGGGCGATTGCATCGATTGCCAGATGTGTGTGCAGGTCTGCCCGACCGGTATCGATATCCGCGATGGCCTGCAGATGGAATGCATAGGCTGCGCCGCCTGCATCGACGCCTGTGACTCGATCATGGACAAGATGGGCTATGCCCGCGGCCTGGTTGGCTACAAGTCTGAACATAACCTGCAAGGCGGCAAGACCAACTGGCTACGCCCACGCCTGCTCGGTTACGTCACCGTGCTGGTGGTGATGATCGGTGCTCTGGTCATCGCCCTGCAGCAGCGACCGATGGTGTCGATGGACGTGATCAAGGACCGCGGTCTGTTCCGCGAGAACAACCTGGGCCAGATCGAGAACATTTACACCCTCAAGGTCATCAACAAGACCCAGCAAGCGCAGCACTACCGCTTGCGCCTGGTGGACGCCGAGGGCTTCGAGTTGCACGGCAAAACCGAGTTCACCCTGGATGCTGGTGAGATGAGCGAGATGCCGGTATCGGTGGCGATGCTTGCCGAACGGCCGCAAAGCAGCTCCCAGGAAATCGGTTTCGAAATCAGCGACAGCGACCAACCGGGTATATCCAGTGTTGCCCACAGCCGTTTTGTCGCGCCTTTGAACCGCTGATCACATACACTTCGCAGCAGTCGAAACGTCCTGAGCCATGATGAAACGCTACGAAAAATTTGCCGACGACATTGCCGAACTGATTCGCTCCGGGGTCCTGGGCCCCGGCCAGCGAGTACCCTCAGTGCGCTACGCCAGCCAGACCCACGGGGTCAGCCCCTCCACAGTTTTCCAGGCCTATTACCTGCTGGAACGCCGCGGGCTGATCCGGGCGCGGCCGCGCTCGGGCTATTTCGTCAATGCCCATGCGCCGCGGCAATTCAGCGAGCCGCAGATCATCGAACAAGCGAGTGAGTCCACCGAGGTGGACGTCAGTGAGCTGGTGTTCTCGATCCTCGACTCGATCAAGGACCCGCAGACCGTTGCTTTCGGCTCGGCCTTCCCCAGCCCCAACCTGTTCCCGTTGCCGCGCCTGGCCCGCTCCATGGCCAGCGCCAGCCGTGAGATGGACCCACGCATGGTAGTCACCGACCTGTCGCCGGGTAACCCGCAACTGCGTCGTCAGATTGCCCTGCGCTACATGGTCGGCGGGTTAATGCTGCCAATGGAGGAGCTGTTGATCACTAACGGTGCGCTGGAGGCGCTTAACCTGTGCCTGCAAGCCGTGACCGAGCCGGGTGACCTGGTGGCGATCGAGGCGCCCGCCTTCTACGCCTGCCTGCAAGTGCTCGAACGCCTCAAGCTCAAAGCGGTGGAAATTCCCGTACACCCACGCGAAGGCATCGATTTGGGCGTCCTGGCGCAGACCCTGGCCAAGCACCCGGTCAAGGCCGTCTGGTGCATGACCAACTTCCAGAATCCGGTGGGCGCCAGCATGCCGGAGGAGAAAAAGCAGCAACTGGTAGAACTGCTGCGCCAGCATCAGGTGCCGTTGATCGAAGACGACGTCTATGCCGAGCTGTACTACGCCCAACAGGCACCGAAACCGGCCAAGGCCTTCGATACTGACGGTCTGGTGATGCATTGCGGCTCGTTCTCCAAGAGCCTGGCACCCGGTTACCGGATCGGCTGGGTCGCCGCCGGACGCTATGCACAGAAAATCGAACGGTTGAAACTGATGACCTCGCTGTGTGCCTCGATGCCAGCCCAGGCGGCCATTGCCGACTACCTGCAACACGGCGGCTACGATAGGCATTTACGCAGGCTGCGCTATGCCCTGGAAGAACAGCAGAGTGCCATGCTTGCCGCCATTGCCCGGCACTTCCCCGCGCAAACGCGGGTCAGCCATCCGTCCGGCGGTTACTTTCTATGGCTGGAACTACCGGAGCAGATGGACTCGCTCAAGTTATTCCAGATGGCCCTGGCCCAGGGCATCAGCATTGCCCCTGGGCCGATTTTTTCGCCGACCCAGCGCTTTCGTAACTGCATCCGCCTGAACTACGGCAGCCCCTGGACCGAGCAATCAGAAAAAGCCATGGAAACCCTGGGTAGAATCGTGCGCTCGTTTTGAGCATCCGCCAGTGCTGAGCCCGCGTTGTCCAGCAGGCTCAGCGCCCGCCTCCCAGATCGATGAAACTACCCGTGGAATACGAGGCCTTGTCGGACAGCAGCCAGATAATCGCCTCCGCCACCTCTTCGGCCTGCCCGCCACGGCCCATGGGAATACTTGGCTCAAGCTTGCTGACACGCTCAGGGTCGCCACTGAGGGTATGGAAGTCGGTAAAGATGTACCCAGGACGCACGGCGTTGACCCGAATGCCGTCATCGGCAACTTCCTTGGCCAGCCCCAGGGTGAAGGTGTCCAATGCCCCCTTGGAAGCCGCGTAGTCGACATACTCGTTAGGCGAACCAAGCCGGGCCGCCACCGAAGACACGTTGACGATGCTACCGCCCTGTCCGCCGTGGCGTTTCGACATCCGCTGCAAGGCATGCTTGCTGCAGAGCATCGGCCCGACCACATTGGTTTTCATCAATTTGAGCAGGCGAAATTCCGACATATGCTCGACCTGACTCTTCTGGCCGATGGTCCCTGCGTTATTGACCAGTGCGGTTACCGGCCCCAACTCGGAATCGACCCGCTGAAACAAGCGGATGATCTCGTCTTCGACACTAACATCGGCCTTGACCGCAATGGCCTCGGCGCCCAATTCGCGGACCTCGGCCAGTACCCGCTGGGCGGCCTCGTCGTCACTCACGTAGTTGATGCAGATGCGATACCCTTCACGGGCCGCCAGGCGTGCGGTGGCAGCGCCAATGCCGCGACTGGCGCCGGTGATCACAATGACTTTATCCATGGATACTCCGTGCCCCCAATGGCATATACCGCTCAAGGCTAACGCAGGATGGGGCAGCCGCAAAGCAGCGCACACGCTATCCAGCACAACACCTCGGCGCAGACAGAACGATCAGGGTGCCTGACAAATCTGTAATCTGCCGCTCAGATTTCTGACAGTCGTCGCTCGCTATGGTCATGCCACCCTCGCTTATGGATTGGCAACCCCATGCTTGCAAACCCGACTCGCCGTACCTTCGTCAAAGGCTTCGCCCTTTGGCAATGAACTGAGCGGCCACGATTTCGAATTGTTCATCGGCCAGACCCTGGTCAACATCACCGGCGGCAACAGACCGCGCTGCGCCTGGAGAGCAGTTACGCTATCCTGCTGACCAACCGCTGGATTCTCGAACCGTCCCTGGAGGCCAATTTCTATGGCCGTAACGATGCCAACCGCGATCAGGGCAGTGGCCTTGCCGACAGTGAGATCGGTCTGCGCCTGCGTTATGAGATCACCCGCGGTTTTGCCCCTTACCTGGGCGTCAGTTTCAACCGGAGCTACGGTAATGCCGCCGAACAGATCCGTGATGACCAGGGCGATATCGGCCAGACCCGTCTGGTCGCCGGTGTCCGCCTGCGTTTCTAGTCTTGGAGAATCACCATGTTGAGCAAGAAAATCGTCGCCTTCGGCCTGCTGGCCCTGAGCACCCTGGCCCAGGCCGGACAGACCATCGACGTCTACCGCGACCCCAACTGCGGCTGCTGCAAAGAGTGGATCAGTCACCTGCGTGACAACGGCCTTACCGTCAACGACCATGTCGAACCGAACATGAGCGCGGTCAAGCAACGCCTGGGTGTAGCCCCACGCCTGGCTTCGTGCCACACCGGGGTGATCGACGGCAAGTTCGTCGAAGGCCATGTGCCGGCCGAGCAGGTCAAGCTGCTGGCCAAACGCTCCGACTTGCGCGGCCTGGCGGTACCGGGCATGCCGATGGGCTCGCCAGGCATGGAAATGGGTGAGCACAAGGATGCCTACCAGGTTATCGGCTTGACCAAAGACGGTCGCGACGAAGTGGTCGCCAATTACTGATCCGCGCTGAATGTTGAGCGAGTGGGCGCTGTTTCTCAGCGCCTTTGGCGCAGCGACCCTGTTGCCACTGCAATCGGAAGCCGTACTGGTGGGCTTGCTGCTGCGCGATCCGCAGGCCGTCTTCAGCCTGCTGCTGATCGCCACGGCCGGTAATGTCCTGGGCTCGATCGTCAACTGGCTGTTCGGCCGTGGCATCGAACACCTGCGTGACCGGCGCTGGTTTCCCTTCAAGCAGGCCCAACTGGACAAGGCCCAGCAACGTTACCAGCGCTATGGCCAATGGTCTTTGCTGCTGAGCTGGATGCCGGTGATCGGCGACCCGCTGACCCTGATCGCCGGGATCATGCGCGAACCCTTCTGGCGCTTCGTCGTGCTGGTAACGATTGCCAAGGCTGGACGTTACGCCGTGCTGGCCTTGCTGACCCTGGGCTGGTTGGGCCGCTAGCGCCCCCAGATCTGGGTTTCGGTCCACCCCAGTTCTGCAAAGTCCTGGGCGCGCAGGTGCGCTTCCTCTTCGCAGAAGAATTCGTCCAGCTGTGGAGGTCGCACCGAGCTGTCACTGAGCATCGCGTGCACCTGGCCGCGGTGATGGATCTGGTGCTCGAACAGGTGGGACAACAGACGCAATCGTTGTTCACGCTGGACCCAGTCGGGACGCACGATACTCACATAACGCTGCAACTGGTCGTCGTGCAACTGGCTGCAGTAGGCAATCAACCGGTGATCGGCCTGGGCCTGCTCTTCTCTGAGTGCCTCACAACTGGAAAAGGGCTCTTCGGGTTCGAAGAAACGCTCGCTGTCCGGCTCCGGGGCCTCACCGCGCTGCTCTGACTCAAGGGCATTGAGGTAGAACCAGTCCACCGTAAGGATGTGATTGAGGGTCGCCTTGAACGACCCGAAGAAGCTGCAACGGGGCTCCACGAACTCGTCCTGGCTAAGCTGCAGGCAGGCCTTGTAGAGCCTGTGGTTGGCCCAGCCGTTGTGGTAGGCCATGGTCAGCAAGTGGTGCGAAAGCGGCTGCATGATCGACTCCTTCAACAGAAGCGTTGCAGTTGCATCTCCCGCAATCGGCTGAGGGTGCGCCGGAACGGGAACTCCAGATACCCTTGAGTGTAGAGCGCTTCGAGGGGAACTTCGGCTTCCAGGTGCAGAGCGACCCGACGGTCGTAACATTCATCGACCAACGCGATGAACCGCCGCACGCTGTCATCATGCACCGACAACTGTGGCAACTCCCGGTCGCCTGCCAGCACGCTACTGGCAGCATCCTCGGTGCCCCGGGCAATTTTGGCCGGACGCTGGCGAGCACCCAGGGCTGGCACGCCTCCCAGCAGGATGGCCGTGAAGCTGTCACACAGGGCCATGAAGTCCATGGCAGCCAAGGGTTGCTCGCACAGCTCGGCGTAGCGGCACCAGATAACCGTATCGCAGCGTTGCACCACCTGTATCTGACGGGAACCCACCTGCAAGGGCTGATCGGTGCAAGGCTGTTCACCACACAGTTGGGCAAAGACCTCGCTCAAGGCTTGAGGCTGGCTGGGCTCGCGCACCCAGTATCGCTGTTGCACGACGCCCGGATGCAGGCGGTGGTCCTGCTCACCGGCTACGGCCTGCACCTGCATGTGCTGCTCGATGGCGGTAATCGCCGGCAGGAAGCGTTCTCGATTGAAGCCATCACGGTACAACTGGCCGGGCGGCTGGTTGGACGTGGCGACAATCACCACCCCGGCCTCGAACAGCACCTGGAACAGGCGCCCGAGAATGATCGCGTCACCAATGTCGTTGACGAACAACTCATCGAAGCACAGCACCCGGATCTCTTCGGCCAGGGACAAGGCCAGGGCGTGCAAGGGGTCGGCGGTGCCATTGAGCTGGAACAGACGCTGATGCACCCAACGCATGAAGTGGTGAAAATGCTGACGTCGGGCCGGCACCCGCAAACAATGGTGGAACTGGTCCATCAGCCAGGTCTTGCCACGCCCCACTGGGCCCCAGAGGTAGACTCCCTTTGGTGTTTCACCCTGCTGCAGGGCTTCGAAACAGCTTTGCAAAGCGCTGGCCACTTGCAACTGTGCCGGGTCGCTGACAAAACCATCGCGCTCGATGGCCTGCTGGTAGAGCTGCATGGGAGACTGCGCGGTGAAGCAAGACATGGAGAGCGCCTGTCGAAAAAGGCTCCATTCTTGCGGTGAAAAGCATTGCGGGACAAGCCCGCTCCCACAAGGTCAGCCCTTGGCAGCCATCGCAGTCACTTCCACACGCATGCCTTCGACCGCCAGCGAAGCCACGCCAACAGCGGCGCGCACGGGCCAGGGTTTGGCGAAGAAGCGCTGATAGACCTCGTTGAAGGCGGCGCGGTCAGCCATGTCAGTGAGGTAGATAGTCAGGTGCAAAACCCGATCCATGGAGCTGCCAGCACGCTCCAGAGCGACCTTGAGTGCTTGCAGGGTGCACTCGCTCTGCAAGGTGATATCGCCCAGCTCCAGGCTGCCATCGGCGCGGGTAGGGATCTGGGTGGAAACCAGTACGCCAGCGAAACCGGCAACGTCGCTGGAGATGGATTCCGGGTCGGGGTCGGCAAGGAAGGTGATGTCGTGGTTTGCCATGGAAGATTTCCTGGTGGATGGGGTAAACAGTATGATGCCTGACCTGACGCAACAGTAACCGGCTGTTTTAAAAACAATTTATGTGCTCTGGCTCTTCCCATACGGCACAAAAGTTGATAAATTTCCGCACATTCCTGCAACAGCAGCGAAAGCAATCTCTTCAAACGAGTGCCAGACACTCGTCGCAACAGCTACAGGGGCGTCGCCAAGCGGTAAGGCAGCAGGTTTTGATCCTGCCATGCGTTGGTTCGAATCCAGCCGCCCCTGCCATTTTCTTCTGATCCAAGCACATCTCATCTCACGACATCTCTGTCGTAGCCACGCGCGCACCTCAAGCACAATGCACGGCCAATAGCCGCCGGGATTGACGCTGCGTAGCGCCAACCCCGCCCTCTCGCTTATTTGTCCACGGCCAATGGCGGCGTGCGCGGCGGTACCAAGCGCTTGGAACCTGTCGATTCAAACGCCGACGCCAGACACAGCAACGACGAATCGTCATAGGCGCGTCCGGCAAAGGTCAGCCCGACCGGCATGCCGATATCCGCCATCACCCCCATCGGCACGGTGACCGTGGGCACCCCCAGATGACGAATGGCCAGGTTGCCGTTGGCGACCCAGACACCGTTGCTCCAGGCAATATCTGCCGACGCTGGGTCGACATCCGCATTGGCCGGGGCAACGTCGGCGACCGTCGGGAACAGCACTGCATCAAGCTTGAGTCGATCCATCCAGTCCTCAAGATCGATGCGCCGGGTTTTCTCCAGCCCACGCAGACCGTCAGGCACAGTGCTGATCTGATCCCAGGGGGTGATACCTCGCTCGGCCATGCGCACATATTCGTCCATGCCAGCGACAAGATCCCCTTCCCGGTTTGGCAGCGTGCCTGGGTCGTGGGGGAAGATCTTCGGACCATCGACATCGGCCAGACGGTTCAATTTGGGGTCACTGTTGGCCTGGAGAAAATCATCGAAGGCCCACGCGGTGAGGTCCCACAGCTCATGGTGCAGAAACTCTTTGGAGACCAGGCCACGGTTGAACACCGTCGGCGCGCCGGGGCGATCCCCTTCGCAATTGGAGACCAGCGGGAAATCCACCTCGATCACTTGCGCTCCCGCTGCTTCGAGGGCCTTGCGCGCCTGTTCCCAGAGGTCGATGACCGTCGGGCGGGTGTTGATCCGCTGGCCGGTCGGACCACCGATACCCGGCGCTTCGCTGGTGCCCGCCTCAGGATCGGCATTGATGTACATGCGCGGGATACCCAGACGCTTGCCTGCCAGCGCCGCGGCATTGGCTGCCAGTTGCAGATACGAGGACGGACGCACCGAGGCGACACTGGGAATCGGCACCCAGGGTTGCATCCGCCACAAGTCGCCGCGGGTGTCGGGATCCTCGGCGACCACCACGTCGAGCACTTCGAGCAAATCAGCCATGGTGCGGGCAAAGGGCACGACTACGTCCATGGTCGGCGTCAGCGGCCAGTTGCCGCGCACCGAGATCACCCCACGCGAAGGCGTATAGGCACACAGGCCGTTGTTCGAAGCAGGACCGCGCCCACTCGACCAGGTTTCTTCGGCCAGGCCGAACGCGGCGAAGCTGGCGGCGGTGGCGGTACCTGCGCCATTGGATGAGCCCGAGGCGAAGGGCGCGGTGAGGTACTCAGCGTTGTACGGGCTCTCGGCCCGGCCGTACACCCCACGCTGCATGCCGCCGTTGGCCATGGGCGGCATGTTGGTCTTGCCCAGGCAGATGGCGCCAGCAGCACGCAGGCGTTCGATGGTGAACGCATCGCGGTAGGCAACCAGGTCGGCAAAGGCCGGGCTGCCGGAAGCAGCGGTAAGGCCTTTGACCAGATAGCTGTCCTTCGCCGTATAGGGGATGCCATCGAGCGGCCCAAGGCTCTCGCCCCTGGCCCGACGGGCATCGGAAGCCTGGGCCTCTTCGAGCGCCGCAGGATTGCGCACCACCACCGCATTGAGTGCAGTGGCCGTGTCAGGAGCGTCGTAGGCATCGATACGGGCAAGATAGGCCTGAACCAACTCGACCGCTGTAGTCTGGCCAGATTCGAGCGCCGCGCGCAGCTCGGCAATGGAAACTTCAGTGACTTCGATCATGCGCTTACCACCAATAGCTGAAGGTTGACGCAGTGAATATTGAGCACAGGCACATCACATCTCTCAAAACGGGTTTTCATATTGGGTCTCGTTGCACGCCATTACGCGATATCGCGCAGTGAGCACCATGAAACCCTGACGCTGCCTTTAAAGCAACAGAGCAGCCACTGACACCCTGTTCTTGCCGGCCCTGGGCGGCCACCCGCAATGACAAGACTATTGCACGCCAAAGTTACGCGCTGAGCGCTGCGGTGGCCTCGATCTCAATCTGCATACCGTCCAGCGCCAGCCTCGAGACGGGGATCAGGGTGCAGGTGGGTTTCATATGCGGGCCCCAGGCACGATCTGCTTCGGCAACCCACTGGCGCAGCTTTTCTTCTGAGTGATCGACGATCAGCAAGGTCAACTTGAACACATCCTCAAGCCCAGCGCCTTTGCTACGCAAAGCCGTCTGCAGGTTGGCCAGGGCTTGCCTGGCCTGCTCGGCGAAGACCGCTGAAAGGTGCCCTTCGATGTCCTCTCCACCCTGCCCGGCGATGTACAGGAGTCGGGCCTGGGGGCTGATCCCGGCGACGTGGGAATAAGCGTTGGCGCTGGGGTCGTACAGGCCTTCGGGGTTACACAGCTCGAAGGCTGATGAGAGGTTGGCAAGGGTCATGGCTGCGCTCCTTTACGAAAGAACGCGCAGTGTCGTACCTCTACTTAAGTAGAGGTCAAGCCTTCTCGCTGAAAGCAACCTGCCCCCTCACCGCCCTGGAGGCCATGCTGCGCCAATACCGTGGCGCTTTGCTAATGGCTTCCCATGATCGGGTGTTCCTGGAGCAGTTGAGGATGGACAGGGAGCTGCAATTGGGGCGCTGAGGGGTTAGAAATTCAACTCCGCAGGTCGGTGAAAGGGACGGCGAAAAGACAAGGCCCCGTCCATTGCTGGCGGGGCCTTGTTTTACCTACTGCCTAAGGGTCAAGCATTGGTACCCGCCCCGCGTTTGGCGGTGGTCGTGGTACGCATCGAGGTCAGCAGGCAAAACTTCATAACTTGATATTGCTCCTGCATTGGCAATGGGTCAACACCTGTTTACCTGCGCCTGGTACTGCCACACGAGGGCTCTGGCTGAAGATTTTCACTGCGACCTTGGTCCAATCCTATGACTGGGCGTTCCCGATCCGCACGGGATGTATTATCGTGGCTGCGTGCGCGATAACAGACGCCTGAGCGATCAGGCATATGCAAACCGATTCGAGGGTGCCATGAGTAACGAAAGCATTAACTGGGACAAGCTGGGCTTCGACTACATCAAGACCGACAAGCGCTACCTGTCCAACTTCCGCAACGGCGAGTGGGACCAGGGCACCCTGACTGAAGACAACGTGCTGCACATCAGCGAAGGCTCGACCGCGCTGCATTATGGACAGCAATGCTTCGAGGGGATGAAGGCCTACCGTTGCAAGGATGGCTCGATCAACCTGTTCCGCCCTGATCAGAACGCCCTGCGCATGCAGCGCAGCTGCGACCGCCTGCTGATGCCACAGGTGCCGACCGAACAGTTCATCGAGGCCTGCAAGCAGGTGGTCAAGGCCAACGAGCGCTTCGTCCCGCCGCACGGCAAGGGCGCCCTGTACCTGCGTCCATTCGTTATCGGCGTGGGCGACAACATCGGTGTGCGTACCGCCCCGGAATTCATCTTCTCGATCTTCGCCATTCCGGTCGGTTCGTACTTCAAAGGCGGCATGACCCCACACAAGTTCCTGATTTCCGAGTACGACCGTGCCGCGCCACAAGGCACCGGTGCCGCCAAGGTCGGCGGCAACTACGCAGCCAGCCTGCAACCTGGCTACAAGGCCAAGCAAGCCGGTTTTGCCGATTGCATCTACCTCGATCCGCTGACCCACACCAAGATCGAGGAAGTCGGTTCGGCCAACTTCTTCGGGATCACCCCGGACAACAAGTTCATCACCCCGAAATCACCGTCGGTACTGCCGGGTATCACCCGCCTGTCGCTGATGGAACTGGCCAAATCGCGCCTGGGCCTGGAAGTGATCGAAGGTGATGTACTGATCGACGGGATCGATCAGTTCAGCGAAGCCGGTGCCTGCGGTACCGCCGCGGTGATCACTCCGATCGGCGGCATTCAGTACAACGGCAAGCTGCACGTGTTCTACAGCGAAACCGAGGTTGGCCCGGTGACCCAGAAGCTCTACAACGAGCTGACCGGCATCCAGAGCGGTGACGTCGAAGCACCAGCAGGCTGGATCGTCAAGGTCGACTGACCACCAGACCCCGCCCGATGGCGGGGTTTGTTTTTCAGGGGCCGCGGCGATGGCCCGGCCCGCCCTAGATGAATTTTTCTTTAACCCGGGCACCGCCTATTCTTTGGCACAATCAAGTCTCTACTCGCCGCCCAGGTATTAGCATGCCCCGCGTACTGACTATCGAAGACGACGCCGTGACCGCCCAGGAGATCGTCGCCGAGCTTTCCAGCCATGGCCTGGAAGTGGATTGGGCCGACAACGGTCGTGAAGGCCTGGCCAAGGCCATTGCCGGTGGCTACGACCTGATCACCCTCGATCGCATGCTCCCCGAGCTCGACGGCCTGACCATCGTCACCACCCTGCGTACCCTGAAGATCGCCACGCCGATCCTGATGATCAGCGCCCTGTCCGATGTCGACGAACGGGTGCGTGGCCTGCGTGCCGGTGGCGACGACTACCTGACCAAGCCCTTCGCTTCCGACGAAATGGCCGCCCGCGTTGAAGTACTGCTACGGCGCAACAGCGTACCCATGGCGCAGACCCGCCTGCAGGTCGCCGACCTGGAACTGGACCTGATCAGCCACGAGGCCAAGCGTGGCGAACAGCCTCTCAACCTGCTGCCCACCGAATACAAGTTGCTGGAATTCCTCATGCGCCACGCCGGCCAGGTGATTACCCGGATGATGATCTTCGAGGAAGTCTGGGGTTATCACTTCGACCCTGGCACCAACCTGATCGACGTGCATATCGGACGCTTGCGCAAGAAGATCGATGCCGCTGGCCAGACCCCGCTGATTCGGACCGTGCGGGGCTCGGGCTATGCCATTGCCGAACCCGTCTAAGGGTTGGAGTTCCTCGACCAGTCGCCTGCTGGCGCTGTACAGCTTTCTGTTCGTGGCCTGGAGCAGCATCCTCATGGGGGTGTTGTACTTCGAGGTCTCGGGCTACCTGAACAAGCTCACCCGCCACTCGCTGCTGCAGCGCCAACACCTGTTCGCCCACATGAGCGGCAAGCAACTGGACGACGCACTGATCGCCAGCCAAGCCTTCGAAGAACGCAGTTTCGATGCCTATGGCCTGTTCGACGCCCAGTTCAACCCCTTGGGCGGACAGATCCGCCAGTTGCCAACAGACCTGGGCCTGGACGGCAAGATCCACGAACTGGGCCGCTGCCTGGACGCCGATGAGCCACACCTGCCGCGCGACAGCTGCGACGCAGTGGCAATCAAGGTCCGTGATGGCCGCTGGCTGGTCCTGGTACGCGACAACGGCTCGCTGTTCGTGGTCACCCGCATCATCCTGCATGCCCTGCTCTGGGGCCTGTCGCTAACCATCATCCCCGGCATCGCTGGCTGGTACCTGCTGCGCCGCCGGCCGCTCAAGCGCATCCGCGCGATCCAGGCCACCGCCGAACAGATTGTCGCTGGCGACCTGACTCAGCGCCTGCCGCTGTCTGCGCGACGCGACGAACTGGACATGCTCGCCGCCATCGTCAACGCCATGCTCGACCGCATCGAGCGCTTGATGCATGAGGTCAAAGGCGTCTGCGATAACATCGCCCACGACCTGCGCACCCCGCTGACCCGTTTACGCGCCCAGCTCTACCGGATCCGCCAGCAAGCCGGTGATGACTCGCCCCAGGCCGAGGCGCTGGAGCAGGCGATTGGCGAAACCGACATCTTGATGGCGCGCTTTCGCGGTTTGCTGCGCATCAGCGAGCTGGAGGATCGCCAGCGCCGGGCCGGTTTTGCCGAACTGGACCCGCGCGCCCTGCTGGTGGAAATACACGATTTCTACCTGCCTCTGGCCGAGGATGGCGACATTCGTCTGAGCCTTGAACTGCCTGCACAACTGCCGCCGCTCAATGGTGACCGCGAATTATTGTTCGAAGCCCTGGCCAATCTGCTGGGCAATGCCATCAAGTTCACTCCAGCCGGCGGCCAGGTATGCATACGCGCCAGCAGTGAGGCCGGCATGGTGAGGATCGAGGTGGAAGATAGCGGGCCGGGGATTCCGGAGGATGAGCGTGAAGCGGTGTTAAAGCGCTTTTATCGCAGCGAGGAAGGTCAACGACACCCGGGGTTTGGCCTAGGGCTGTCTGTGGTTGCGGCGATTGTCGACCTGCATGGCTTTACGCTTGAGGTCGGGGCGAGTGAGCTGGGTGGGGCGAAACTGGTATTGCACTGCAGAACAGGTGTGCTCCGTTAGGGCCTCATCGCTGGCAAGGTCAGCGATGAGGCTACCGCCGATCAGTCAGCCAAGCGCCAGGTAGTGGCACCCTTGCTGTCTTCCAGCACTACGCCCATAGCCGTGATCTGGTCGCGAATGCGGTCGGACTCTGCCCAATTCTTGTCCGCACGCGCTTGCAGGCGCGCCTGGATCAAGGCTTCGACTTCAGCAGCATCGACCTTGCCTTCGGCACCGGCACGCAAAAAGTCATCGGCATCCAGCTGCAGCACGCCCAGCAAACCCGCCAGCTCACGCAGGCGCCCCGCCAGACCGGCCGCGACTTCAGCCTCGCTCTCGCGCAAGCGGTTGATCTCGCGCACCAGGTCGAACAGCACGGCGCAGGCTTCGGGGGTACCGAAGTCGTCGTTCATTGCCTGGGTGAAACGCTCGACATAAGCCTCGCCACCCTTGGCCTCGACCCGCGGCAAGCCGCGCAGGGCGTGGTAGAAACGCTCCAGGGCGCCCTTGGACTCGCGCAGGCTGTCTTCGGAGTAATTGATCGAGCTGCGATAGTGGCTCGACACCAGCAGGTAGCGCACCACCTCTGGGTGATACTTGTCGAGCACATCGCGAATGGTGAAGAAGTTGTTCAAGGACTTGGACATCTTCTCGCCATTGATGCGAATCATGCCGCAGTGCATCCACGAGTTGGCGTACTGCTTGCCGGTGGCTGCTTCGCTCTGGGCGATTTCGTTCTCGTGGTGCGGGAACTCCAGGTCGTTGCCACCGCCGTGAATGTCGAAGCTCTCGCCCAGGCAGCAGGTGGACATCACCGAGCACTCGATGTGCCAGCCAGGACGCCCCGGCCCCCACGGCGACTCCCAGCTCGGCTCGCCCGGCTTGACGCCCTTCCAGAGGACGAAGTCGAGCGGGTCCTGCTTGGCTTCGTCGACCTCGATCCGCGCACCGATGCGCAGGTCTTCGATCTTCTTGCGCGACAGCTTGCCGTAGCCGACGAACTTGCCGACCCGGTAGTACACGTCGCCATTACCTGGCGCGTAGGCGTAGCCCTTGTCGATCAGGGTCTGGATCATCGCGTGCATGCCGGCGATATGGTCAGTGGCACGCGGCTCCTGGTCCGGCGGCAGGATGTTCAGGCGGCGCTCGTCTTCGTGCATCGCGTCGATCATGCGGGCGGTCAGCGCGTCGAACGACTCGCCGTTATCAAAGGCCCGGTTGATGATCTTGTCATCGATGTCGGTGATGTTGCGCACGTAGGTCAGGTCGTAGCCGCTGTAACGCAGCCAGCGGGTGACCAGGTCGAAGGCGACCATGCTGCGGCCGTGGCCCAGGTGGCAGAAGTCGTACACGGTCATGCCGCAGACGTACATCCGCACTTTGTTGCCTTCGAGCGGTTTGAAAACTTCCTTGGTCTTGCTAAGCGTGTTGTAGATGGTAAGCACGAGCGTTCCTCAGCTGCCCCACGAATCGCGCAGGGTCACAGTCCGGTTGAATACCGGGCGACCCGGCTGGGAGTCTTTCAGGTCGGCGCAGAAGTAACCTTCGCGCTCGAACTGGAAGCGGTCTTCTGGCTGGGCCTGGCCCAGGGAAGGTTCCGCACGACAACCAGTGAGTACCTGCAGCGAATCGGGATTGATGTTGTCGAGGAAGCTGCCGCCATCTTCGGTCTTCTCGGGGTTGGCCGAGCGGAACAGGCGGTCGTACAGACGCACTTCGCACTCAACGCTGGCATCGGCCGGCACCCAGTGGATCACGCCCTTGACCTTGCGACCCTCAGGGTTCTTGCCCAGGGTGTCCGGGTCGTAGGAGCAGCGCAGTTCGACGATGTTGCCGTCTGCGTCCTTGATCGCCTCGTCGGCGCGGATCACGTAGCTGCCGCGCAGGCGCACTTCACCGGCGGGCTCCAGGCGTTTGTAGCCTTTTGGCGGCTCTTCCATGAAGTCGTCGCGGTCAATGTAGATCTCGCGCGCGAACGGCAGTGCGCGCACGCCCATGTCTTCTTTCGGGTGGCGAGGCAGTTCGAGGTTCTCGACCTGACCTTCCGGGTAGTTGGTGATCACTACTTTCAACGGACGCAGCACGCACATGGCGCGTGGGGCGGTGCGGTCGAGGTCGTCGCGGATGCTGAACTCGAGCATCGACATGTCGACCACGCCGTCGGAACGGTTGGTGCCGATCATTTCGCAGAAGTTGCGAATCGAGGCCGGGGTGTAGCCGCGGCGGCGGAAGCCGGACAGGGTCGACATGCGCGGGTCGTCCCAGCCGTTGACGTGCTGCTCGTCGACCAGCTGCTTGAGCTTGCGCTTGCTGGTGATGGTGTAGTTCAGGTTCAGGCGGCTGAACTCGTACTGGCGCGGCTTGGCTGGCACCGGCAGGTGCTCGAGGAACCATTCGTACAGCGGACGATGGCCCTCGAACTCCAGGGTGCAGATGGAGTGGGTGATGCCTTCGATGGCGTCCGACTGACCATGGGTGAAGTCATAGTTGGGGTAGATGCACCACTTGTCACCGGTCTGGTGGTGGTGGGCATGACGGATGCGGTAGAGGATCGGGTCGCGCAGGTTCATGTTCGGCGAAGCCATGTCGATCTTGGCCCGCAGTACACGCTCACCGTCCTTGAACTCGCCAGCCTTCATACGGGCGAACAGGTCGAGGTTCTCGTCGACGCTGCGCTCGCGGAACGGGCTGTTCTTGCCGGGCTCGGTCAGGTTGCCGCGGTATTCCTTGGCCTGCTCCGGGGTCAGGTCGCAGACATAGGCATTGCCCGACTTGATCAGGTCCACTGCCCAGTCATGCAACTGGTCGAAGTATTCGGAGGCGTAGCGCACCGGCCCGGTCCACTGGAAGCCCAGCCACTGCACATCGCTCTGGATGGCGTCGATGTACTCCTGGTCCTCTTTGGCCGGGTTGGTGTCATCGAAACGCAGGTGACAGGCTCCACCGAATTCCTGGGCCAGGCCGAAGTTCACGCAGATCGACTTGGCATGGCCGATGTGCAGGTAACCGTTGGGCTCGGGCGGAAAACGGGTGACGATGCTGCTGTGCTTGCCAGCGTCCAGATCAGCCTGCACGATCGGGCGCAGGAAGTTCGCAGGGACGGCGGGAGCGCCTTTGGCAGCGGCGTTGGGAGCGGTGTCGGCAGTGGGCTTGCTCATAGGATCCTTGAATACGGGTACACGGCCTGGGTAGGCCGACTGAATCAAAGCGCTTATCATAGCCGAAGCGGTCGAGCTGCCGACAGCGTCCGGCCGACAAACTGGCCCTATATTCGGTACCGGCAGCAAAAAAACTGCCGCAGGCCACGTATCGCGGGCTGTAGACTGTGCGTCAGGTTTGTATCGCGATCCTGCGCGACCCTATTTCAACTGCCTTGAAAGAGCGAATTCCAGCATGTCCAAAGTCAAACTGAGCACCAACCACGGCGACATCGTCATCGAACTGAATGCCGAAAAAGCCCCGATCACTGTGGCCAACTTCATCGAGTACGTGAACGCTGGCCACTACAGCAACACCGTGTTCCACCGCGTCATTGGTAACTTCATGATCCAGGGCGGCGGTTTCGAGCCAGGCATGAAAGAGAAGAAAGACAAGCGTCCAAGCATTCAGAACGAAGCCGACAACGGCCTGAGCAACGACAAGTACACCATCGCCATGGCGCGTACCATGGAGCCGCATTCAGCTTCGGCGCAGTTCTTCATCAACGTCACCGACAACAGCTTCCTCAACCACAGCGGCAAGAACGTCCAGGGTTGGGGCTACGCGGTATTCGGTAAAGTGACCGAAGGCACCGAGGTTGTCGACAAGATCAAGACGGTTGCCACCGGTTCCAAGTCCGGCCACCAGGACGTACCGGTTGAAGACGTGATCATCGAGAAAGCCGAGATCATTGAGTGATACTGCTGATCTCTGATCTGCACCTGCAAGAAGAACGCCCGGACATTACCCGGGCGTTTCTTGATCTGCTCGACGGTCGTGCGCGCCACGCCGAGGCGCTGTACATCCTCGGTGACTTTTTCGAGGCCTGGATCGGCGACGACGCCATGACGCCGTTCCAGACCACGATCTGCCAGGCCCTGCGCGCCTTGAGCGACAGCGGCACGCAGGTCTACCTGATGCATGGCAACCGCGATTTCCTGATCGGCGAGGCCTTCTGCAAGGCTGCTGGCTGCACCCTGCTGAACGATCCCTGTGTCGTAGAGCTGGGCGGTGAGCCGGTGCTGCTGATGCACGGCGACAGCTTGTGCACCCTGGACCTGGCCTACATGAAAATGCGTCGCTACCTGCGCAACCCTGTGAGCTTGTGGATCCTCCGGCATCTGCCGCTGAGCACCCGCCAGAAGCTGGCGCGCAAGCTGCGCAGCGAAAGCCAGGCGCAGACGCGGATGAAAGCCAACGACATTGTCGACGTGACGCCGGAAGAGGTTCCGCGGGTCATGGCGCAGTATGGCGTGCGCACACTGGTGCACGGCCATACCCATCGGCCGGCGATTCACAAGTTGATGGTCGATGAGCAACCGGCGCGGCGCATCGTGCTGGGCGATTGGGACCGTCAGGGTTGGGCGTTGCAGGTCGATGAGCAAGGGTTTCAGCTGCAGCCTTTTGCTTTTCCTTGAGGTTTATCGCGGGGCAAGCCCCGCGATTGCTCAATGCCCCGCCGAAGCCGGCCCAGCTTTAGCCGCAAACGGTGGCTTGGCCAGCCACACCAGCAGGATCAAACCGGCAAAGACCCAGCCCATCAGGGTGAAGTAATCCACCGTCGACATCATGTAGGCCTGACTGCTGAGCATTCGCTCCAGCTGCGCATAGGACTGCCCGTTCGCTCCACCCAGCTGATTGAGTGCCTCACGGGTAACAGGCTCATAGATGTTGATGCCTTCACTGAGATAGGCGTGATGCTGGTCAGCCCGGCGAATCCAGATCCAGGTGGTCAAGGATGCCGCGAAGCTGCCCCCCAGGGTCCGCAGGAACGTGGCCAGCCCCGAACCGTCGGCGATCTGGTGCGGCGGCAGGTCGGAGAGCAGGATGCTCAAGGTCGGCATGAAGAACAACGCCACACCGATGCCCATGAACAGTTGCACCAGGGCGATGTGCTGGAAGTCCACTTCATTGGTGAAGCCTGCGCGCATGAAGCAACTGGTGCCGATGGCCAGGAACGCCAGTCCCGCCAGCAAGCGCAGGTCGAACTTATGTGCGTACTTGCCGACGAACGGCGACATCAGCACCGGCAGCAAGCCGATGGGCGCCACCGCCAGCCCGGCCCAGGTCGCGGTATAGCCCATCTGGGTCTGTAACCACTGCGGCAGGATCAGGTTGATGCCGAAAAAGCCCGCGTAGCCGCCCACCAGGACAATGGTGCCGATGCGAAAATTGCGGTGCACGAACAGCCGAAGATTGACCACCGGATGCTTGTCGGTCAGTTCCCAGATAATGAAGATGGCCAGGAACACCACCGAGACCAGGCTGCCGATAACGATGAAACTCGACTCGAACCAGTCCAGGTCGTTGCCCTTGTCCAGCACGATCTGCAGGGCACCGACACCAATGATCAGGGTCAGCAGGCCGATGTAGTCCATGGGCTGGCGCTGAGTTGTGACCGGGCGGGCGCGCATCTGCTGGCGCACCACCGCTGCGGCAAACAGGCCGATGGGCACGTTGATGAAGAAAATCCACGGCCAGCTGTAGCTGTCAGTGATCCAGCCGCCCAGGATGGGACCGGCAATCGGTGCCACCACCGTGACCATGGCCAGCAAGGCTAGTGCCATACCGCGCTTGGCCGGTGGATACACGGCAATCAGCAGGGTCTGGGTCATCGGATACAGGGGGCCGGCAACGATGCCCTGGAGGACCCTGAAGCCCACCAGTTCCGGCATCGATTGGGCGATACCGCAGAGGAACGAGGCCAGCACGAACAGCAGCGTGGCCCAGATAAACAGTTTCACCTCGCCAAAACGCCGGCTCAGCCAGCCGGTCAGCGGCAACGCAATGGCATTGCTCACCGCGAACGAGGTAATGACCCAGGTACCCTGCTCCGAGCTGACGCCCAAATTGCCGGAAATGGTCGGCAAGGCGACGTTGGCAATGGTGGTGTCGAGTACCTGCATGAAGGTCGCCAACGACAGCCCGATGGTGGTCAACAGCAGGCTCGGCGGGCTGAATGAAGCGCTGTTGCTCATCGCCGCGCCGTCTTGCTGGAACCTTCACTGTTGGCATGGATCAGCCGCGCGATCATCGCATCGGCCTCGACCAGCTGACGGTCATACACCTGGGTGGCGAACGATGCCTTTTGCGCTGGCAACTGGGCCAGCACCGGGCCACTCTGGTCATGCAGGTCGACCGTGACCTGGGTCGAAAGGCCAATACGCAGCGGATGGGCGGCCAGTTGCTCGGCATTGATGTGAATGCGTACAGGTACCCGTTGGACGATCTTGATCCAGTTACCCGTGGCGTTCTGCGCCGGCAACAGGGCGAACGCACTGCCGGTGCCGGCGCCGAGGCTGTCGATGGTGCCGCTGTACTTGACCTCACTGCCGTACAGATCGGCTACGATGTCCACCGGCTGGCCAATGCGCATATTGCGCAGCTGGGTTTCCTTGAAGTTGGCGTCGATCCATAGCTGATCCAGGGGGATCACCGCCATGGTCGCGGTGCCCGGCTGCAGGCGCTGCCCCAACTGTACGGTGCGCTTGGCCACGTAACCGGTAACGGGTGCCACCAGGGTGGTCCGGGCGGCGGCCAGGTAGGCCTGGCGCAGGTCGGCAGCGGCGGCCATTACCTGGGGATGAGAAGAGACCACGGTGTCATCGACCAACGCAGTGGTGGTGTTGAGCTGCTGTTTGGCGTTAATCAGGGCGCTTTGGGCCGAGGCCAGATCATCACGGGCGTGGGACAATTCCTCCAGGGAAATCGCCCCGCCAGCCGCCAGGGTCTTGCGCCGGTTGTAGTTTTCCTGGGCCTTGGTCTGCTCGGCCTGACGCGCCGCCACCTGGGCCTTCATGCCATCGACATTGCTATACAACCCGCGTACCTGGCGTACCGCACGGGCCAACTGCGCCTGGGCAGCCTGCAGACCTACCTCGGCATCGCTGGGATCGAATTCGATCAGCACCTGACCGGCATGCACCAGGTCACCGTCGTCGGCACCAATACTGACCACGGTACCTGTTACCAATGGCGTTATTTCCACCACGTTGCCGTTGACGTAGGCGTCGTCGGTCTCTTCGTTCCAGCGCCCGTACAGCTCATGCCAGGCCCACACCGCACCGCCGCCGACCACGATCAGCAGGGCGAGGGCGAGCAACCAGGTCTTGCGTTTGCGGCTGTTGTTGAGGTCTTGCGCCGTGTTGGCGTTATCTATCACAGCGCTCATTTCGCACCTATCCGCAAGGCTGTCAGGGTGTCGCCCGCAGCAAGCAAGACCTTGCTCAGCAAACTTTCCAGGGTCGCCAGTTCATCCGCGGCGAGCACACCAACCAATTCGTTCATCGCCGCCGCGCCAATCTGTGGCAATTGGTCGGCGAGCTTCTGCCCCTCCTCACTCAGACCCAGACGCACCTGGCGGCGATCATCAGGGCAGCGTCGGCGCAGGATCAGGTCTTTTTGCTCAAGGCGATCGAGCATGCGGGTCATCGAACCGCTGTCCAGAGACAGGTAACGACAGAGCTCGGCAGGCGTATCGACCCCATACTGGGCGACGATGATCAACACCTTGAACTGCGCGGCGGTGACACCGAAGTCCTGCAGGTGGCTGTCGAGAATGCGGTCTTTGACCAGCGCGGCACGGCCCAGGAGCATGCCGATGGTGCAGGTCTGGAAGTTTTCGGGGGTGAAGTGCGGCATGAAGGCGATACCTGCTTAGGCAGTTAGTAACATAATGTTACTGCCTAGACAGCTAACGTCAAGCCATTAATTAGCCTGCTTACTAACTGACCATAAAAAAGGGCTGCAAAAGCAGCCCCGATTCAGGCAGGAATGCCGCTATGGAAGCGAAATTCTTCATCCGGAGTGCTGATCAAGTCGGCCTCGACCGCCCTGACTTTCTCCACCACCCGCTCGATATCAGCCGCCTCACCATATTGATGAGCCAGCTTGAGGTAACCCTGATAGTGCCGGGCCTCGCTGTTGAGCAGGCCGTGATAGAACTTGCCCAGCTCTTCGTCCAGATGCGGCACCAGCGCGGCAAAACGTTCGCAGCTCCGTGCTTCGATAAAGGCGCCGACCACCAGGGTGTCAACCAGCTTCACCGGCTCATGGGTACGCACCACCCGGCGAAGGCCCGAGGCGTAGCGCCCGGCCGATAAAGGACGCAAGGCAATCTTGCGGCGCTTCATCAGGCGCAGCACCTGCTCATGGTGCACCAGCTCTTCACGGGCCAGGCGCGACATCATGTTGATCAGGTCCAGGTGCGTGTTGTACTTGGCCATCAGGCTCAGCGCGGTGCTGGCGGCCTTGAACTCGCAGTTCTTGTGGTCGATCAACAGGGTTTCCTGGTCGGCAAGCGCCGCCTGGACCCAGGCATCGGGAGTACGGCAACCAAGGAACGCATCAATTTCGGGAATAAGGTGCATAGGCTCACAAAACAGGCAGGGCAAACAGCAAGACCGGCGATTATACCGGCAGCGGCGGCGATCACCAGTGAACTATGCTTGATACATATCAACGCCCATTGCACTTGGCGCCGACTATAGTCAGGCATTGACCGCCATTTTCCGAAGGGAGTTCACGCTCATGCAAGAAGTACGCAGCATCCTGGTGGTACTAGACCCCGAACACGCTCACAGCCGCGCTCTGACCCGAGCGAAACTGATTGCTGGCGCCACCAACGCCCGCCTGCACCTGCTGATGTGCGACAAGAAACAGGACCATACCGCGCTACTCAGCCTACTGGCCAGCCAGTTGCGTGACGACGGTTATGCCAATGTGACCCATGAGCAGGCCAGGCACGACACCTTGCACGAATCGATTGTCAGCGTGCAGCAAGCCGAGGGCTGCGATCTGGTGATCAAAGAGCACCGGCCAGACAACCCACTGAAAAAGGCCCTGCTCACCCCCTCCGACTGGAAATTGCTGCGCCAGTGCCCGTGCGCGGTGCTGATGGTCAAGACCGAACGGCCGTGGACCGGCGGGGTGATCCTCGCGGCCGTGGATGTCGGCAACCATGACGAGGCGCATCGCCTGCTGCACAAGAACATCATCGACCACGGCTACGAGATCGCCAACCTGGCCAAAGGCAACCTGCACGTGATCAGCGCCCATCCGTCACCGATGCTGTCGGCCGCCGACCCGGTCTATCAATTGAAGGAAACCATCGAGCAGCGTTATCGCGAGGAATGCGCAGCGTTCCAGGCCGAATTCGATATCAAGGATGATCGCCTGCACGTCGCCGAAGGCCCGGCCGATGTTCTGATCCCCTACACCGCCAACAAATACGATGCGGTGGTGACCGTGATCGGCACCGTGGCCCGCACCGGGATTTCCGGGGCATTGATCGGCAACACCGCCGAGGTGGTGCTCGATTCGCTGGAGTGCGATGTGCTGGTGCTCAAAACTGAAGAAGTGAAGGTGCACCTGACTGAACTGGCGCAAGGCTGAAGATTTGATCGCGGGGCAAGCCCACTCCCACTGGAGCGGGCTTGCCCCGCGATGGCTTCAACCCAAAGCATCCTTGAGAAACCCCGGCGCGATATAGCGCTGATAGTGGGCCTCGGACAGCAAGAAAAATTCCCGATCGATGGCATCGCGCAACTCGGGCAACTCCCAGTCACGAAACTCCGGCAACAACACCATCCCGTAAGCCTCAAGCTCACGAATCACCCGCGCTCCACGGGCGATCAACTGGTAGGCCCAGCAATACTCGGACTGGTGCGGCACGAAGCGGATCTTGCGCTGCTCCAGTTGCTGGCGCAGGCGCGTGGCATCAAAGACTTCAAGTTTGGCCACCATGACCTGCACCAGCAATTGCTCGAGGCGCAGCCAGACCGCACGTTTTTCATCTTCGTTGTAGCCGTTCCAGCTGATCACTTCATGGTGAAAACGCTTGCAGCCACGGCACACCAGATCCCCGTAAACCGTGGAACAGAGGCCGACACAAGGCGTTTTAATTGACTGATTGGACATGAAAAAATCAACAGCTGGGCGGTGGAACAGGCTGCCATGTTAGCCCTTTGTCTAACGGGGGTCACCCGCTAAAGTCATCGAGCGCGCCTTACCTTTATCGAGTTTTTACCGTAGAATCATCCGGCCTTTTTAAGGCGCCAATGTCCGTTAGAAGCTGTTTTCAAAGCGTCACGAGCACAGTTAATCCGGTAGAACGGCGTTGGTTCGGGATATTCGCCCGTCGCATATCCCGCGCCAGCCCTCATCAGCCTCCGTTCTACAGGCGTAAAACTTTGAAAGCAGCTTCTGTAAGGATTTCCTGCAACCCTGGCTACGCGGCCCAAGAAGCCGTATTGCGCACGGGTGCCGGACTTTCTGGATGAGCGTCCCGGACACCCATTTGGGACCACTGATGAGGGTAATAACTGTGCTTGAAGCCTACCGCAAACACATCGAAGAGCGTGCCGCCCAGGGTATCGTGCCCCAGCCGCTTAACGCCGAACAAACCGCAGGCCTGGTCGAGCTGCTGAAGAATCCCCCTGCTGGCGAAGAAGCAGTCCTCGTCGACCTGATCACCAACCGCGTTCCACCAGGAGTGGACGAAGCCGCCTACGTCAAGGCCGGTTTTCTCTCTGCTATCGCCAAGGGCGAAGCCACTTCCCCGCTGCTCGACAAGAAGCGCGCTGTAGAGCTGCTGGGCACCATGCAGGGCGGCTACAACATCGCTACCATGGTCGAGCTGCTGGACGACACTGAACTGGCTGCCGTCGCCGCTGAACAACTCAAGCACACCCTGCTGATGTTCGATGCCTTCCACGACGTCGCCGAAAAAGCCAAGGCGGACAATGTCCACGCCAAGGCCGTACTGGAATCCTGGGCCGCTGGTGAGTGGTTCACCAGCAAGCCAGCCATCGCTGAAAAATACAGCCTGACCGTGTTCAAGGTCCCTGGCGAAACCAACACCGACGACCTGTCCCCTGCCCCGGACGCCTGGTCGCGCCCTGACATCCCGCTGCACGCCCTGGCCATGCTGAAAATGGCCCGTGACGGCATCGTGCCTGAGCAACAAGGCGCCATCGGCCCGCTCAAGCAGATCGAAGAAGTCAAAGCCAAAGGCTTCCCGGTGGCCTATGTCGGTGACGTGGTCGGTACCGGTTCTTCGCGTAAATCCGCGACCAACTCGGTACTGTGGTTCTTCGGCGACGACATCCCGTACGTGCCGAACAAGCGCGCTGGCGGTTTCTGCTTCGGCTCGAAAATCGCGCCGATCTTCTACAACACCATGGAAGACGCCGGCGCCCTGCCGATCGAGTTCGACGTCTCGAACCTGAACATGGGCGACGTCATCGACGTCTACCCGCACGCTGGTAAAGTCTGCAAGCACGGCACCGACGAAGTCATCACCACCTTCGAACTGAAGACCCCGGTGCTGCTCGACGAAGTCCGCGCTGGCGGCCGTATCCCGCTGATCGTTGGCCGTGGCCTGACCGACAAAGCCCGCACCGAGCTGGGCCTGCCGGTTTCCGAGCTGTTCAAGAAGCCAGAGCAGCCTGTCGACACTGGCAAGGGCTACACCCTGGCGCAGAAGATGGTCGGCAAGGCCTGCGGCGTGGCTGGCGTTCGTCCAGGCACCTACTGCGAGCCGAAAATGACCACCGTCGGCTCCCAGGACACCACTGGCCCGATGACCCGTGACGAGCTCAAAGACCTGGCGTGCCTGGGCTTCTCCGCTGACCTGGTGATGCAGTCGTTCTGCCACACCGCGGCCTATCCGAAGCCGATCGACGTCACCACCCACCACACCCTGCCGGATTTCATCCGCACCCGTGGCGGCGTGTCCCTGCGCCCAGGCGACGGCATCATCCACAGCTGGCTGAACCGCATGCTGCTGCCGGACACCGTCGGTACCGGTGGTGACTCGCACACCCGTTTCCCGATCGGTATCTCGTTCCCGGCCGGTTCCGGCCTGGTCGCCTTCGCCGCGGCCACCGGCGTCATGCCGCTGGACATGCCAGAGTCGGTACTGGTGCGCTTCAAGGGCAAACTGCAACCAGGCATCACCCTGCGTGACCTGGTCCACGCCATCCCTTATTACGGCATCCAGAAAGGCCTGCTGACCGTCGAGAAGAAGGGCAAGATCAACGCCTTCTCCGGCCGCATCCTGGAAATCGAAGGCCTGGACGAGCTGACTGTCGAACAAGCGTTCGAACTGTCTGACGCCTCGGCTGAGCGTTCGGCTGCCGGTTGCACCATCAAGCTGCCAGAAAAAGCCGTTGCCGAGTACCTGAAGTCGAACATCACCCTGCTGCGCTGGATGATCAGCGAAGGCTACGGCGATGCACGCACCATGGAACGTCGCGCCCAAGCGATGGAAGCCTGGCAGGCCAACCCGGTTCTGCTGTCTGCCGACAAGGACGCCGAATACGCCGAGATCATCGAGATCGACCTGGCCGACGTCAAAGAGCCTGTGCTCTGCGCGCCGAACGACCCGGACGACGCCCGTCTGCTGTCGACCGTTCAGGGCGAGAAGATCGACGAAGTGTTCATCGGTTCGTGCATGACCAACATCGGCCACTTCCGCGCTGCCGGCAAGCTGCTGGACAAGGTCAAGGGTTCGATCCCGACCCGTCTGTGGCTGTCGCCGCCAACCAAGATGGACGCTCACCAGCTGACCGAAGAAGGCTACTACGGCATCTACGGCAAAGCTGGCGCGCGCATGGAAATGCCGGGCTGCTCGCTGTGCATGGGTAACCAGGCACGTGTAGCGGCGAACTCGACGGTTGTGTCGACTTCGACCCGTAACTTCCCGAACCGTCTGGGTGATGGCGCCAACGTCTACCTGGCCTCTGCCGAACTGGCCGCTGTTGCCTCGATCCTGGGCAAGCTGCCAACCGTCGAAGAGTACATGGAGTACGCGAAGAACATCGACAGCATGGCTGCCGACGTTTACCGCTACCTGAGCTTCGACCAGATCGCCGAGTTCCGTGAAGCTGCTGCGAACGCCAAGATTCCGGTTGTTCAAGCGTAAGCTGACTTAACGTGAAAAAAACCCGCCAATCGGCGGGTTTTTTATTGCCCCGCGATGGGGTCAATCAGATCACAAACAGATCCACAAACCGGTGCACAGCCGTCGCCTCAAGCGCCTGCTGATCCTTGCACAAGGCAAAGATCTCATTCACCCGCTGCCCAGCAAAGCGCGTCACCAGGTTGGCCTTGAACTTCTCCTCCAGCAACGGAATACCCTCGGCGCGACGCCGGCGATGACCAATCGGGTACTCCACCAGCACCTGCTCGGTACTCGATCCATCAGTGAAGAACACCTGCAACGCATTGGCGATCGAGCGCTTGTCGGCTTCCAGATACTCGCGGGTAAAACGCGGGTCTTCGACGATTTCCATTTTCTCGCGCAAGTGGTCGATGATCGGGTGGGCGACGTGGAATTCATCCTCGTACTGCTCAGCCACCAGATTGCCGAAGATCAGCGGCACGGCCGTCATGTACTGGATGCAGTGATCGCGGTCGGCAGCATTGGCCAATTTGCCAACTTTGGAGATGATGCGGATCGCGGACTCATGGGTGGTGATGACGATCCTGGCGATTTCATTCAGGCGGTTGCGCACCTGCGGGTGCAGGGTCACCGCCGCCTCGCAGGCGGTCTGGGCATGAAATTCGGCGGGGAAGCTGATCTTGAACAGCACGTTTTCCATTACATAGCTGGAGAAGGGTTGAGAGAAGCTGAAGGCGCGCTTGTCTGCGGGCTTGAGTGCCAGATCCTTGTTGGTGTGACTGAACAGCACATCGTAGAAGCCCCACTGCGGCGCGCTCAGCACGCCCGGCACGCCCATCTCGCCACGCAGGGCGATATCCGCCAGGCGCACGCCACGGCTTGATGCATCACCCGCCGCCCAGGATTTGCGTGAACCGGCATTCGGCGCATGACGATAGGTGCGCAGGGCCTGGCCATCGACAAAAGCATGGGACAACGCCGACAGCAACTGCTCGCGGTTGGCGCCCATGAGTTTGGCGCAGACCGCCGTGGAAGCGACCTTGACCAGCAACACGTGATCCAGGCCAACGCGATTGAACGAGTTTTCCAGGGCAATCCCCCCCTGGATCTCGTGGGCCATGACCATGGCCTCGAGCACCATACGCATGCTCAAGGGCGCCTCGCCATTGGCCACGCGCTTTTGCGATAGATGGTCGGCCACCGCCAGAATGCCACCGAGATTGTCCGAGGGATGCCCCCACTCGGCAGCTAGCCAGGTGTCGTTGTAATCCAGCCAACGGACGACACAACCGATGTCCCAGGCCGCCTTGACCGGATCGAGGCGGTAGCTGGTACCCGGCACCCGCGCGCCGTACGGCACCACTGTGCCCTCCACCAGCGGCCCCAGGTGCTTGGTACATTCAGGGAAACGCAACGCCAGCAGGCCGCAGCCCAGGGTGTCCATCAGACAATTGCGCGCCGTGTCCAGCGCCTCCCCGGACTCGACCTTGAAATTCAGGACATAGTCAGCGATGTCCTGCAGTACCTGGTCGTAGTCGGGGCGGTTGTTCAGATCAACGTTGGCACTCATTTCACATCTCTCTGTCTTAGGTAAACAGGGAGCCAAGCGCCGCTACTGGTTAGAAAGCATCACCGGGCACCCGCACCCAGCCCTCCATCAGTATCCGCGCACTGCGGCTCATGATTGCTTTGGTAACAGTCCACTCACCGTTCACCTGTCGAGCTTGAGCGCCAACGCGCAGGGTGCCCGAGGGGTGACCGAAACGTACTGCACTGCGCTCGCCACCGCCGGCTGCGAGGTTGACCAGGGTGCCGGGTACCGCCGCAGCGGTGCCGATGGCCACGGCGGCAGTGCCCATCATGGCGTGGTGCAACTTGCCCATGGACAACGCACGGACCAATAGATCAACGTCCGCGGCCGCCACTGCTTTACCGCTGGACGACTGATACGCCGTCGATGGCGCGACAAAGGCGACTTTCGGGGTGTGCTGGCGCTTGGCAGCTTCATCGATGTGCTCGATCAAGCCCATGCGCACGGCGCCATAGGCACGAATCGTCTCGAACCGGGCCAGGGCCTCGGGATCACTGTTGATGGCGTCTTGCAGTTCGGTGCCGGTGTAACCGATGGCTTCGGCCTGGATAAAGATGGTCGGGATACCGGCGTTGATCAGGGTCGCCTTGAGCGTGCCGATGCCCGGTACCACCAGGTCATCAACCAGATTGCCGGTCGGGAACATCGAACCGCCCTCGCCGTCTTCGTCGGCAGCCGGGTCCATGAATTCGAGCTGCACTTCAGCGGCCGGGAAGGTCACGCCATCCAGCTCAAAGTCGCCGGTCTCCTGGACTTCACCGTTAGTGACCGGCACATGGGCGATGATGGTCTTGCCGATGTTGGCCTGCCAGATGCGCACGATGGCGACTCCGTTCTGCGGCACACGACTGCTGTCCACCAGGCCAGCACTGATGGCAAAGGAACCGACCGCCGCCGAGAGGTTGCCGCAGTTGCCGCTCCAGTCGACAAAGGCCTTGTCGATCGACACCTGGCCGAACAGGTAGTCGACATCGTGATCCGTCTTGATGCTGCGCGAGAGGATCACGGTCTTGCTGGTACTGGAGGTGGCACCGCCCATGCCGTCGATCTGCTTGCCATAGGGGTCGGGGCTGCCAATTACCCGCAGCAGCAGTGCGTCGCGGGCCGGGCCAGGGATCTGCGCGCTTTCAGGCAGGTCCTGAAGGCGGAAGAACACGCCTTTGCTGGTGCCGCCACGGAGGTAGGTGGCGGGGATTTTCACTTGAGGTACATGTGCCATCGTTGTTTGTCCTGTTAGTGCTGTGGGGGCAATCGCGGGACAAGCCCGCTCCTACCGGTCGGTGGGAGCGGGCTTGCCCCGCGATAAGGCCTTACCTCAAACCGCCGCCGATTCGAGGAAGTCCTGGGCAAAGCGCTGCAGCACCCCGCCCGCGTCATAAATCGACACTTCTTCAGCGGTATCCAGGCGGCAGGTCACCGGCACTTCAACGCGCTCGCCATTGTGGCGGGTAATCACCAGAGTCAAGGTGGCCCGCGGGGTACGCTGGCCAACCACGTCGAAGGTTTCGGTGCCGTCGATATCCAGGGTCTTGCGGTTCACGCCCGGCTTGAACTCCAGTGGCAACACGCCCATGCCCACCAGGTTGGTGCGGTGGATGCGTTCAAAGCCTTCAGCGACGATAGCCTCGACACCGGCCAGGCGCACGCCCTTGGCCGCCCAGTCACGGGACGAGCCCTGGCCGTAGTCGGCACCGGCGACGATGATCAGTGGCTGCTTGCGCTCCATGTAAGTTTCGATGGCTTCCCACATGCGCGTGACCTTGCCCTCCGGCTCGATGCGCGCCAGCGAACCCTGCTTGACCTTGCCGCCTTCCTGGACCATTTCGTTGAACAGTTTCGGGTTGGCGAAGGTCGCGCGTTGCGCGGTCAAATGGTCACCCCTGTGAGTCGCGTAGGAGTTGAAGTCCTCCTCCGGCAGGCCCATTTTCGCCAGGTACTCACCGGCGGCGCTGTTGAGCATGATGGCGTTCGACGGCGACAGGTGGTCGGTGGTGATGTTATCCGGCAGCACTGCCAGCGGACGCATGCCCTTGAGCGTGCGCTCCCCGGCCAGGGCGCCTTCCCAGTACGGCGGACGGCGGATATAGGTGCTCATCGGACGCCAGTCGTACAGCGGATCGACCTTGGGCCCGGTGTCTTGCTCAATGGCGAACATCGGGATGTAGACCTGGCGGAACTGCTCCGGCTTGACCGCAGCCTTGACCACGGCGTCGATCTCTTCATCGCTCGGCCAGATATCCTTGAGGCGGATTTCCTTGCCGTCGACCACCGCCAGTACATCTTTCTCGATGTCGAAGCGAATGGTACCGGCAATGGCATAGGCCACCACCAACGGTGGCGAGGCCAGGAACGCCTGCTTGGCGTAAGGGTGGATACGCCCGTCGAAGTTGCGGTTGCCCGAGAGCACCGCGGTGGCGTACAGGTCGCGGTCGATGATTTCCTGCTGGATTACCGGGTCCAGCGCGCCAGACATGCCGTTGCAGGTGGTGCAGGCAAAGGCCACGATGCCGAAGCCGAGTTGCTCCAGTTCGTCGTCGAGGCCCGCCTCCTTCAGGTACAGGGCAACGGTCTTGGAACCCGGCGCCAGGGACGATTTCACCCATGGTTTGCGGACCAGGCCAAGCTTGTTGGCGTTGCGCGCCAGGAGGCCTGCGGCGATCACATTGCGCGGGTTACTGGTATTGGTGCAGCTGGTGATGGCAGCGATGATCACCGCGCCATCAGGCATCTGTCCCGGCACTTCTTGCCACTGACCGGCGATGCCCTTGCTGGCCAGGTCGCTAGTAGCCACACGGGCATGCGGGTTGGACGGACCGGCCATGTTACGCACCACGCTGGACAAGTCGAAGCGCAACACCCGCTCATACTCGGCGTTGACCAGGCTGTCCGACCACAGGCCTGCAACCTTGGCGTAGGCCTCCACCAACTGGACCTGCTCGTCTTCACGACCGGTGAGTTTGAGGTAGTCGATGGTCTGCTGGTCGATGGAGAACATCGCCGCGGTGGCGCCGTATTCCGGGGCCATGTTGGAGATGGTCGCACGGTCGCCCAGGGTCAGGGCACGGGCGCCTTCACCGTAGAATTCGAGGTAGGCACCAACAACTTTTTCCTTGCGCAGGAACTCGGTCAGGGCCAATACCACGTCGGTGGCGGTGATGCCAGGCTGCGGCTTGCCGGACAGCTCGACACCGACGATTTCCGGCAGGCGCATCCACGAGGCACGACCGAGCATGACGTTCTCAGCCTCCAGTCCGCCGACGCCGATGGCGATCACGCCCAAGGCATCGACGTGCGGGGTGTGGCTGTCAGTACCGACACAGGTATCGGGATAGGCCACGCCTCGCTCGGCCTGGATCACCGGCGACATCTTCTCCAGGTTGATCTGGTGCATGATGCCGTTGCCCGGCTGGATCACATCGACGTTCTTGAACGCCTTCTTGGTCCAGTTGATGAAATGGAAACGGTCTTCGTTGCGGCGGTCTTCGATGGCGCGGTTCTTCTCGAACGCCTGCGGGTCGAAACCACCGCACTCCACCGCCAGCGAGTGGTCGACGATCAGTTGCACCGGCACCACCGGGTTGACCTGGGCCGGGTCGCCGCCGCCCTCGGCGATGGCGTCACGCAGGCCGGCGAGGTCGACCAGCGCGGTCTGGCCGAGAATGTCGTGGCAGACCACACGGGCTGGGAACCAGGGGAAGTCGAGGTCGCGCTTGCGCTCGATCAACTGGCTCAACGACGCATTGAGGCTGGCTGGATCGCAGCGGCGCACCAGGTTTTCTGCCAGTACGCGGGACGTGTAGGGAAGACGGTCATAGGCGCCGGGCTTAATCGCGTCGACAGCCGCACGAGCGTCAAAATAATCCAGGCCAGTGCCCGGCAGGTTCTTGCGAAATTCAGTATTCATGGCACAGGGACTCAATCACGGTAAGGTCGGTGGCCAGCAGACCAAACCTGCCCCTCCCACAGAGTGGAGGCCAGGCCAATTGGTCTGCGGCCAGGCTCAGCGTTGTTCGATTGGCACGAACTTGCGCTGCTCGACGCCGGTGTATTCGGCGCTCGGACGGATGATGCGGTTGTTGGCACGCTGTTCGAACACGTGGGCTGCCCAGCCGGTCAGACGCGAGCAGACGAAGATCGGGGTGAACAGCTTGGTCGGAATGCCCATGAAGTGATACGCCGAGGCATGGTAGAAGTCGGCGTTGGGGAACAGTTTCTTCTGCTCCCACATGGTTTTGTCGATCGCTTCGGACACCGGGTACAACACGGTGTCAGCCACTTCGTCAGCAAGCTTCTTCGACCAGCCCTTGATCACCTCGTTACGTGGGTCGGACTCTTTGTAGATGGCATGGCCGAAGCCCATGATCTTGTCCTTGCGCTCGAGCATCACCAGGGTGCCGCTGATGGCTTCCTGCGGGGTCTGGAAGCGTTCGATCATCTCCATGGCCGCTTCGTTGGCACCGCCGTGCAGCGGGCCACGCAGCGAGCCGATGGCGGCGGTGACACAGGAGTACAGGTCGGACAGGGTCGAGGCGCAAACCCGAGCCGTAAAGGTCGAGGCGTTGAATTCGTGCTCGGCGTAGAGGATCAGCGAGACGTTCATCACTTTTACATGCAGCTCACTCGGCTTCTTGCCGTGCAACAGGTGCAGGAAGTGGCCGCCGATGGTGTCTTCATCGCTGCTGCAGTTGATGCGCACACCGTGATGACTGAAACGGTACCAGTAGCACATGATCGCCGGGAACAGGGCCAGCAGGCGATCGGTCTTGTCGTGCTGCAAGTCGAAGCTCAGTTCCGGCTCCAGGGTGCCGAGCACCGAGCAACCGGTACGCATCACATCCATCGGGTGGGCAGTGACCGGAATGCGCTCGAGCACTTCCTTCAGGACTTGTGGCAAGTCGCGCAGGGTCTTGAGCTTGCTTTTGTACTCGTCTAGCTGGGCCTTGCTCGGCAGTTCACCGTAGAGCAACAGGTAGGCGACTTCCTCGAATTCGGCATGTTCGGCCAGTTCACGAACATCATAGCCACGGTAGGTCAGGCCGGCACCGGCCTGGCCCACGGTCGACAGTGCGGTTTGCCCGGCCACTTGACCACGCAGGCCGGCACCACTGAGTACTTTTGCTTCGGCCATGTCTTTCTCCACTCTTGAATTTATTATGGAATTTCAGGCTAATCGCGGGGCAAGCCCGCTCCCACAGGTTCAGCCCTTCTTCTGGGCGAACAGTGCATCGAGCTTCTGCTCGAACACGTGGTAATCAATGGCGTCATACAGCTCCATGCGCGTTTGCATGGTGTCGATCACATTCTTTTGCGTACCGTCGCGGCGCAGCGCGGTGTAGACATTCTCGGCTGCCTTGTTCATGGCGCGGAACGCCGACAGCGGGTAGAGCACCAGCGACACGTCGACCGAGGCAAGCTCTTCGGTGGTGTACAGCGGGGTCGCACCGAATTCGGTGATGTTGGCCAGGATCGGCGCTTTCACCCGGCTGGCGAAAGTCTTGTACATCTGCAATTCGGTGATGGCTTCCGGGAAAATCATGTCGGCACCGGCCTCGATGCACGCAGCGGCACGGTCCAGGGCCGCTTCCAGGCCTTCAACGGCCAGAGCGTCAGTACGCGCCATGATCACGAAGCTGTCGTCGGTACGGGCATCCACCGCCGCTTTGATACGGTCGACCATCTCCTGCTGGGAGACGATTTCCTTGTTCGGACGATGGCCGCAGCGCTTGGCGCCGACCTGATCCTCGATATGGATCGCAGCAGCACCAAACTTGATCATCGACTTGACGGTACGGGCAACGTTGAACGCCGAGGAACCGAAACCGGTGTCGACATCCACCAGCAGCGGCAGATCGCAAACGTCGGTGATGCGTCGTACGTCGGTGAGCACGTCATCCAGCCCGGTGATACCCAGGTCCGGCAGACCCAGAGAGCCAGCGGCTACGCCGCCACCCGAGAGGTAGATGGCCTTGAAACCGGCACGCTTGGCCAGCAGTGCATGGTTGGCGTTGATCGCACCGACAACCTGCAGGGGGTGTTCGGCGCCGACGGCATCGCGAAAGCGCTGGCCGGGACTGCTTTTCTGACTCATGACTCACCTCGTGGGCTGGTAGCGTCCAGATAATGACGCTCAATGTTGCGTTTGGAGGCGCCGATGTGACGACGCATCAAGAGCTCGGCCAGTTCGCCGTCACGCTCGGCGATGGCATCGAGAATCCGGTGGTGTTCAGCGAACGCCTGACGTGGCCGGTTGGGCGTGGCGGAGAACTGGATGCGGTACATGCGCACCAGTTGATACAGCTCGCCGCAGAGCATTTGCACCAGGGTGCGGTTGCCGCTGCCCTGGATGATCCGGTAATGAAAGTCGTAATCGCCTTCCTGCTGGTAATAGCCCAGGCCTGCCTGGAAAGTGGCATCGCGCTCGTGGGTGTCGAGCACCCGGCGCAGCTCATCGATCTCGGCTACGCTCATACGCTCGGCAGCCAGGCGACACGCCATGCCTTCCAGCGACTCGCGGATTCCGTACAGCTCGATCAATTCGGCATGGCTCAGTGATACCACCCGTGCGCCGACATGCGGCACACGCACCAGCAGACGCTGGCCTTCCAGGCGGTGAATCGCCTCACGTAGCGGCCCGCGGCTGATGCCGTAGGTGCGCGCCAGCTCAGGCTCGGAGATCTTGCTGCCCGGGGCGATCTCGCCCTTGACGATGGCCGCCTGGATACGCCGGAAGACGTTTTCCGAGAGGGTTTCGGAATCCTCTGCGATCGCGCCGGAAGCTTGGGCTGCGTCCAACATATTGTCGACACCTCATAAATCAATGAGGCCAAAACTAGCCAAATCGACAAGCATAGTCAAAGACAAAATCAATATTGTCGACAATCGTCTAAGAACGAACTTCACACCCCAAAGTGTTGTCTGACTGCAGCGCGCTGGCGCCAGCACACCAGCGTGATAGAATGCCGCGCCCCACACAGGGCATGAATAGTGTGCTTGTCATCATTTTGTGGTGATGACAGATAAACGAGGAAGCTTGCGCAGTACTGCCAGTGGCCTTGACCCGAACATCGCACAGCACCGCGCCAGGATTTATGAGACTTACGCCCCTTCCACTGTTGCTCAGCCTGTTTTTGTTGCCGGCCCTTGGCCAGGCCGCGGAAAAGACCGTGTACGGCCTTAATGAATACGCCCGCCTTGCCGATATCGACCTGGAGGTTGCCGCCAAGCTCGACACCGGGGCCAAGACCGCCTCGCTCAGCGCCCGCGATATCAAGCGCTTCAAGCGTAATGGCGAGTCCTGGGTGCGCTTCTACCTGGCAATTGACGCCGCCCATGCGCATCCGATAGAACGACCCTTGGCCCGTGTCAGCAAGATCAAGCGACGCGCCGGTGATTACAACCCGGACGAGGGCAAGGCCTACACCGCCCGCCCGGTGATTGAACTGAACATCTGCATGGGCACGGCCCAACGCGTGATCGAAGTGAACCTGACCGACCGCAGCGCGTTCCAGTACCCGCTGCTGATTGGCTCCGAGGCCCTCAAGCACTTTGATGCGCTGGTCGACCCAAGCCTTAAATACGCGGCCGGCAAACCTGCCTGCGCCGCTGACGCTCACACCGCAGAGTAATCCCGATGCGCTCTCTTACCCTTCATCTGAAAGTCCTGATCACCGTACTGGTGCTACTGGGCATCATTGTCACGGCCTATCAGATCTTCTTTCTCGGGATCCCGGTGACCGAAGACGAGACTGACGACCTGTGGAACATCGACGCCAAGGTCGAGTTCGTCGCCAACCCCAAGGATCCGGTCAAGATACAGATGTTCGTACCGCCATTGAGCCGCGATTACGTCAGCCTCAATGAGAGCTTCATCTCCAACAACTACGGGGTCAGCGTCAACCGTGTCGACGGCAACCGCAAGGTGACCTGGTCGGCCCGTCGCGCCAGCGGCAATCAGACCCTGTACTACCGCCTGGTCCTGACCAAGCGCTACAGCACCGAAAAAACCAAGATCAAGGGCCCTACCTTCCGCGACAGCCTGGCCGTAGAAGGTCCGGAAAAAGTCGCCGCTGAAGCCCTGATGGCGCCGATCCGCCAGCATTCCGCCGACGTCGAAACCTTCGTCAGCGAAACTATCAAGCGGGTCAACAACCTCAATGACGACAATGTCAAACTGCTGCTGGCCGGTGATGCCTCGTCGCTGAACAAGGCCAAGGTCATCGACCTGCTGCTGTCCATTGCCCACGTCCCGGTAGAAAAGGTCCACACCATCCGCCTGGTCGCCGACCAGCCGCAAACCCCTGAACTGTGGCTGCGCAGCTTCAATGGCACCGACTGGCTGTACTTCAACCCGGACACCGGCGAACAAGGCCTGCCTAGCGACCGCCTGCTGTGGTGGACCGGTGATGACAACCTGATCACCGTCGATGGCGGCAAGAAAGCCAACGTCAGCTTCAGCCTGAACAACAGCGAGATGAACGCCATCCGCCTGGCCAAGCTGACCGACGAGAACACCGACGCCGACTTCCTCGAGTACTCGCTCTATGGCCTGCCGCTGCAGACCCAGCAGACCTTCATGATCATGGTAATGATCCCGATCGGCGTGCTGGTGATCCTGATACTGCGCAACCTGGTCGGCCTGCAGACCCTGGGTACCTTCACCCCGGTACTGATCGCCCTGGCCTTCCGCGAAACCCAACTGGGCTTCGGTATCATCCTGTTCACGGTGATTACCGCGCTGGGCCTGTCACTACGCTCCTATCTCGAACACCTGAAACTGCAGATGCTGCCGCGCCTGTCGGTGGTACTGACCTTCGTCGTGGTGTTGATCGCCGCGATCAGCCTGTTCAGCCACAAGCTGGGCCTGGAGCGCGGTCTGTCGGTAGCGCTGTTCCCGATGGTGATCCTGACCATGACCATCGAACGCCTGTCGATCACCTGGGAAGAACGTGGTGGTGGCCATGCGATGAAAGTCGCCATCGGCACCCTGTTCGCCGCCTCCCTGGCACACCTGCTGATGAGCGTGCCGGAGCTGGTGTACTTCGTCTTCACCTTCCCGGCGGTGCTGCTGATTCTGGTGGGCTTCATGCTGGCGATGGGCCGCTACCGCGGCTACCGCCTGACGGAGCTGGTGCGTTTCAAAGCTTTCGTGAAGGCTGACGCCTGATGTTCGGTCTCTGGAAAACCTGGAAAGCCCTGGAGGCCCGGGGCATCATGGGTATCAACCGGCGCAATGCGGACTACGTCCTCAAGTACAACAAGCGCCACCTGTACCCGATTGTCGATGACAAGATCATCACCAAGGAGCGTGCGATCCGGGCCGGCATTCATGTGCCGGAAATGTATGGGATCATCTCCACCGAGAAAGAGATCGACAAACTCGGCGAGATCATCGGCGGGCGCAACGACTTCGTCGTCAAGCCCGCCCAGGGCGCCGGCGGTGACGGCATCCTGGTGGTGGCTGATCGCTTCGAAAACCGTTATCGCACGGTCTCAGGCAAGATCATCAGCCACGAGGAAATCGAGCACCAGATCTCCAGCATCCTCACTGGCCTGTACTCCCTGGGCGGTCACCGTGACCGTGCCCTGATCGAGTACCGGGTGACCCCCGACCAGATCTTCAAAAGCATCAGCTATGAAGGCGTGCCGGACATCCGCATCATCGTGCTGATGGGCTACCCAGTGATGGCCATGCTGCGCCTGCCGACCCGCCAGTCCGGCGGCAAGGCCAACCTGCACCAGGGCGCTATCGGCGTCGGCGTGGACCTGGCGACCGGCGTGACCCTGCGCGGCACCTGGTTGAACAACATCATCAGCAAGCACCCGGACACCACTAACGCGGTGGACGGCGTGCAACTGCCGAACTGGGACGGCTTCATGAAGCTGGCAGCCGGCTGCTTTGAGCTGTGCGGGCTGGGGTACATCGGTGTCGACATGGTGCTGGACCAGGACAAGGGCCCGTTGATCCTTGAGCTCAACGCCCGCCCCGGCCTGAACATCCAGATCGCCAACGATTGCGGCCTGACCAAGCGTACTCACGCAGTAGAAGCACACCTGGAGCAACTAGCCAAAGACGGTCGCAAGGAAACTGTCGAAGAGCGCGTACGCTTCGCTCAGGAGCTGTTCGGCCACGTACCGTCCAGCAGCTGAGGCCACCACCTTGCTTGCGTCAGCCAGCCCTGGCTGACGCAAGCAAGGCACTCAAGGTCGTAGTCCGCGCTAGGCGCATTTCCTACACAGGACTACAATCGCCTCCCCGCATTCATAGCTGTTCACTTGCATGCCGACCTGTACGCTCCACGCCCTGCCCTACCTGGCCGATCCTGCGGCCTACTTCGCACGCATCCGCCAGGCGCCAGGCGCCGTGCTGCTCGATAGCGCCCGCCCAAGCGCTGAGCGCGGACGCTTCGACCTGCTCAGCGCCTGGCCGCTGCAAACCCTGGCGCCACAGGCCACTGAAAGCGGTGAAGCCTACCTGCAACGCCTGCGCGCAAGCCTTGCGCAACTGGGACGGGCGGAACTGCCAGACGGCATCGAACTGCCCTTTGCCGGCGGCCTGATCGGCTACCTCAGCTATGACTTCGGGCGGCGCCTGGAGCAACTGCCGCACCTGGCCGTCGACGACCTGGGCCTGGCCGACGCCAGCCTCGGGCTCTATGCCTGGGCGCTCATCTGCGACCATCAGCTCGGACGCTGCCAGTTGCTGTTTCACCCGCGCCTGGCCGAAACCGAGCGCCAGCGCCTGATTGCGCTGTTCGAGGCGCCGGTGACGGACTGCGAGGCGCATTTCTCCCTGCTGGCGCCGATGCGCAGCGATATCAGCGCCGAGGAATACCACCAAGCCTTTGACCGGGTGCAGGCGTACATCCATGCCGGTGACTGTTACCAGATCAACCTCACCCAGCGCTTTCGCGCACCGTGCCAAGGCGATCCCTGGCATGCCTACCAGGCCGTGCGCCAAGCCTGCCCTACGCCCTACTCAGGCTTCCAGGTGCTGGCTGATGGCAGCACCCTGCTGAGCTTCTCACCGGAACGTTTCATCCAGGTCAGTGGCGGCCGGGTCGAGACCCGGCCGATCAAGGGCACCCGTCCACGCAGCGCAGATGCGGCACAAGATGCACGCAACAGTGCCGAACTGCTGGCCAGCAGCAAGGACCGCGCGGAAAACCTGATGATCGTCGACCTGCTGCGCAACGACCTGGGCCGCAGTTGCGAGATCGGTTCGGTGAAAGTGCCGGAACTGTTCAGCCTGGAAAGCTATCCGAATGTGCATCACCTGGTCAGCAGCGTCACCGGCCAACTGGCTGCCGACAAGGACGCCCTGGACCTGATCGCTGGCAGCTTTCCCGGCGGCTCGATCACCGGCGCGCCGAAGATCCGCGCCATGCAGATCATCGACGAGCTGGAACCGAGCCGTCGGGCACTGTATTGCGGGTCATTGCTGTATGTGGACGTGCGTGGCGAGATGGACAGCTCGATCGCCATTCGCAGCTTGCTGGTCAAGGATGGGCAGGTGTGCTGCTGGGGTGGTGGCGCGGTGGTGGCTGATTCGGATTGGCAGGCGGAGTACGAGGAGTCGGTTACCAAGGTCAAGGTGCTGCTCGACACCCTGCAAAGCCTCTGAAAAACATCGCGGGGCTAGCCCCGCGATAGAGACCCTACAGACTGAGCGACCTGTTAGAAGCCTTGATGAACTCTTGCTTCAACGCCTCAAAATCATGCACCGCCGGAAACTGCGGAAACTCGCGAATCACATTCTCCGGCGCATGGAACAGAATCCCCACATCGGCCTCGCCAAGCATGGTGGTGTCGTTGTACGAGTCACCAGCGGCAATCACCCGGTAGTACAGGCTCTTGAAGGCCAGCACCGACTGGCGCTTGGGGTCTTTCTGGCGCAATTGGTAGCCAGTCACCCGGTCCGTCTCGTCGGTAATCAGACGATGACAGAGCAAGGTCGGGAAACCCAGCTGGCGCATCAGTGGCTGAGAGAACTCGTAGAAAGTATCGGAGAGAATCACCACCTGGAAGCGCTCGCGCAGCCAGTCAACGAATTCGATGGCGCCGTCCAGCGGCTTGAGCGTGGCGATCACCGCCTGGATATCGGAAAGCTTCAACCCATGCTCATCGAGAATGCGCAGGCGCTGCTTCATCAGCACGTCATAATCGGGAATATCACGGGTGGTGGCCCGCAGCGATTCGATTCCGGTTTTTTCCGCGAAAGCGATCCAGATTTCCGGGACCAGCACGCCTTCCAGGTCGAGACAGGCAATTTCCACAGCACACTCCTCGAACAACGCCAAAAATGGGAAGCCGCACTCTACATGCGAGACGTCTGCCCGGGCAATTTTTGTTAAGATCGAGAGATTACGAGCGCCAAGCGCCATTCAATCACCGGAAGCCGCCTGATGAGCCAATCCTTCGACGTCGCCGCCCTGGCCGCGACCTATGCCAACAAGTCCCCGCAAGACATCCTCAAGCTCGCCTTCGAACACTTCGGCGACGACCTGTGGATCTCCTTCAGCGGCGCCGAAGACGTGGTGCTGGTGGACATGGCCTGGAAGCTGAACAAGAACGTCAAGGTGTTCAGCCTCGACACCGGCCGCCTGCATCCGGAGACCTACCGCTTCATCGATCAGGTGCGCGAGTACTACAACCTGCCAATCGAAATCCTCTCCCCCGATCACAGCAAGCTTGAGCCCTTTGTCAAAGAGAAAGGCCTGTTCAGCTTCTACAAGGATGGCCACGGCGAATGCTGCGGCATCCGCAAGATCGAGCCGCTGCGCCGCAAGCTGAGCACCGTCAGTGCCTGGGCCACCGGCCAGCGCCGCGACCAGAGCCCGGGCACCCGCAGCCAGGTGGCGGCACTGGAAATTGACGGTGCGTTCTCTACACCCGAGCACACCCTGTACAAATTCAACCCGTTGGCGCAGATGAGTAGCGAAGAAGTCTGGGGCTATATCCGCATGCTCGAACTGCCTTACAACAGCCTGCACGAGCGCGGTTTCATCAGCATCGGCTGCGAGCCCTGCACCCGCCCGGTGCTGCCGAACCAGCACGAACGCGAAGGACGTTGGTGGTGGGAAGAGTCGACTCAGAAGGAATGCGGCCTGCATGCCGGCAATCTGATTGCCAAGAGCTAGCTCAAAGCGGCAAGCTTCAAGCTGCAAGAAAGAGCAATCCGCGCATTAGCTGCTTTTTCTTGTGGCTTGCCGCTTGCAGCTTGCCGCTCCTGCTTAGTGCACCGGCAACTCGACATCTGCAAACAGCTCTTCAAGCTCTTGCTTGTTGTGGCACTGGATAGCCTTGGCCATCACTTCACGCGTCAGGTGCGGGGCGAACTTCTCGATGAAGTCGCACATGAAACCACGCAGGAAGGTGCCACGGCGGAAGCCGATCTTGGTCACGCTGGACTCGAACAGTTCACTGGCATCAAGAACCACCAGGTCATTGTCGAGCTTGGTATCGACCGCCATCTTGGCCACGATACCCACACCCAGACCCAGGCGTACGTAGGTCTTAATGACGTCGGCGTCAGCGGCGGTGAACACCACTTTCGGGGTCAGGCCGCGATGGCTGAAGGCTTCGTCGAGCTTGGAGCGACCGGTGAAACCGAACACATACGTAACGATCGGGTATTCGGCCAAGGCTTCGAGGGTAAGCTTGGGCAGCTTGGTCAGCGGGTGGCCTTGCGGCACCACCACACAACGGTTCCAGCGGTAGCACGGCATCATCACCAAGTCCCCGAACAGCTCCAGGGCTTCAGTGGCGATGGCGAAATCCACAGTGCCGTCCGCAGCCATTTCGGCAATCTGCATCGGCGAACCCTGATGCATGTGCAGGGCCACCTCCGGGTACTGCTTGATGAAGCTGCTGATCACCGGCGGCAGCGCATAGCGTGCCTGGGTGTGGGTGGTGGCGATCGACAGGGTGCCCTTCTTCTCGTTGGAGAACTCCTGGGCAATCTGCTTGATGCTTTCGACCTTGCGCAGGATTTCGCCAGCGGTGGTGATAATACGTTCACCGGCCGGCGTAACGCGGGTCAGGTGCTTGCCGCTGCGGGCGAACACTTCAACGCCCAGCTCGTCCTCGAGCAGGCGGATCTGCTTGCTGATGCCCGGCTGGGACGTATACAGACTCTGCGCTGTCGCGGAGACGTTGAGGTCGTGGTGCGCCACTTCCCAGATGTAGCGCAATTGTTGAAGCTTCATAGGTATCCCTCAAATCAGCTGGGGCGTCACCGGCAGCAGCGACGATTTATAACTATATTAGTGGTTTGAAGAATAAATCTAGAACTATTTTAGCAGTCTAGTGGGAGTCCTCCGACAACGCAGCGCTATACCTTCCGACGCCCCAGGTGCTGGGCCAACGGCACCATGTACACCGGCACCGGCGAAAGCTGCAGCAGACGCACAGCGGTGCGGCCGATGGGAATATCAACGCCCGCCCCCTGGCTGTGGCTGCCGAAGATCAGTAGATCGACATTCAGGCGCTGCGCCTGCTCCAGGATCACCTGTGCCGGATCGCCCTGGCGCACTCGTACCGCCTTGATCAGCGCCAGATCCGCTTCCTCGCCTAATTCGTCACGAAAATTTTCCAGGACCTGCTGTTCGATATTGGCCATGACGTTATTGACCCCCTGGCTGTGCAGTTGGTCCAGAGTCTGCTCGTCCAGGTAACTTTGCAGCAGGGACTCGGCAAACTGCCCCATGGGTTCGACGGCATGAATCACGTAAAGCTCTGCATTGAAGGTGCGTGCCAGCGCCAGCGCGTGTTGCATGACAAAAGGCGCGTAGACGCCGAGGTCAGTGGCATACAGCATGGATCGGATCATTCGACCTCCTCGACTGCCGCATGGGCAGAGCAAGCTTCAGCTTAGCAGCGCGCCGATCACGCGCAGTTCCGTCTGGCGCCCGGCACCAGCGGCCTAGCCCAGGGTCGGTTCATTGCTGATGCCGTGAGGCACATGACCGGTTGCCACGACACTGCGCGCCCGCTCGCAATGGCCGGCCTGGTCGTCGAAGAACACATCGGCGGCAAAGGCTTCAAGGAACGCCGACTTGTCCAGGCCGCCAAGGAACAGTGACTCGTCCAGGCGGATATCCCACTCGCGCAGGGTGCGGATCACCCGCTCGTGCGCCGGCGCCGAACGCGCGGTCACCAGGGCCGTGCGAATCGGACAGGCGCCTTCGGGGAACTCCTTCTGCAGCAGGTTAAGCGCGGCGAGGAATGGCTTGAACGGCCCTCCCCGCAAGGGTTCGCGGGCCGACTGGCGCTCGCTGGCCTGGAACGCTTCCAGGCCACCCAATTGATAGACCCGCTCGGATTCGTCGGAGAACAGCACCGCATCCCCGTCAAAAGCTATACGCAGCTCATCGCTGGCTGCTCGTTGCGCACCTCCGGACAGGATGGTTGCCGCGGCGAAGCCGGCTTCAAGCGCGCTGCGTACATCGTCAGCATCGGTGGACAGGAATAAATGGCAACCGAAGGCCGCCAGATACGGATAAGGGCTGCGCCCGCCGACAAAGGCTGCGCGATAAATACCCAGGCCATGATGCTCGATGGAGTTGAACACCCGCAGTCCAGTGTCGGCACTGTTGCGCGACACCAGCACCACCTCGACCCGGGGCTGGCCAAGATGGGCATTGAGGCCTAACAGCTTTTGCACCAGCGGGAATGCATCACCCGGCTCCAGCACTTCGTCTTCGTGCTCGATCTGATACTGGCGATAGGCCTCGACCCCTTGCGCCAGGTAGAGGCGATGGCTTTCGCTGAGGTCGAACAGCGCCCGCGAGGAGATGGCGACTACCAGTTTGTCGCCGAGGTTTTTGCTCATACTCTCCTCCTGGAGGCCTTGCCCGCGATGATTCATCAATCAATTATGCCGGTCGAGAAACGCCAATGCCTGATACAACGCCTCGATGCGCGGCAGGCTGCAACCCGCCGCACGCGCCTGCGCCAGCGGTTCAGCATAGATCGCCGTCAACTCCAGCGGCCGCTGCTGGGCAAAGTCGTGGTACATGCTTGGCCAATAGTCCGGCATCTTTTCCGTCACTGCGAACAGATGCTCAGCATAGCCCTGGGGCAATTCATGGCCACAGCTGCGAGCACCTTCGATCACCTCAGCCATCAGCGCCTGGATCAATGCACGGCTGTGCGGATCACCCATCAAGGGCGTGGTGCTGGCCCTGAGCAGCACGGACAGGCCGTTATAAGGCACATTCCACACCAGCTTCTGCCAGCGTGCCTGAGCCAGATTGCTCATGACCTGTGAGTCGATGCCGGCAGCGCGGAACAGCTCGGCACCGGCCTCGGCAATATTCTGACGCTCGACCCCGTCCGCCGCTGGGCCGCTGTGATACCCCAGGTTCACCGCCCCCAAGGCCTGATGGCGAACTACCCCTGGCGCCTCGCGGTTGACACAGATGAAGCACAAGCCGCCAAGCAGGTGCAGGTTGGCCGGTAGCAGCGGCCGCAGGCATTCTTCGACCCCCAGGCCATTCTGCAACAACAGCACTTTGCAATCGCTGGCCGCAGCCTTGGCAATCACCGGCGCAAGTTCGGTATTGCTGGTGGTCTTGGCGCCCACCAGCAACCAGTCGCAGGGTGGCATGTCGGCGGCATCGGCATAGGCCTGCACCGGCATCTGCAACGTGCCGTGCACCGCGCTTTCGACTCGCATCCCATGGGTACGGACCGCATCGAACTCGCTACGCAAGAGGAAGTGCACATCGAACCCGACCCTGGCCAGCATCAGGCCGTAGTAACCGCCAATGGCGCCGGTGCCGATGACGCCAATACGCGGACTGCTGGTGTTCATCCCGCCCTCCTCAACTGTTCATTTTTTGTTCAATTTTTTACACGTAAATCAACTGCTTTACGATCCTTCACTATACTGATGCGAACAAGGTCAAAAAATCGACACGGAGTCGACCATGCATGGATACCTGCCTCACCCGGACGATGTGCCGGTCGAACTGGTCCTGCGCCAGTCAGCCAGCCTGTTTCGCCAGCGCTTGCACACTATCAGCCTGGGCGGTATTGCCTGCAACCACCCCCGCGCCTACCGCCGCGGCATGGCGGTAGAAATGATCATCCCCTCCCTCGGCGAAACGGCACGTTACCCCGGCTACGTGACCTGGTGCCAGAAGCAGCAGGACGGCTACCGGGTCGGCATCGCCTTCATCGATGAACAGGCGCTATTCGGGGCGAGAATGAGTGAACAGGTCTGTCAGATCCAGCACCTTTACCAGCAGCAGGCCCTAGACCAAACCACCCCGCCCGACTTCAATGTCCTCGCCCAACAGTGGGTCAGCCTGCATGCTGGCGAGTTCTCCGAGGCCAGCCTGAAGGCCAGCCATACCAGACAGATTCTCATTTAAGGGCAAAAACCCTGCCCCTGCGGGCTTTCACACGCAGGAAAGCGGGCTCTGCCCATTGTCGAGCCACGGTGTAACGCGCTAAGGTTCGGCTTCCCGCTGCGTTCAATCTTGCTGCTCCGCCGCACGGGGATCGCTGGCGGCCGGCACCCGTGACCTGACGAGTAACACGATGGCTGATTTACCGATCGATGACCTAAACGTTGCCTCCAACGAGACCTTGATCACCCCCGATCAGCTCAAGAAGGAAATTCCCCTGAGCGCCGCTGCGCTCAAGACCGTGACTGCGGGCCGCGAAGTGGTGCGCAATATCCTCGACGGCAAGGATCACCGCCTGTTCGTGGTGATCGGTCCCTGCTCGATTCACGACATCAAAGCGGCCCATGAATATGCCGAGCGCCTCAAGGTCCTCGCCGCCGAAGTGTCCGATACCCTGTACCTGGTCATGCGCGTGTACTTCGAGAAGCCACGCACCACGGTCGGCTGGAAAGGCCTGATCAACGATCCGTACCTGGACGACTCGTTCAAGATCCAGGACGGCCTGCACATCGGCCGCCAGCTGCTGCTGGACCTGGCGGAAATGGGCCTGCCTACCGCAACCGAAGCCCTCGACCCGATCTCCCCGCAGTACCTGCAGGACCTGATCAGCTGGTCAGCCATCGGCGCACGTACCACCGAGTCCCAGACTCACCGCGAAATGGCCTCGGGCCTGTCCTCGGCCGTGGGCTTCAAGAACGGCACCGATGGCGGCCTGACCGTGGCAATCAATGCTCTGCAGTCGGTCTCCAGCCCTCACCGCTTCCTGGGTATCAACCAGGAAGGCGGCGTGTCCATCGTCACCACCAAAGGCAACGCCTACGGTCACGTGGTGCTGCGCGGTGGCAACGGCAAACCGAACTACGACTCCGTCAGTGTTGCCTTGTGCGAGCAGGCGCTGGTCAAGGCCAAGATCAAGCCGAACATCATGGTTGACTGCAGCCACGCCAACTCCAACAAGGACCCGGCCCTGCAGCCATTGGTGATGGAAAACGTCGCCAACCAGATCCTCGAAGGCAACCAGTCGATCATCGGCCTGATGGTCGAAAGCCACCTGAACTGGGGCTGCCAGGCGATTCCGAAGGACCTCAACGACCTGCAGTACGGTGTCTCGATCACCGACGCCTGCATCGACTGGGACGCCACCGAGAAGACCCTGCGCAGCATGCACGCCAAGCTCAAGGACGTACTGCCCAAGCGCGACCGCGCCTGATAGGCAGATACAAAAACGCCGGGCATTGCCCGGCGTTTTTGTGGGTGCGTTGAATGGCAGCTGCGCGGCTGCCCTTCGCGATTCTCAGGCCTTGGTGGAGTGCCGCTGCTGGCGCTCCATGTAACGTTCTACGTACGAGCATGACGGAATCACGGTGTAGCCCATGTCTTCTGCGTACTGCAGCGCCTTCTCGGTCAGCGCCGCGGCAATACCCCGGCCCCGCAACGCATTGGGAACAAAGGTACGGTAGATATCCAAGGTTTGCTTACCCAGGTCCATGTAGGTCAGGTAAGCACGATGACCGTCCACATTGGTCTCGAATTGATGACCAGCCTGGTCATGGTGGATGGACAACGCCTCGCTCATCACTACTCCTCGCGGGTCTTATGATCTGACCCCTACCTTACCGATGTTTGTCCGGCGAAGGAACCTCTACGCCACCCCGTGCCCGGTTGGACAACAAGAACAGCCTGGTCGTTCTCTGGCAAAAGAGCACGTACAAATAGTAGGCGCCCAGGGCCCGGATGCTCAAGGCGTCTGGTCGTAAAATTCGTGCACTTGCAGTCAGCGAACCAGGCAGCGGGCAGCGACCTGAACAGTTGCCGGATGTTGTAGTGCTAAGACGCTGAACGACACTTTAAGTCACCGCTAGTTCAACAAAAAACACACTCGCTAGACTAGATTACAGCTGCTGCTGCGGCACCTTCACAGTTTTTTTACAAAGGCTGTGGCGCCCCCAGACAAGCGTATTTTTTTGCAGTTCTTGCGCTCTGTCAGTTTACTTACTACAAGTAATGGGTACTATGTACACCGGCTAGTTTCTCTTTGCTGAGAGATGGCTATTTAATAGAAAGTCCTTGAAGGGGAACACGATGAACAACGTTCTGAAATTTTCTGCTCTGGCTCTGGCCGCAGTTCTGGCTACCGGTTGCAGCAGCGTCTCCAAAGAAACCGAAGCTCGCCTGACCGCTACTGAAGACGCAGCTGCTCGTGCACAAGCTCGCGCTGACGAAGCCTACCGTAAAGCTGACGACGCTCTGGCTGCTGCTCAAAAAGCACAACAGACCGCTGACGAAGCTAACGAGCGCGCTCTGCGTATGCTGGACAAAGCCAGCCGTAAGTAATTATCCCTCGGGATTTTTATTTGGAGCCGACCCACTTGTGGGTCGGCTTTTTTATTGCCGGCAGGAAAGTAACCGGCAACCTGCAGAAACGACGAGGCCTGCACAATGGCAGGCCTCGGATGCAACAACCCTAAGGTTACTGCATGTCCAGCGGTACGCTCGAGACCATCGGCTGCTGGCCAGTGGTCGGCACGGCAATCTCCACCGGCATGCCGTCTTCAGCGGCAACCACGTCACGCACCATGTCCCAATTCATGTGCAGGTTGTTGGCCAGGTCTTCGCGCTTGAGCAAGGCGTTGATCACCGCGGTGTGCTTGTCGACCACCGATGGGTCACCCTTGTCGTCCAGCGGCGTATGCGCCTCGAGGTAGACCTTGCCAGCGCTGAGGCCGAACTTGTACGGCTCGTTGATGATGCGCACCGGAACACCGACCGGGGCCATCTTGGCCAGCTCCAGCACGTTGTTGTTGAACATGCGGAAACAACCATGGCTGGTGCGCATGCCGATACCGAACTTCTTGTTCGAACCGTGGATCAGGTAGCCCGGCACGCCCAGGGTGAACTTGAACGGGCCCAGTGGGTTGTCCGGGCCTGCCGGCACCACGGCTGGCAGGATGTCACCATCTTCGGCGTGCTCCTTGCGGATCGAGGCCGGTGGCGTCCAGGTCGGGTTCGGCGTCTTGGCCGTGACCTTGGTATTGGCAATCGGCGAACCCCAACCTTCACGACCAATGCCCAACGGATAGGTGTGTACCACGTTCTGCCCTTTCGGGTAGTAGTACATGCGGTACTCGGCCAGGTTGATGACAATGCCTTCACGCGGGCCCGGCGGCAGGATGAAGCGGGTCGGCAGAATGATTTCGGTGCCGGCACCCGGCAGCCAGGGGTCGACGCCCGGGTTGGCGGCGATCATTTCCAGGTAGCCAAGGTCGTTGGCGGTGCCGATATCGGCGAAGGTGTCTTCGTACTTGGCCTTGATCACCTGAACCTGGCCAATGACGTCTTGACCAGGCGGCGGCAGGGGGAACTCCAACGCAGCAGCAGGACCTGCCGCCAGCAGGGCGGCCAGGGACAGGCAACGGGTGACGGCGGGAAAGCGCGGCAACATCCGGGAAATCCTTCGCTAATTCAGTGAGGTCAAGATGACGATTGTACACCGCCCCCAGCACAATCGGGAGTGATCCGGACGGAGGAAGACGTTACAGGGGATGAAAGGCTAGATCGGAGCGTTACAGTTCGGGCCAGACAGGCCGTGTGCCGCGGCGCTGGGCATCGAGAATAGCCCGGCACAGGGCGCACAGGCGGCGATCGCGATAGATACCGCGCTCGACCGCCGACCAGCGCGGCTGCGCTGGCAACAAGGTGCCGCACAGGGTGCGGTCGGCCGAGCCCCCCAGCTCGAGCTGACGGGCCACCAGATGGACGCGGATCTCCTGGCAGGCGAACAGGTCAAGCTGTTCGTCAGGCTCGATCAATTGATAGGCAAACAGGGACCAGGCGGGACGCGGCATCGGGGGCTCCAGATCGGGGGCGCCACATTAGCCGAAAGCCGGTCAGTATAAAAGCGTCAAAGCAGCGGTTTTAGCTGCGGCCAGGCATTTTCCAGCAACCGGGCCTGGGCGCCCTGTCCCGGATGGATACCGTCGGCCTGCATCAGCTCGGGCACGCCACCGACTCCTTCAAGAAAAAACGGCACCAGCGGCACCTGCTTATCTGTCGCAAGATTTTCATAAACCTGGGCGAACGCATCGGTGTAACGCTTACCGTAATTGGGCGGCAAACGCATGCCCAGCAACAACACCTTGGCACCGGCTGCGCGGGAACGATCGATCATTGAGGCAAGATTTTGTTGCAATTGCGCTGGAAGCTGCCCACGCAGGCCGTCATTGCCACCCAACTCCAGCACCACCAACTCCGGTTTGTGCTCTGCAAGCAGCGCCGGCAGCCGTGCCTGGCCTCCTGCACTGGTATCGCCACTGATCGAGGCATTGACCACTTTGGCGTCAATCCCCTCGGTTTCAAGGCGTTGCTCCAGCAAGGCAACCCAGCCCTGGCGGGTATCCAGGCCGAAAGCGGCACTGATACTATCGCCGACAATCAGCACGGTCCCCGCTGCTGCGCCCTGGGCCAAGCACATCAAGGCCAGGCCAGCACTCAATAACCACACTCGCATCGGATTCTCCATGGGCCCCAGCATTCTCACTGCGCGCAACCTTAGCAAAGTGGTTCCCAGCGCGGAAGGCGACCTGACCATCCTGCACGAACTCTCACTGGAATTGAAACAGGGCGACAGCCTGGCCATTGTCGGTGCCTCGGGCTCGGGCAAATCGACCCTGCTCGGCCTGCTCGCCGGCCTGGATCTGCCCAGCGCGGGCTCCGTGACCCTGGCAGGGCATGACCTCGGCCCACTGGATGAAGACCAGCGCGCACGGGTACGCGCCGAGCACGTCGGTTTCGTGTTTCAGTCGTTTCAGTTGCTCGACAGCCTTAACGCCCTGGAAAACGTCATGCTGCCCCTGGAGCTGGACGGTCGCCGCGATGCCCGAGAACATGCCCGCAGCCTGCTGGAGCGAGTCGGCCTGGGCCAGCGCCTGAGCCATTCGCCGCGCCAATTGTCCGGTGGCGAGCAGCAACGCGTCGCCATCGCCCGGGCCTTTGCCGCCGAACCTGCGGTGCTGTTCGCCGACGAGCCGACCGGCAACCTCGACAGCCACACCGGTGAGCGCATCAGCGATCTACTGTTCGAACTGAACAAGGAACGCGGCACCACTTTGGTATTGGTCACCCATGACGAACGCCTGGCCCAGCGCTGCCGTCGTCTGATCCGCCTGGACGCCGGCCATCTGGTCGCGCCACTGGAGCCCTGATGGCCCGCCTGCCGTTTTTGCGCCTGTTGGCCCTGGCCCTGCGCCAACTGCTGCGCGACGCTCGCGCCGGTGAACTGCGCGTGCTGTTCTTCGCCCTGCTGGTGGCGGTGGCAGCCAGTACCGCCATCGGTTATTTCGGTGCCCGCCTCAACGGCGCCATGCTGCTGCGCGCTACCGAGTTTCTCGGCGCTGACCTGGTGTTGCAAGGCAGCTCACCAGCCCAACCCGAACAGATCGCCAGTGGCAAGTCCGCTGGGCTGTTGCACGCCCAGGTTGTCGAGTTCTCCAGCGTGATTGCCACCGACAATGGCATCCAGCTGTCGAGCATCAAGGCCGCCGACAATGCCTACCCGCTTCGCGGTGAACTGCGCAGCGCCGCCGAGCCCTATGCCAGCGAAACCAGCGGTGGCGGACCGGCGCCGGGCGAGGCCTGGGTCGAACCGCGACTGCTGGCCGCCCTGGACCTGAAGATCGGCGACAGCATTGATGTCGGCATGAAGACCTTGCGCATGAGCCGGGTGCTGACCTTTGAGCCAGACCGCGCCGGCAATTTCTACAGCCTTACCCCACGCGTGCTGATCAACCTTGTCGACCTCGATGCCACCGGCGTGGTGCAACCTGGCAGCCGGGTCACATACCGCGACCTTTGGCGTGGCGAACCCGAGGCCCTGGCCAGCTACCGTGACGGCGTCAGTAAAAGCCTGGCACCCAACCAGCGCCTGCAGGATTCACGCGACGGCAACCGCCAGATCGGCGGCGCCCTGGGCAAGGCCGAGCGCTACCTGAACATGGCCAGCCTGGTTGCCGTGTTGCTGGCCGGTGTGGCCGTGGCCTTGTCGGCCAGCCGCTTTGCCACCCGCCGATTCGATGCCAGCGCCCTATTGCGTTGCCTGGGCCTGTCGCGACGCCAGGCGCTGAGCCTGTTCTGCCTGCAACTGGCAATACTCGGCAGCCTCGCCGCCCTGGGTGGCGCGCTGCTCGGCTGGCTGGCGCAACTAGGCCTGTTCAAGCTGTTGCAAGGCCTGATGCCCGCACAAATCCCACCGGGCGGCCTGGCACCGGCGCTGGCCGGGATCGCCACCGGCCTGGTGGCCCTGGCTGGCTTCGCCCTGCCACCACTGGCCGCATTGGGCCGGGTGCCACCCCTGCGAGTGCTGCGCCGCGACTTGCTGCCAGTACCGCCAAGCAGTTGGCTGGTGTACGGCGCCGCCCTGCTCGCCCTGGGCCTGATCATGTGGCGCTTGAGCCTCGACCTGCTGCTGACCTTTGCCCTGCTCGGCGGTGGCCTGGTGGCGGCGGTACTCCTCGGTGGCCTGCTGTTACTCGGCCTACGCAGCCTGCGCCGTATGCTTGCCGGCTCGCCATTGGCCTGGCGCCTGGGCTTGGGCCAACTGCTGCGCCACCCGCTGGCAGCGGCCGGACAATCCCTGGCCTTCGGCCTGATCCTGTTGGCCATGGCACTGATCGCCCTGCTGCGTGCCGAGTTGCTCGACACCTGGCAGAACCAGTTGCCCAAAGACGCGCCGAACTACTTCGCCCTGAACATCCTGCCCGACGACAAGAACACCTTCGCCCAACGCCTGAACGAATTCTCCGTCGAAGCCGCGCCGCTCTACCCGGTCATCCAGGGGCGACTGACCGAAATCAACGGCCAGGCCGTGCAACAGATCGTCAGCAAGGAATCCACCGGTGATCGCGCGGTGCAGCGCGACCTCAGCCTGACCTGGGCTGCCGACCTGCCCCAGGGCAACGCCCTGAGCGAAGGCCAGTGGTGGCAGGCCCACCCGGCCCCGGACAACGTCGGGCCCGGCGTATCGGTCGAAGCAGAACTGGCCCAGAGCCTCAAGCTCAAGCTGGGCGACCAGCTCACCTTCAGCATCGGCGGCCAGCAACGCCAGGCCGTGGTCAGCAGCCTGCGCACGGTCAACTGGGACAGTTTCCAGCCCAACTTCTACATGATCTTCCAGCCCGGCACCCTGCAGGACCTGCCCACCACCTACCTGACCAGCTTCTTCCTCGCCTCCGGCCACGACCAGCAGGTGGTGGCGCTGTCGCGGGCATTCCCGGCAGTGACCATCCTGCAAGTCGATGCGCTGCTGGAACAGCTGCGCAGCATCCTCGCCCAAGTCACCCTGGCGGTGGAGTATGTGCTGTTGTTTGTCCTTGCGGCGGGGTTGGCAGTGCTGTTTGCCGGTCTGCAGGCCACACTGGACGAGCGCATTCGCCAAGGCGCACTGCTGCGTGCCCTTGGCGCCGGGCGCGGCCTGCTGATCAAGGCCCGGCGTATCGAGTTCGGCTTGCTGGGGGCTGCCAGCGGCTTACTGGCAGCCATCGGCTGCGAGCTGATCACCCTGTTGTTGTACAGCTACGCCTTCGACCTGAGCTGGAGCCCACATCCGTGGTTGCTGGTGCTGCCAGTGATCGGTGCCTTGCTGGTGGGTGGGGCCGGCGTCTACGGCACCCGCCGGGCGCTCAATGCCAGCCCGCTGAAAGTGCTGCGCGAAGGCTGATAGAAAGCAGGTTGTAGCGATGAGATATCGTTAGAATCCTGAGCATCTATCGCCATACCTACCCGATGAAGGACCAAGCGTGGCTACAAACATCATCACCAGAGAAGGTTACGAGGCGCTGAAGAGCGAGCTGGATCACCTCTGGCGCACCTACCGTCCCGAGATCACCGCCAAGGTTGCCTGGGCTGCGTCGCTGGGTGACCGCAGTGAGAATGCCGATTACCAGTACAACAAGAAACTGCTGCGAGAGATCGACAGACGGGTACGCTACCTGCGCAAGCGCTTGGAAGACGCAAAAGTCGTCGATTACTCGCCTGAGCAGGAAGACCGGGTTTTCTTCGGCGCCTGGGTGGAAATAGAGAACGACAAAGGCGAGATCAAGACCTTCAGGATCGTAGGTTACGACGAGATCTATGGGCGCAATGACTACATTTCGATCGATTCACCCATGGCCCGAGCGTTACTGAAAAAAGGTAAAGATGACGAGGTGGTGGTGCAAACGCCTGGGGGGGAAGCCACCTGGTACATCAACAGTGTCACCTACAGACCACCGGGCTCATCCGAAGACGCGTAACCGTGTCATGTGTTTGCTGCACTGACCTTCATTGCAGCCAGCGGCTCACCTGCAGCGTGACTCGTACCGGCCTTTGACCTGTCACATGCAAGTGCCCCTGGCACCTGGAACAGCAGACAAACACAACAATACGGCCTGAACCCTCATGCATGCCCAACGAAAAGCACTGCACAACGAGTTGCATGCTCGCCCGTCGCTGTATTTCGACGAGCCGGCTCATGTTTACCACCTGGCGTTTCTCGGCACTGCCGCCCAATGCACTGCCCTGCTGCAGCGCTGCGCTCCCGACAGGTTCGAACCCGAAGCAGCTCAGGGCATCACTCAATTCCATGGCCACCCATTCAAATGGGAACGCCATGCCGAATTCTTTACCGTGACCCTGGTGGTGCCCGCAGACAACAGCGAGCTGCGTTGGGGAACACTTCCCGAGGCGCTGGCACAAGCGATCGAGCCCTGCCAACCGCTGATCATCAATTCCGTACAAGTGATCGTGCGCGACGAGACCGGGCTCGACCTCAGCCGGTATGGCTTCAAGGACCCCTGCGGCTCCTGTGTCGGCGGTGGCGATGCCGTGGTCTGGAGCGATTTTCGCCTGACCGAAGACGGCACCAATCGCTTTTTGTTCATCAACCGGCGGCTCAATGCCTATCGCCAGGGCCGCATGGTCCGCCGCCTGTTGGAAATCGAGACCTACCGAATGATGGCCTCGCTAAGTCTGGACACCGCCAAAGCCTTGAGCAGCCAACTGGATGCCTATGACCGCAGCCTGGTCAGCTTGTCGGAACGCAACGTGGCCAGCGACGGTGGCAATGCCAAGGCACTGCTGGAGGACATTGCCCAACTGTCACGCCAGGTGGTCGGCAGCACAGTAAAAAGCCGCAATCGCTTCAGCGCCACCCAAGCCTATGCGCAACTGGTTTTTGAACGCTTGGGCGAATTGCGTGAAAGCCATGTCGGCGATTACCAGCGCCTGGGCATATTCATCGAGCGCCGCTTCAAGCCCACCGTGCGCTACTGCGCGGCCACCGAGCAACGCCTTGAACAACTGGCTGAAAACGTCGCCAACCTTGGTGACCTGCTGCAAGCGCGGGTGCAGGTGGAAATGGAAGAACAGAACGCTGAGATCATGCACAGCCTGAATGCACGCGCCGAATCGCAGATCAAGATCCAGCGGGCGGTGGAAGGCCTGTCGATCATTGCCATCACCTACTACCTGCTGAGCCTGTTCAAACTGTTCTACGCCGGCTTGCATACCCTGGGCGCACCGATTTCGGCACGCGATGCGCTACTGGCCATGGCGCCGGTAGCGCTCCTTATCCTGCTGCTGATTTTGTTGCGTATCAGAAAAGCCAAGGAGCATTGAGCCGAACCAGAGGATCAACCGCGGGTGATCAGACCTTGCCGCGCAACGCGGGTCAGGTGCCCGATCACCTCAGCGGCGTCTTCGGCGCTAGGCGCCTGGATCACAGCCAGGTCGAAGCGGTCACTGGCGAACTGCTCAAGAGAAGCGCGAGTGTCGGCGAACTGGATCAGAAAAGCGGTGGCACTGCCTTTGCGGCGTGGCCAGCCATCGAGAAATCGCAGGAGTGTAGGCTGGTGGCTACCGCCCAGCAAAATGCGCGGCACGCGGGTGGCCTGGCTGGCAGGCAGAGGGGTCAGACAGACACTGGTACGTGGACAACTCATGGAGTAATTCTCCGCCTCGCAGATCCCGCTGGGCTGCGGTGGGAGGCGTCACCGAACCAGCGTTTTAGCGGTATTTGGTGAAACCCGTAAGGTTCCTCCTGCGCCCCGCAAGTAGCTGTTTAAATCGGCGCAAGTCAGCATCCTAGAGAAGCTGCGGGCGAACTGTCAACCCGCAGGGAGCTACCTTTATTAACATTACGACACAAAACAATAGCGAAGCGAATTGTGCTCCGTTGTGAGGGCTGCTGGGTATGCGGCCCCGCGATGATTTCCCACAGTCATTTACGCCCCGCCACCTTACGTCCTTGCGGTTCCAGCGACTCCCGCTCACGATCAAACGCCAGAAAGTACTTATTGACGCTATTGACGTAACTGACCGGCCCCATCCCCACTTGCTCCATGGCAATCCGCTCGGTCTGGAAAAACCACTGATTGCCATTCAGTCCACGACGCCGAGCCTCGGCGCGCATCGCCTGAACCCGCTCAGGCCCCAGATTGTAGGCCGCCAAGGTAAAGGCCATCCGCTCACGCTCATTGAGCTGATTGCTGGAAAAGAACTTGCGCCGAATCAGCGCCATATAACGCGCGCTGGCCTGCACATTGCCATCAACATTACTGATATTGCTCACCCCCACCCACTGGGCCGCACTGGCGGTAATCTGCATCAACCCATGGGTTCCCCCGGCACCTCGGGCCGAAGGATTGAGCGAGGACTCTTTGAAGGCCACCGCCGCCAGGTTCAGCCAGTCGATATTCTGTTCGCTGGCATGGCGCTGCAGCACCGGACGTAGCGCTTCCAGTCGTTTACGATCATTACGCGCCAAAGGATTGTGTACCCGGTACAGGCGTCGATAGATACGCTCGAACGCCGCGTCCTGATTCGCCGGCGGCCGATAACCTTGCAGAAAACGGTCGACACTGGCGTGCAACATCACCGCATCGCGCCGCACATACCAGCGCATGGCCTCGGGAGCGGCAACCTGCACTTTGCGGTCGATACGCAGCTTGGGCATAACCCTGGCCCAACGCTCGGCTATCGGCTGCTCGACAACGGTCAGATGAAAGATGCCGGCCTGGACCATTTCCAGAACATCTTCCACCGCCAACGTCGGATCGACCCATTCGACTTTAATCGGTGGCAGCTTGCGCAGGGCCAGCTTCTGGTTGATTTCATGCAGGGTATCGCCGGCGGCACTGGCACTGGTCAGGGCCAGGGTGCGGCCGGACAGTTGCTCGACCCGCTGGAAGCTGCGCTCGCCCTTGCGTCCCACCAGGACCATGGGCACGTTGTCGACCACCGGATCGCTGGCCACCAGGCCGCGGGTGGAGGTTGGGTCGAGCAATTCGCCCGGCGCCACCAGATCGGCTTCGCCGCGCTGCAAGGCCGCCAACAGTTGCTCCTTGGCCCGGGGAATGATTTTCAGGCGAATTTCCTGGCCGTCGCGGGCGCGGCCATTGAGGTAGTGCTCAAAGGCACGCAGGCGGTGGTACTCAACACCCACCGGCTCGCCCTTGACTTCGCCGGAGCTGTTGCGGCTCTGGTTGACCAGCACCTTGAGTTCTCGGCTGCTGCGAATCTGTGCAAGGTCGCGGACCTGGGTCTTGGCCACCGCCTGTTGCGGACCGGGCAGGCGCGCACTGACCGGACCTGCCTGAAGCAGCCCTAAACTCAGCACAATCAACAAAAACAGCGCTCGGGTCATCCGTATCAAGGTCCGCGCGTGTGGGGTTGGCGTCATAGTGTGCGGTCGTAACATGACAATTGACCGCAAAAGACCACGACAACTCATTGAAGTTCTTGGATTTATCGAAATACCCCGAGCTTTGCTATGCTGGCCGGCCAGCGGCCTGAGGTAGCACCATGCAACTCATCGACATCGGCGTCAATCTGACCAACCCAAGTTTTGCCGACAAACACCAGGCGATTCTCGAGCGCGCCGAGGCCGCCGGTGTGCTGCAGATGATAGTCACCGGTACCAGCCTGCAAGGCAGTGAGCAGGCACTCGAACTGTGCCTGGCACTGGATGAAAGCGGCCAGCGACTGTTCAGCACCGCCGGGGTTCACCCCCACGATGCCAGCAGTTGGAACAGCGACAGCGCCCGACAGATGCGCGCCTTGCTGGAGCAACCCCGGGTGCGTGCGGTGGGCGAATGCGGGCTGGATTTCAACCGTGATTTCTCACCCCGCCCACAACAGGAAAAAGCCCTGGAGGAGCAACTGGCCCTGGCGGTCGAGTTGCAGATGCCGGTGTTTCTCCATGAGCGTGATGCCAGCGAGCGCCTGCTGGCGATCCTCAAGGACTACCGTGACCGCCTGCCCGCCGCTGTGGTGCACTGCTTTACCGGCGAGCGCGCGGCCCTGTTCGGCTACCTGGACCTTGACCTGCACATCGGCATCACCGGCTGGATCTGCGACGAGCGGCGCGGCACGCACCTGCACCCGTTGGTGAGCAGCATTCCCCAGGGCCGCCTGATGCTCGAAAGCGATGCGCCGTACCTACTGCCGCGCAGCCTGCGGCCCAAGCCCAAGAACGGTCGCAATGAACCAGCTTTCCTCACCGAAGTCCTGCGCGAAGTTGCCCTGCACCGTGGCGAAAGCACCCAACAGCTGGCAGCCCATACCAGCGCCTGCGCACGTGCCTTCTTTGACCTGCCCGCGATTATTTGACGCATATCAAGGCGCCCCCTGCTCGGTCCGGCACAATGATGGCACCTTGCCAACAATGTTTCCGCTCAATCAGAGAAGACCTTCCATGGGTGCCTGGCTTAGCAATATCTCCCTGAAATACAAGTTCTGGGCCGTCAATGCGGTGGCCTTCGTCACAACCCTGTTCCTGGTGCTCTATGCCGTGCACCTGGAGCAACAGGCCCGGGCGCAGGATGCCCAAGCCAAAGCCCAGGCCGAGGCTCAGTTACTGGCAGCCTGGCCCAACGGCCAGGCCTTGCCGCACAATCCGTTGTGGCTGCAGTACGCCCCTGGGCAAGTACCATTCTTTGCCGATGCCAACCTCGAAGCCCTGGCCAATGCCCAGGGCTGGGTCGAGCTGCGTGGTCTGCCCCTGACCGGCACTGATCCACTGAGCGGCGCCCAGGTGATCAGCCGCGACGGCCAGCAGATCGCCGTCCTCGCCCCCGCCCCCAGCCTGCTCCAGGTGTTTACCGACCGTTTCACCAACTACGCAATCTGCGTCCTGATCCTGATGCTCGCCATGCTCTGCGCCTCGCAGTTGCTGATACGCTTCCTGCTCAGCCAGCTCAACACCCTCAAGGACGTGATGCTGCACGTGGAAAAGACCGGCGACCTCTCGGCGCGGGTACCCTTGTCTTGCGGCGATGAGGTCGGCCAGATGGCCAGTGCCTTCAACGCCATGCAGACCACCTATCACCGCGTGGTCAACACCGTGGCACGCACCGCCGCCCAGCTCGATTCCGGTGCCGCGCGCCTGGCCACGAGCATGAACGAGGTGCGCCATGGCATGCTCGGCCAGCAGAGCGAGACCGACCAGGCCGCCACCGCCATCAATGAGATGTCGGCCACGGTCTATCACATCGCCCAGCATGCGAGTGCCACCCGCGACCTGTCGCAGACCGCCGACACCCTGGCCGGCAGCGGCCAGGAAGTGGTCAGCCGCGTGCAGACCTCGATTTCCGGGCTGTCCAACGGCGTGCAGCAGACCGCCGAAATGATTCACCAACTGGCCGAGGACAGCCAGAAGATCAACAGCGTGGTCGGGGTGATCCACAGCATTGCCGAGCAGACCAACCTGCTGGCCCTTAACGCGGCCATCGAAGCCGCCCGCGCCGGTGATCTGGGTCGTGGATTTGCCGTGGTCACCGATGAGGTGCGCAATCTGGCCAAACGTGTGCAGGCTTCCACCGACGAGATCACCACCATGGTCTCGGCGCTGCAGGCAGGCACCCGCGATGCTGTGGACTTCATGCAGGAGAGCTCGTTCAAGGCTGACGACTGTGTCCAGCAGGCCCAGGAAGCCGGCGCTGCCCTGGCCGAGATCACCAGCGCGGTGGCACAGATGCGTGAAAGCAACACTCAGATTGCCGTCGCCGCTGAGCAGCAAAGTCAGGTGGCCGAAGAAATGAACCGTGCGGTGGTGAGTATCCGCGACGTCACCGAACAGACCGTCCAGCAGACCGTCGACTCGGCCACCACCAGCAGCGAGCTGGCCACCCTGGCCGGCGAACTGAACAAAGCCATCGGCCAACTAAAGCTATAAGCCCGATAGCCGGCGCTGATTGGCCCCCTGACGGGGGCCGCACTATTCTTCAGATATAGCCCTGAGGAATTTCCCATGCGCAAACGCTTGCCCAACCTGCACGCCTGGCAATGGCGTGGCTACCACCATAACCCGACCAACCTGGTGTTGTACCTGATCGCCGTGCCGTTGTTTGTCCTCGGTGCGCTGCTGGTGTTGTCGGGGTTGTTCTCCCTGGACCTGGGGCAACTGGCCGTCGGCATCATCGCCCTGATCGCAGGCCTTGGCCTGCAGCGCCAGGGCCATCGCCACTAGGCAAAGACGGTCACCGTTTGCCGGCTGATGGCCAGCAACTCGCCCTGGGCGGTCCACAGCGCCGCAGAGGCATGCCCATAGCCATCACGGGCGTGTTCGGTCTGCGCACAATACTTGCACCAGTCCAGGGTGGTCAGGCTTGGCACCGGCTGAATGAACTCGATGGTCCAGGTAAGAGTGCTACCTGCCGCCGGTTTCTTCAGGTGCGACAGCAAAGTCGGCGGCCAGGCATCTGCCAGGGCCAGCAGGTGCGCTTCACTCAGGGTTTCGTCACCGCCTTCGTCACGCAGCCTGACCCAGCCGCCCATGCTGCGCGAGTGGTTGTTGCTGAACGGAATCCCGCCGATCGCCCAGCGCAGGGATACATGCTGCATGAACTCAGGGGTCACGCCTTTGATGTAGGGAAGCTCACCAGTGGCCGCTTCAAGGCTACTCATCTCCACGGCGGGCAGTGCCGGAACATCGACCACTGAATCGCGCCCGCCACCGAAGCTGCCCTGCATCAGGGTCACCACTTGGCCATTTTGTACGGCGCGGCCCAACAGCGAACTGACCGCCTTGCCCTCACGCAGCAACTCCACTTCGAAGCTGATCGGCACCTCAGGCTCGGCCGGGCCCACGAAGGTGATTGCCAGGGAACGCACCGGGCGACCGGGCGAGGTCTTGGTGCGCATGGTTTCGTACAGCAGGGCCGCCATCAAACCGCCGAAACAGGCACGCCCTTGCGCCCAGCTGGCAGGAATGGACACCGCCTGGGGATGCAGGCGGACCGCCTTGAGCAATTGCGAAAAATTCATGCCGACCTCATCCGTGGGAAAAGTCCGATCTTAACCAGCAGAGACGACAGCGACAGCCCGCATTTCGGCCATATCTGCGGCTTATCGCTGCGCCAGCAGCGCTTGCAAGCGCTCCAGGGTGAAATCGGCACGCTGTTCGGCTTGGTGAAGCTGTGCTTGCCAGTGCTCAACACAAGGCGCGAGGTCGCGCTGCTGCTCGGCCTGCAACAACCACTGGAGCAGATCGTGCCAACTGCCCAGATCGCTCTGGGCGCGTTTGAGCACCTGTTGCAAACGTCGCCCGGCATGCCCCAGTTGCGGGTACGCTTCAGCCGCATAGCGCACGCGCTTGATCAGCAAGCGCAGGCGATGACGGTCATGGGCCGGGTCCTGTAGCGCTTCACGCAACTTTTTCCACTGCTTCTCCAGGCGTCTGTCGATACGCTTGCGCAAACTGCGAATCAAGCCTTCCCGCTCAGCGGCACGCAAGAAGATCGGAAAGGCATCGACAATCGCCAACAAACGCCCCAGCTCGACACTCTCGGCAACGCTGGCGAAGGTCTCCCGGCGATGAGCCAGGCGTGCCTGCGCCGCCGCCAACTGATCGCGTTCGAGCAGTTGCGCCGCCAGCACCTCACGGTCACGCAGCGGCGTGGTCAGATTGCCCAGCGCTTGCGCCGCACCCTCAAGCTGTTCGACCCCAGGCAACTCGCGCAGCGGCCGCAGCAAGCTGCGTAAGCGGCGCGTGGCGGTACGCAGGTCGTGCAGTGCCTCGCTGTCGGTGTCAGCCGCCAGCCGCGCCTGGCAACCGAGCAGGCGAACCTGCAGGGCCAGTACCTGGGCAATCACATGGTCGAGCATGACCGACATGGTGTTCTCCTGGGTCAGCGACCGGCGCGGGACTCACGAATGTAGAAACGGGCCTTCTGAGCTTTGTTGCTGCAACCTTCGAAGGCTTCGAACTGCTGCTGGGTCTTGGCCCCGGTCAACAACGAAAGCGCTTTGGAATAACTGACCGTACCGGCAAAGCCTTCGGCCTTGGCCAGATCGAGCTCCTTCCAGGCCGAATCCAGCTGATTGGCACAACTGTCGCGATAGGCTGTCTTGCCAGCACAACCGGTCAGGGCCAGAGCAATCAGGGGCAGGCAAATCCAGGCTTTCATCGGTGATACCTCAAAAGAAATGTTCAGGATGGCGCGTTCGACGGCAACAAAGAAGAAAAGTGCCCTGCAAAGCGTAGCGCAGCACGCGTGACGATTGAAGCACAGACACCAATAGGCGCATTGTTAGAGCATCGACGGCATACAACCGGGAGCCATCATGAGCAAACGCGTGGCATTGGTACTGGGCTCAGGCGGGGCTCGTGGATATGCGCACATTGGTGTGATCGAGGAACTGGAACGTCGCGGCTATGACATTGCCTGCGTAGCCGGCTGCTCCATGGGTGCGGTGATTGGCGGCATCTATGCGGCGGGCAAGCTTGAGGAGTATCGCAGCTGGATCGAAAGTCTGGACTACCTGGACGTGCTGCGCCTGGTGGATGTGAGCTTTCGCTTAGGGGCCATTCGCGGCGAGAAAGTGTTCGGGCAGATTCGCAAGATCGTTGGCGAAGTGAACATCGAAGAACTGCGCATTCCCTACACGGCAGTGGCCACCGACCTCACCAACCAGCAGGAAATCTGGTTCCAGGAAGGTTGCCTGCATCAGGCCATGCGTGCCTCGGCAGCAATCCCCAGCCTGTTCACCCCGGTGGTACAAGGCAACCGCATGCTGGTCGACGGCGGCATTCTCAACCCGTTGCCGATCATCCCGGTGGTCTCCAGCCACTGCGACCTGATCATTGCCGTGAACCTCAACTCGACCAACCAGAAGCAGTACCAACTGCCGGTGATCGAACGCCCGGCAGCCTTCAAGCTGCGCTTTGACAGCCTGATCAGCTCCCTGGGTTCACACCTGCCGTTCAGGCGCAAACAAGCCGAGCAACTGATGCGCATCGAGCAGGAACTCACACCCCAGGCAGTGCACATTCCCAACCCCTGGCTCAGCGATGCCGCCGCCCCTGAGGCGCAGCAACCGGCAGCGGCTCCGGAAAGTGACGGCGCACCGAAGTCGGCGGCAGGTTCGTTCATCATCGACAACGTCGGGCCCGGGTCACTGCTGGACCTGATCAACCAGAGCTTCGAGGTGATGCAGACGTCGCTGGCCCAGTACAAGATCGCCGGCTACCCGCCGGACGTGCTGATCAACGTACCCAAGCGGGTGTGTCGCTTCTTCGAGTTCTACAAGGCGCCGGAGCTGATCGCCTTGGGCAGGGAAATTGCGCGGGATACCATGGAAAACTATGAGGCGGAACGGCGCTGAATGTTTGAATCCACCGCAGTTGTGGGAACGGTAGGGCTTAAGCCTGCTCCGGCCCCACCAAGCGATACCCCACCCCTGGCTCGGTGATGATGAAGCGCGGCGCCGTCGGGTCATCCCCCAGCTTCTGCCGCACATGGGCGACAACGATACGCAGGTAGTGACTGTCATCGACATGGGTGGGCCCCCAGATGTCCTTGAGCAGTTGCTGCTGGGTGATCACCCGCCCCGGATGCGTCGCCAGCTGTGCCACCAGCGCGTATTCCTTGCGCGTCAGGGCGACCTCGACACCGTCCAGGATCACCTTGCGAAAAGCCAGGTCGACCGTCAAGGGGCCAAAGCTCGGCGCGACGTCCGTTGCCGTGGCCTGGGGCGCCTGGCGCAATAACGCCCGCACCCGGGCGAGAAATTCCTGGATGCCGAACGGCTTGGTCACGTAGTCGTTGGCACCGCCATCGAGTGCCTCGACCTTCTGGATTTCGCTGGCACGCACTGACAAAACCAGTACCGGCACTGGACTCCATTCACGCAACTCGCGCAGCACCTGCTGCCCGTCCATGTCCGGCAGACCAAGGTCCAGCACCACCAGGTCGGGCCGGGCCAGCGCGGCCTGGGTCAGTCCTTCGGCGCCAGTGGCGGCCTCCAGCACCTTGTAGCCCTGGGAACTGAGGCTGATGCGCAGGAACTTGCGAATCTGTGGTTCATCATCGATGACAAGCAGGGTTGCGATCTGACTCATGGGGCTTCGCTTTCAGGCTCGGGCTGGGTCGGAAGCGGCAAGCATAATGTGATGCAGGTGCCTTGGCCATCGATACCATCGCCCACCAGAATATTCCCGCCGTGGGCGCCAATCATGCCCTGGCAGATCGCCAGGCCAAGGCCTGTGCCTTGCCCGCCACGATCACCGCGGGCAGCGGTGTAGAACATATCGAAGATCTTCTCACGGTCGGCCAGGGGAATACCCGGCCCTTCATCGCTGACGGCGAAATACAGATGCTCGTCGGCCGCCGATACCCGCAGTTGCAGACGTCCGTTGGCAGGCGAAAAGCGCGCGGCGTTCTCCAGTACATTGACCAACGCCTGCTCGATCAAAGCGGCATGCACGAACAATAGCGGCAAACCATCCGGCACCTCGGTGATCACCTGCAGCGGCGCCAGCACGATACGCAGGCGATTGAGGGCACTGCCGACGATATCGGTGGGCGCCACCCAATCACGGGCCAGCTTCAGGCCGCCGTGGCCCAGGCGGGTCATGTCCAACAGGTTCTGGATATAGCGATCCAGGCGTTCGGCTTCATTGCGCGTGCCTTCGAGCAGCTCGTGGCGATCGCCCTGGGGGATCGATTCGCCCAAGGCCAGCAGGCTGTCAATACTGCCGCGCATGGCCGTCAGCGGTGTGCGCAGGTCGTGGGACACCGACGCAAGCAAGGCGCTGCGCAGTTGCTCGGTCTCGCCATGCAGGCGCGCCGCTTCCAGTTGTTCGGCCAGGCGTGCCCGAGCCAGGGCCTGGGCCAGCGGCTGGCTCAGGGCCTTGAGCAGGCGCCGGCGCTGTGGCGTCAGCGTCTGCCCCTGGTGCGGACGCACCCCAAGCAGTGCCAGGGGCTCTTCCTCCACCGACAACGGCCACCACCACCAGCGGCCATTGGGCAAGGTATCACTGCCCAACCCCGCCGCCTGATCGTGCTGCCAGGCCCAGTCGGCGGCGGCCCGTTCGTTGTCGCTGAACTGCACGCTGCCAGCACTGGCGACCTGCAGACGACCTTCGACATCCCGTTCAAGCAGGCACACCTGCAAATCGTTCCAGCCGTCGAGGTGCTGCCCGGCAGCGTTGAACACGGCCTGGCGGTCGGTGGCGGCAGTCAGTTTGCGCGACAGATCGAGCAACTGGTTAGTCTGCTCCTGGGTTTCGCGCAGCGCCTGCAACTGCCGGCGCTGGCGTGCAGCGAGGTTGCCAGTGAGCGCCGCCATCAACAGAAAGAACAGCGAAGTCAGCACATCCTCTTCACGCTGGATGCTGAAGGAGAAGGTCGGTGGGATAAACAGGAAGTCATAGGTCAGGAACGACATTGCCGCACAGGCCAGAGACGGACCCAGGCTGCTGCGCACGGCCACCAGCAACACGGCGGCAAGAAACACCAGGGAGATATTGGGCAAGGCCAGGACACCGGAAACGCCCCAGGCAATTCCCGCAGCCAGCACCGTGGCAACCAGCGCCAACAGATAGTGCCGCCAGACCCAGACTTTTTTCACTGCCGCGCTCGGCGGTTCGGGCCTCTCGTCACGGTCAAGCACGTTGACTTCCAGACCATGGGCCTCACGCAACAAGCGTGTGGCCACGCCGGCACCGAACAACCGCCGCCGCAGACGATCGCGGGACTGGCCAACCAGCACCAGGTTGGCGCGACGCTCCAAAGCATGCTGGATCAGCGTCTTGGCCACTTCGCCAGCACGCAGTAACACCACTTCACCACCCAGGCGCTCGGCCAACTGCTGGGCAGCCTGCAAGCGCTGGCGGGCCGTTTCGTCACGCAGTGTGCCGTTGTCGATATGCACCAGGCTCCAGGGCAGGTGACGACGCTGGGCCACCCGGCTGGCATGGCGCACCAGGCGCTCGGCCTGGGCGTTACCATCCACCCCGACAAGCAAACGACCGCGCAAGGAGGGTGCCTCCTGGCCGAGCTGGCGGTAACCGTGAGCCAGGTCGGCATCGACCTGGGCTGCCGCCGTCTGCATGGCCAGCTCGCGCAAAGCGGTGAGGTTGGTCTGACTGAAGAAGGCATCGATCGCCGCCCGTGCCTGTTCGGGCACGTACACCTTGCCTTCGCGCAGGCGCTCCAGCAATTCGCGCGGCGGCAGATCGATCAGAACCAGTTCGAAGGCTTCCTGCAGCACCCAGTCCGGCAGGGTTTCACGCACCTGCACGCCAGTGATGCCGCGCACCTGGTCGTTGAGACTTTCCAGGTGCTGGACGTTGACCGTGGTGTAGACATCAATGCCCGCGGCCAGCAGCTCCTGCACATCCTGCCAGCGTTTGGCGTGGCGACTGCCAGGCGCGTTGCTGTGGGCCAGCTCGTCGACCAGCGCCAGTTGTGGCGAGGCCTTGAGCAGGCCATCCAGGTCCATCTCCTCAAGCTGTACACCGCGGTACTCCGAGCGCACCAGAGGTTGTTGCGCCAATCCGCCGAGCAGGGATTCAGTTTCGGCCCGGCCATGGGTCTCGACCACCGCTGCCAGTACTTGCACGCCCTGGCGCACCTGGGCATGGGCAGCCTGGAGCATGGCGTAAGTCTTGCCCACCCCCGGCGCCGCCCCCAAGAACACCTTGAGCCTGCCGCGCCCTTCGCGCGGCAGCCCGGCCAACAACGCATCGGCGCGTTCGGAGTTGCTATCGCTCACTGCTTGTCCTTATTTCGAAGCCGGGGCCAGCCGTTCTAGGGCGGCGTTCAAGGCCAGTACATTGACCACCGGCGGACCGATCAATGGCTGCAGGGTGGACTGCTCGACCAAGGCTTGCAAGGCCTGCGTGCTGAGCTGACGTTCAGCCGCCACCCGCGGCAGTTGATAGGCCACGGCGGCAGGCGACAAATGCGGGTCCAGGCCACTGCCGGAAGTGGTCAGCAGGTCCAGCGGCACCGCCCCCTGCGTTTCGATATACTGCTGCGCGGCACTCTCGCCAATGCGCTGGGCCAGCGCCGGGTTGCTCGGTGCCAGGTTACTGGCACCACTGGCGACGGTGGCATAGTCAGCCGCTGATGGCCGCGCGTGGAACCAGGCATCGCCTTTGAAAGCTTGGGCGATCAGCAGCGAACCGCGCACCTGGCCCTGGTCATCGCGCAGCAGGCTGCCGTTGGCCTGTTCAGGGAAGGCCACCTGGGCCACCCCGGTGACCACCAGCGGGTACACCGCGCCGGTGATCAGGGTCATCAGCAAAATCAGGCTCATGGCCGGACGTACGTAAGTTGTCATGGTCGTCTCCTTGGTATCAGACCAGGTGCAAAGCGGTAAGCAGCATGTCGATCAGCTTGATCCCGGCAAACGGCACAACCAGCCCGCCCACACCGTAGATCAGCAAGTTGCGACGCAGCAGGTGTGCAGCACTGGCGGCCTGTACCCGCACTCCGCGCAGGGCCAGGGGAATCAGCACGACGATGATCAGCGCGTTGAAGACGATGGCCGAAAGAATCGCGCTCTGCGGGCTGCTCAGGTGCATTAGGTTGAGCACACCCAACTGCGGGTAGATCGCTGCAAACAGGGCCGGCAGAATGGCGAAGTACTTGGCCACGTCGTTGGCAATCGAGAAGGTGGTCAAGGCGCCGCGGGTTACCAGCAACTCCTTGCCAACCTGCACCACATCCAACAGCTTGGTCGGGTCGCTGTCCAGGTCAACCATGTTGGCTGCCTCGCGGGCCGCCTGGGTGCCGTCGTTCATGGCCATGCCGACATCGGCCTGGGCGAGCGCCGGGGCATCGTTGGCGCCGTCGCCGCACATGGCGACCAGGCGGCCGTCGTTCTGCTCCTGGCGAATGCGCGCCAGTTTCTTCTCCGGCGTGGCTTCGGCCAGCACGTCATCGACCCCGGCTTCGGCGGCGATGGCCGCGGCAGTCAGCGGGTTGTCACCGGTAACCATCACGGTGCGGATGCCCAGCTTGCGCAGTTCGGCAAAGCGCTCGCGAATCCCCGGCTTGACCACGTCCTTGAGGTGGATCACCCCCAGCAGGCGCTTGTCGACACAGACCAGCAAGGGTGTACCGCCGCTCTGGGCGATCTTGTCCACTTCGCGGGACAGCGACGACGGCAACTCCAGGCGCTGCATACCGACGAAGGCCAGCACCGAATCCACCGCGCCCTTACGGATCCGACGCTGCTGGTAATCAACACCGGACAGGCGGGTCTCGGCACTGAAGGCCACTGGTGTCAACTGATCAGCGCGCGGCTCGTCGAAGTCGTGCAACTGACGCAGGTACTCGACGATCGACTTGCCCTCGGCCGTGTCGTCAGCCAGCGAGGCCAGCAAAGCGCCCTCGCCCAGCTCCTTGGACGTTACCCCAGGGGCGGCATGCAAGGCACTGCAACGACGGTTGCCGAAGGTGATGGTGCCGGTCTTGTCGAGCATCAGCACATGCACGTCACCGGCGGCCTCCACGGCGCGGCCAGAGCGGGCAATGACGTTGAGGCGCACCAGGCGATCCATGCCGGCAATACCAATGGCCGAGAGCAGGCCACCGATGGTGGTGGGGATCAGGGTGACCAACAGCGCCACCAGGAACACCAGCGGAATGCTGCCACCAGCAAAGTGCGCGAACGGTTGCAGCGTCACCACGACCACTAGGAAGATCATGGTCAGGCCGATCAGCAGGATGTCCAGGGCGATCTCGTTGGGGGTCTTCTGGCGCTTGGCGCCTTCGACCAGGGCGATCATGCGGTCCAGGGTCGACTCGCCCGGGTTGCTGGTGATGCGGATCAGCAACCAGTCGGAGACCAGCCGGGTATTGCCGGTCACTGCCGAGCGATCACCACCGGACTCACGAATCACCGGCGCGGACTCACCGGTAATGGCCGCTTCGTTGACTGCGGCAATCCCTTCGAGCACTTCGCCGTCACTGGGGATCATCTCCCCGGCCAGCACCTTGACCACATCGTCCTTGCGCAGGCTAGTGGCTGGCACCACCTCGAAATTGCCCGAAGCGTTGCGACGCCGGGCGCTCAAGCCCTGGCTACCGGCCTTGAGGCTGTCGGCGCGGGCCTTGCCGCGGCCTTCGGCCAGGGCTTCGGCAAAGTTGGCGAACAACACGGTGAACCACAGCCACAGGGCAATTTGCACCGCCACTGCAGTAGGCACGCCATTGTCGGGCACCAGGCACAGCAAGGTGGTGAAGATCGCGGTCAGTTCCACCACCAGCATCACCGGTGAGCGTTTGAGCTGACGTGGATCGAGCTTGACGAAAGCCTGCACCAGCGCCGGGCGCCATAGCGCGGCAAAGGTGGTCCGTGCCGCAGGGGCCGGCGCCGCTTTCACTTCAGGAATCGGCATGTTCATGATTCGCTCCTCAGAAACCCAGGCTCAGGTGTTCGGTAATCGGGCCCAGGGCCAGGGCTGGCAGGAAGGTCAGGCCACCGATCAACAGAATGGTTACAACCAACAAGGTGACGAACAACGGACCGTGGGTCGGGAAGCTGTTCTCGCCCAGCGGGGCGGTCTTCTTCATCGCCAGACTGCCCGCCAGGGCCAGCACCGGCAGGATGTAGCCGAAGCGGCCGATCAACATACCCAACCCCAGCATCAGGTTGTGGAAGGTGGTGTTGGCGCCGAAACCGGCAAAGGCGGAACCGTTGTTGGCACTGGCCGAGGTATAGGCGTAGAGCACCTGGCTGAAACCATGGGCACCCGGGTTGGTGACCGAGGCTACAGGGCCTGGCAGACTGGCCGCCAGGGCACCGAGAACCAGCACGCCTACCGGCATTACCAGCAGGGTCGCCACCAGCAGTTGCACTTCCCGCGCCTGGAGCTTCTTGCCCAGGTACTCCGGTGTGCGGCCAATCATCAAACCGGCGAGGAACACCGCGATCAGGACGTTGAGCAACATGCCGTAGAGCCCGGCACCGACGCCGCCGAAGATCACCTCGCCGACCATCATGTTGACCAGCGCGACCATGCCGCTGATAGGGTTGAGGCTGTCGTGCATGTTGTTCACCGAGCCATTGGAGGCTGCGGTAGTGGTCACCGTCCAGAGCACACTGGCGGTGGTGCCGAAACGGTTTTCCTTGCCTTCGAGCGGCGCGGTCTGTTCGACCTGCGGGTTGTTCAGGCTCGGGTTGGCCTGGTGCTCGGACCACAGCGCAGCGCTGCCACCGATCAGGAACAACGCCAGCATGCAAGCGATGATCGCCCGGCTCTGACGCAGGTCTTTGACGTAGTGACCGAAAGTGAACACCAGGGCCGCCGGAATCAGAATGATCGAGGCCACTTCGAACAGGTTGCTCCAGGCTGTCGGGTTCTCGAACGGGTGCGCCGAGTTGACACCGAAGAAGCCACCGCCGTTAGTGCCCAGTTGCTTGATGGCGATCTGGCTGGCTGCCGGGCCGAGCGGGATGGTCTGGTCAGCACCTTGCAGGGTCAAGGCCTGGACGTAGTCGCCAAAGGTCTGCGGCACGCCCTGCCAGACCAACACCAGGGCCAGTAGCAGGCACAGCGGCAGCAACCCATAGAGTGTGGCCCGGGTCATGTCGACCCAGAAGTTACCCAGCGTGCTGGTCGAGCGCCGGGCAATGCCACGGCACAGCGCGACCAGCACGGCAAGGCCGGTGGCAGCACTGACGAAGTTCTGTACCGTCAGGCCGAGCATCTGACTCAAATAGCTGACCGACGCTTCGCCGCTGTAGGCTTGCCAGTTGGTGTTGGTGACGAAACTCACCGCGGTATTGAACGCCAGCGACCATTCCTGGCCCGGCAGGCTCTGCGGGTTGAGCGGCAGGTAGCCCTGTAGAAGCAACACGGCAAAGACCAGTACGAATCCGGCCAGGTTGAAGGCCAGCAAAGCCAGGGTGTACTGTTTCCAGTTCTGTTCGGTGTCGGCATTGACCCCGGCCATCCGGTAGCAGCCACGCTCCACCGGCCCCAGCACGGGCGACAGCCAGGTGCGCTGGCCTTCCATCACCTTGTAATAGAAACGCCCGAGCCAGGGCGCCGGGACTAATACCAGCGCAAAGAACGCCAGCAGCAACGCGTAATCGTAACTGTGCATGGTCGCTCCTAACCCCGGTCAGCGCGCAGCAGCGCGACCATCAGGTAGATCATCAAGGCCACTGCCAACAGCAGTGACACCCCGTCCAGAATGCTCATCGAAACTCTCCGTCCTTACGGCACTTCGCCGCTGGCGGTCATTGTCGGTAGAGCAGCTGTAAAGGCGCGAGACCACCACCCTGGCCAGGACATAAAGAATGCGTAAAGAACGCCCTTAATGCCCTGCCAGGGCCAGCCATTGCGGCGGCTGTACATAATTGGCGACCGAAGGCCCTGGCCAGACCGATCACCGCCCGGGTCAGCGCCAGGTCGTCATGGTCTTGGAGGATGTCGCGCACGAAGGATTTGTCGATCTTGATGGTGCGGGCCGGCAGACGCTTGAGGTAGCTCAGAGACGAGTAGCCCGTACCGAAATCATCCAGTGAGAACTGCACACCCAACTGCTGGCAGGCCGAAGTGATATTTTCGATTACATCAAGATGTTCTATAACCCTAAGCGCCGACACAGCAGTGCTATGCAGCTGTCGCCAGTAGAGTATGAGAAACGCTATTTCCTTCACGGTCCGATTCATGGACTAAACATAGACAGAAGCTCCTTGTGGATTGTCTGCTTTTTGACTGTGGAATTAACCAGTCACGCGTCCTCAAATTGATGCAGACCACCTTTGAGCGGGTGCTCTAGGGCAACTTCAACGCCGTCGGCGTCGCGTGGGCCTGTAGAAACGTCATCAGCGCCTGCGCCGCCGGCGACAGGCTGCGCCCCTTGCGCGTGAGCACGCCGATCTGGCGCTCGACCTTGGGCTCGGCAAGCGGCAGGAAGGCCAGCTTTTCGTTCTCCTGGGGAAACGCCAGATACGGCAAGGTGCTGATCCCCACCCCCTCTTCCAGCATCGCAATCAGCGAGATCATGTTGGAGACGAACAAGCGGCTGTGCTCCAGCAAGCCTTCGGCGTCGGTGCCTTCGAGTAGCCGCGAGGTGCCGTTGCGAATCATCGGCAATCCCAGCAATTGCGACCAGTGCAATGCGCCTCCCGCCTGCACCAAGGGATGCTCGCGCCGACAGACCACGCCCACCTGGTCACTGATGATCGGCGCAAATTCAACCTGCTCGTCGGCCATCCACATACTGCTGATGCCGAAATCCACCTGGCCCTGGGTCAACAGTTGTTGAACGCTCTCGGCGGTGCCGTCCTGGATACTGACCTGTACGTTCGGATGCTCAATGACGAAGCGTGCCAATGGCCCCGGCAATAACCGGCTGGCCACCGACGGCACGGTGGCGATGCTGACCTGGCCGATCTCATGCTGGACCATCAGGGTGACTTCGCGAGCAATGCGGTCATGGTGCTCGATCAGGCCCCGGAACAACGGCAGGCAGTGCTCGCCAAAGGGCGTCAGCTCGACCCGGCCACCGCCCTTCTCGATCAGCGCCTGGCCCAGCTTCTGCTCCAGCTCGCGCACCGCCAGCGATACCGCCGGCTGGGTGCGGTAGGCCTGGCGGGCAGCGGCGTTGAAGCTTTTCAGCTCGGCCACCAGCACGAAGTAGCGCATCTGGGCGATTTTCAGCTCGGGCAACATTGTTAGCAATCCTTATCGAATCATTTTTTTTATTAATTTTTATTTGAGCCATATTGCTCGCAAGATGAGAGCCAGGCAAACGGAGGCTTCTCAATGTCACTTACTCCCTACAAAAACTACATCGATGGCCAGTGGTGCGAAGGTCTCACCACGCTGAGCAACCACAGTCCCTCGGACACCCGCGACCTGATCGGTGAGTACCACCAGGCCAGCGCCGAACAGACCCAGCAGGCCATCCAGGCCGCTCGTGCAGCACAGCCGCTCTGGGCCGCCACGGGCCTGGAAGCGCGCCAGCAGCTACTGATGGCCATCGGCGACGAGCTGATTGCCCGCAAGGAAGAGCTCGGTGAGCTGCTTTCGCGTGAAGAAGGCAAGCCACTCGCCGAGGGCATTGGCGAGGTCAACCGCAGTGGCCAGTTCTTCCACTATTACGCCGCCGAAGTGCTGCGCCAGATGGGCGAGACCGCAGCGTCTGTACGCCCTGGCATCGACATCGAGGTGCACCGCGAACCGGTGGGTGTGGTTGGCATCATCACCCCGTGGAACTTCCCCATGGCCACCGCCGCCTGGAAGATCGCCCCGGCCCTGGCCTTCGGCAACGCCGTAGTGTTCAAGCCGGCCAACCTGGTGCCCGCCAGTGCCTGGGCGCTGACTGAAATCATCAGTCGCCAGGCCCTGCCCCACGGCACCTTCAACTTGGTCATGGGCAGTGGCGCCAGCGTCGGCGAGACCCTGGTGCAGTCAGCCGATATCGATGCCCTGACCTTCACTGGTTCACTGGCCACCGGCCGTCGGGTCGCCGTCGCCACGGCGGGCAACCTGGTGCGTTGCCAGCTGGAGATGGGCAGCAAGAATGCCCTGGTGGTCATGGACGACGCCGACCTCGACCTGGCCGTCGAATGCGCCCTCAACGGAGCGTTCTTTGGTACCGGGCAGAAGTGCACGGCGTCTTCGCGACTGATCGTCTGCGACGGCATTCATGACCGCTTCGTCGAAGCCCTGCGTGTACGCATGCGCCAGCTCACTGTCGGCCCTGCCTTGCAGGCCGGCGTGCAGATCGGCCCGGTAGCCGAGGCGCGTCAACTGGAGCAGAACCTGGAGTACCTGCGCCTGGCCCAGGCCGAAGGCGCCACTCTGGTCGAAGGCGGCGAACGCCTGCACCTGGAAACCGACGGCTACTACATGCGCCCGGCGCTGTTCATCAATAGCCGCAATGACATGCGCATCAACCGTGAAGAAATGTTCGGCCCAATCGCCTGTGTGATCCGCGTGGCTGATTTCGAGGAAGCCTTAGCGACCCTGAATGACACCGAGTACGGCCTTACGGCAGGGATCATCACCCAGTCGCTACGCCATGCCAGCGAGTTCAAGCGCCGCGCCCAGACCGGCTGCGTGATGGTCAACCTGCCAACCGCCGGTACCGACTACCACGTGCCATTCGGCGGCCGCAAAGCCTCCAGCTTCGGTCCGCGCGAACAAGGTCAGTACGCCCGCGACTTCTACACCGTGGTCAAGACCACCTACGTCCGGCCTTGATGGAGCCCTCGCCATGCACGACCTTCTGATGATCGACGGCTTGCAGTACTCCAACTGGAGCCCGGAAATTTTCCAACAAATGCAGAGCGGCGGCTTGAGCGCGGTGCACGCGACCATCGCCTACCACGAGAACGCCCGGGAAACCCTGTCGCGCCTGGGCGAGTGGAACCGCCGCTTCGAAGCCTGGCCCGAACTGATCCGCCCGGTGCGCTCGGCCGGCGATATTCGCCTGGCCCATGAGGAAGGCCGGGTGGGTATCTTCTTCGGTTTCCAGAACTGCTCGCCAATCGAAGACGACATCGACCTGGTGGAAGTTTTCCGTCAGTTGGGTGTGTTCGTCATGCAGCTCACCTACAACAACCAGAGCCTGCTCGCCAGCGGCTGCTACGAAAGTGAAGACAACGGCATCAGCCGCTTCGGCCGCCAGGTGATCGCCGAGATGAACCGCGTCGGCATGCTCATCGACATGTCGCACAGCGCCGAACGCAGCACCCTGGAAGCCATCGAGCTGTCGAGCCGGCCAGTGATCATCTCCCACGCCAACCCGTCGAGCTTCCACGCGGCCAAGCGCAACAAGTCCGATGCGGTACTGCTCGGCATTGCCGAGTCCGGCGGGCTGCTGGGTTTCAGCACCTACCCGTTCCACCTCAAGGGTGCTTCGGGCTGCAGCCTGGAGAGCTTCTGCGACATGATCGCCAGCACCGCCGACCTGATGGGGGTCGAGCACATCGGTATCGGTACCGACCTGTGCCAGTCACAACCGCTGTCGGTGCTTGAGTGGATGCGCAACGGGCGCTGGAGCAAGGAGAAGGACTACGGCGAAGGCTCCAAGGACAACGCCAACTGGCCAACACCGCTGCAATGGTTCCGCGACAGCCGCGACTTTTCCAACATCGCCAAGGGCCTGCGGGCGCGCGGTTTTGCCGAAGAGGATGTGCGCAAGATCATGGGACTCAACTGGCTGCGCCTGATGGAAACCGCCACCACGGCGCAGGCCTGAGCCCTTCCTGCACGGACAGCATCAACAATAAAAACAATCGCAGGTTCCGGAGGCTTCATGAAAAATTCAACCACCCTGCAGGCCGATGACCCGGCCGTGCGCCTGCCGCTCGCCCGTGGCATCAACTGGCCGCTGTTCGTGATCAGCGGCGGGTTTCTGGGGGCCTTCCTGCTCGCGGCGCTGGTCGACATCGATACGGTATCGGCGCTGGTCAACACCCTGTTCGCCTGGTCTACCAAGGCCTTCGGCCTGTACTGGCAGGTGCTGATGCTGGCAACCTTCGTGGTCAGCCTGGGCATCGGCTTCTCGAAATGTGGACGCGTGCGTCTGGGCGGCGTCGAGCAACGCCCCGATATCAGCACCTTCAACTGGATCGCGGTGATCATGTGCGCCTTGCTCGCCGGCGGCGGCGCCTTCTGGGCGGCGGCAGAACCGCTGATGCACTTTGCCAGCCCGCCGCCGCTCTTCGCCGGTGTGCTGCCAAACAGCGAAGCAGCGGCCACTGCCGCACTGGCGCAGTCGTTCGTGCACTGGGGTTTCCTCGCCTGGGCGGTACTGGGCAGCCTGCTGGCGATCGTGCTGATGCATCTGCACTACGACAAGGGTCTGCCACTGGCTCCGCGCACCCTGCTCTATCCACTGTTTGGTGAACGTGCGTTGAAAGGCCCGATTGGCACCTTTGCCGATGCGGCCTCGATCATTGCCGTGGTCGCCGGCACCATCGGCCCGATCGGCTTCCTTGGCTTGCAGATCAGTAGTGCCTTGCACACCGTATGGGGCGTGCCCAATGGCATCGTGACCCAATCGATCACCATCGTCCTGGTCACCCTGATGTACACCACCTCCTGCCTGGTGGGGCTCAAGGGCATCCGTTTCGTCAGCGAGATCAACGTCTGGCTGATGCTGGGCCTGGCGCTGTTCATGGTGGTGTTCGGGCCTACGCTGTTCATCCTTGGTGGCTTCCCGTCGGCCTTTGCCCTGCACGTGGAAAACTTCATCCCATTGACACTGTTCCGTGCCGACCCCAAGTGGCTGGACTGGTGGACGGTGTTCTACTGGGGTTGGTTCATCGGCTATGCGCCGATGGTTGCGCTGTACGTCGCACGGATCTCGCGGGGCCGGACCATTCGCGAGATCATCATGACGCTGTCGATCATCGCCCCGCTGGTGACCATGTTCTGGTTCACCGTGGTCGGTGGCACCGGCATTGGTCTGGAGCTGCAGACGCCCGGTGTGGTCACAGGTCACGGCAGCAAACCTGAAGACCTGCTGCTGGGGGTCACTCAGAACCTGCCGCTCGGTGGCCTGATCAGCGGTTTGTTCCTGTTCTTGAGCTTCATCTCGGTCGCCACCAATGGCGATGCCATGGCCTTTACCGTAGCGCTGGCGATGTCCAGCACTGATAAACCGAAGAAATGGCTGTGCGGCTTCTGGGCCATCGGCATGGGCCTGGCCGCGGTGGTGTTGATCACTATCGGTGCAGGGGGCGTCACCGCCCTGCAATCGTTCATTGTCATCACCGCCGTACCGGTGTCACTGCTGATTCTGCCGGCGCTGTGGGATGCCGTGCGCATTGCCCGGCACATGGCCCGTGAACAAGGCGTTTGATCATGATGTATCGAGGAATAACAACAATGTCCAATACCGCGTGTACAGCGCCTACGCTACGCCCCGCCAGCCAGGTCATGGACCTGGCCCGGCTGGGCAGCCACTTCCAGAGCCCCTTGAGCTTCGTGCGCGCCAGCATGCGCCGGATGATGAACCAGCACTGGGGCATCCAGTGCCGCCGTTTCGACCTGGACAGTGAAGGCTTTGGCACCGTCATCTACCGTATCGACACACCCACCGCGCACTACCACTGCGTGATCTTCAGTGCCTACTTGCCACCGCACAAGCGCAGCGACCGGGTGATCGCCGATCAATGGGACGTCAGCTTCGTACTGGTTGCCGGCGATGTCGACGACGCTCAACTGGCCGACCTGCAGCGCAACGTGCCTCTGCAGGAAGCCGGTCGCTTCGATGCACGGGTGCTGGTGCTGTCTCGCGCCAACCGCAGCTTGCGTAATTTCGAGCAGTTCCTCACGGCCTTGGCCGAAGGCCAGCAACCCGCCGCACGCCAGTTGGCCGACGTCGGTTACCTGTATCGCACCACCGCCGTGTACGGCAACGGCAAGTTCGGCATTGCCGACTTCGGTTGCCTGCAAGACAACCCGGACTTCAACCAGCCGTTCAGCGCGCAGATGTTTACCGTGTACCTGTTGCGCCATTTCAGCATCGAGCAAATCGAGCACATGGCGCGGGCACGCAACCCGCAGCGCGCGGTGAAGCTGGACGCGGCGCTGGCGCGTTACCTGGGTGTCGGCAATTCCACCGGGCTGGGCATGGCGCCCTACCTGCTCAACCACCCGCAGTTGGTCAACCAGTGGATCTGGGCGCGAGAAACCGCCCTGAGCCGAGTCTTGGCACAAGCGGCCACGCCTGACCGGATGCAGCGTTTCGATGCGCTCCTGCAACGCGCCCGCCTGCACCTGCAGCAAACCCAAACTGAAGACCAGCACCAGCACGAACAAGACCTGCAGACCCTGGCCGACCTGGGCCCGCTGGCGGACTGGCTCAACCGCCAACCCAGCAGCGACGATCTCTGGTCACGCTTGCTGGCCTGGAGCGAAGCACACGCCGGCATCGGCTGCCAGGAACTGTTGGTCAGTCTGCTGCTGGAGCTGTACCCCGAACAAGTGACGCCGCTGGCCGAGCAAATGGGCGTGGTCGAAGGCTGGCGCCTGGATGCGCAGATGCCCCTGAGCCAACTGCGCGAACTGATCGAACGCCAGTATGGCTGGGCCCTGGCCTATGACTTCAGCGACACCGACGCGGAACACTTCTTCTGGTACCGCTCGGCAGAAAAAGAAGAGCCGCGCCTGGGTATGCGCACCGAGGAGCCGGGCGCCGAGAAGGAGATGCAACTGGGCATCGCCCGCAATATTCAGCGCTGCCATACCGCGTTGCTCGAGCATCTGCACGCGCACCCAGGCGAACTGACCGCGCATTTTCTGATCGCCCAGCCGGCCTACAAGGGCACCGTGCGCCGCTTGCAAGGCATGGCGCAGTGCGCCTTTGGCGAGATCCGCGCCAACCTGCTGGCGCGCGACATGCTGCCGATCCACCTGTTGCGCTGCAAACTGGCCTTCTTCGGCGCAGGCAAGTTCGACCCGAAATCCAGCCGCTGGGTGCGTATCACCCTGTTCCAGGGTGCGCCTCTGGTGAATGAGATTGGTCAGCCGTTCGAGGACGACTGGAACTTTGCGGTGATGCCGGGCGGAGATCAGTGACCATGCGTGTATCCCTCAACGAAATTCAGGTGATGTGCCGCAAGGCGTTCGAAGGCATGGGCTTTGCCATGGGCGATTGCGAGGACGCCGCCGACATGGTCGGTTGGCTGCAACTGCAAGGGCTGGATGGCATCGGTGCGCTGGAAAAGGCCCTGGACTTTTTGCACAAGGAAGCCGACCAGCCGTTTGCCTTGTGCTTCGAAGACAGCGCCCTGCTGGTAATCGACGCCAAAGGCCAGAGTGTCCTGCGCTGCGCCGCGACTGCGGTGGAGCTGGCCTTGGGCAAGGCACTGAGCAACGGCCAGGCGGTGCTGCGCATCCATCACTGCCACAACCGGTTGCTGCTGCTCGGCTACCTGTGTCGGGCCGCCGAACTGGGGCTGCAAGTGCAGGCCCGCTGGGGCGATGCTCGCCAGGTGCACATTGCGTCGTTCGATGCAGGTAACAACCGCCCTGACCTGCACATCGAAGACCTGCCTGCCGCTGCAGGTGCCGAGCAGAGCGTCACTGTGGTGTTCAGCCGCCCGGCCGCCCCGGCGCGCCTCCAGGCCAGCACGCAATCGGCGCTCGCTCTGGGCTTCAACGTCAGCGAGCAGACCTGGCAGCGGCTCAAGCAGTTGGCCGACAACGTCCTCGTCGAAAGCACCGCAGCCTCACGCCAGCATGGCGCTGGCGGCGGCAGTGATAGCGACTGACAGCCCCCATCCCGCTCACTCAGGAATCCCCTTATGAAATACGCCATCAAGACCGATCTGTTTGCCTCCAAAGCCCCGCTGGAATGGGCTGTCGTCGGCAACGGTACGCTCTACACCGCACAGATCCCGATTGATGCACAGGGCCAGGTGGTCGCCGGCGGCATCGAAGCCCAGACCCGCCAGACCCTGGACAACCTGCGCCACACCCTGGAGGCAGCAGGCAGCTCGCTCGACGCCGTGACCCAGGTGTTGATCTACGTCACCGACCGCAGCTACCTGGCAACGGTCAATGCGGTGTATGCGCAGTACTTCCAGGCGCCCTACCCCAACCGCGCAGCGGTCGTGGTGGCGGGGCTGGCCCGTGAGGAAATGCTCGTGGAGCTGGTGGTCTACGCCTGCCTAGCGCAAGTGGCGTAATTGGCTAATGCCGGCCCCTTGGCGGGATGAACAGCGTTCGCCAAGGGTCCAGGCACAGCAGATCTTGCCTGTCCGACCCCTCGTCTTGATTGAGATGTCTAGAACGCTATCTATATCCCCAGCCCATGAACACATCCCGCCAACCTGCTTGTAAGCCAGGAACACCACCATGGGTTGTCTCACCGCGGGTCCGCCTGGCCGCTGATGCATTGGCGCTCTCATCTATAGTCGACGTTGCCGACAACGCGCGGGACTGGCAGAACCTGCCAATTGGTCTAAACATGGTGTTCGGCTACTACAACCGCATTGATACCAACACCTCCATCGACACCTCGCTGCCCCTGGACGGGCTGCGTGGCCCACTCCTTTGGGCTTGACGGGCGTGACAATACGGTCCAGATCCTGCACAGCCTTATGTTGATATTTTGGCTTCGTTCGACGACGCCAGGTTCTTCACCGGCATCAAGCACAATGGCGGCATGGGCGACACCCAGGTGATCTTCGCGCACAACTTCTATGGCGCACCGGCGCTGCCCCAGGAAGAGTTTGCCACCTGGACCCCAGGCACCTTCTTCTCCGGCGTCCTGTGGGTCATCGCGCCAACCGGTGATTACGACAAGGACAAAGTGATCAACATCGACGCCAACTGCTTGGGCGGTCAAACCGCAGCTCGCCTTCGGTACACCGTTCGACCCGACCTGGCTGGAGATCAACGCCAACGTGCCCCTGTACGGCGACCAAGAAAACCATATTCTAAACCGACTCCTGATTTGCATAATCTGTAGTCACTCTATATCCGCAGTGCATGTACTTCGGCCGTGCTGACGGAATCGCGTCGCTGTGCATCGTTTTCAGACTCCCCGAAAGCATTTTGGCTGCCCTGGCTTCCTCGGCCTCCAAGACTTCGCGCCTGATCATGGGCACGCGCAGCTGGTGCATGATCTTGAACCCCGTCGTTCGCGTGCTGCACAAGCTCGTCATCAAAAAATTGGACAAACCGGTCTGACCAGACCGATAGTATAGGTGCGTGTTTGGATGAGCAAAAGTGCCCTTAGCAGCGAAATGGGCGCAAAAGCAAAACAAAAACCGGCGCTAAAAGCTTCGTAATCTATTGATCTACCTAGCTTGGAAATTTGGCTTTAAACGCACATCCAAGAATCTATTGCAAACCTGGAAAACCCACGCCTACACTGACCACGCACTGGACATACCGGTAAGACCACAATAATTAAGTCCTCAGCTCTTTCGCCCTCCTCCGGCCTCGAAGCAAGGACACCGATCAGAGATCCCTCCCATGCTCAAATGGTGCTCGCGTTCGATCTTCCTCCAAGTAGTGCTCGGCCTGGCGCTTGGCGTCGCCTGTGGCCTCAGCTTTCCCGAAGTTTCCCTGCAGCTCAAACCCTTGGGTGACGGCTTTATCAAGCTGATCAAAATGCTCATCGGGCTGATCGTGTTCTGTGTCGTGGTCAGCGGTATTTCCGGCGCCGGCGACCTGAAGAAGGTCGGACGGATCGGCCTCAAATCGGTGATTTACTTCGAAATCCTCACCACCATTGCCCTGGTCATCGGCCTGGTGTTTGCCTTTACCTCCGGGATCGGCAGCGGCGCCAACATTCATCTGGAGCAACTGTCCAGCGCTGAAGCCGGCAACCTGGCCGAGCGAGGCCAGCATATCCACGGCACGGCGGCCTTCCTCATGGACCTGATCCCGACCTCGGTGATCGGTGCCTTCGCTGATAACAACATCCTGCAAGTACTGCTGTTTTCGGTGCTGTTCGGCAGCGCCCTGAACCTGGTCGGCGAAGCGGCTTCAGGTATCTCGCGGCTGATCAACGAACTGAGCCATGTGATCTTCCGCATCATGGGCATGATCGTGCGCCTGGCGCCGATCGGCGTGTTTGGAGCCATCGCCTTCACCACCAGCAAATATGGCCTGGAATCGCTGCAGCACCTGGGTGGCCTGGTCGCCTTGTTCTACCTGACCTGCACCGGTTTCGTGCTACTGATCCTGGGTACGGTGATGCGCCTGTCGGGCCTGCGCCTCCTGCCGTTCATCAAGTACCTGCGCGAAGAGCTGACCATCGTCCTTGGCACCGCGTCCTCCGACGCTGTGCTGCCGCAGATCATGCGCAAACTCGAGCACCTGGGCATCGGTAATTCCACCGTCGGCCTGGTGATCCCGACCGGCTATTCCTTTAACCTCGATGGCTTCTCGATCTACCTGACCCTGGCCATTGTCTTCATCGCCAACGCCACCGGCACACCACTGGCGATGACTGACCTGCTGACCATCCTGCTGGTGTCGCTGATCACCTCCAAGGGCGCCCACGGCATCCCGGGTTCGGCGCTGGTGATTCTGGCCGCGACCCTGACCGCAATTCCGGCAATCCCGGTAGTCGGATTGGTGCTGGTGCTGGCAGTGGACTGGTTCATGGGCATCGGCCGGGCCTTGACCAACCTGATCGGCAACTGCGTGGCTACCGTCGCCATCGGCCGCTGGGAAGGGGATATCGACATGGAACGGGCCAATAATGTACTGGCCGGCAAACAGGGTTTTGGCTTTGCCCAACGCAAGACGCCCAATGCCCATCAACAAGAGTTCTGAGTGAAATGGCCGGCGCTGACAGCGCCGGCCACAGGAGCAAACCATGCAAGCGTGCTCATGGAGTGAACTGTGATTACTTCATCGACAGTAGTGAATACCGTGGTGGAGAAACTCCGCCAGGCCCTGGCCCGCGGCCAGTGGCGTTCCGGCGACATGCTCCCGGGCCAGCGCGAGCTGGCCGAGCAACTGGGTATCAGCCGCCCCAGCCTGCGTGAAGCGGTGACCGTGCTGGAAACCCTCGGCCTGGTACGTTCGATGCCGGGCAAAGGAGTGCTGGTGCTCGACGCCGACATGGCCGAAACCACCTTGCCGCAGACCGGGGTGGCCGAAGCCAGCCTGGAAGACGTCCTGCAACTGCGCTACACCCTGGAGCCGTTCATCGTCGGCCTGGTTGCCCAGTCGATCAGCAGCAAAGAGATCGGCCAGTTGCGCCTGACCCTGATGGACATGCGCGAAGCCCTTGAGGCTGAGGACAGCGAAGCCGGAGTCAACGCCTACATCGCCTTCCACGAAGAGTTGTTCACCCTCACCGCCAACCCGATTTTCCAGAGTGTGGTGCAGCAGACCAGCAACGCCCTCAAGCAGAGCGCTGCAGTGTTGCGCAACTCTCCCGAACACCTGGCGGCGCGCCTGGAAGAAAACGAAGCGGTGGTCCGTGCCATCCGTAACAAGAACAGCGCCCAGGCCAGTGCGCAAATGCGCCACCACATCCTCCAGGAAGGCCGGCGCATGGGTATCGAACTGAACATCCCGGACGAACATCCGGCCACTTGAACTCAGGAGAGCATTGATGAACGCCAGCGCCCAAGCCCCTGTGACTTTTCTGCCTCCCCTGCTCGCCCATGGCGAAGTGCGCCTGTCGGCCGAGCAGATCTACCCGCGCCTGTTCGACGCCATACTCGAACAGCGCCTGGCGCCGGGCAGCGCCCTGCCCGAGCAGGCGCTGGGCGAGGCATTTGGGGTTAGTCGCACCGTGATTCGCCGGGTGCTGGGCCGCCTGTGCGACCAGCAGGTGATCGTCCAGCGCCCAAGTCACACCGCGCGCCTGGCAGCCCCCGACCGGCAACAGGCGCGGCAGATCCTCAGCGCCCGGCGCCTGGCTGAAACCACCCTGATCACCCTTGCCGCGCAACGCTCGCGACCCGCGAAAATCCGCCAGTTGCGCGAACTGGTCGCGCGCGAACGCCAGCACCACGAACAGGGCCAGCGTTGCACGGCAATCCGCCTCGGAGGCGAGTTCCACCTGAAACTGGCGGAGATCGCCAACAACGCTCCGCTGACACGTTTTCTCAACGGTCTGGTGCCGCAAACCTCATTGATTATCGCCCAGTACGAAACCCGCCCCTGCAGCCATTGCGCCTGGCAAGAGCATGCAGCAATCATTGATGCGCTCGAGCAGGGTGACGGCGAAGCGGCCCTGGCCTTGATGCACCAGCACCTGGATCATATTGAGGCCAAGCTGGACCTGGAGGCTTGAGGCCTGCGGGATCTCTGAGCAAGGCACAAGTAATCCTTGGCCGGTCTTATTACCTTCTGATGCATCCCGCAATCACCTCCCACCTATACTGAAGACACCGAGGCATCGAACCCGCCAAGAATTCCGTCACGAGGGGGTAGCGCTTGTGACCCCCCGTGCCCTTCTCTTCCTGCTTTTCCTGCTGCTTGCGCTGGGCGGCTGCACCTCGCGGCAAAAAGCCGCCGAGCCACCCCCTGTGCAACTGAGCCCCGCCACCTGGGAGCAGATCGACCGGGAAATCATCGACGCCTCTCTGGCCAGTACCAGTTCGGTCAATGACTACACCCGACGCTCCATGCGCGTGTGGAAAGAGCGCGTGCAGCAATTCACCGAAAGCGACTTCATCCCCTGGTTCACCGGCTACTGGACCCAGCAATGGCTGACCATGAAAGTGGTCTGGTACAAAATGAACAGCGGCGAAGGCAAGGCGCCGCCGCAGAAGCGCCTGGCCCTATACCTGCAAGAGCAGTATCACCGCCGGGTGCTCGACCAGGTGGCCAAGGAGATCGACCCCGAAGGCATTCGCAACCGCGCCATGGAGCTGTATATCCAGTTGCTTGGCCAGCAGCTGCAACAGCTTGCCCAGCGCTACCGGGCGCCGCCCGAGCAATTCAACCTGCGCCTGACCCGGACCCAGGCGATCAACCTGGGGCCACCGGCGGCACGCAATGCCTCGCTCTACCAGTTGCTTTACAGCAAGTCGCTGGTCGAGCAGCCGGCTTATGCGGCACTGGTCGGGCACATGCACAGCGCCGTGCGCGCCGGCACCCAGCGCTCGGACGTCGGCCTGTCATCGGTGGCACAACAGGCCAGTGAAAAGCTCGGCGCGACCCTGGCGCCGCGCGGCATCGCCAGTGCCGTATCCAGCGCCGTGGGCCGCGTCGCGGGCGCCCTGATCTCGGTGGTAGCGGCCGGCTACGGCGCTGTGACCCATAGCCAGGAACAACCGGCCATGACCGAGCAGCTACGGGTGATCCTCAATGTGGCGCTCAACGAGGAATGGCGCGAACTCACGGAGAACCGCAAGACCGGTGCCATGGCCGGGGTCTACTACTTGTCCGGCGAGATCGAGGAGAGCCTGCTCGGCGCCAGGCGCCTGCACGATGAACCTGAGAGCGGTTCATTGCGCATCGTCCTGCCGGCGCAATAACCCGTCTCAGGCGGCGACGCGGCTGTCGTCCACAGCTTGAGCCGAAGTCGGCAGGCCGAAAATGCGATCGAACAGCCAGTTGTAGAGGAAGGTGTAGCAAGGGATCAGGATGATGAAGGCCAAGTCCACCAGGAAGGCTTCGACCAGGCTCATGTCCAGCCACCAGGCAATAAGCGGAATCAGGTAGACCACCAGGGTCAGCTGGAAGCCGATGGCATGGGCGACCCGCCGGGCAACGCTGCGCCCGCGCTTGACCTGGCGGCTTTCCCAGTACTCGAACAGGGTGTTGTAGATGAAGTTCCAGGCCATGGCGATGGTAGTAATCATCACCGCCAGCGGCCCGGTATTGCTCGGTGCCGTATCCGACAGGTAGGCCAGACCCAGGGTCGACATGCACAGGCCAATCACTTCGTAGGCGGTCACGTAGACCAGTTTGCGTTTTACACCTTGCACCGTATTACCTCGATTGCATCATCAATCGCCACCCGTCCAGGCGGCAGAGGTGCGCAAGCGTGCGTCAATCTTCTTGACAGAAAAAGTCAGCAGCTATCAGATCTACTGACAGGAGATTGCCCATTTGAATTTTTCCAGCGACAACATCGAACTCTTCCTTGCAGTGCTTGACCGTGGTTCATTCTCGGCCGCCGCCCGCGCCTTGGGCCGGGTGCCTTCAGCCGTGAGCATGGCGGTCGGCAACCTCGAGGCCGAGTTGGGCTACGCCCTGTTCGAGCGCACGCACCGGGAAACCCGGCCCACCGCGCTGGCCCTGGCGCTGGAGCCTCACGCGCGGATGATCGCTGCGCAACTGGGGCAATTACAGGTGCACGCCCTGGAGTTGTCCCTGGGACTGGAAAGCACCCTGGCCATCAGCGTGGTCCCGGACATCGACCACGGTCCGCTGCTGGCGGCGATCAAGACCATCAGCGAACGCTACCCAATGCTGGAGGTCGAGATATTCAGCGCCCCTCAGGAAGAAGCCCTGCATCTGCTGCACAGCGGCCGGGTCAGCCTGTGCCTGGCATTCGCCGGATTGGCGGTCGATCCGCAGCAACGTTTCCAGAACATCGGCATGGAGTCGCTGGTGGCGACCATCTCGCCGCAACACCCTGCCCTGCAGCGCCAACCCCGGCAGATCGCCTACCTCGAAGACCTGGTCAATGTCCGACAGATCCTGGTGGCCAGCCGCGACCTGCCAATCACCGACACCCGCGCCCTGATCGGCAAGGCCCACTGGCGTACCGACAGCCTGAGCATGGCCCTGGAGATGGTAGAGGCGGGTCTGGGCTGGGGCGACTTTCCGCTGTCACGGGTGGCACCACTGCTGGAGGCAGGGCGTCTGCTACGCCTGGACTTCAAGAACACCCGCAACGAACTGCAACTGCCGGTGCATGCCTTCTGGCGGCACAACCAGCCGCTGCAGAAAGCGGCACAGGAACTGGTCAGGTTGCTTGGGGTGTAGGGGTTTGCCTAGGTCTCTGCGAGGGAAAAACCTGTCAGCCCCTGCGGCATTCTGCCTTTCAATTTTTCACCGCTGCGGCCGATAGCCATGTGGATAGGTACGAGCATTCGCCAAAAGCACCGCTCGGCACTCCTCCTTACTGGCACAAGGTCTCGGAACATGAACCTGAAATTCCGCCACAAGATCCTGCTGTGCGCCTGCGGCGTCGTGGTTCTGGCATTTGCTTTGTTCACCCTCTACAACGATTACCTGCAACGCAACACCATCCGACAGAACATCGAGTCGTCGGTCAAACAAGCCGGAGCGTTGACCGCCAGTAGCGTGCAGAACTGGATGAGCGGCCGCATCCTGGTCCTGGAAAACCTAGCCCAGGACGTTGCCCACCAGGGCGCCAACGCCGATTTCCCGGGACTGGTCGACCAGCCTTCGTTCACCAGCAACTTCCAGTTCACCTACGTCGGCCAGGCCAACGGTGTCTTCACCCAGCGCCCGGATGCGAAGATGCCTGACGGCTATGACCCACGCCAGCGTCCTTGGTACACCGCCGCTGTCGCCGCCAACCAGACCATGCTGACCCCGCCCTATATGGCCGCAGTCGGTGGCCTGGTGGTGACCATTGCCATGCCGGTCAAGAGCAAGACCAGCGGCGAGCTGCTCGGTGTGGTCGGTGGCGACCTGAGCCTGGCGACCCTGGTCGACATCATCAATGCTGTGGACTTCGGCGGTATCGGTCATGCCTTCCTGGTCGACCGCAATGGCCAGGTGATCGTCAGCCCGGACAAAGACCAGGTGATGAAGAACCTCAAGGACATCTATCCGGGCAGCAGCGTGCAAGTGGCGCCGGGCATTCATGACGTGACCCTGGGCGGTAAAGAGCGAATCATTTCGTTCGCGCCGGTCAGCGGCCTGCCATCGGCCGACTGGTACATCGGCCTGTCCATCGACAAAGACAAAGCCTACGTCGCCCTCAGCCAGTTCCGCACCTCGGCCATCATCGCCATGCTCATCGCCGTGGCGGCCATTGCCGGCCTGCTCAGCCTGCTGATTCCGGTACTGATGCGTCCGCTGACCACCATGGGCCGCGCCATGCAGGACATCGCCCAGGGTGAAGGCGACCTGACCCGCCGCCTGGTCGTGGAGAACAAGGACGAGTTCGGTGAGTTGGCGGGTGCCTTCAACCAGTTCGTCGAACGTATTCACGCCTCGATTGCCGAAGTGTCGTCAGCCACCCGCCAGGTGCATGACCTTTCCGAACGGGTGATGAGCGCGTCCAACGCCTCGATCATCGGCTCCGAAGAGCAGAGCATGCGCACCAACAGCGTGGCCGCGGCGATCAACGAACTGGGCGCCGCTACCCAGGAAATCGCCCGCAACGCCGCCGATGCTTCGCAGCACGCCAGCGGTGCCAGCGAACAGGCCAACGACGGCCGCCAGGTGGTGGAAGAAACCATCTCGGCGATGACTTCGCTGTCGCAGAAGATCAGCGAATCCTGCGAACAGATCGAAACCCTCAACGCCAGCACCGACGACATCGGGCAGATCCTCGACGTGATCAAGGGCATCTCCCAGCAGACCAACCTGCTGGCCTTGAACGCCGCCATCGAAGCTGCCCGTGCCGGGGAAGCCGGTCGCGGTTTCGCCGTGGTCGCCGACGAAGTGCGCAACCTGGCGCACCGTACCCAGGAGTCGGCCGAAGAGATCCACAAGATGATCACCACCCTGCAGGTCGGTTCACGCGAGGCGGTGCACAACATGAACGCCAGCCAGGTGTCGAGCGAGGAAAGCGTGATGGTTGCCAACCAGGCCGGTGAACGCCTGAGCAGCGTTACCCAGCGCATCGGCGAGATCGACGGCATGAACCAGTCGGTGGCTGCAGCGACCGAAGAACAGACTGCCGTAGTCGAAAGCCTGAACCTGGACATCACCCAGATCAACGTGTTGAACCAGCAAGGCGTGGCCAACCTCAATGACACCCTGCGTCACTGCGATGCCCTGGCCCAACAGGCCGGTCGCCTCAAGCAACTGGTCGACAGCTTCAAGATCTGAGCAAGCGCGCCGGCGGGGGCTGACAGTGCCCTCGCCAGGCGTCTGTTGCTGCAAACGGATACCCCCTGAATCGCAAAGCCCCCGATCTCCACTACATCAAGTTATAACCTAATAACGAACTAGTCTATTTGGCTATAAAAAAACCTTTATGCTGGCTGCCATCCGATCACGGGCACGATGGGCGATTAGGTAGATTATGGATGTAGGTTCCTTCGGCTTCAGCATTGCAGGCCTCGTGGTAGGTTTCATCGTCGGCATGACCGGCGTCGGCGGCGGTTCACTGATGACACCGATCCTGCTCTGGTTCGGCATCAGCCCGGCCACCGCGGTGGGCACTGACCTGTTGTATGCCGCCATTACCAAAGCCAGCGGCGTCTGGGTCCACAGCAAGAACAAAAACATCGACTGGAAAATCACCGGTTGGCTGACCTTGGGCAGCGTCCCGGCCGCTGCTGTAACCCTGTGGTTCCTCAGCACCCTGGACACCGACACCCAGGCCGCCAACACCGTGATCAAACAAGGCCTGGCTGTAGTCCTGGTACTCACCGCCCTGGCCATCCTGTTCAAAAGCAAACTGCAAGCCTTCGCCAGCAAACATGCTGGCGACCGCTATCACTTGAGCGGCACCAGCCTCAATCTGCTGACTGTGGTCACCGGCGTCTTACTCGGTGTCATGGTCTCGCTGACCTCCATCGGCGCGGGCGCCCTGGGTACTGTGGCCCTGTTCCTGCTCTACCCCTACCTGGTCACCCGCCGCCTGGTCGGCACCGAGATCGCTCACGCAGTGCCCCTGACCCTGGTCGCAGGCCTGGGCCACGCCAGCATGGGCAACATGGACTGGTCGCTGCTCGGTTACCTGCTGCTGGGCTCGCTGCCGGGCATCTACCTGGGTAGCCATCTGACCGGACGCATTTCCGACAGCGTCCTGCGCCCGTGCCTGGCCGGCATGCTGCTGATGATCGGTTACAAGCTGGCGTTCTGAAGAGCAGCAGCCAAGCACTCAACTATCGGCTCAGGCCCAGGATGCGTACTCGAAAATACCCATCCTGGGCAATGTATACTTGCAGCGGCTTTCGGCATCCTGCCGCCCTTGCAACCGCGTGTGCACAGAGGTCCTGGTGTCTACCCTACCCTCCAGACTGATCTTCCTTCCCGGCGCCTCCGGCAACACCGAGTTCTGGCACCCGGCAGCACAATGCCTTGTCTACCCGGCAACACAGCTGCATATCGGCTGGCCCGGCTTCGGCCGTACACCGGCGGATCCAAGCGTACAAAGCATGGACGACCTGGTAACCCGTCTGCTGCCCGACATCGACCAGCCGACTGCGCTGATCGCGCAATCGATGGGCGGGATCGTTGCGGTGTGCGCCGCACTGCAAAGGCCTGAGCAAATAACGCACCTGGTGCTGAGCGCCACCTCTGGCGGGGTCAACATGCCCGCCTTTGGCGCACAGGACTGGCGTCCGGAGTTCACTGCTGAGTATCCGAGCTTACCGCGCTGGTTCATCGATGATCACAGCGACCTCAGCGACCGCCTGGCCGAGCTGCAGATGCCGGTGCTGTTGCTTTGGGGGGACAATGATCCAATCAGTCCGGTCGAGGTCGGTGAACACCTTGCCCGTCTGTTGCCCTGCGCAACGCTGCATGTTTTGCCAGGAGCAGGCCATGACTTGGGTTTTAGCCATGCGCGCGAGGTGGCCGGCTTGATTGATCGTCATTTGCTTGGCTCGCGGTTTCACGACCGCCAGCAAAGCAACTGACAGGCGGATGCCTCGCAGTTTGATAGAATGTCGGCTTAATGCGACAGATCCCGAGCACCAATGCTAGCCACTACTGCATCAACATCCGTAAATCCATGCCCTGAACCCTCCCGCCGCTTCAGCGTTGCGCCGATGATGGATTGGACGGACCGTCATTGCCGCTTCTTCCTGCGCCTGCTCTCCAGCAACACCCTGCTCTACACCGAAATGGTCACTACCGGCGCCCTGCTGCACGGTGATGCCGAGCGCTTCCTGCGCCATGACGAGGCCGAGCATCCCCTGGCGTTGCAGCTGGGCGGCAGCGTGCCGGCGGACCTCGCCGCTTGTGCCAAACTGGCACAAGACGCCGGCTACGATGAGGTCAACCTCAACGTCGGTTGCCCGAGCGACCGGGTGCAGAACAATATGATCGGCGCCTGCCTGATGGGCCATCCGGCGCTGGTCGGCGATTGTGTCAAGGCGATGCAGGACGCCGTGCAGATTCCGGTGACGGTCAAGCACCGTATCGGCATCAATGGCCGCGACAGCTATGCCGAGCTGTGCGATTTCGTCGGCCAGGTACGTGATGCCGGCTGCCGCAGTTTTACCGTGCACGCACGCATTGCGATCCTGGAAGGTTTGTCACCGAAGGAGAACCGCGAGATTCCGCCGCTGCGTTACGACGTGGCCGCGCAACTGAAGGCTGACTTTCCAGAGCTGGAGATTGTCCTCAACGGTGGTATCAAGACCCTGGCCGAGTGCCAGGAACACCTGCAGACCTTCGACGGGGTGATGCTGGGCCGCGAGGCGTACCACAATCCCTATGTGTTGGCCGAAGTCGACCAGCAGTTGTTCGGCAGCCAGGCACCGGTGATCAGCCGCAGTGAAGCCCTGGCCAAGTTGCGTCCGTATATCGCCGCACACCTGGCTGCCGGCGGCGCGATGCACCATGTGACCCGTCATATCCTCGGCCTCGGCCAGGGCTTCCCGGGGGCGCGCAAGTTCCGGCAGCTGCTCTCGGTGGACATCCACAAGAGCACGGATCCACTGGCCCTGCTCGACCAGGCCGGCGAACTGTTGCAGGGGCGCTAGCTCCGGAACCTGTGCGCACCTGGACACTCGAAGGCTTATCCCTTCGCCCCGCCTGCCAACCAGCCCTTGAGCGGTTGGCAGCGCTCGGGTAATGTCGATCCATTGCACAGGACAGAGCACGCCCATGACCTCCAAGCTGGAACAACTCAAGCAGTTCACCACTGTGGTTGCCGACACAGGTGATATCGATGCCATCAGCCGCCTGAAACCAGTCGATGCCACCACCAACCCTTCCCTGCTGCTCAAGGCCGCAGCCATGCCCGGTTATGCCGAGCTGCTCAAGCAATCGGTCGAACACAGCAAAGGTGATGTCGGCCTTGCCTGTGACGCCTTTGCCGTGGCGGTGGGTGCCGGCATTCTCAAGGTGATTCCGGGGCGTATATCCACCGAGGTCGACGCCCGCCTGTCCTTCGACCAGCCTGCCCTGTTGGCCAAGGCCCGGCAGTTGATCGCGCTCTATGAGCAAGCCGGTATCGGTCGCGATCGGGTGCTGATCAAACTCGCCTCGACCTGGGAAGGTATCCGTGCCGCCGAAGTGCTGGAGAAAGAAGGCATCCAGACCAACCTGACCCTGCTGTTCTCTTTCGCTCAGGCCCAGGCCTGTGCCGATGCCGGAGTGTTCCTGATTTCGCCGTTTGTGGGCCGTATCTACGACTGGTACAAGAAGTCCACCGGCAAGGAATACGTCGGTGCCGAAGACCCGGGTGTGCAATCGGTCACGCGAATCTACGACTACTACAAGACCAACGGTTACAACACCGTGGTCATGGGAGCGAGCTTCCGCAATATCGGCCAGATCGAACAACTGGCTGGCTGCGACCGCTTGACCATCAGTCCCGAACTGCTGCAGCAGCTGAGCGATGATCAGGGCGAGCTGCCACGTATTCTCAAGCCGGGCAACCAAGGTGAAGCCCGTCAGCAGCTGAGCGAAGCCCAATTCCGCTGGGCGTCCAATGAAGATGCCATGGCTACCGAGAAGCTGGCCGAGGGTATTCGCCAGTTTGCCCGGGATCAGGAAAAGCTTGAGGCGCTGTTGGCGGCAAAGGCTTGATACAAAACGGCATTTGCCACTACGGCGAGGAATGCTGAGTATCCTTGCTTTTTTACGGCCTTGAGGGCCTCACCGCGGGTCAAGCCCGCTCCTACCCTGCATGTAGGAGCGGGCTTGACCCGCGATGCTTTTGACTGTGCTTCCAGAGATGTTGATGCCTGAACCTTCCGCATTGCCCGCAGTATTGGCCGGTCCCCTACTGCGCCGCCTCGAACCCTCGCGGATGGTGTTCTGGCTGGTCGGCTCGCAAGCGCTGCAACCGACCTTGTCGCTGAGCTGCCCGGGCATCACGCCCGACATCGATTGCCAGGTCATTGCCATCGGCCGCCAGGCATTCGTACACCTGATCGACATTCACCTCGACAATGCGCTGCCCTGCGATGTGCAGATCGACTATGACCTGATCCTGCAGACCGCCGACGGTGCCCAGGGCATTGCCCAATGGGCGCCACACCTGCTCTACGACGGCACCCGGCAGCCCAGCTTCGTCCTGCATTCGCGCCTTGAGCAACTGCTCCACGGCTCCTGCCGCAAACCCCACCACCCCGCCGACGATGGCCTGCTTTGTGCTGACCGGCTGCTGATGGAATGTACCGAACCCAAGTCGCGCCCGGTCCTGCTGATGATGAGCGGCGATCAGGTCTACGCCGACGATGTCGCCGGACCCATGCTCCGTGCGATACATACACTGATTGAACGCCTCGGGCTGTTTGGCGAGCACCTGCAAGGTGCGGTAGTCGATAACAGCACCGCGCTCTATCGGCACCCTGCCAGCTACTACCACCGGGCCGACCTGTTACCGGCACTGGAAAGCAATGAAACCCTGCGTGAGCGCTTCTTCGGCGGCGCACGCAAGCCGATCTTCACCAGCAGCAATGCCGATAATCACCTGGTGACCTTTGCCGAGGTCATGGCCATGTACCTGCTGGTCTGGTCGCCCGTGCCCTGGACCCTGATCGAGCCGCAAATGCCACCTGGGCTCACGGTACAGCGCCAGGCGCGCTACCAGCAGGAACAACAGCTGATCCGCGCATTTGTCAGCGGTCTGGGCGGTGTAGCACGGGTGCTGGCCCATGTGCCTAGCCTGATGATCTTCGACGATCACGACATCACTGATGACTGGAACCTGTCAGCACAGTGGGAAGAAACTGCCTATGGGCATCCCTTTTCCAAGCGCATCATTGGCAACGCGCTGCTTGCTTACCTGCTGTGCCAAGGCTGGGGCAATGATCCCGATACCTGTCGCGAGCTGGTGCAAAAATGCCAGGCACTGAGCCACAGCGCCCTGAGTGATCAGAGCCTGGACACCCCACTGCAGGACGCGCTGATCGATGAAGTGCTGCGCTTTCAAGGCTGGCAGTTCGTACTGCCGAGCAATCCACCGCTGCTGGTACTCGACACCCGCACTCGCCGCTGGCGCAGCGAAAGCAACTTCAACAAGCCTTCAGGGCTACTCGACTGGGAAGCCTTGAGTGAGCTGCAACAGGCCCTGCTCGACCACCCCTCGGCAATCATCGTGTCCCCAGCGCCGATATTCGGTGTCAAGCTGATAGAAACGGTGCAACGGGTGTTCAGCTGGCTGGGCTATCCACTGCTGGTCGACGCTGAAAACTGGATGGCCCATCGGGGCGCGGCGCAGGTGATCCTGAACATCTTCCGTCACTCGCGCACGCCGGGTCATTACGTGATTCTGTCCGGCGACGTGCACTATTCCTTCGTCTACGAAGTGCTGATCCGTCATCGACAGCGCAGCCCACACCTGTGGCAAATCACCAGCAGCGGCATCAAGAACCAGTTCCCCAAGCGCTTGCTGGACACCTTCGACCGCCTCAACCGTTGGCTCTACTCTCCACGCTCACCGCTCAACTGGTTCACCAAGCGCCGCCAGATGCAGGTGATTCCGCGCACGCCCAGCCACAGCAAGGCTGGCGAGCGGCTGTGGAACAGCGCAGGCCTGGGCCAGGTGTTTTTCAATGAGCAGGGGCAGCCTCAGCGGATCTTCCAGCTCAACGCCAACGGTACGGCGCCGACCGAGTTCCCACCCAGGGCAACGGATTAGTCAGGCAATACAGGCGCCTAACGGCGCCTGTGAGCCAGGTCAGGTACGCTCGAGGGCGTTGACCAAGTCGTGGAAGGCTTCGCGGTTGGAGTCGTTCAGGCCCATGAGGATCTTGTGCGCTTCAAGCACTTTGGAGCGCACCACGTCTTCGCTCTGATCCTGGGACGGCAAATCAGTCAGGCGCTCGGGGCACGGAATCTTCCGATCAACAATGTTGAACACCTGATCGAAGCCCATGGACTGCAACAACCGCGAGATGTCCGGGTTGATGGTCACCACGGTCGGCAGCAGCCCGACCTTCTGCCGCGACAGGATCGAGAGCTTGGCCAGCAAGCCCAGGGTGGTGCTGTCGATGCTTTCGGTTTCAGTAAGATCGATGACGATCGCCGAGAAATTCAGCGCTGTGAAGATCTTTTCGATAGTCGCATCCAGCGCCGAACACAAGGTCAGGCGCACTTCGCCGACAAACTTCAGAACGAAGGTGCCGTTCTGTTCGGCGAACTGGATTCTTCCCGTACTCATTGAAGGTTCCTGCTCAACACCAATAGGGCGATATCATCCGGCATCTCCCCAAGCGTAGCCAATCCGAATCGTTGGCGCAGCCCATCCAGGCTACCCCCCGCGGCCTTGACGATTTCAGGCAAGGCGGCCTCTTTATCTTTGAGTGTTCCCCCGGGCAAAAGGTCCAAAATGCCATCAGAGAGCAATGTCAGGCTGAACTGCGGTGGCAACTCCAGAACATGATCCTGGTAGGTCGCCTCTTCAAACAGTCCGACCGGCAACCCGCGCCCTTCCAGGTAGCGGCTCTGGCCCGGGGTATAGAGCACCGGCAATGGCAGATGGCCGCCGATGCTGTAGGTCATCAGGCCCGTGTCTTCATCGATCACGCCGCCGACCATGGTCACATGCTTGCCCAGCTTGCAGTTGATCAGGCCGCGGTTGATGTGCCCGAGCACTTCCGAAGGCCTGAAGTCGCGCAATCTGGAATTGCGCTTGAATTCGAACAACAGCCGGGTGGTCATGAACTTCAGCAATACAGTGACGAACGCCGAAGAAGCGCCGTGACCGGAAACGTCTGCCAGGTAGAAGGCGATGCGTCGCTCGTCGACCCGGAAATAGTCGGCAAAGTCGCCCGACAAGTACAACGATGGAATGATCTGGTGCTCGAACGACAGCTCGTCGGCCACCCAGGGGCTTTCCGGCAGCATGTTCATCTGCACCTGGCGTCCGGCCGTCTGGTCTTCCTGCAACAGGTGCAGGCTGGCCTCCAGTTCGCGGTTGGCGGTTTCGAGCTTTTCCCGGTAACGCTGGTTTTCCAGCACCAGGCGAGCCCGGTCCAGCGCACGGCGTACCGAGTGTTCCAGCACCGCGAGGTCTTCCAGGGGCTTGATCAGGTAATCGGCAGCGCCCAGGCGCAACGCTTCCACCGCATCGTTCATCACCCCGGCACCGGAGACCACGATCACCGGCAACTCAGGCGCGAGCTCGGTTACCTGGCGAATCAGCTCCAGGCCGCCCATTTGCGGCATGCGCAGATCGCAGATCACTAGATCAGGCTGTTCCTGTTCGAAGACCTGCAGGCCCTGCTGGCCATTGCTCGCTTGCAGGACACTGAAACCACTGTCTTCAAGGTAGGCGGCAAGACTCGCACGTACGACGTCGTCGTCATCGATTATCAGCAGCGTTGCACTGGTTTTCTGCATGTGGGCAAACGGCGCCAGAATTAGGTTGGCGTAGGTGGCTCGACAAGGCATGAGCACACGTACTGGATTCGCTTCTAGCCACTCTTATAAAAGTTGTAGGACAAGTCAGGCTGTCCGGCAACTAGCAGAGGTGCCCTCTAAGGCGCAGACGGTACTCCCATCCGCCGGGGGTTTCAAGGGTACGCCGATGCTCGCGGCTGCTCTTTGCAGGCTAAATCACCAAGAGTTATTAGGCGCTCACTTTCAGTTACCAGAGAGCATATTGGCCAACGCCATGATCGGTTCAGTTTTGCGCGCTGAGGGCCAGCGCCAACGCCTAAGCGAGACGCATAAAAATCCGATGCCAGAGCAGGCATCGGATTCCGATTTATTGCAAGCAAAGGTCAAGCAAGGATTAAAAGTCGTCTTTGACTTCGCCATCCTTGACCTTGAACTCGCGGTTCTGCAGGTAAGCGTTGCGAATGAACACGTACTTGTCACCGCTGATCAGCTTTTCCGCCGACAGCAAGCTGGCGCGGGTATCGACGACATCCACGGCAAACGCGGTGTTGCGGGTTGGCACGTGATCGATGTAGCGGTAGGGTTCGGTGTAGGTGTCCGGGTACTTGCCGATGGCGTCACGCACCGTGCTTGGGCCAAGCAACGGCAGCATCACGTAAGGACCACTGCCTACGCCCCAGTAACCCAGGGTCTGGCCGAAATCTTCATCGTTACGCTGCAGGCCCATCTGAGTGCCGACATCGAAGAAGCCGGCCAGACCGAACGTGGTGTTGACGATCAAGCGCGCAGTATCGACACCCGCCGCATGGGGTTTGAGCTGCAGAACGTTGTTGGCCAGGTTGGTCACGTCACCCAGGTTGCGGAACATGTTATGGATGCCATCTTCGAGGAACTGCGGGGTGACCGCCTGGTAACCCTTGGCCAGCGGCTTGAGCGCGTAGGTGTCGACGGTATCGTTGAAGGTGAAGATCGGCCGGTTGATGCGCTCCCACGGATCTTCCTCGGTCGCCGCCTGGGCTGCGCCCATCGGCGCCAGCAGCAGGCTGGCACAGACACAGGCCCGGGTCATCCGCTCAATCACACCTGTACCGGTCCTACGCATAGAGTTACTCCTCGACAGTCACTGCGCCGGACGTTGCGCGTCCTACGCTTAAAAGGAAACAAGTATAAAGGGTCTTCCACTGATAAACAGCCTGACATAAACGAGGTCAGGATTTTGTGAACAACTGTGTTGCGGCGTCGTAACTCAGGTGTAATACATCGCGCGTAGCCTGCAGGCTATTTCAGGGACGTTGCCATGCCAGACTCCCCCGCCATTACCGCTCTGCTATTCGGCCTACGCGGCTGCCTCGTCGAAGCGGGCATCAACCCGAAGCCGCAACCCACCCCCGGCGCACTGCAGACCCTTGACTGGCTGAGTCAGCAGCAGGTGCCCTGTGCCTGGGTTGACGAGCTGACCAGCGCCGACGCCGAGCACCTGGCCAGGCTATTGCCTGCCTGGATCAAGGCTCAGTATCACACCCCGAACCCTTGGCCAGCGCCGGACGCCTGCTGGCAGGCGTTAATGACCCTCAAGACCCACACTCTGGATGGCTGTGTACTGGTCAGTGGCGAGCCGCGCCTGCTGCAATCGGGCCTCAATGCCGGTCTTTGGACCATCGGCCTTGCCACCAGCGGCTCGCTCTGCGGTACCGATAGCCAGCACTGGCAGGCGCTCAGCCCCCAGGAGCAGGAACGCAAGCGCGGCAAGGCGACCCTGCAACTGTTCGCCCTGGGCGTGCATTCGGTGATTGACCACCTCGAAGCACTGGGAGACTGCCTGGCCGACATCGCCCAGCGCCGCCTCAAGGGCGAAAGACCCTGACACAGGGCTGTTGATCCGGGTCATGCAAAGCATCGCCCAGTGGATTACTCTAGTAGGCAAGGCATGGACCTTTCGGCCACTACCGGGTCCATGACTGCGCCTATTCATAGAGGGAGATCACCCATGCCTGCCCGCGAACTGCAAGAGCAAATCAACGCCCTGCGCGAGCAACTGGAGCAAAATCCGCCGCTCTCGCTGGAAGAGCGCGAACACCTGCAGGAATTGATGCAGAAGATCGAGGCCGAGATCAAACTGGAGGCCGTGACACCAGACAACAATCTGGTCGACGGCATCAACCTGGCGGTGGAGCGTTTCGAAGTCGAGCACCCAGGCCTGACCGCCACTTTGCGCAATATCGTTCAAAGCCTGCAAAGCATGGGTATCTGAATACCCATCGCGGGGCAAGCCCGCTCCCACAGGAAGTTGAGCTGTGGGAGCGGGTTTGCCCCGCGATAATTTACAGCTACTGACGAACCAGACGCAGGTTTGGCAGTGTCACGGTTTCGGTGCTGCGGTACGGGTTGATGTCCAGCCCACCGCGACGCACGTAACGGGCATAAACCGTCAAAAACTCAGGATTGAGCAGGCGCTTGAGGTCCAGGTAGATGCGCTCCACGCACTGCTCATGGAAATCGGCGTGCTGACGGAAGCTGATCAGGTAGGTCAACAAGCTGGCATGATCCAGCGCCGCTCCACGGTAATGCACGGTGACGCTGCCCCAGTCCGGCTGGCCGGTGACCGGGCAATTGGATTTGAGCAGATGGCTGTGCAGGGTTTCTTCGACGATGCGGCTGCTGTCACAACGCAGCAACTCCGGTTGCGGTTGCTCGTAGTTGCTGATGCTGACGTCCAACGCGTCAATGCACAGGCCCGGCAAGGCAACCACACCCTGCCCTTCGACTTCGGCCAGGCTGCGGACCTGCACCGCCACGGGTTTGCCGGCTGCAGCCGAGAGGTCTTTTGCCAGGCACGCCTGCAACGCTGCTGGTGTTTCGAACACGGTCTGGTTCAGGGAGTTCAGGTAGAGCTTGAACGACTTGGACTCGATAATGTTTGGCGAGTCGGCGGGAATGGCGAACTCGCCAATGGCCACTACCGGCTTGCCCGACGGCAGCAGCCAGGACAACTCGAAGCAGTTCCAGAAATCCACACCTTGCCAAGGCAGGGTCTGGGCGCTGACGCCCAGCTCGGACCATTTGGCCGCTCGGGGGATCGGGAACAGTAGCGATGGTGTGTAAGTGGCGATGTATTCGCTGGACTTGCCCAGCGGGGAATGTTCGGCGGCGGGATGCATGGCTCAAACCTGAAGGACGAAATACGCCTAGTTTATCGGGTTTGTGCCATACATTGGGTAATCGCCTGTTATTGGCCGATAGTCAGCTTGCCGACCATGCCGGCCTGATAGTGGCCCGGCACGTTGCAGGCGAACTCGATGGGAGTGGCCTGGCTGAAGGTCCACGTCAACTCGCCACGCTTGCCGGGATCGACCATCACTGTATTGGGATCGTCATGCTTCATGCTGCCACCATGCTGCATGCCACCGTGCCCCATGGCCGCATGGTCCATCTGCCCCTGCATGGCGATCATTTCCTTTTGGTGTTTGGCATGCATGACCGCGTCACCGAGGCTGAGCTCATGCGCCACCGCGCCCTTGTTGATCAGCACAAAGCGTACCGTTTCCCCGGCCTTGACCTGCAGGCTGCGCGGCTCGTAATACATATCGCCCATGACGATTTCCACGCTGCGATCTGCCTTGGCAGCAGGTGCAGGCGCGCCAAAAGCAAACGAATGTGCTGGAGACGCCAGTGCCGGCAAACTGAACAACGCCAAGACGCCAGCAAATAAAAGGTGTTTCATGTCAGGCCCACTTCCAGGGTTGCGACGAATCAGGCTTCACTGTAGAAAATCGGCGCTGGCAGCTACCTGACAAAAAGATTACAACTTTGTCAGCTTGGCCACCCGCAACGCCCGGCGCGGTATAACCACCCGGCAACCCATCTCCAAGAGCCACCCGATGAAACTGTTGATCGTCGAAGACCAGAGCAAGACCGGCCACTACCTGTGCCAAGGTCTCAGTGAAGCAGGTTTTGCCACAGAGCTGGCCACTGACGGCAATACTGGCCAGCACCTGGCCCTAACTGGCGACCACGACCTGCTGATCCTCGATGTGATGCTGCCCGGCCGCGATGGCTGGCAGATTCTCCAGGCCGTGCGCGCATCAGGTAGTGAGGTTCCCGTGCTGTTCCTCACCGCCCGCGATGCCGTGGAAGACCGCGTGCATGGCCTGGAGCTGGGCGCCGATGATTACCTGGTCAAGCCGTTTGCCTTCTCCGAGCTGCTGGCTCGGGTGCGCAGCCTGCTGCGCCGGGGCAGCAGCCCGCCCCAGGAAACCAGCCTGGGTCTTGGCGACCTGCGTCTGGACCTGATCCGTCGCCGGGTCGAGCGCAGCGGTCAGCGCATCGACCTCACCGCCAAGGAGTTTGCCCTGCTCGAACTGCTGCTGCGGCGTCAGGGCGAAGTGCTGCCCAAGTCACTGATTGCCTCCCAGGTCTGGGACATGAACTTCGACAGCGACACCAACGTCATCGAAGTGGCGATCCGCCGTCTGCGACTGAAAATCGATGACCACCACGAGCACAAGCTGATCCATACCGTGCGCGGCATGGGCTACGTGCTTGAAGAGCGGCTTGCCTGATGCGCCGATTGTCCCTGGGCAGCCGCCTGGCATTGCTGTTCGCCGCTTGCACCGCGGCGGTGTCGTTGACGGCGGGTGTGCTGTTCAGCCGCGCCAGCCAGCACCATTTCATCGAGCTGGACCAGCAACTGCTCGAAAGTCGCCTGTCAGTGTTGCGCCAGATGCTCGACGGCGTCCACGACCCGGCCAGCCTTGCCCCACGCCTGCCTGCCCTGCAAAGCGAATTGAGCCATCAGACCGACCTCGCTGTACGCGTACGCGGCAGTGATGGCCGGGTATGGTTCGACAGCCAGGCCAACCTGCCCGACTCGCCTCAGGTGCCCGGGCTCAGCACCTTGCGTAGCACCAGTAGCGACTACCGCAGCCTGTGCGTCAATCTGGACAATGGCGACCCGCAGTCGGCACAACTGACGCTGTTTCTCGACATCACTCACCACCAGCACTTTCTCCAGCGCATGCAGCAACTGATCTGGCTGACCGTCGGCCTTTCGGCCCTGGCCACTGCCCTGTTGGGTGCCTGGGCTGCGCGTAGCGGCCTGCGTCCGTTGCGACAGATGGGTGAAGTGGCGTCAAAGGTATCGGCGCGCTCGTTGACCACACGCCTGCCCGAGAGCCAGATGCCAGTGGAGCTGGCCGAACTGGCGCAGACCGTCAATGCCATGCTGGAGCGCCTGGATGACGCCTTCCAGCGTTTGTCGGCCTTCTCCGCCGACATCGCCCATGAACTGCGCACGCCACTGTCAAACCTGCTGACCCACACCCAGGTCACCCTCACCCGCCCACGCGGCCTGGACGAATACCGCGAAGCCTTGCACAGCAACCTTGAAGAACTGCAGTGGATGGCGCAACTGGTCAACGACATGCTCTACCTGGCCAAGGCCGATCACGGCCTGTTGATGCCTAGCCGCCAGAGGCTTGCCCTGGAAGAGGAAGCCGATGCCTTGCTCGAGTACTACATGCCGTTGGCCGAAGAGGCCGGGGTAACTTTACATCGGGATGGCCAGGCCAGCCTGGAAGGCGACCGGCACATGCTGCGCCGGGCCCTGTCCAATTTGCTGGACAATGCCTTGCGCTTTACCCCCGCACAGGGGGAGATTCGGGTAAGTATCGAGGTGCGGGACGACCAGGTGCGCCTGCAGGTGGCCAATACGGGCAACCCCATAGATCCGCCGTTGCTACCGCGACTGTTCGACCGTTTTTATCGGGCCGACCCGGCGCGTCGTGAAGGCAGTAGCGAGCATGCGGGGTTGGGCCTGGCGATTACTCGCTCGATTGTCCAGGCCCATGGCGGAAGTATTCGTGCCGAGTCGGCGGCGGGATGGACGCGGTTTGTGATTGACCTGCCAGCTGTATAGCCCCTATCGCCGGCAATGCCGGCGATAGGCTGCAAACCATTACTCGTAGCGCAAGGCGTACGCCGGCTCAACTTGCGAAGCCCGATACGCCGGGTACAAGGTCGCCAGGAAGCTCATCACCAGGCCGGCACTGCAGATCAGCGCCACATCCCCCCATTGCAGCTCCGACGGCAGGCTGCTGATGAAGTACACATCGGAGGTGAAGATGTGTTGCCCGCTGACCCGCTCCAGCCAGCCGACAATCTGACTGACATTGAGCGCAGCAATCACCCCAAGCACGCCGCCGATCAAGGTACCGACAATCCCGATCAACGTGCCCTGAACCATGAAGGTGCCCATGATCTGCGCCGGGGTCGCGCCAATGGTGCGCAGGATGGCGATGTCCGCGCCCTTGTCATTGACCACCATGATCAGCGTGGCAATGATGTTGAACGCCGCCACGGCAATGATCATCAGCAGCAACAGGCCGATCATGGTCTTTTCCATCTTCATGGCACTGAACAGGCTGCCCTGGGTGTGTGACCAGTCATCGGCGCGGTAGCGCTCGCCCAGGCCTGCGGCAATGGCCTTGGACACTTGCGGCGCGCTGTACAGGTCCTTGAGCTTGAGACGCACGCCCTGCACCTGGTCCGGCTGCCAGCGCTGCATCTGCGCAGCATCGGCCATATGGATGTAGGCCATGGAGCCATCCAGCTCGGCCCCCACCTTGAACACCCCGACCACGTTCAGGCGCTGCATGCGCGGTGTGATACCGCCTGGGGCGCTGCTCACTTCCGGCACGATCAGGGTCAGCTTGTCACCGACGTTCAAGCGAAAACGCCGGGCGCTGATTTCGCCGATCACCACGCCATATTCGCCCGGCTCCAGTGCCTGCAGACTGCCTTGGACAATGTGCTGACCAACGATCGAGACCTTGCCCTCCTGCGCCGGATCGATGCCGCTGACCTGGATCGGCTGCATCGCCCCCTTGTAGGACAGCATGCCCTCCATCTCGGTCAGCGGCGCGGCAGCAATCACTTGCGGGTCTTCCAATGCAGCTTCGGCCACAGGACGCCAGTCATCCAGCGGCTGCACACCCAAAATACTGGCATGAGGCACCATGCCGAGAATCCGCACGCTCATTTCGCGCTGGAAACCGTTCATCACCGACAACACCACGATCATCGCCAGCACGCCCAGGGACAGGCCGATCATCGAGGTCATGGAAATGAACGAGATGAAATGGTTGCGGCGCTTGGCGCGGGTGTAGCGCGCGCCGATGAAAATAGACAAGGGTCTGAACATGAACGGAAGCACCCAGGTAAAGAAAAGGAACAAGGTGCCCGCCAAAGCCTGCGGGCACGCTGCACGGCCAGGTCAGATCGCTACCAGGTGCCCGTCTTCCAGGCGCAGAACACGGTCCATCTGCCGCGCCAGGTTGAGGTCATGGGTGACCACCAGGAAGGCAGTCTGCGACGCGCTGCTCAGCTCCCGCATCAGATCCTGAATGCCTTGGGCAGTGTGATGGTCGAGGTTGCCGGTCGGCTCGTCGAGCATCACCAGCCCCGGGCGATTGACCAAGGCGCGGGCAATCGCCACCCGCTGGCGCTCGCCACCGGACAGCTCGGCCGGCTTGTGACTCAGGCGATGAGCCAGGCCAACGCGCTTGAGCAGCGCCCCAGCGCGTTCACGCGCGTCCGGGATCGCAGTACGGCCGATCAGCAACGGCATGCACACGTTTTCCAGGGCGGTGAACTCTGGCAACAGATGGTGGAACTGGTAAACGAAGCCCAACGCGCGGTTGCGCAGCAGACCACGGGCACGCTCGCCGAGCGCCGACAGTTCTTCACCGGCCAGCCAGACGCTACCCTCGGTTGGGGTATCGAGACCGCCCAACAGGTTGAGCAAGGTACTTTTGCCCGAGCCCGAACTGCCGACGATGGCCACCCGCTCACCGGGATGCAACTCCAGCTGCAAGCCGGACAACACCTGCACCGACTCTGGGCCTTCCTCGTAGGACTTGCCCAGGTTGCGGCAACTCAGCACTGCTTTATCACTCATGCCCAACTCACTCATAACGTAGCGCCTCCGCAGGCTGGGTGCGTGCCGCACGCCAAGCCGGATACAGGGTGGCGAGGAAACTCAGGACCAATGCCGCACCGCAGACCATCCACACATCCTCAGCCATGACCTGGGACGGCAGGTAGTCGATGAAGTAGACGTCAGCATTGAGGAACTTGTGTCCGATCAGGGTCTCGAGCCCGGCAATGGCCGCGCTGACATTCAGCGCGGCGGCGATACCGACCACGCCGCCGATCAGGGTGCCAACCACGCCGATCACCGTGCCCTGGACCATGAAGATGGCCATGATCTGCCCCGGGGTTGAACCCAGGGTCCGCAAGATGGCGATATCGCCCTTCTTGTCGTTGACCACCATCACCAGGGTGGAAATGATGTTGAACGCCGCTACCGCCACGATCAGCAGCAACAGCAGACCGATCATGGCCTTCTCCATGCGGATCGCCTGGTACAGGTTGCCATGGGTACGGGTCCAGTCACGGGCGTAGAACTCCCGGTCACCCAACTTTTGGGCGATATCCCAGGCCGTGCGCGGCGCCTGGAACAGGTCGTCGAACTTAAGGCGCAGGCCCTGGACCTGATCGGCTTTCCAGCGGTGCAGGCGCGACAGGTCGGCGACGTTGGTCAGGCCCAGGTAGCCGTCGATTTCTCCGGCGCCGACGTGGAAGATGCCGACCACGGTAAAGCGCTTCATGCGCGGGAACATGCCGGCCGGGGTCACGGTGACTTCCGGGGCGACGAAGGTCAGCTTGTCGCCGATGCCCACACCCAGCTTGGCCGCCGCCTTGTCACCGATCATGATGCCGAACTCGCCCGGCGCCAGGGCGTCGAGCTTACCTTCACGGATGAAGTTGTCGATGATCGAGACCTGCCGTTCCTGGGCCGGGTCGATGCCGTTGAGCAGCACCTTCTGCACCTTGCCCGCATGGGTCAACAGACCCTGCATCTGGGTGAAGGGCGCCACCGCAACAACCTGGGGGTTCTGCTTTACTTGCTTGGCAAGGGCGGGCCAGTCATTGATCGGCTGGCCGGTTTCCAGCGTGGCATGGGGCACCATGCCCAACACCCGGGTGCGCATCTCGTGATCGAATCCGTTCATGACTGACAACACCACGATCATCACCACCACGCCCAGGGCGAGGCCGATCATCGAGGTCAGCGAAATGAACGAGACGAAGTGGTTGCGACGCTTGGCACGGGTGTAACGCGTACCGATGAATACGAAGAGAGGTCTGAACATGTCGGGGCTTGTTCGGATGAAAGAGGAACGTCCTTGTGGCGGGGCTTGAATAGCAGCTTTACACTCAGACCACCGCCGCTACCATGGGTTCGCCATGTCGACATTAGATGAAGAAGATCGCCGCGAATACTACCGTATCGAGGATCGGATCGCACTGGAAATTAGCCCGCTGAGCGCTGCCGAAGCCCTTGGCCCAGACTTGTTGCAAGATGATTCACCGCTTTTCAACCTGCTCAGCGAACTGCACCTGAGCGAATTCGAGTCCCAGCACCTGCTGCGTCAGCTCAGCGACAAGGATCGCACCCTGGCCGCCTTTCTCAAGGCCCAGAACAAACGTATCGACCTGCTCAGCGCCGTGGTTGCACAAACCCTGCTGGGACAGCTCAGCGCACCACGAACTGTGGTGCTGTCCGAAGGCGGTATAAAGTTCAACCAGGCCCAGCCCATTGCCCCTGACAGCCGGGTTGCGGTGAAGATGGTATTGATGCCTCAGGCCCTGGGCCTGCTGCTGCGCGCCAGGGTCACCCACTGCGACCACCAGGCCGACGGCCTGTACGAGATCGGCACTGAATTCGTCGACATAACCGACGCCCAGCGCCAGTTGCTGGCTCGCTACATCCTGCAACGACAGGCGCAACAACGACGCCAGACGCTGGAACAGAACACCCCGAGCGCTTCTTGAGTCTCACCTATTCTTGAAGGAACAAACGTGACCCAGATTTACGGCCACCGCGGCGCCAAGGGCGAAGCCCCCGAGAACACCCTGACCAGCTTCCAGCAGTGCCTCAAACACGGCGTGCGTCGCTGCGAACTGGACCTGCACCTGTCGGCCGATAACGAGCTGATGGTGATCCACGACCCAACGCTCAAACGCACTACCGGCCGACGTGGCAAGGTGGCCGAACACAGGGCGGCTGACCTGGTAACCTACGATGCACGCAAGGGGGGACCGGGCTGGGTATCGCCGAGCCCCATTCCACGGCTTGAAGAGCTGTTCGAAAAGTGCGACTTCGATCACTGGCAACTGGAGGTCAAGAGCGCCTCGCGTACCCGCGCCGTCACCACGGTGCTGGCCATTCGCGAGATGGCCCAGCAGTTCGGCCTGCTCGACAGGGTCACCATCACCTCCAGTTCACGGGAAGTGCTGGGTGCGGCGCTTGAGCTGACGCCGGATATTTCGCGGGGACTGGTAGCCGAGTACGCCTGGCTCGACCCGTTGAAGGTCGCCCAGAACTATGACTGCAACTTGCTGGCGTTGAACTGGACACTATGCACCCCTGAGCGTCTGATCAAGGCCCAGCGCCAGGGTTTGCACGTGTCGGTGTGGACAGTCAACGAGCCGGCGCTGATGCGCAGGCTCGCCGACTTCGGCGTAGACAGCCTGATTACAGACTTTCCCGGTTTGGCCAGCGCCACCCTCGAGAATCGCTGAAATCGGTCTCCCCGGCCGGCTCAGGCCACCGGCCGGAGCCGCTCAAAAAAGCCGGTTGAGGCCGTCGTAGGCCGCTACCCGATAGGCTTCGGCCATGGTCGGGTAGTTGAAGGTGGTGTTGACGAAGTACTTCAGGGTATTGCGCTCACCCGGCTGGTCCATGATCGCCTGACCGATGTGGACAATCTCCGACGCTTGATAGCCGAAGCAATGCACACCGAGGATTTCCAGGGTCTCACGGTGGAACAGGATCTTCAGCATGCCTTGCGGCTCACCGGCGATCTGCGCCCGCGCCATGCCTTTGAAGAAGGCTTTGCCGACTTCGTAAGGCACCTTGGCCTGGGTCAGTTCCTGCTCGTTCTTGCCGATCGAGCTGATCTCCGGAATGGTGTAAATACCGGTCGGCACGTCGTTGACGAAGCGCCAGCTGCCGTTGTCGACAATGCTGCCAGCCGCCGAGCGCCCCTGGTCGTGCGCAGCACTGGCCAGGCTCGGCCAGCCGATCACGTCACCGGCACCGTAGATGTTCGGCACGTGGGTGCGGTAGTTCTCGTCGACTTCGATCTGGCCACGGCTGTTGACCTTGATGCCGATGTTTTCCAGACCCAGCTTGTCGGTGTTGCCGGTACGGCCGTTGCACCAGAGCAAGGCGTCGGCCTTGATCTTCTTGCCCGACTTCAGGTGCAGGATCACACCGTTGTCCAGGCCCTCGACCCGTTCATACTCTTCGTTGTGACGAACTGTGATGTTGTTGTTGCTGAAGTGGTAGCTCAGCGCCTGGGAGATTTCCGAGTCGAGGAAGCTCAGCAACTGACCACGGTTGTCCACCAGTTCCACCAGCACACCCAGGCCGCTGAAGATCGAGGCGTATTCGCAACCGATGACACCGGCGCCGTAAACGATCAGTTTGCGCGGGGTGTGACCCAGGCTGAGGATAGTGTCGCTATCGTAGATGCGTGGGTGATGGAAATCGATATCGGCCGGACGGTACGGACGCGAACCGGTGGCGATGATGATGTGCTTGGCCACCAGTTTCTCGACCACGCCATTGGCGCAGACCACTTCAATGGTCTGCTCGTCGGCGAAGCTGCCGGTGCCAAAGAACACGTCGACCCGGTTGCGCGCGTAGTAGCCGGTGCGCGAGGCAACCTGCTTGGAGATCACCTTCTCGGCGCTTTTGAGCACATCAGGGAACGAGAACCAGCGCGGCTCACCAATGGCCCGGAACATCGGGTTGGTGTTGAACTGCATGATCTGGCGCACCGAGTGACGCAGGGCCTTGGACGGGATGGTGCCCAGGTGGGTGCAGTTGCCGCCGACCTGGCGACGGCTATCGACCATCGCCACCTTGCGTCCTGCTTTGGCAGCATTCATTGCCGCCCCTTCTCCTGCTGGACCGGAACCCAGCACCACTACGTCGTAGTTGTAGACAGCCATGCGTACTCCTTCAGAACAGGCCCGCTCGCCACGCCGGCGATCGGGGCTAGATCATGTCGCCAGCGGCGCCATGAAAAAATTCGGGTGCAGTCTAATCAAGCTTGAACGCCGCGCACATTAACCCTTGGTCGCGTCGTAGGCTATTTTTCTCTGCACTACATGTTATTTATGCAAACCTGTGGGAGCGGATTCATCCGCGAAGGGCGACAACGTCGCCCCGATTCACGATCCGGGGCCGCTCCGCGCCCCTTCGCGGATAAATCCGCTCCTACTGCATCACACTCTCGAACGCCGGCGTGCTCCGGGAGACGAAACCGTCAGCAACCCGGGTCACAAACACCGCGGCAATCTCGTGCCTGAGGGCAAACTCCCAGCCTTGTTGCGGCCCAAGGATCAACAGCAGGGTCGAGTAACCATCGGCCATCAGCGTCGAGCGAGCAAACACCGTCACCGCCGCCAGATCGTGTTTCACTGGCCGCCCCAGGCGCGCATCGAAGGTGTGCGAATAGCGCTGGCCATTCTCCTCGAAATAATTGCGATAGTCACCGGAGGTAGAAACGCCAAAACCATCCACGGCCACCACTTGCTGGGCAATCTGGCGATCGTCGCGGGGCAACTCCAGGGCCACCTTCCAGCTGCTGCCATCAGGTTTTCGCCCCAATGCCTTGAGCTCACCCGTGACTTCGACCAGCAAATCCGCGACACCCAGGGCTTTTAGCCGTTCAACCAGCAGATCCACCGTATGCCCTGCGGCGATGCTGTTGAAGCCCACTTCCACCGGCGCGTCCTTGCACAGCTGCTCGCCCACTATGCGCAAATGCCCATGCCCGACGCGTTGGCGCACGCTGGCCAGTGCCTGTGCGTCAGGTACTTTTTCCCTGCGCGACTGCGGGCCGAAGCCCCACAGGTTGAGCAATGGCTCCACAGTCAGGTCAAACGCGCCTTCGCTTTGCCGCGACAGCTGCTCGCCGACGCGCACCAGCTCCAGCACGTCAGCGGGCATGTGTTGACAGCTGTTGGCGGGCAAGCGATTGAAAGTCTCGACCAGCGAGTCGTTGCGATAGGTGGAGAAGCGCTTGTCGACGCCCTCGAGGATACCCTCCACCTCACGCTTGATCTGCTCCGGGGCCGGTCCCTGCTGCGTGCGCACATACTGCACGGTGTAACTGCTGCCCATGGTCGGGCCACTGATACGCTCAAGCGTTTCGCTCTGCCCACAGCCGATCAGGCTCACCAGCACACTCACCAGCAACGCGTTGCGCATTCGTCCTCCTGGAAAATTCAGGCAAAAAAAACGGGAACCCTGAGGTTCCCGTCTTTCACAACCAAGCCAAGCTTAGCGTGGGAAAGCTGGCGGATTAACGCCGGCCATGTCTTCCATCACGCGCACAACCTGGCAGCTGTAACCGAACTCGTTGTCGTACCAGACGTACAGGACAACACGGTTATCGTTGCAGATGGTGGCTTCAGCGTCGACCACACCGGCGTGGCGCGAGCCAACGAAGTCGGTGGACACCACTTCCTGGGAGCTGACGTAATCGATCTGCTTGTGCAGATCCGAGTGCATGGCCATCTGGCGCAGGTACTCGTTGATTTCTTCGCGGCTGGTGGCCTTTTCCAGGTTCAGATTGAGGATGGCCATCGACACGTTCGGCGTTGGAACGCGAATCGCGTTACCGGTCAGCTTGCCCTTGAGCACTGGCAGCGCCTTGGCGGCTGCGGTGGCAGCACCGGTTTCGGTGATGACCATGTTCAGCGGCGCGGCGCGGCCGCGACGGCTGCCCTTGTGGAAGTTGTCGATCAGGTTCTGGTCGTTGGTGAACGAGTGAACGGTTTCGACGTGGCCGTTGACGATGCCGTACTTGTCATTGACAGCCTTGAGCACCGGCACGATGGCGTTGGTGGTGCAAGAAGCTGCCGAGATGATCTTGTCGTCAGCAGTGATATCACCGTGGTTGATACCGTGCACGATGTTCTTCAGCGCGCCCTTGCCAGGTGCGGTGAGGATCACGCGGGCAGCGCCCGGGCAGGCCAGGTGCTGGCCCAGGCCGTCGGCGTCACGCCATACACCGGTGTTATCGACGATCAGCGCGTTTTCGATGCCGTACTGGGTGTAGTCGACTTCGCTCGGGCTCTTGGCGTAGATAACCTGGATCAGGTTGCCGTTGGCAGTGATGGTGTTGTGCTCTTCGTCGATGGTGATGGTGCCATCGAACGGGCCGTGAACCGAGTCACGACGCAGCAGGCTGGCACGCTTGACCAGATCGTTCTCGGCGCCTTTGCGCACGACGATGGCGCGCAGACGCAGGCCGTCACCACCACCGGTTTTTTCGATCAGGATGCGCGCCAGCAGACGGCCGATACGACCGAAGCCGTACAGCACAACGTCGGTGCCTTTGCGCGCCGAAGCGTTCTGCTGACCAACCACGTCAGCCATTTCTTCACGCACGAACTGCTCGGCGCTGCGGCCGTTGCCTTCTTGCTTGAATTTGTTGGCCAGCTTGCCCAGGTCGACCGAAGCGGCGCCCAGTTTCAGCTCGCTCATGGCCTTGAGCAGCGGGAATGTCTCGTGGACGGAGAGTTCGGTTTCGTCGGTTTGGCGATGACGAGCAAAGCGGTGCGCTTTGAGGATCGAGATCACCGAACGGTTGATCAGGCTGCGGCCATAGATCGAACTCACCACATTGTTATTGCGGTAGAGCTGACCGATAAGCGGGATCATCGCTTCTGCAAGTGCTTCACGATCAATCCACTCACCAAGACACTGGTCGGGCTTCTGAGTCACGGGAACCTTCCACATGTAGGGACAGAAAAAAGGGGCTACATTATGACGCCCCGCAGCCCATCGAGCAATGAGCGCCTGTCGCCGCTCAGTCACTACATATATTTTAGCCTGCGCAAACCTGACAGCACGGGGCTGTGGCCGGTACAATTGGCGTCTTTGTCGCAACGCTTGGAGCTTGACCTCCCGTGCCTGTTCTGCGTCTACCGCACCTGCCGGCCACTGCCGGCAAACAAACCTGGGGCAACCTGCCGGGCGCCGCCCTGAGCCTGGCCATTGCCGAGGCTGCCAGCGCCGCCAAGCGCTTCACCCTGTTACTGACCGCCGACAGCCAGAGCGCTGACCGGCTTGAGCAGGAGCTGCGCTTTTTCGCGCCCGAGCTGCCGGTGCTGCCTTTCCCCGACTGGGAAACCCTGCCCTACGACCTGTTCTCGCCGCACCAGGACATTATCTCCCAGCGGATCTCCAGCCTGTATCGGCTGCCGGAGCTTGATCACGGCATTCTCGTGGTGCCGATCACCACCGCCCTGCACCGCCTGGCGCCGACCCGCTTCCTGCTGGGCAGCAGCCTGGTGCTGGACATCGGCCAGAAGCTCGACGTCGAGCAGATGCGCACGCGCCTGGAGGCCAGCGGCTACCGCTGTGTCGATACAGTGTATGAGCATGGCGAATTCGCCGTGCGCGGCGCGCTGATCGATCTGTTCCCGATGGGCAGCAAGCTGCCGTACCGGATCGATCTGTTCGATGACGAAATCGAGACCCTGCGCACCTTCGACCCGGAGACCCAGCGCTCGATCGACAAGGTCGACTCGGTACGCCTGCTGCCAGCCCGCGAGTTCCCGCTGCAAAAGGATGCGGTGACCCGTTTCAAGGCGCGCTTTCGCGAGCGCTTCGATGTCGATTTCCGCCGCTGCCCGATCTTCCAGGACCTGTCCAGCGGCATTACTCCAGCCGGTATCGAGTACTACCTGCCGCTGTTCTTCGAAGACACCTCGACCCTGTTCGACTACCTGCCTCAGGACACCCAGGTGTTTTCCCTGCCAGGCGTCGAGCAGGCCGCCGAGCACTTCTGGAGCGATGTGCGCAACCGCTATGAGGAGCGGCGCATCGATCCGTCGCGGCCCCTGCTGCCACCGGCCGAACTGTTCATGCCGGTGGAAGACTGCTTTGCCCGCCTCAAGAGCTGGCCACGCGTGGTCGTCAGCCAGGGTGACGTCGACAGCGGTGTCGGTCGCGAGCGCTTCCCAGCCCAGGCGCTACCGAACCTGGCCATCGAAGCCAAAGCCAACCAGCCGCTGGCGGCGCTGTCAGGCTTTCTCGAGCAGTTCCCCGGCCGTGTGCTGTTCACCGCCGAATCTGCTGGCCGTCGTGAAGTATTGCTGGAACTGCTCGAGCGCTTGAAGCTACGCCCGCAAACCGTCGACAGCTGGAGCGCTTTCGTCGCGGGCAAAGAGCGCCTGGCAATCACCATCGCGCCATTGGACGAGGGCCTGCTGCTGGACGACCCGGCCATCGCCCTGGTCGCCGAGAGCCCGCTGTTCGGCCAGCGGGTAATGCAGCGTCGACGCCGGGACAAACGCAGCGACGCCAATAACGATGCGGTAATCAAGAACCTCGCCGAGCTGCGCGAAGGCGCGCCGGTGGTGCATATCGACCACGGCGTGGGCCGCTACCTGGGCCTGGCGACCCTGGAAATCGACAACCAGGCCGCCGAATTCCTCACCCTGGAATATGCCGAGGGCGCCAAGCTCTACGTGCCGGTGGCCAACTTGCACCTGATCGCCCGCTATACCGGCAGCGATGACGCCCTGGCGCCGCTGCACCGCCTTGGCTCGGAGGCCTGGCAGAAGGCCAAGCGCAAGGCGGCCGAGCAAGTTCGCGATGTGGCGGCCGAACTGCTGGACATCTATGCCCGCCGCGCCGCGCGCAAAGGCTATGCCTTCGCCGACCCCTCGGCCGACTATGCCACCTTCAGCGCCGGCTTCCCTTTCGAGGAGACCCCGGACCAGCAAAGCGCCATCGAGGCGGTGCGCGATGACATGCTGGCAGCCAAGCCGATGGACCGCCTGGTCTGCGGCGACGTCGGTTTCGGCAAGACCGAAGTGGCCATGCGTGCCGCCTTCATCGCCGTGCACGGCGGTCGCCAGGTCGCCATCCTGGTACCGACCACCCTGCTCGCTCAGCAGCACTACAACAGCTTCCGCGACCGCTTTGCCGACTGGCCGGTGAGCGTGGAAGTGATGAGCCGCTTCAAGTCGCCCAAGGAAGTCGCTGCCGCCGTCGCCGACCTGGCCGAAGGCAAGATCGACATCGTCATCGGCACCCACAAGCTGCTGCAGGACGACGTCAAGATCAAGGACCTGGGCCTGGTGATCATCGACGAAGAACACCGTTTTGGCGTGCGCCAGAAAGAACAGCTCAAGGCCCTGCGCAGCGAGGTGGATATCCTTACCCTGACTGCCACGCCAATCCCGCGCACCCTGAACATGGCCGTGGCCGGCATGCGCGACCTGTCGATCATTGCCACACCGCCCGCGCGCCGACTGTCGGTGCGCACCTTCGTCATGGAGCAGAACAAGAGCACGGTCAAGGAAGCGCTGCTGCGTGAGCTGCTGCGCGGCGGCCAGGTCTATTACCTGCACAACGATGTGAAGAGCATCGAGAAATGCGCCGCCGACCTCGCCGAACTGGTGCCCGAAGCCCGCATTGCTATCGGCCACGGACAGATGCGCGAGCGCGAACTCGAACAGGTGATGAGCGACTTCTACCACAAGCGCTTCAACGTATTGATCGCCTCGACCATCATCGAGACCGGTATCGACGTACCCAGCGCCAACACCATCATCATCGAGCGCGCCGACAAGTTCGGCCTGGCCCAACTGCACCAACTGCGCGGCCGGGTCGGACGTAGCCACCACCAGGCCTACGCCTACCTGCTCACGCCGCCGCGCCAACAGATCACCCCGGACGCCGAGAAGCGCCTGGAGGCCATCGCCAACACCCAGGACCTGGGCGCCGGATTCGTCCTGGCCACCAACGACCTGGAGATCCGTGGCGCCGGCGAACTGCTCGGCGAGGGCCAGAGCGGGCAAATCCAGGCGGTCGGTTTCACCCTGTACATGGAAATGCTCGAGCGTGCGGTCAAGGCCATCCGCAAGGGCAGCCAGCCGAACCTCGACCAGCCGCTGGGCGGTGGCCCGGAGATCAACCTGCGCCTGCCAGCGCTGATCCCCGAAGACTACCTGCCGGATGTGCACGCACGACTGATCCTGTACAAACGCATCGCCTCGGCGGTGGACGAAGACGGCCTCAAGGACCTGCAGGTTGAGATGATTGACCGCTTTGGTCTACTGCCAGAGCCAACCAAAAACCTGGTGCGCCTGACCTTGCTCAAGCTGCAGGCGGAAAAGCTCGGTATCAAGAAAGTCGATGCCGGCCCCAACGGCGGCAAGATCGAGTTCGAGACCGAGACGCCGGTCGATCCGCTGGCGCTGATCAAGCTGATCCAGGGCCAGCCCAAGCGCTACAAGTTCGAAGGTGCAACCCAGTTCAAGTTCATGGTGCCGATGGAGCACCCGGAAGAACGCTTCAACAACCTCGAGGCGCTGTTTGAGCGCCTGACCCCACAATCTGTGTGAAGGAAGATCCATGCGTGCATTGCGTAGCCTGACCCTGCTGTTGGCGTTGTTCGCGCCAGGCGCTTTTGCTGACGGCGTTTATCGGGTCGAAATGATCCTGGTGCGGCAGAACGCCGTGCCAGCAATCACCAGCCAGTTCGCCCCGGAAGACTGGAGCAACGGCGCCCAGGCCATTGCCGAAGGCGACTTGCGCCAACCGGCCATGACCGACGAAGCGGCCAAGCTGAGCGCCGACAATCAATACACCGTGCTGCTGCACAAAGCCTGGCAACAGGATGCCGGCACTGTCGCCATCAGTGACGGTAAAAAGCAGTTCGGGCACTTCCCTATCGAGGGCAACCTGCACCTCAAGGAAGAGCGCTTCATCAGCGTCGAGGCCAGCCTCTGGGTCAACCAGTTCGATGGCAATGGCGCGGTGATCCAGAGCGAGCAGCTCAAGCAGAGCAACAGCACGGTGAAAAACGGAGAACTGACCTTCCTTGACGGCGGCCACCTGGCCTTGCTGCTCAAGGTCACAGCCAACAGGCCAGTCAGCGCGCCCAGCCCTCAACCGGAGATGATGGAGCAGTAGCCTGATGCAAAAAAAACTGCGGCAATTGCTTGAGAATGAGGACTGGCCCTCAGCTTTCAGTGGGCGAGCGCTGGACAGAGGCTTTGAGTATGCGACCCAAGACCGCATAAAGCTCGTCTCGCTGGTACATGGCACGATCACCTCAACCTGCCGCGGTTCTGGAAACAATGTCTACACGCAGCTCATTGAGATGGAGGGGCTCGAACAAGGAGCGTTTCTCGAGGCCAACTGTAGCTGCCCGGTAGGCTTCAATTGCAAACACTGCGCTGCAGCCTTGTACTACCTGCTGGGACTGCCAGAAGAAGATACAACACCGCAGTCCGATAAAGATGATCGCCTCAGCCCGCAGTTGGAGCACTGGATCGACAACCTGGCGAAGGCCGACCTCGACACGGGAAAATCCGCAAAATCTGGCGGACGCACCCTGATGTACGCACTGGACTTGATAGCAGACGGCAAGGCATCCATTACACCGTACAAGTGCAATCGCCTCAAAGATGGCAGCTTCACGGACCTCAAACCCGTCTACTATCCGGACGAAGTCCTGCGACTGAAGCCGCGCTACTTGCAAGAGCCCGACGCCAAATTTCTGCGACTGGTGGTCGCCAGATCTCCGATCGGCACATTCAACAGCGACGTGAAACTGGAAGGGCATGAAGGCGCCGAGCTGCTCGAACTGGCCCTGGCAACCGAGCGCCTGACCCTCGCCACCAGCCGACAACCCATCACCCGAGGAGCGCCACTTGCCTGCGAGTTCCGCTGGGTGAAGCTTGACGACGATCACTACAAGGGCTGCTGGTACAGCCATGGCAAATTGCTCAAGCACGTACTGGCCTTACAGCCGCTTTATTACCTCGATGAAACCGAGGACCAGATTGGCCGCTTACGTCACAACTACGATGAAATCATTGCCTCTTATCTCGCTTCAGCACCCGTAGTCCCAGAAAGCCAGGTGGTAAAATTCAGCCATCGGATTCAGACCCTCAATCGTCAGATCCCCACCCCCAGAACATTGAGCGAAAAGATCATCGAAGGCATTACACCCACGCCCCACCTAACCTTGGGCAGCCACGAATTCAGTGCATACGTACCGCAAAGCGGCAGGATGCAGCGTCAGCACCAGCACAGGGCCGCTCTGTCATTTGTCTACGACGGTGTTCGGGCCAGTGGCCGGCATGCCAAGGAAGTCACGCGGCTCGACGGCAACACCAGTCAACGCATCCAGCGCCACCCGGAAGCCGAGAACCTGATCCGACTGACACTTCAGCGCCTGGGATTCAAGGTCGCCACGCGGCAAAGCAAAGCCCTGCCGGAAAGCGCTGGAGACCTGCTTGAACTTGCTTCCGAAGGCGCCTGGTTACGCTTCATTCTCAATGACTTGCCAGTACTACGCGAGCAGGGATGGGAAGTTGAATACACCGATGACTTCGCCTTCAATCTCGCCCAGGTAGATGACTGGTATGTCCAGATCGACGAGACCAGCGGCCGCGACTGGTTCGACCTGGAGTTAGGCATTGAGGTCAATGGTGAGCGCCTGAGCCTGCTGCCCATCCTGCTCAACGTACTGCGCAGCCATCCGGAACTACTCAATCCGGCGCAGTTGCAAAAGCGTCGAGACGATGAACAACTGCTGGTGCAAATACCCGCCCCGCCAGGCAGCGTTCGCCACAACCTGCAGGTGGCGCTCCCCTATGGCCGGCTTAAACCTGTGCTGGCGACATTGGGCGACTTCTATTTGCGAGAACCGGGCGACACCAGCCTGCGCCTGCCCACCCTCGACGCCACCCGCCTCAACGCCTTGGAAGATCTGCCACTGAGCTGGCAAGGCGGCGCCCAGGTCCGCAGCCTGGCCGAACGCCTGCGCGACATCCGCCTGCATTCGGTGCAGGCACCGGACGGCCTGAGCGCAACCCTGCGCTCCTACCAGCTCGAAGGCTTGAGCTGGATGCAAGCCCTGCGCGAGCTGGAAGTCGGCGGCATCCTTGCCGACGACATGGGCCTGGGCAAGACCCTGCAAACCCTCGCTCACCTGCTCACCGAAAAGAATGCCGGACGCCTGACCCGCCCGGCCATGGTAGTGATGCCCACCAGCCTGATTCCCAACTGGCAGGATGAGGCGGCGCGCTTCGCCCCTGGCCTGAGGGTCCTGGCCCTGCAAGGTATCGGCCGACGCAAGCACTTTGACAACTTGCAGGACTATGACCTGCTGCTAACAACCTATGCCCTGTTGCCCAAAGACCTGGAGCACTTCAAGGACCTTATGCTCCACGTGCTGATCCTCGACGAGGCGCAGTACATCAAGAGCCCGAGCAGCAAGGCCGCCCAGGCTGCGCGCCAGTTGCAGGCACGCCAGCGCCTGTGCCTGAGCGGCACGCCACTGGAAAATCATCTGGGCGAGCTGTGGTCGCTGTTCCACTTCCTGCTGCCTGGCTGGCTGGGTGACGCCAAGGCGTTCAACCGCGACTATCGGGTACCGATCGAGCGTCAGGGTAACGATGAGCGCCTGCAACACCTCAATGCGCGGATCAAGCCCTTCCTGCTCAGGCGCACCAAGGAACAGGTGGCCACCGAGCTACCGGCCAAGACCGAGATGATCCACTGGGTTGACCTCAGCGACGCCCAACGCGACGTCTACGAGACCATGCGCCTGGCCATGGACCAGAAGGTACGCGCCGAGATCACCCGCAAGGGCGTGGCGCGCAGCCAGATCATCATCCTTGAAGCCTTGCTCAAGCTGCGCCAGGTCTGCTGCGACCTGCGCCTGGTCAATAGCCAGGCTTGCACCGCCCGCGGCGCCCATTCGGGCAAACTCGCCAGCCTCATGGAAATGCTCGAAGAGCTGCTTGCCGAAGGGCGGCGGGTGCTGCTGTTCTCGCAGTTCACCAGCATGTTGCGGCTGATAGAGGCCGAGCTACAGCAACGGAACATCGCCTATGCCCTGCTGACCGGCGAGACCCGTGACCGTCGGGCGCCGGTGCAAGACTTTCAGAGCGGTCGCCTGCAGATATTCCTCATCAGTCTCAAGGCCGGTGGCGTTGGCCTGAACCTGACCGCTGCCGATACCGTGATCCATTATGATCCCTGGTGGAATCCGGCAGCCGAAAACCAGGCCACCGACCGCGCCTATCGCATCGGCCAGGAAAAGCCGGTGTTTGTTTACAAGCTGATTACCCGAGGCACGGTGGAAGAGAAGATCCAGCAACTGCAGCAGGAAAAGTCGGCGTTGGCGGCCGGGGTGCTGGATGGGCGCCAGGCGGGGGACTGGCGGTTGGCGACGGAAGATATTGACGCGTTGTTTGCGCCGCTGCCCGGTAAGCGCAAAGCGTCGAAAGCGAGTTGAATTCATCGCGGGCCAAGCCCGCGATGGGCTGCAAATCAATCTATCAGCTGAGCTTCCTTGAGCGCTCCAAGCGCCTCCAGCCACCGCGGCTGCTGGCGATAGTCGGTACGTGCAAAGCCCTGCCCGCGCATCTGTGCAATACGTGGCGAGGGCTTGACCTTCAGGCGCTGGGCCGCCGTCAGCGCCAGCTCGGCCGCCGCCCGGTCATTGCACACCAACCCCATATCACAACCGGCACTCAGCGCTGCCTCGATACGACTGGCGGCATCACCGACCACATGGGCGCCAGCCATAGACAGGTCATCACTGAAGATCACTCCATCAAAGCCCAGCTCACCGCGCAGGATGTCCTGCAGCCAGCGCCGCGAGAAGCCCGCCGGCTGGTTGTCGACCTGCGGATAGATCACGTGCGCCGGCATCACCGCCGCCAGTTGGCCACTAAGGCGCGCAAAGGGCACCAGGTCGACGGCGCGGATCTGTTCCAGGCTGCGCTCGTCGGTAGGAATGGCCACATGGGAGTCGGCCTCGGCCCAGCCATGCCCCGGAAAGTGCTTGCCGCAGGCGGCCATGCCCGCGGCATTCATGCCGCGAATAAAGGCACCGGCCAGGGTGGTGGCGCGCTGCGGGTCACCTTCGAAGGCACGACTGCCGACCACAGCGCTACGCTGATGATCCAGGTCCAGCACAGGCGCGAAACTCAGGTCCAGGCCGACCGCCAGCACTTCGGTCGCCATCAGCCAACCACACTGCTCGGCTAAATACTCGGCGTTGTCGTTATCGGCAATCGCACGCATCGCCGGCAGCCGCACAAAGCCCTGACGCAGGCGTTGGACCCGACCACCCTCCTGGTCCACAGCCAGGATCAGGTCCGGGCGAATGGCGTGGATCGAGGCGGTCAGCTCGCGCACCTGGCGCGGGCTTTCGATGTTGCGGGCAAAGATGATCAGGCCGGCCACTTCGGGCTGGCGCAAAAGCTGGCGATCTTCGGCGGTCAGCCAGGTACCGGCGATGTCCACCATCAAGGAGCCTTGCAGGCTGGCACTCATAATTGATCCTTCAGTTGACGCTGATGTGAGCCCATTGGGGGCACGCGGCTTCATCGATCTGCACCGGGCAATGCGCCGGCAGCTGGTCGAACAGGCTGAGCAAATCGGTGTTGCGCAGGCGCACGCAGCCATGGGACAACGGCACGCTCATAGGTTCACTATCGGGCGTGCCATGCAAGTAGATGTAACGACGAAAGGTGTCGACCGCCCCCAGGCGATTGAAGCCCGGCTCGCAACCGCTGAGCCAGAGAATACGCGTGAGGATCCAGTCGCGACCGGGAAATTGTGCGTGCAGTTCGGGAGACCAGGTCTCGCCGGTCCAGCGCCGCCCGCGCAGCACCGCACCTTGTGGCAGGCCTGCACCAATCTTGGCCCGCACCTGATGACGACCCCGTGGCGTGCAGCCCGAGCCATTGAGCTCACCGGCGCCATTGCGCGCGGTGGAAACCGCCAGACGCAGGCACAACTGCCCCTGGGAGAACCCGTAGAGGCATTGATCAGCGAGGGAAATGTGCAAAAAATCGAGACTGGCCATGGGGCGCTAGCTTAGCCGATGCAGCTCGCCGCGCCCAGCCGTGGCTCAGGCCTTGGCGGCGACCGGGGTGCTGCCTGACTTGCTGCGTGGGCGCAGTTGCGCGGCGGCCATCGCTTCGTCGGTGACGCCACTGTCGGCACGCATGCCGGCGGCGAGGAACGGCACCATCAGGCGCATGACCTGCTCGATCGAGGTATTGACGCCGAAATCGGTCTCGGCGATGGCGCGCAGGGCCTTGATCCCGGACATGCTGAACGCCGCGGCACCGAGCATGAAGTGCACACGCCAGAACAGCTCGATGGGCGGGATACGCGGCGCGGCCTCGTTGACCAGGAGCATGTAACGACGAAACACCTTGCCGTACATGTCTTCCAGGTAACGCCGCAGGTGACCCTGGCTCTGGCTGAAGGCCAGACCTAGCAGGCGCATGAAGATCGACAGGTCGTTGCCGCTACGCGGCTGCACCACCAACGCCTGCTCGACCAGCATTTCCAGCAGTTCTTCAAGGCTTGGCTTGTGTTCGGGGCGAGCCTGACGACGCTCCAGCTCGCGCTCAAGACTGGTGCAGAAAGGACCGAGGAAACGTGAGAAGACTGCCTGGATCAGCGCCTTCTTGGAACCGAAATGGTAGTTCACCGCCGCCAGGTTGACGCCGGCCTTGCTGGTGATCAGCCGTAATGAGGTTTCGGCAAAACCTTTTTCCGCGAACAACTGCTCGGCAGCATCGAGAATGCGTTCAACGGTTTCCGACTGGGCCATGACTACTCCGCCTGACAAACACTTGTTTGAAACATACGTTTCAAAGCAGTGATTTGTCAAGTCCGCACAGCCGCTTTGCGTCTACCCGGTCACGTATTAAATCACAGCTGCAGGCCGCAAGCTGCAAGGCATAAGAGTACCGCACCCGCTTTTTCTTGAAGCATGGCGCTTGCAGCTTGCCACTCACTGTATATAATTACAGTCACTGTATAAAAAGACAGAGCGATCGACATGCTAAAACTGACGCCACGCCAAGCTGAGATTCTGGCTTTTATCAAGCGCTGCCTGGAAGACAACGGCTTCCCGCCCACCCGTGCGGAGATCGCCCAGGAGCTGGGCTTCAAGTCGCCCAACGCTGCCGAGGAACACCTCAAGGCCCTGGCCCGCAAGGGCGCGATCGAGATGACCCCCGGCGCCTCGCGCGGCATCCGCATCCCTGGCCTTGAAGCCAAGGCCGAAGACAGCGGCCTGCCGATCATCGGTCGCGTCGCCGCCGGTGCACCGATTCTTGCCCAGCAACACATCGAAGAGTCCTGCAACATCAACCCGGCCTTCTTCCATCCCCGGGCCGACTACCTGTTGCGCGTTCACGGTATGAGCATGAAGGACGTCGGCATTGTCGATGGCGACCTGCTCGCCGTGCATACCTGCCGCGAAGCTCGCAATGGCCAGATCGTGGTCGCCCGCCTGGGTGATGAGGTTACGGTCAAGCGTTTCCAGCGTGAAGGCAGCAAAGTCTGGCTGATTGCTGAAAACCCCGAGTTCGCCCCTATCGAAGTTGACCTGAAAGAACAGGAGCTGGTGATCGAGGGCTTGAGTGTCGGCGTCATTCGCCGGTAAAGGAGGCGTCATGCAGTTCCCCCATGCACCACAGCAAGCACAATTGCCCTTGTTCGAAGCGTTCCTGGCTCAGCCAGTTCTGCCCGGACTGAAAGCCGCCAAGCCTGCGCCGCACCCTGGCGCCGCTCAGGTTTTCAGCGAGCTGTCCTTGCGCGGCGCATTGGGCAGCTGCCAGAGCCTGCTGGCCCCCATGCTGCGTGAGCTGAGCGAGTTGAGCGAAGAGCAGGACGCCCGCTGGCTGACCCTGATCGCCCCACCGGCCAGCCTGACCCAGGCGTGGCTGCGCGAAGCTGGCCTGAACCGCGAGCGCATCCTGCTGCTGCAACCGCGCGGCAACCAGAACGCCCTGCAACTGGCCTGTGAGGCTCTGCGCCTGGGGCGCAGCCATACCGTGGTCAGCTGGCTGAGCACCGTCAGCAGCAGCGCCCGCCAGCAATTGAGCAACGCCGCCCGTGCGGGAGACGCACAAAGTCTGAACATCCGCCTCGGCTGATATTCAGGATAAGTATCGGTTGGTTTCGCCAGGCTTCCTCAGGACGAGGAAGCCACGCAGGGCGATCAATGCAGGACGCGTGGCCCTTCGTCTCGCTCGACTTCGCCTTCCACCAGTTTGCCAGCCATCTGTACGCCAACACTGAGCATGGCCTTGGCCACTTCCACGTGCTGACCTTGCAGGAAAGCCTTGGCGTCCTCGGAGAAATCCAGGGTTACCAGGGAGCCTTCGTCCTCGGCACGGCGCAACTCGATCCGGCCATCAGGCAACTCGACAATTTCTAGAAAGGACGTTGGCATAAAGGGCAGTTCTCCACGAAAGGCCAGCATTGTACCAGCGACCGCCCCAATCAGCACTCACTCAAGCCCTCGCGAAAACGAACGGTCAGCCCCTTGAGGTTCTGCCGCCAGCTCTCCAACTCTTCCCGCGAAAGCGCCACCACCTCAGGCTCATCAAGGCTCACAGCCTGAATCAGAGGCTGGCTGACGTCGGTTTTTGGCGCTTTTTTCACGACCAGCGGTCGGAACAAATCGGCATAAGCGCCTAACAGTTGCGCCAGCCAGGTTTCCCGCTGCTCCGCCAACTCGACCAGCTCGGCCATTTCCGGAATCGCCACCGCTTCGAGTACTTCACGAGTCAACAGTAGCTCTGCGCGTGGCGCACCGGCCTGCGGCAAACGGTAAAACCCGGCAATCTCGTGACACAGCCCTAGCAGTGCCCCATACAAGTGGAACAATGCCGACTCGCGTTCGGCCTGAATCAAGGCCTGGGAGTTCATCGCCCGGCTTTCCTGCGCCTTGCCCAGGGCTTCGAGAGCCAGGCCTGCGAAGTAAATCTTCTGATTGGTACGGGTATAGAGTTCCTGGGCCATCTGAGTGCCCTCCGAAAGGCTGCAAGGCGGTCTTTCAATTTACACTACTGCACGCCTGAAAAGCATCGCGGGGCAAGCCCGCTTCCACAGGGAGCACCTGTGGGAGCGGGCTTGCCCCGCGATTGGATCAATAAAGATTGATCAGCGCTTGTCTTCGACCTTCCAAGCATTGCCGTCGTAGAAGGCACGCCAGCCGGTCGGCTTACCCTCGACTTCGGTCTGTACGTACTGCTCCTTGGTCTTGCGGCTGTAGCGAATCACCGCCGGACGACCGTCAGGATCCTTCTTCGGCGCTTCGCAGAGGAAGTGGTACTTGGGATCGATTTCGTCCTTGTGCGGAACGATCTCGATCACCAGCGGCGCACGCGTCTCGCGATTTTTCGGGAACTGGCTGGCAGCCAGGAACAACCCTGAAGCACCATCACGCAGCACATAGGTGTCATTGACCTTTTCGCACTTGAGTTCCGGCATCTTCACCGCATCCATCTTCGGCGGCGCTGCTTCGCCGCTCTTGAGCAGCTTGCGGGTGTTCTTGCACTCGGCATTGGTACAGCCGAAGAACTTGCCGAAACGGCCGGTCTTGAGCTGCATTTCACTACCGCACTTGTCGCACTCCAGGCTCGGCCCTTCGTACCCCTTGATACGGTAGTTACCTTCTTCGATCTCATAACCGGTGCAATCCGGGTTGTTACCACAGATGTGCAGCTTGCGCTTTTCGTCGAGCAGGTAGGCGTCCATCGCCGTGGCACAGATCGGGCAGCGATGCTTGTTGAGCAATACGCGCGATTCTGATTCACCCTCGTCGTCGGCGGCGATTTCATCGCCCGGCACCAGGTTCACGGTGGCCTTGCAACGCTCTTTGGGTGGCAGGCTGTAGCCCGAGCAACCGAGGAACACGCCAGTGGACGCGGTCCGGATCATCATCGGCCGCCCGCAATCCTTGCACGCAATGTTGGTCAGGGTCGGCTGATTGGCACGCATGCCCTTCTCGCCATCCTCAGCCAGTTTCAGCTTGTTGCTGAAATCACCGTAGAACTCATCCAGTACGTTTTTCCAGTCGCGCTCGCCCTGGGCCACGTCATCGAGGTTCTCTTCCATGCCGGCGGTAAAGCCGTAGTCCATCAGATTGGAGAAGCTCTCGGACAGGCGCTCGGTGACGATATCGCCCATCTTCTCGGAATAGAAACGCCGGTTGTGCAGGGTCACGTAGCCGCGATCCTGGATGGTCGAGATAATCGCCGCGTACGTGGAAGGACGGCCAATGCCACGCTTTTCCATTTCCTTGACCAGGCTGGCTTCGGAAAACCGCGCGGGCGGCTTGGTGAAGTGCTGGCTCGGGTCGATCTGGATCAGCTTGAGTACTTCGCCCTGGTTCATCTCCGGCAGCACGTCATCATCGCCCGGCTTGCTCTGTTGCGGCAGCACACGGGTGTAACCGTCGAACTTGAGGATACGGCCCTTGGCGCGCAGCTCGAAGTCGCCAGCGGTGACGCTGACGGTGGTCGACAGGTACTGCGCCGGTGGCATCTGGCAGGCCAGGAACTGGCGCCAGATCAGCTCGTACAAGCGCTCGGCATCGCGCTCCATACCACTGAGCTTGGTCGGGTGGGTGTTGACGTCGGAAGGTCGAATCGCTTCGTGCGCTTCCTGGGCGCCTTCCTTGCTGCCGTAGACGATCGGCGCTTCAGGCAGGTATTTCTTGCCGAACTCGCTTTCGATATAGCTGCGAGCCATTTCCACCGCATCGACCGAAAGGTTGGTCGAGTCGGTACGCATATAGGTGATGTAGCCGGCTTCGTACAGACGCTGGGCCATCATCATGGTCTTCTTCACCCCGAAGCCCAGGCGATTGCTCGCGGCCTGCTGCAGGGTAGAGGTAATGAAGGGCGCCGACGGCTTGCTGCTGGTCGGACGGTCTTCACGCTTGGCGACGGTGTAGCTGGAGGACTTGAGCTTTTCCAGCGCAGCCATGGCCTGGGCTTCGTTGAGCGGCTTGAAGGCTTCGCCCTTCTCCCGAGCCACTTCGAAACGCACCTTGGCGTCCTTTGCAGTGCCAAGGTCTGCGTGCACTTCCCAGTATTCTTCGGGGATGAACGCGCGGATCTCACGCTCACGCTCGACCACCAGCTTCACCGCCACCGATTGCACGCGACCGGCTGACAGGCCACGGGCGATCTTCTGCCACAGCAGTGGCGAGACCATGTAACCCACCACGCGGTCGAGGAAGCGACGCGCCTGCTGCGCATTGACCCGATCGATATCCAGCTCGCCCGGTTGCGAGAACGCTTCCTGGATGGCCTTCTTGGTGATTTCGTTGAACACCACACGCTTGTAGCGGCTGTCGTCACCACCGATGGCTTCGCGCAGGTGCCAGGCAATGGCTTCCCCCTCGCGATCCAAGTCGGTTGCGAGATAGATGGTGTCGGCATCCTTGGCCAGACGACGCAACTCGTCGATGACCTTTTCCTTGCCCGGCAGGATTTCGTACTTGGCTTTCCAGCCGTGGTCCGGATCGACCCCCATGCGCGCGACCAGCTGCTTGCGTGCCTTTTCTTTCGGCGACAGCGCTGGCGCTTCGCCTGCGGCGGCCTTGCCACGTTTGGCGGCAGGCTCTTTGCTGGCGCTGGCCGAACCGCTGGTGGGCAGGTCTCGGATATGGCCGATACTCGACTTCACCACGTACTGGCTGCCCAGGTACTTGTTGATGGTCTTGGCCTTAGCCGGGGATTCCACAATGACCAGCGATTTGCCCATGGATCGGAAAATTCCTGAATACTGAAAATAAAAACACGGCAGGTACCTGACGCGGCACCGCTATATATAGTGGCAACAGAGTGAGGTCAAGCGCGAGGCGTTAGCCACCCTCAGCATCTGGCCGGGAAAACAGCTCGGCTTCAGCCTTGACCAAAGCAAAGCGCGGCACTTGCTCGCCGTCAACCTCGACCGACTCCATGAACATCGAAAGTGGCCGGACCCAGAGGCCGAAATCGCCATACAGGGCTTGATAGAAGACCACCCACTCCTCGGTTTCGGAATGGCGCGCCGTACCGAACACACGATACTCAGGCCCCTTGTAATGCCGGTATACGCCTGGTTGTATCTGCATGTTGCTCACTCTCTTGAAAAAAATCCTGCAAAAACAAAAACCGGGGCACCAGGCCCCGGTTTCCACCCGCGAAACGCTTAAACGCGTTCGAAGACGGTGGTGATGCCTTGGCCCAGGCCGACGCACATGGTCGAAACACCGAAGGTCCCGCCATTCTGCTTCATGACGTTGAGCAGAGTGCCGGAAATCCGCGCACCAGAGCAACCGAAAGGATGACCCAGAGCGATGGCGCCGCCGTGCAGGTTAACCTTCTCATTCATCTTGTCGAGCACTTTCAGATCTTTCAGCACTGGCAGGGCCTGTGCAGCGAAGGCTTCGTTGAGCTCGAAGAAGTCGATATCGGTGATAGTCAGACCCGCGCGCTTGAGCGCTTTCTGAGTCGCCGGGACCGGACCGTAGCCCATGATCGCCGGATCGACACCGGCCACGGCCATGGAACGGATCACGGCCAGCGGCTGGATGCCCAAGTCCTGGGCACGCTGGGCCGACATGACGATCATGCACGAGGCACCGTCGGTGATCTGCGAGGACGTACCGGCAGTCACGGTACCCCCTTTAGGGTTGAAAGCAGGCTTCAAGGCCGCCAGGCTTTCCAGGGTGGTGTCCGGGCGAATGGTTTCGTCGTAGTCGAAGACCTTGAGGAAACCGTTCTCGTCGTAACCCTGCATCGGGATGATTTCATCCTTGAACTTGCCTTCGACCGTCGCCTTGTGAGCGAGCTGGTGCGAACGCAGGCCAAACTGGTCCTGCTGCTCACGGCTGATGCCGTGCATCTTGCCCAGCATTTCGGCGGTCAGGCCCATCATGCCCGAGGCCTTGGCGGCGTACAGCGACATGTGCGGGTTCGGATCGACACCGTGCATCATGCTGACGTGCCCCATGTGCTCGACACCACCGACGACGAAGACGTCGCCGTTGCCGGTCATGATCGCCTGTGCTGCGGTGTGCAGCGCGCTCATGGACGAACCGCACAGACGGCTGACGGTCTGGCCGGCAGCTGTGTGGGGGATCTGGGTCATCAAGGACGCCATACGGGCGATGTTCCAGCCCTGCTCCAGGGTCTGGTTAACGCAGCCCCAGATCACGTCCTCGACTTCATTAGGGTCGACCTTGGTGTTGCGCTCCAGCACCTTGCTGATCAGGTGCGCGGACATGTCTTCGGCGCGGGTATTGCGGTGCATGCCACCCTTGGAGCGGCCCATCGGTGTGCGACCGAAGTCGACAATCACCACGTCTCTTGGATTCAGGCTCATATATTCTCTCGCTCTCTATCGTTGGGCGCTTAACCGAAGAAGCTCTGACCGTTTTTGGCCATTTCACGCAGCTTCGCGGTGGGGTGATACAGCGGACCCAGATCGGCGTACTTGTCTGCCAGGGCAACGAATTCAGCTACGCCGATCGAATCGATGTAGCGCAGTGCACCGCCACGGAACGGAGGGAAACCGATACCGTAGACCAGACCCATGTCGGCTTCGGCGGCGGTTTCGACGATACCGTCTTCCAGGCAACGAACGGTTTCCAGGCACAGCGGGACCATCATCCAGTTGATGATGTCTTCGTCAGTGACTTCACGCTGCTCGTAGACGATCGGCTTGAGCACTTCGAGGACAGCCGCGTCGGCGACTTTCTTCGGCTTGCCGCGCTTGTCGGTCTCGTAGGCGTAGAAGCCCTTGCCGTTCTTCTGGCCCAGGCGGTTGGCTTCGTAGAGCGCATCGACGGCCGAACGACGGTCGTCCTTCATACGGTCCGGGAAGCCTTCGGCCATCACGTCACGGCCGTGGTGGCCAGTGTCGATACCGACCACGTCCATCAAGTAGGCAGGGCCCATCGGCCAGCCGAACTTTTCCATGATTTTGTCGATGCGCACGAAGTCGACACCGGCGCTGACCAGCTTGGCAAAACCGCCGAAGTACGGGAACAGCACGCGGTTGACCAAGAAGCCCGGGCAGTCGTTGACCACGATCGGGTTCTTGCCCATCTTCTTGGCGTAGGCAACGGTGGTGGCAACAGCCACGTCGCTGGACTTCTCGCCACGGATGACTTCTACCAGCGGCATCATGTGCACCGGGTTGAAGAAGTGCATGCCGACAAAGTTTTCCGGACGCTTGAGGGCTTTGGCCAACAGGTTGATGGAGATGGTCGAGGTGTTGGAGGCCAGGATGGCATCTTCCTTCACCTGGCCTTCCACTTCAGCCAGTACCGCTTGCTTGACCTTCGGGTTCTCGACCACCGCTTCAACGACGATGTCGACATTGGCGAAGTCGCCATAGGACAGGGTCGGGCGAATCGCGTTCAGCGCTTCAGCCATTTTTGCCGGGGTCAGGCGGCCTTTTTCAACGCGCTTGCCGAGCAGCTTGGAGGCTTCGTTCAAGCCCAGCTGGATGGCAGCTTCGTTGATGTCCTTCATCAGGATCGGGGTGCCCTTGACCGCCGACTGGTAGGCGATACCGCCACCCATGATGCCTGCACCGAGTACAGCGGCCTGCTTCACGTCGTGAGCGATTTCGTCGTGAGCCTTGGCTTTGCGCTTGAGCTCCTGGTCGTTGAGGAACAGGCCGATCAGGCTTTGTGCAACCGAGGTCTTGGCCAGTTTGGCGAAGCCGGCGGCTTCGACCTCCAGGGCCTTGTCACGACCGAAGTTGGCAGCCTTCTGGATGCTCTTGATCGCTTCGACCGGTGCCGGGTAGTTCGGGCCCGCTTGACCGGCGACGAAACCTTTGGCGGTTTCGAAGGACATCATCTGCTCAATGGCGTTGAGCTTGATCTTCTCGAGTTTCGGCTGACGCTTGGCCTTGTGATCGAACTCGCCGCTGATGGCGCGCTTGATCAGGTCCAGGGCCGCGGCCTGCAGCAGCTCGGGGGCGACCACGGCATCGACGGCGCCGACTTTCAGGGCGTCTTCAGCACGGTTTTCCTTACCGGCGGCAATCCACTCGATGGCATTGTCGGCACCGATGATGCGCGGCAGGCGCACGGTACCGCCGAAGCCCGGGTAGATACCCAGTTTGACTTCCGGCAGGCCGATCTTGGCGCTGCTGGACATCACGCGGTAGTCGGCAGCCAGGCACATTTCCAGACCGCCGCCCAGGGCAATGCCGTTGATCGCGACAACAGTCGGCACGCCCAGGTCTTCGAAGTCGCTGAAAATCCGGTTGGCTTCCAGGTTGCCGGCGACCAGTTCGGCCTCGGGCAGCTTGAAGTTATCGACAAACTCGGTGATATCCGCGCCGACGATGAACACGTCCTTGCCACTGCTGACAATCACGCCTTTGATCGATGCGTCGGCCTTGATGGTGTCTACGGCCTGACGCAATTCGTTCAGGGTAAGACGGTTGAACTTGTTGACGGACTCACCCTTGAGGTCGAACTTCAGTTCGACGATGCCGCTTTCAAGAGCCTTAACCGTGATGGCTTTACCTTCGTAAATCATCAACTGATCTCCACGATATGGAAGCTGAACTGTACACGCCGAACGCTGGTGAAAGACCCGGCCGGCCGCTGGCCGTGATTTGCCGAATCCTTGCGCCAGGCACACCCGTCAGCGCGATAGTCGGGATTCTGTAAGAGCCTTCTGACAATACAAACGCTCAATTCATACGCCCGTTTGATTTGGGTATGCACACATTCAACGAAAAGACCGCCGTTGTCAAATCCCCAAAAGCGGCGTGAAAACGCGACTTTGCGGTCATTTTCCGCTGACCACGGGCAAACCTCGGCATCGGTGATCGAACCGTATTCACGTCAGCAATAGTGGTTAAAGGCTTACACGCACAAACGCAGGATCTACGCCTACTGGGTGTAATGAAAAGGGGCACGAAAAACTGCGGGTAGCAGGGAGCCCGCTACACTGGAAAGGAATCAAGACTTATACCGGCCTGCCTGGCCCGCCTGCCCGATGCGTATATCGGGCTTTTTATCGAGCGTGATCAGGCCAGGGCTTTCAACACTGCAGCAATATCCTGCAATACAGCCGTTTCACCACGCTCCCCCCAATAGAGAGCAACCATCTGCGGGCCCGCTTCGACCTTGAAGACGTTTTCAGGCAAGCGGGCAAGATGCTCTGCATGCACAGGATCGCTACAAGGCTCACGCCATTGGTTAAGCCAGGTGCCCGGGGTGGTTTGCCAGTAACTCCAGCTGTCTACCCTGCCCTGGCGCCGCGGCCGCACGTACTGCGCGCAGGGGCTTGGCGGCTCCTTGGGCAACCAGTGCGGCCACTGCTGAGGCGCCAGTTGCATATTCAAGCCCATGCGCCGCGCTTCCATGCGCAGGGCCATCCGACCACTCTGGTTGCGTGAAGGACGCAACCAGGCCAAAGGGCTGAGAATCAGCGCAAGGATTGACACCACTACCCAGACCGTCATATCTGTTGTTCCCATAAAGCTTTGCAAATGAGCTGGTTAGCCGAGGTTTCAAGCGATCAGCCTGAAACCGACCATACTTGAACTACCGCGACTGTCAGGAGAGCCTCCCATGCCCTACGAACATATACTGGTTGCCGTCGACCTGACCGAAGAATGCGACCCGGTCATCAAGCGCGCCCGCGAACTGGCCATATCCGGCAGTACCAAGGTTTCCCTGGTGCACATCGTCGAGCCGATGGCCATGGCTTTTGGCGGGGACGTGCCGATGGACCTGTCCCAACTGCAACAGCAACAGTTCGACCAGGCCAAGGAGCGCATGGATCGCCTGTTCAACAAGTACCCGGAAATCAACCGCGGCGATTCGCACCTGACCTACGGCCAGCCACGCCAGGAAATCCACCAACTGGCCAAGGACCAGCAGTGCGACCTGATCGTGGTTGGCAGTCACGGCAGGCACGGCTTGGCACTGTTGCTAGGTTCTACCGCCAACGACGTACTGCACGGCGCGCCCTGCGATGTGCTTGCCGTACGCCTGCTGAAAAAAGAGTAACCAGGGCAGCCCGGCGCAGGCTGCGCCGGGCCCCTCCCCTTAGCTGTCGAGTTCGGCCCAGCGCTCTACCAGCACATCGAGCTCGGCCTGCAACTGCTCCAGACGCGCCAGCACCGCGGACGTCTGGTCGATCGGGCGCTGGTAGAAGGCCGGATCGGAAATCTCTTCCTGCACCGCCGCCATCTTCTGTTCCAGTTCGTCGATCTGACCCGGCAAGGCTTCCAGTTCGCGCTGCAGTTTGTAGCTGAGCTTCTTTTTCGGCGCCTCAGCAGTTGCTGGCGCGGCTACCGGTTCAGGCGCTACGGCTTCGACCACTGCAGTATTGAGTTCCGATTTGCCCGACTTGCTCTCGGTGACACCGAGCAACTTCGGCGAACCGCCCTGGCGGATCCAGTCCTGGTAACCGCCGACGTACTCGCGCACCTTGCCCTCGCCTTCAAAGACCAGGGTGCTGGTGACCACGTTGTCGAGGAAGGCCCGGTCGTGGCTGACCATCAGCACGGTGCCTTTGAACGCCGAGAGCACCTCTTCGAGCAGTTCGAGGGTTTCCACGTCGAGGTCGTTGGTCGGTTCGTCGAGCACCAGCAGGTTGGCCGGCTTGCTGAACAGTTTGGCCAGCAGCAGACGCGCACGCTCACCACCGGACAACGCCTTGACCGGGGTACGGGCACGCTGCGGACTGAACAGGAAGTCGCCCAGGTAGCTCAGCACGTGACGGTTCTGGCCGTCGATTTCGATAAAATCGCGACCTTCGGACAGGTTGTCGATCACGGTCTTTTCCAGGTCCAGCTGATGGCGCAGCTGGTCGAAATAGGCCACTTCCAGGCGCGTGCCGGACTCGATCTTGCCACTGGTAGGCTCAAGACCGCCGAGCATCAGTTTGAGCAAGGTGGTCTTGCCGGTACCGTTGGCGCCGAGCAGACCGATGCGGTCTTCGCGCTGCAGGACCATGGAGAAGTCCTTGACCAGCTGCGGGCCGCCCGGATGGCTGAAGCTGACGTTTTCCAGGACCATGACCTGCTTGCCGGATTTCTCCGCAACGTCGAGCATGATATTGGCCTTGCCCTGGCGTTCACGGCGCTCGCTGCGCTCAACGCGCAGGGCCTTGAGGGCGCGCACGCGGCCTTCGTTGCGGGTGCGTCGAGCCTTGATGCCCTGACGAATCCAGACTTCTTCCTGGGCCAGCTTCTTGTCGAACAGCGCGTTGGCGGTTTCTTCGGCGGCCAGTGCGGCTTCCTTGTGCACCAGGAAGCTGGCGTAGTCGCCGTTCCAGTCAATCAAGCCGCCGCGATCCAGTTCGAGGATACGCGTGGCCAGGTTCTGCAGGAAGGACCGGTCGTGGGTGATGAACAGCACGGCGCCACCGAAACCACTGAGGGCATCTTCGAGCCAGGCGATCGCGCCGATATCCAGGTGGTTGGTCGGTTCGTCGAGCAGCAGCAGATCTGGCTCGGACACCAGTGCCTGGGCCAGCAGCACGCGGCGGCGCCAGCCACCCGAAAGTTCGGCCAGGGTCTTGTCGGCTGGCAGTTGCAGGCGGCTCAGGGTGCTGTCGACCAGTTGCTGCAGGCGCCAGCCATCACGCGCTTCCAGGTCGTGCTGGACGTGCATGAGCTTTTCCAGGTCGGCATCGGTATGGATGTTCTGGCTCAGGTGGTGGTACTCGGCCAACAAGGCGCCGACACCGTCGAGGCCTTCGGCGACCACATCGAACACCGTGCGCCCGTCTGCTACCGGCAGCTCCTGCGGCAGCTCGCCGATCTTCAGCCCAGGCGCGCGCCAGACCTCGCCTTCATCAGGCTTCTGGTCACCCTTGACCAGGCGCAGCATGCTCGACTTGCCTGTACCGTTGCGGCCGATGATGCACACCCGCTCACCACGGGCGATCTGCCAGGACACCTTGTCCAACAACGGCATGGCGCCGAACGCAAGGGACACATCGCTTAATTTGAGCAGGGTCATGATCTTCTCCAAAAACCGGGCGCGCATTCTACCCGACTTGGGCCTGCTTCACATTAAGCAGGCGCTCCTACAGACAGATCCGCCGACAGACCGCTTGATTACAACTCGATACAAGCACAATGCTTTCATCCGCCTACGGCAAACGGCTAAGCTAAAGCAACGTAATCCAACAGTGCTGGCCTCGCCGTCACTTTTCATGGTCAATCTGCCCGGAAGTCTCATGCGCAGCCGCCTGTTCAACCTAGTTTCCTGCCTGCTTCTCTCGGCCTCCGCGGCCAGCGTCGCCCAGGCCACCGATATCACCGTGCAGCGCCAGTACTACGACGAGGCCAAGCGCGCCCTGGCCAAGGGCGACAAAGGTCCGTACCTGCGTTACGCCCAGGCGCTGAGCGACTATCCGCTGACGCCCTACCTGGCCTACGACGAACTGACCGCGCGCCTGAAAACCGCCAGCAATGCGGAGATCGAGAAATTCCTCGCCACCCATGGCGACCTGCCCCAGGCCAACTGGATGAAGTTGCGCTGGTTGCGCTGGCTGGCCGAGCGGGGCGAGTGGGACACCTTCAGCCGCTATTACGATCCGAAGCTGAACTTCACCGAACTCGACTGCCTCAATGGTCAGCGTCAGCTGATCCAGGGCCAGCGCGCCGAAGGTTATGCCTCGGCAGAAAAACTGTGGCTGGTGGGCAAGTCCCAGCCCGCCGCCTGTGATGCCTTGTTCGAGCGCTGGGCAGCTGAAGGGCAACTCAGCGAGCGCAAGCGCTGGGAGCGCACCAAGCTGGCAGCCCAAGCCCGCAACTATGCCCTGGCCAACAGCCTGACCAAAACCCTCTCCACGCTGGCACCTCAAGGTCGCTTGCTGGTTGAGGTGGCACAGAAGCCACAGCTATTGAACCAGCCAGGTCGTTTCGTACCGGTCAACGAGGCCATGTCCGATGTGGTCAGCTTGGGCCTGCGCCGCCTGGCGCGCCAGGATCCGGAGCGGGCCATGAGCCTGCTGGACGACTACGCCAATCGCATGCATTTCTCTCGCGACGAAAAAGTCGCCATCGCCCGCGAAATCGGCTTGACCCTGGCCCGCCGCTACGACCCGCGGGCCCTGGAGCTGATGACCCGCTACGACCCCGAGCTGCGCGACAACACCGTCACCGAATGGCGCCTGCGTCTGCTGCTGCGCCTGGGTCGCTGGGAAGATGCCTATGAACTGACCAAGCGCCTGCCCCAGGACCTGGCCAGCAGCAATCGCTGGCGTTACTGGCAAGCGCGCAGCCTTGAATTGGCGCAACCACAGAACCCGCAGATCCCGTTACTGTACAAAACCGTGGCCCGCGAGCGTGACTTCTATGGCTTCCTTGCCGCCGACCGGGCGAAAACGCCTTATCAGCTGAACAATAAGCCACTGGTGCTGAGCAAGGCCTTGATGAACAAGGTTCGCAACACACCGGGCATCCGTCGTGCTCTGGAGTTCCATGCCCGCGGTCAAATCGTCGACGGTCGCCGCGAGTGGTACCACGTCAGCCGTCACTTCAGTCGCGACGAAATGGTGGCCCAGGCTCGCCTGGCCTATGACATGCGCTGGTACTTCCCAGCGATTCGTACCATCAGCCAGGCGCAATACTGGGACGACCTGGATATCCGCTTCCCCATGGCCCACCGCGATACCCTGGTGCGCGAAGCCAAGGTTCGCGGCCTGCACTCAAGCTGGGTGTTCGCCATTACCCGCCAGGAAAGTGCCTTCATGGAGGATGCCCGTTCCAGCGTTGGCGCCAGCGGCCTGATGCAACTGATGCCGGCCACCGCCAAGGAAACTGCGCGCAAGTTCAGCATCCCGCTGGCCTCCCCGGCCCAGGTGTTCAACCCGGACAAGAACATCCAGCTTGGCGCGGCGTACCTGAGCCAGGTGCACAGTCAGTTCAACGGTAATCGGGTGCTGGCTTCGGCTGCCTATAACGCAGGCCCGGGCCGTGTGCGACAATGGCTGCGCGGCGCCGACCACCTCAGCTTCGATGTCTGGGTGGAGTCGATTCCGTTCGATGAAACCCGTCAGTATGTACAGAACGTACTGTCCTACTCGGTGATCTACGGACAGAAGCTCAATTCGCCGCAGCCGCTGGTGGACTGGCATGAGCGGTATTTTGATGATCAGTAGTTGAATGCAACCGCAGGGCAAGCCCACAGTGGGAGCGGGCTTGCCCTGCGATGACTATTCCAGCACCGTCACCGGCATCCCCACCTCAAGCACCCCATTGCCAGCAGCAACCAGGTTCTGCCCAAACAGCACATCCCCTTCCTTCTGCCGATAGGTCTTGAGTGTGGTCAGGGGTTCGCGATCCGGGCTGCGCTCGCCGGTCTGCGGATCGATAGTGGTCAGGATGCAGCGCTCGCAAGGCTTGAGCACTCGGAACTCCACCTCGCCGATGCGGATACGCTTCCAGTTATCCTCGGCAAAGGCTTCTGCGCCCTCCACCACCAGATTGGGACGAGAACGCAGCATTTCCAGCGGCCGTCCGACCTTTTGCACCAGATCATCGAGCGACGCCTGACCGATCAGCAGCAAGGGGAAACCGTCAGCAAAGGCTACCCGGTCGCTGTTCAGGCCATAACCACCCGGCAGGAAGCGGGTGCGCGCCTCTGGCACATAAACCAGGCGCACGTCCTTGCCGATAAATTCGCTGAGCCACTGCGCAGCGTCATCACCGGCATCCGGCACGCGAAAGGTGTCGCGCCAGATCGTGACTCCACGCAGATCGCTGTCAGCCTGCGGCACGACGACTTTCAGCGCAGGCCGCCCCGGCGCCTCCAGGATCAGATCGCCGCCTACCCCGTACAACGCTGTCAACTGGCTCATCTGCGGATACGCACGCTGGGTCAGGAAGCGGCCATTGTCGCGTTCTACAAGCATCCAGCGACGGTCACCGCTCAATCCCAGCAGGCCCAGTGAAGACGATTGCAGCGCCTGACCGCGCGCGGATTTGAGCGGATATCGGTACAACGCACTCAATTGCATGGGTGACCTGTCCTTTTGCCGGTTTAAAGCCCTAGCTTATACCGACTCAGGCCGTCGCTTCATCCAGCATCAGACGCTGGCGTACGACATCGACCAGCTTGTCGGGTTGGAACTTGGAGAGGAAGTTGTCACAGCCGACCTTCTTCACCATCGATTCGTTGAAGCTACCCGACAACGAGGTGTGCAACACTACATGTAGCGGACGCAGGCGTGGATCATTGCGGATTTCGGTGGTCAGCCGGTAGCCGTCCATCTCCGGCATCTCGGCATCGGTGAAAATCATCAACAGCTTTTCACACATATCTTCCCCGGCGTCAGCCCAGGCCTTGAGCATGCGCAAGGCCTTGAGGCCATCACTGGCGACATGCATTTTCACCCCTAACTGGGACAGCGTATCGCGCAGCTGGGCCAAGGCTACGGTGGAGTCATCCACCAGCAGTACCTCGCGGCCACGGGCACGCGCCAGCACTGGATCCTCGAGTTTGTCACGCGAAACCTTGGCGCTATACGGCACGATTTCGGCCAGTACCTTTTCCACGTCGATGATTTCCACCAGTTGCTCGTCAACCTTGCTGATCGCCGTCAGGTAGTGCTGGCGGCCGGCACTAGTGGGCGGCGGCATGATGGCTTCCCAGTTCATATTGACGATGCGATCGACCCCACCGACCAGAAACGCCTGCACCGAACGGTTGTACTCGGTGACGATAATGGTGCTACCTGGCCCAGGCGTCAGCGGACGCATGCCGATAGCCTGGGACAGGTCGATCACCGGCAATGTCTGACCGCGCAGGTTGACCACGCCGCAAACGAACGCATGGCGCTGCGGCATCAAGGTCAGCTTGGGCATCTGTAGCACTTCCTGAACCTTGAACACGTTGATCGCGAACAACTGTCGGCCGGCCAGGCGGAACATCAGGATTTCCAGGCGATTCTCACCCACCAGCTGCGTTCTTTGATCTATTGTGTCGAGAATGCCAGCCATTGAAGAACCCCCAGGTTTGTTCCAAGAAATGAATCCATTGGCCCTGTATCGGCCAGATCGGGCGCAGCTTGACCCCCGGAAGAAAATGCTAAACCGGGCATTGATGTCACTTTAACATCATGCTTTACTGCGCTCAGCCCCTTCCTGTCGCTTACCCCCGCAAAGGGTCGTAAACAAATCACCCTATCAGGGAAACCCCTAGCAACAATCGGGTGAGACCTGATGTTCGCGATATCCATTAGCCATTAATGTGACACCATTCTCATTGCATGAACGGAGTCAGGCTTTTGTCAGCGATCGCCTCATTGTGGCCAGCCCCTGCTCCAGCCCTTTGCGCTGGAGCCAAATGATGGCTAACGAATCACTGAACAGCAGCGTCCTGCAGGACTTTCTGGTGGATGCCCAGGTCTTGTTGACCCAGGCCGAAGAGTGCTTGCAGCATCTGGAACTGATCGACAACGATCCGGATGCCTGCCACTGCCTCAACGACACCTTGGCCACGCTGGTCACTCGCGCCCAGTCCCTGGGGCTGGTGGAAGTGGCCAGTTACAGCACGCAACTGCAGCACTTGCTGGACACGGCCCAGAATCCGGCGCGCTTGCCAGGCAGTGCCCTGCCGGCCCTGGAAGAGTGCCTGACCCTGTTGGCCTGGCAATTGGAACTGGTTGACCCGTGCACCGGCCGCCTGGGCCTGGATACCGATGAACAAGTGGTGCTACTGGATAATCTGGCAGCAGCCCTGAATCCGACTTCGGCCTGCACTTCCTGTGCCTCGAGCATGACCCCCTGCGAACACCCGCCGCACGTACTGCACGAGGCAACTGAGCGTCCAACTACGGGTAACTAAAGACTAATAGGCAAAGATCCATTGCCGGGTGCTCACAATGTTCTGCGCTACGCACTAACCCGAAACTTCTCCCGCTTACCAATCATTGCTGCAGTCGCTTTCGCAACTGCAGATCTTTTTTATTGTGTGAAAGTTTTACCACCTAAAAAATGGTGGCAAAGTGCTAGATCAGAACGCTCAGCGGAACCCCCGTACCAGCCCGTAAAATCTGACGATTCAGACAGTTATCAGAGTTCGCCACCCTTGGTACTTGAAGTGATACCATGCGCGCTGATGAAGGCTAGTCAGACTTTGGCCGATCATGCCCTCGTAGATTCATTCTCTTGGCGCAGGCATTCATCACACCGCCCGGCGCCGACATTTAAATGATATTGAAGGCAATACGACAACGTCTCTAGTTTGACCTTTTCAAGGCTTTCTTCAGCGATATTTCAGTGGCTTCATTTTCTATGCTCTCAAGCCTCAATAGATTCAAGCTCTGGCGCCCCGGAGCCGCTCTACTGCGCGGGCTGACCGCACTCCTGTGCCTGGTCTCGATCATCGCCAACCTGGCGTTGTACCTCTACGCGCTGCCAATGACGGTCGGCGTATTGCTCCTGCACCTGGTGGCGATGCTGAGCATTGGCTGGCATCTGCGCCACTGGGCGCGTTCGATTGCCATACGCCCGGCAGAACTTGCCGATCGCCTGCTCAAGGTTCAGGAGAGCGAGCGCCAACGCCTGAGCCGCGAGCTCCATGACGATATTGGCCAACTACTGACAGCCGCCAAACTCCAGGCAGACTGGCTGCAACGCCGGGTGCCAAGCGAACTGCAGGAACACTGCAGCACCCTGCGCAGTACCCTGGACGACACCTTGGCCAATGTCCGTGACGTCTCGGCCATTCTCAATCCGCGCCAGCTGTCCAGTCTGGGACTGGAGGCCAGTCTGCGCGCACACTTGGTGCGCACCCTGGAAAACACTAGCGTGCATTGGAGCCTTGAATGCCGCCAGCGCCTGGGCGGCATTTCCGAAGACATGGCCATCGCAGCCTTTCGCATTACCCAGGAAGCGGTCACCAACATCCTCCGCCATGCCAGCGCACGCAACCTGGTCGTATGCATTCAGCGCCAGCCCGAAGGCCTTGCCTTGTCCATCAGCGACGACGGGCAGGGTTTCATGCCCGCCAGCAACCCGGCTGATGAAGGACAGCGCGGCATGGCCGGCATGCTCGAACGAACCGCCCTGCTTGATGGCAAACTGTCAGTCAGCAGCCAGCCAGGCAAAGGCACCCGAATCGACGCCCTGTTTCCCTGGCCTCCACGCACCCTTGAACGCGCCAAGACAAGTAATGCCCCATGACCTGTAAATTGCTGCTGGTAGATGACCACTCACTGATTCGCGCCGGCGTTCGCGCCTTGGTATCAGATATTCCCGGGTACACAGTGGTTGGTGAAGGCAATGACGGCAGCCAAGTGGCCGAGCTTGTACTGCAACTGGACCCGGACATCGTCCTGCTGGACATTTCCATGCGTTCGACCAACGGCCTCGACGCCCTCACCCAGTTGCGCGCCAGGGGCTGTCGCAGCAAGGTGCTGATCCTGTCGATGCACACCGACCCCGAACTGATCATGCAGGCCCTGGAAAGCGGCGCCCACGGCTACCTGCTCAAGGACACCACTGCCACCGAACTGGAACAGGCCCTGGCGGCACTGCGCAACGACGAGCGCTACCTGAGCCCGGCGATTGCCCACACCGTGATCAACCAGGCCCTGCTGCGGGCCCAGACAACCAAGCCACGGGCCTCGGAAAACCACAACCTGACAGCCCGCCAGCTGGAAATCCTGCGCTTGATCGTGCGCGGCAAATCCACCCGCGAAATTGCCCACGGGTTGGGTTTGAGCATCAAGACCGTTGAGACTCACCGCTCACAGATCATGAAACGCCTGCAGATCTACGATGTTGCCGGCCTTGTGCTGTTCGCCGTACGCGAACAGATCATCAGCCTCGACGATTGAAGTAGCAACGAATCGGACGGCAGGCGCACCTGCTCGTTCATGACCTGTTTGCCATGCAGGATCATTAAGGTTTTGTGCTGCGTCATCTTGCCTCCCCCGTGAAGGAAAACTCGAGTATCTCGACCACAGAGCCCGGGCTTTTGCTGCACGCCCAATGATCGACTGAAAGAAAAATTTGCCGAGCTTTCACACAAATATCATTGAAAGCGCGAACGCCTGGGCGCATCATTCGACAAATATTTGGCCACCATGGAAGATGCCGATGGCAAAAGTCATTTTATTGACTAATTGCGCGAACGCCTGTCAGGTCCCGGTTTCCCCTTACTGCACTGTAGCCTCAGTGCCCAGACTCAAGGCTGTGAAATGAGCGTTCTGATCCCCTGCATTATCGCCGGTGGCGCCGGCACTCGCCTTTGGCCGGTTTCCCGCGAAACCATGCCTAAACCCTTCATGCGCCTGTCCGACGGCCAGAGCCTGCTGCAAAAGACCTTTTCCCGCGCCAGCGCCCTGCCAGACGTCGAGCGGGTGCTGACGGTGACCAACCGTGAAGTGTATTTCCGCACTCAAGATGAGTACCGCCAGTTGAACCAGGCCGGCGTGGCGCTGGACTTCATCCTCGAACCCTTTGGTCGCAATACCGCACCAGCCATTGCCGCCGCCGCCCTGCACTGTGCCAGCCTATATGGCGAAAGCGCCCTGCTGCTGGTACTACCCGCCGATCACCTGATCAGCGATCTGCCAGCCTTCGAACGCGCGGTCGCTGAGGCCCGTAATCTGGCGCAGGAAGGTTGGCTGACCACATTTGGCCTGGTACCCAGTCACGCCGAGACCGGATTTGGCTACATTGAGAAGGGCCAACCCCTGGGCGCCCAAGGCTACAAAGTCGAGTGCTTCGTCGAAAAGCCTGACGCGATCACTGCCCAGCGTTATCTGGACGGTGGCCAACACCTGTGGAATGCCGGCATATTCTGCATGCGTGTGGACGCGATCCTGGCGGAACTGGACCGGCATGTACCGGACGTGCTCGCCAGCGTCCATCACTGCCTGCAGCAAAGCCCGTGTAAACAGGGCGAGGGCGAACTGCAACTGGAGCTCGACCCGCAGACCTTCGAAAAAGTACCGGACATTTCCATCGATTACGCGGTCATGGAAACCTCCAGCCAAGTGGCCGTGCTGCCCGCCGACCTGGGCTGGAGCGACATCGGCTGCTGGCAGGCGGTACGTGGACTCAAGGAAGCCGACCATAATGGCAACCAGTGCAATGGCGAGACCGCGCTGCACGACGTCACCAATTGCTACATCGACTCGCCACGCCGACTGGTCGGCGCCGTGGGCCTGGACAACCTGATCATCATCGATACACCCGACGCCCTGCTGATCGCCGATGCCTCGCGCAGCCAGGAGGTCAAGGTGATCGCCCAGCAGCTCAAACACCAGGGCCATAACGCCTATCGCCTGCACCGTACCGTAAACCGCCCATGGGGTATGTACACGGTGCTCGAGGAAGGCCCACGCTTCAAGATCAAGCGCATCATGGTTCGCCCTCAAGCTTCGCTATCGCTGCAGATGCACCACCATCGCAGCGAACACTGGATAGTGGTCAGCGGCATGGCCTGCGTGACCAACGGTGAATCCGAGTTTCTGCTCGACACTAACGAATCGACCTTCATCAAACCGGGACGGGTACATCGCCTGACCAATCCCGGCGTGATCGACCTGATCATGATCGAAGTACAAAGTGGCGAATACATGGGCGAGGACGACATCGTGCGCTTTACTGATATCTATGGACGCGCCCCGGAATCAGCCAGCAGCTGACACCCCAGGCGCGTCCATTCATATCTCCATGCCGTTACTCGCCTGGCAAGAGGAAAGGGGTCATGCGCGTACTCTGGACACTGCCTTACCTGCCCTGGCCAACCACCAGTGGCGGCAAAACCCGGCAATACCACCTGCTACGCAGCCTGGCGCAGCGTGGCCACCAGATCACTTTGCTGGTGCAGTCAAAGATCCCGCCCAGCGAGGCGGCACGCCAGGCGCTCGAGCCCCTGCTCGAACGCCTGATCGTGTTACCCAGGCGCCCCCTGCATAGCCCTCTGAACCTGCTTGCAGCGCTGTATGCCGGCTACCCCGTGCGCGCCAGCGTAAATGGCCTGGCACCGCATCTGCGCCATCGTTTCGAGCAACTGCTGGAAGAACGCTGGGATGTGATCCAGATCGAGCACAGCTATAGCTTCCAGCCGTTCGAAAAGGCCCTGCAAGCCCGGCGCCTGCCCTTTTTGCTCAGTGAGCACACCATCGAATCAGTGTCCGGTGCCGCCTGCCATGACCGCCTGCCGCTGTGGCTGCGACCTTTCAATGCCTTCGACCGCTGGCGCTACCGGCGCTGGGAAAACCGCGTACTGAGCCAGGCCGATGAAGTGGTGGCGGTCAGCCCCAAGGATGTCGAGCACATCAGTTGCCTGACCGGCCACCCCGCCTCCTTGGTGATCAATGGCGTGGATTGCGCGCACTATCAGGATATCCACCCATCGCTGCACAGCCAGCGCCTATTGTTCGTCGGTAATTTCGAGTACAGCGCCAGCCTCGAAGCCATCGAGTGGGCGCTGGAGGACATCCTTCCGCAGGTCTGGCAGAGCAACCCGGCCGTACGCCTGGCCGTGGTGGGACATGCCTTGCCCGACAGCTGGAAATCCCGCTGGAGCGATCCGCGAATCGAATGGGTCGGTTACTTGCCTGACTTGCGCGAGCTGCAACGTCATTCGGCGATTTTCTTCGCGCCCCTGCGCTATGGCGGCGGCTCGAAGATAAAGGTACTGGAAGCCATGGCCGCCGGACTACCGGTGGTCACCACAGCCCAAGGTGTATGCGGACTGCAGGTGACCCAGGGCGAACATTACCTGGGCAGTGACGACGGCGATCAACTGGCCTTGCTCATCACCCAGTTGCTCAACCAACCCTGGCGCATGCGCCAGCTGTCGGAGGCTGCACGCCAGTTCGTCAATGACCGGCACGACTGGAGTATTGCCACCGCGCAACTGGAAAGCGTGCATGCGCGCCTGAGTCAGCGCGCACCGATGCTAAGTGAACTGGGCGACCATGGCTTGCTCAGTCGCTCAACCGAGTAATTCGCTCAAGGGAATGAACTGCACGGTATCGCCCTTGGCAGGTGTAGTGCCCTCACGGACCTCCACCAGGCCTTCGGCCCAGGCAGCACTGCGCAGCACGCCGGAACTCTGGTTCTTGTAGATCAATGCATGGCCCTGGTCCAACCGTGCCCGCAGATACTCCCGGCGATTGCCAGCTTTGAGCCAGTCGAAACCGGCAGGTACCGGAAACTGCAGGGGTGTCACCTCCCTTACACCTTGGCGGCGCAGCAGGTACGGACGGGTCAGCAGGCCGAAGGTCACCAGCGTCGAAGCTGGATTACCTGGCAAGCCGATTACTGGCACACCTTTATAGTGGCCGAAGGTCAATGGCTTGCCAGGCTTGATCGCCAGCTTCCAGAGTGCCAGTTCGCCCTCTTCGCGCAAGGCCAGCCCCAGGTAATCAGCCTCACCCACGGAAACACCGCCGGTTGAGAGGATCAAATCGACCTGATTCAAGCCCGCCAGGCAATCGCGGGTCTTTTGCAGGTCATCGGCAAGAATCCCGGCATCGACCACTTCACAGCCCAAGCGCTGTAGCCAACTGACCAACAGGCGTCGGTTACTGTTGTAGATCTGACCTGGCCCCAGCGGCAAGCCCGGCTCTACCAGCTCGTCTCCCGTGGACAGCACGGCAACCTTGACCCTGCGTACCACCGTGAGCGTGGCGCAACCTAGTGTTGCCGCTAGCCCCAGCTCAATCGGCCCCAGGCGCGTACCCGCCGCCAACACCGACTCACCGACGCGGGTTTCCTGGCCTTGCGGACGAATATTCTGGCCAGCGTGCATCGGCTCGCTGAAGCGCACCCGCTGATCCTCCAGGACCTCGGCGTTTTCCTGCATCTCGACGCAATCGGCACCCAGCGGCAACGGCGCGCCGGTGAAGATCCGCGCACAGCTGCCTGGCTGCAGGGGTTCAGGGGCGTGGCCGGCGAAAATCCGCTGACTGACTGGCAACCCCTCGCCGTGCCAGTCAGCCAGGCGCAAGGCATAGCCGTCCATGGCGCTGTTTGGCCAAGGCGGCAGGTCCAGACTGGCGATCAGCTCTTCGGCCAGCACCCGCCCCTCGGCCTGCGCCAGGGCAACCTGCTCGGTCCCGACGATGGGCGCAGCCTCGGCCAGAGCCAGTAAGCGTGCCAGCGCGTCTTCGACTGCCATCAGCGGCTTGTTCACAGGCACCTCAACCACGGCTTGCGCAGGGTTCGGCCTGCTTGAGGTGGGTGACGAAGTTGCACGGACGATGACGGGCATCAAGCTGCTCGGCGAGAATGCCATCCCAACCGGTGCGCACGGCGTTGGTCGAGCCAGGCAAGCAGCAGACCAGGGTGCCATTGGCCAGCCCGGCCAGGGCGCGAGACTGAACGGTAGAGGTGCCGATATCAGCCAGGGAGATGTGGCGGAACAACTCACCGAAGCCATCGACCTGCTTGTCCAGCAGGCATGCAACCGCTTCGGGCGTACTGTCGCGACCGGTGAAACCGGTGCCGCCGGTGATCAACACTACCTGCACTTGCTCATCGGCAATCCAGGTGGCGACCTGGGCGCGAATCTTGTACAGATCGTCCTTGAGCAATACTCGGGCGGCGAGGCCGTGGCCGGCCTCGGTCAGGCGATCGACAAACACCTGGCCAGAGGTGTCGGTTTCCAGGGTACGGGTATCGCTGACCGTCAACACCGCGATATTCAGCGGCACGAAAGGAACATCTGCCTTGGCTTTCATGGGACCTTGATCCATTGAGGGAGTATGGGCGGTGTTATATCACAGCCCTGCCTGGCTCGCGCCCGCAGCCCTGCAGATGATTGTTGCCGGTCAATAACGCTGAGCGTTCGCTATGCTGCAATGTGCAAGGAACTTGCGCTGGCACCCTGCGTCTCATGAACATTACGCACCATCCTTTAGTGGAGAAACACAATGATTCAACGGACTCTTCCCGCTTTCCTGCTCGCCCTGGGCCTGGGCACTCTGGCTGGTTGCGCTTCGCCAAGCGTGATCACCTTGAACGACGGGCGCGAAATCCAGGCGGTCGACACGCCGCACTATGATGATGAGTCGGGCTTCTACGAATTCGAACAGCTCGATGGCAAGCGCACCCGCATCAACAAGGATCAGGTTCGTACCGTCAAGGACCTCTGATACCTGCGGCAACCCCCACCGAGGGGGCTTGTCGAGGAAAAGAATTTGAGTAATATTTTCTCCATCGGAGTGTAGCGCAGCCAGGTAGCGCGTCTCGTTCGGGACGAGAAGGCCGCAGGTTCTTATTGGACACGCCGTTTTAGTGCACCGTGAAGGCAAGAAAAAGCGGGTATAGTTGAATCGTACAACTATAGCTTCCCAAGCTATCGGTGAGGGTTCGGTTCCCTCTACCCGCTCCACCTTCCAGCCAGTGTTTCCGGGCCGCCCAGGGGATCCCCCCCCAACCACGAAGCCCATCAAAGCCTCATTGCAGCCCTCGAATCCAGCTCCCCAAGCCCCTCGAAATAGTCACCAAAATTTGGTGCACCGTCGACTCCGTCCAAAATGACGCATCGACAGACCGTCGCCTCCCTGCGGCCACCCAATAAACCCCTAAAAGCTCTTTTCGGTGCCAGCCGGGATCGCCTCAGATCTCATCATCGTGCGACCCGGAATGATGGAGAGGAAGTGAGCGGACTGCCCACCCTTCCCCCAAAAAATTACCTCGACATCGACCCGAATCAGAACGACCACCATCACCCAATCCGAAGCTCAGTCGTCCTTCGCCTGCCCGACCTTCCTCTCACGCTCACGCTGGCGGTAGCGCTTCACAAAGCTGGCATCGATCAAATCGTCAGCTTCCAACTCAAGCCCACAGTTGACCAACGAAGCCATCGAACTATCTGTCAGTGAGAAGTCATCGGGAATGAAGCCGATATTTTGCACCCTGTTCATATCAAGTTCCGCTTCAAACGCTTTCAAGAAGTCAGCCAGCCCAGGACGACGAGCTTCAGTTGCTGCACTTGCAGCGGAGTCATCAGCAACTGTTACCGCATTGGCCGCATTAACACCAATTTTCGCCACCACCTTACTTATGGACGGCCAGTACTTAAGATCATATTGATAGGTCAACTTATCCAACTTCCCTTTCAAGTGAGACCTGAAAAGCCCATTACCCTCAGAAGCATCTTCAACGACATCCATAATGTGATAGTAGGTATCACTGGAAAAACTGGACATCTCTTTAACTTCAGTGCGGCGCGAAAGCAAATCCGAGAGCACCTCTGAAACTTTTGCAATCCGCACATTCAAGTCCGTGAGCTCATCCCTATCCTCACGAGCCTCTTTGACCTTCTCAGGACTCCAAGAGTAAACCGCCGAGGTGAACACGTCGAAGAACGACTTCAACGCCCTCGGCTCCTCAGCCAGCGCGCCATGAAGCTCGACGTAAACGTCAGCAAGCTCAGTGGTGCGGCCCAGCAGACCCTCGATGAGCCGATTTATACTGGGCCAGATCTCGTGCTCCAAGTTATATTGATAGTCTTCACGCAGTACGTTTTCACACTTATCGATTGCAGCGGCACGAGCTTTAACATCCATTTTGACAACCTCAACTAAGGGATGAGCAGATGATAGGGTCTCAGCCACCAGGCGTCGGTACCTATCCGAAAAAAATTCTTTCCGCTACAGGTACCCATAGCGCTAAGCACCCAGCACAAAGCCAAGAGACACGAAGCGCCGCCAAAGCGACAGGGAATCAACAACACGCTCCCTGTCCAAATAATCCGATAGCAAATAAGCGCACCCGTCAAACCCCGCAGTCCAAGCAGCTTTTCTTTACAGCCAAGTAAAGTTAATTAGGCGGAACATGGGTGGCGGATTGCATCTCTTTCAGTAACACTTAACCTATTCTGCTACAGGTAAATGAAATGAACGTGGCCAGCCCATCCCCCGTCGACGACTTGCTCAACCCTGGCGAGAGCGCGTCACGCCCCGTCAGAATTCTTGCTGCTGCAGGCAGGATGTTCATTGAGCACGGGTACGAAGGAGCCAGCATGGAGGAGATCGCCAAAGCTGCAGCGGTGACCCGCCAGACCCTTTACAACCGTTTCCCCGAGGGCAAGGAGTCGCTCTTCGTCGCGGTGGCAGAGCGTATGTGGAAGGCCTTCCCAGTCATGAACGTGGCGACCGATGAGCGCGCGCTGGCCGATCCCAGGAATGGCCTGATGCAGATCGCCACCGAGTTCGCATGCTTCTGGTCAGGCCCGACAGCAGCCGACTTCCTGCGAATGGTCATCATGGAAGGTCGACGGTTCCCCGTGCTTGCCGACCGCTTTGACGAGGTTATCCAGGCGCCGGCCATGACCGTCATCAGCGACTATCTCGCCGAACTGGCACGCCGAGGTATCTTGGCAGTTCAAGAGCCTGAGACCGCCGCCCGCGATTTCATGGAGACGCTTGATGGTCGGGTTCTTTGGAAACAGGTCAGAGCCAACAGCGAGCCGCTTGCCCGCGAGGAGATCGAGCAGATTGTCGAGCGCACCGTAGACGCCTTCCTGCGATCACTCCGGCACTGAGATGCTGCACACTGAGATGCTGCGGATCAGCAAGAGGCCTGCAACTAGATAACCAGCCAAATCACCGCACGCCGAACCCATGCCCTCCGATCAAAGCCCAAATGACCCGCTAAGCTCAGCCCAAGGCCCACACAGCCCCGAGGCCAGGCAGAAGATCGCTCACTGGCTCCAGAAGAACCGCCAAGCCATGAACGACTCAACGACCATATCGATAAGCTCACGGCACATTTGGCGACGACCTGAGGAGCTTCTAGAGCCCCAGAGCACAGCCAGGCTCACCCCTTGGGCGGGTGCGGATCATTGCCGTACGAATCCCGCTCCCTGATCTTGTTATCTCTGCCGTGGATCAGCACTTCACTCTTTTGGTTCTGAGCGATCGCCCGAGCCGCATCGGCAGCCTCTTGCTGAGTGCGATGGTGAGAGGTGTCCTTGGAATTGCCCTCGCCTCGGACTGCCCAGCCATCGTCACGCTTCACCACGTGTTGGTTTTTTCCCTTGCCTGCCATGAGACACCTCGTTGAATAAAAGGTATCTGAAAGGCTAGCATCACATTGCCAAAGCACAATATATAGCGCTTAAAAAACACACCACCACATCATATGGTAAATCTTAAAAAAAACCCCTATCAAATCACTCAGAAATCACCATCCACCAAGAGCCCCTCCATTCCCTCCGGCAGCGAATGCGCGCCCACTGGCAGCATCTGCGCGCCCTTCAATGGCGAGCGCTTGTCCTCCGATAACGACTCGTCACTCGTGTCGTACTTCACTTGGCGGATCCCGTGGTAGACGAGGCTGTCACTGGCATACTCGATGCAAGGCCCATCGGACTCCTTGGGGCCTATGACCATGTTACCGTTCCGAACCTTTCCCATCGAAGGGGTAGCGGCACAGGCGACGTGGGAGAACAGCACGATGTTGCTGCCGGAGCTCTCCTGAACCGATTTGAAGATCACACCGTCAATACGTGGCTTGCAGTGAGTCGCCAGGTATTCAGCGATCACTTGAGTGGTCAGATAGTCGCGCTCCGCCCCAGGCAGCACCGGCACCGTGATCGCGTCATGCAGGTACCTCAGGAAATCCCGTCGCCCCAGCTTGAAATGGTATTTGGAGTCAAAGAAGCTTGGCATGGGCCCGAGGTCTGCTTTTTCGAAGCGTCCGAAATCCAAAACCTTGACCTCCCTGACCAACCTGAACTCGCCGCTCACTACGGTGCCGCCGACCGGGGGGCGGAGCTCAGCGACACAGGTCTTGCGCTCGAAGGCCCCGTAGAAAGCAGGAACGCCTGCAGGGTTCATCCTGCCCTCTCCTGCACGATCTTTCGGGGGAACCCCAAGGTTACGTGCCGGATTGGCTGTGATTTCGGAGACGCTCCCGAAGCCCATGCAGGTTCGGGCGCGGTAGATCGGTGGAGAATCCTCAGGCGTGAGCAACCGCACCACGGCATGTTTATCCGATGAGGCTGAGTACTTGTCCAGGTCTTTGAAAATCCAGTCCAGGAACGCCTTGGCGCTGTCGTTGAAGAAGCGGATCCCATGCTTCATGCCTTCTTGGAATTCGCACCATTGGTGGCCAATGTCATTCGGGCGGAAGGGTTGTCTGGAGTAATTGGTGTCGTCGCTGTACGACGTAAGGCGGCTGCACACCGCATCAACGATGGGCTCGATGTTGTCGCAGCCAAAGATTTCGCTGACCCAGTAGTCGATGCTATCGCCTTCCTGGTAGTCGATCCGACCATCGCTCCAACGCCAAATGTGCTCACCTTCAGTGATATAGGTGCCCAGGATTTCAGTGACCCGAGAGACGATCTCAGCGAGGGGCACGCACTTTCGTTTCGAGTCGCACAGGCTGCACTGAGAAGATGTCCCACTGCGCTGAATCTGCCGCCCTAGGTAGGCATCGTGCACGCACCGATAACAAACCATCTTGGCAGCCTCGCCGTACTTCAAATTTTCCTCTCGCATGGTGCTGGCAATACCTGAACCTGTTCAGAAAGGTAGCCATGATGGCTGAAGTGCCACGATTCGAATACAGCCGGCGCAGCTAAGTCCTCCACAGGTCATCTCGACCACCCTACGTTAAGCGATCCCGCTCGCAGCGCCCCCTTTCACTTATTTTTCACCCCTGGTGATGCAAGCTCCAGTCATCCCCATGTGTGATTAATGCTCTCTTGCCCGCCCAGAGCGGGCTTTCTTTTACCTTCGCCCTGCCCAAAGCACCTCAAGCACTCTCCGAGCTCACCAGAACCACGTCCCTCCCCATAGCTCGCAAAGCCACCCTCGCCCTGAAATCCCTCGTTCAACGAATGGTGGTACGCTTCGACGCTTGCCCACCTGCGAAATACAGCGATGGCCCACCAGTCCAGGGAAGATAACGATCGGAGCTCACGCTACCGAATGGCCATTGTCGCGATCGGCCTAGCCTGCCTGGCGGCGATCCTGTACGACGAATTGCACGCCTCCGAAACGACAGCCCGCTATGTCCCGATCTACTGGCTTCTGTCCGCCTATGACAGTGACCAGTCGCGGGCCGCCGAGTTGTACACCGGCAAGCGGGTGGCTACACGCGGCACGGTGGAAACAATTAACATGGATGGCGAGCAGGCCTTTTTGCGCTTGACCACCAAGCCCGAGCCACCGATCCACTTGCAAGGGTTCTTCACCCCTTCGGAGGCCGTGACGTTGGCCGCGCTTTCCGAGGGTGATGCGATTAAGGTCGAGTGCACCATTGGCAAGCCTGGTGAAGTTCTGCTTGCTCACGACTGCTCGCTTCAACAGGCGGATTAGGTAAGTCAGGAAGGTTGCACAGGATGGCAAAGAAACCCAAGTTCTACGCTGTCGTCCACGGACGGAAACTAGGGATTTTCAATAGCTGGGAAGACGGAGCTCGCTTGTCCATTGACCGCTTTCCAGAGGCGAAACACCAGTCGTTTGCAACGCTTGCACTCGCCGAGGAGTGGTACCGCCAGAACAACCCAACGCCAGGCTCGAACCACTCACCGGTTCTTCACTTCAGCACGGAAGCGTCCGAGCAACAGCCAACCGCCGCCCCTCAGCAGGCGACCTTGGAGGGCGTGGTTGCCAAGCGATACGTCGTTGATCATTGATCCCGTACCTGAGGAGCCCTTCTACGTTGGGCAGACGGGTGATTTTGAAGGCCGGCAGCGAGCCCATCTCGGGAAAGCCAAGCACGACTGAAAGCGCGCAGCAGCGAGGATCGCCAGATACTCCATGCGGGTATGACCCCCAGCATTCAAAGTCGTGGAAACCTGCGACTCTGAAGAGGCCTCACTAGAGGCGGAGACGCGCTGGATCGAGCACTGTACCGCCAGGGGTATCAAGGTTTGGAACCGCTGGAAAGAGCATCGCGATATCCAGGTACTACACATAAAGCCCAGGATCGAGTTTGACCGAATCATCGGTGACGGCCCCTTCACCCTCGGGCCCTACCAGTATGGCTCCAGGTTCGAGCTTAAGACCAAGCTCAGCGCCTTCCTGGCCAAGTCCTCGCCAGGAGCGATCCAACCCCGGATGGCCACCGAGAAGCTCAGATTGATCTGGGAACTCACCCACCAGGCAGGGGAGGTGAGCGAGTTTCGCATTGCCAACGATGCATCCAAGCATCAGCTCAAAGCAGTGCTCGTGTCCGGGGCAACCGTGGATTTTGACTACGGTGCCGCGATCGACCACCTCCCCTAACCATCCTGCCAGGCAGGTGGCGAGAACCATCACGCACACCCGCCCAGCACTGAAGCGTCAAGCATCCAAGATCACAGCCAAAGCGCACACCTGATGCGTCTCAGTTATTTTCTCCAAAGAACGGATTATCCAAACCCAGGAAGTCCGCCATCCAAGTTCGCTCCTCTTCACTTGGCTCGTAAGAATAAGCTGTCTTTCCCTCTACTTGCTCAGGCAGTTCACGCCAATACCTTGGATGACTCACGCCATCCAAAAACACCAGTTCACAGGACACATAGCACATCCATATCCCTGAGGTCAGGAATTGAATATTCAATTGCAGCGACTCCTCAGAGCCAGTGTACTCACGAATCGGGGTAAGCTGCTTATGTAAAGTTCCAATATGCGTAAACTCTCGACTTAATAACCCGTAAATGTGACCGAATGGAGGGAAGACGCGCTTCGCGCTAGAAATGGCGCGTGTGGACTCAAACTTGTGCTCTCGGTGCTTCTGGAAGTCCTCCGGGAACTGCATAAGATGAAGGGCCACTGCCATGGACTCAATGGCCGAGCGGACGACCGGCCCAGGCTGCAGAACGAACCCGCCCCGAAGCATGTATGCTGCACCAACCATGGAGTTCAGTGAGTTGGAGAGGAGCTCTGCACACGCTATTCGAAGGTTATCTTCATCGCGCTCTGCCCTGAGCAGCCCCGATGCCAAAATAGCGGAGCAATGGGCAAATAGTGCACTCATTTTTTCAAGGTCTGCACTGTGTATCGCATCAAAACTTTTAGCGATTTTATCGGCGTCACGACTTATCTGATTGATAAGCATTGACCGACGAAATTCGTATATTTTTTCATTTACCGGATCAATAACCACTGCGCAAGTGTCTGGGTGCTGTGCCCACATATGCCAATCCTTTTGCGGCAAGAAATTGCCATCATTGATACTAGTACGCCTTCACCCACCCCATCTATCACAAAAAGCGGCTTTAGGTGGTAAAGGAAAAAAGCCTAATAAACCTGTAATGCTGCTTGCACAAGCGTCGAGCACAGCTCTTCGCGCAGGGCACCGTTGGCGATCGACCGAACACCCTGACTGATGAACGCCAGCCTATACGGTTGATCAGCACCCGGAGCGATGATACCGTGCCGACTTCGGTCTTCCTGGATCGAGCGGTCGGCAAGCATAGCCTTTGCGCATCAGGTGCTCCCCTTCTTCCGCACGCACTTCGACAATTGTCAGCGGGCAGCCGACACCGTGACGTTGGAGAATTGCCATGCGCGTTCCGATCTATCCCGAAGATCTGCTGCCCCAAGCTGCCTTCAGAAAACTGGCAAAAAGCATCCAGAACAGATGGCCAGGAAAGTCGCCTATCCAGCTCTCCCTTGCCTCCGAGACCCTGTCCAGGGGGCTGGGATATGCCGATTACCACGAGCTCAGGAATGCGTCCGTCGTTTGCCCTCTGGATGCAGGAGCACCTTCTGAGAGCGCGGTGCGTACGCAGATCACGGCTGCGATTTCTTCGGTGCTGGCATTGGCCAATGACAGCTCCGTACCCCGCAGCGTGCTTGAGCCTTTTGTCGAAACGCTCCCTTTGAAAGCGCTCAGAACGTTCAAGGGAACTGCCTCACGAGGCGTGCAGGTGCAGGCTTCCAAACACCCAACGCCTGATTTCAATCAGGCTGACACATGCAATGTGAATACCCCCTGCCCTGAATCCCAAATCCCGTCATACGCGTCCCCAGCTATTCAGCAGAAGCGACCGAGACTCCACGCCAGTCCGTTGAGGTCAGAAGTCCTCACTCACATTGATGCAATCAAGCAAGTTGTCGAAAACTCAGGAAACCTTCGCGACCAGAGCCTCTTTGCGCTGCTGGAGATGGGTCTTCGGGGGCAGGTCATCCTTGACACCAAGGTTTCCCAAGTTGCCATTCGAGATACCCCCATGCCTTCGAGCGTGGAGATGACCGTTGAGATCACCAAAGCGAAATCACCATTGCCCTTGGGAAACACAGCAGTGATCGCGAGATACATCAGCACGGAAAATCTGTCTGCCGATGACTACCTCTTCCCGAGTGATGACCGGACGCAACCCATATCGGCAGCGCAGCTGTTGCAGACTTTTCAGTCGTGGGAAAGACGAGCGCAACTGCCCTCCAAAAAACTTACCCCAAACTCCTTGCGAGCAGTGTTTTTTGGCACGACACCCGCTTTTCGGTTCCACGGCTACCCCGGATTCGAGCAAATCGCCGATCAGCTCGGTCACTCGTCCATTTACATGACCGAACAATACGCACCGCTCAATGCGACAGGCACTGATGCGATCTTGAATACCAAGAAGCGTCGTACCTAAAAAGGGACTGGCTATGGGCAACGGCAGGTAGCGCAGGTCGGCCTGTCGCTGCCCACCACAATCCCACCATGGGCATCGCGCAGCCAGCCGGGTCTCTCCCCTATAGGCCTTTTATGCAGGCGCGTCTCTAACTCAAGTCGCAAGATAGAGGCGGCGCCATGCTGGCCAAGCTATCGGAAGTAAAACACTCCGTCCTGAGCGACCTCAGTTCCCTGGCTGACCATACAGTGGCAATTCGTCACTCACTCGCTTGAAAGGCAAACTTTTGAGCAATGTACTTCGCTGAGCTTTCTATATATGGGAACACCGTACTCTCATTTATATTCAACCGATCAAGATCCTTCAAAATATTTCGCTTGTTCGTTACCGCTATACGGTGAAGAGTGATATCGGAAGTTCCCTCTTCATCCAAAACCGCTTCATCACCGAACAGAAGGAAAGCACCTGACTGAAATGAGATCCTGCTGTTGGTGTGCTTTCCCTTGACGCACAAAACGGAACGAAGATGCTCAGGCTCCAAGCGAGGCTCAAAGAATGGCTTTTCTTCCTTGATGAAATGAAGCAACTGCTTCAGCGCTCGTTGATCATTGAACCCATCCACGTCTTCAGCATCGAACGCGATAGAGTCTCTAACACTCTTAGACAAACGAGACAGGTTAGCAATACAGCTAGCCGTGTCGGAGTCGAAGTACTTAATATAATTCGGCTCCATGGAGAGGACTATGACCTCCCCATCGTCATCAAGATTGCTCTTGCAGCAGAAGTACAACCCGATTAACGGATTCGATGTAATATCAAGCAATCTTGTCGGCAGGGAGTAATGCTGCATCCGTACTAAGCGATCAAGGGTATAAATGTCGCCACTGAAATCCAAGGAATTGGAAACCAGAAGCTCTCGATACATCCTATCCTCAGCGTCTCGGTAGACGAAGTTCCCATCCTGATCCCTGCGAAAAATTGATGGCTCCAGACGATATTTTTTGCTATTGGAGTGTCCCCGATAAAAAACCTCGCGACCGCCATGGTCTAGTCGAAAAACATGCTCAATAAAAGCACCGACACTGTCAGCGTTAGTTTCCGGTGGCAAGGTGGCCGGGAGATCCTCCTTAGTGACTTTGGAGCCCACCACCCCGTCTGGTATGAGACCTACTTGATGGAGAACGTCGAGCAGATCCTCGTCTTTGACCGCCCAGTGTGTGCGGTTGATCTCCCAATCGCGAATATCAAGAGCGGCTTGCAGAGGTTTGATCTGATCAAACTCAATGGGTGCAATCCGCTCATCCATGATCGGTCGAACGAATAGAATCTTGCCGTTTCTGCGAAGTTTTACCTCAAGTTTCCCCACTCTCATGGGGTGACGAGTGCCCTCATACGCAAAGAGACAAGGGAGCTCCATTAACGCTGCAAGCTGAGGATCTTTCAGCTCCTTGAAACTCGAAGCAATTTCATCGCTCGTATACTCCAAAAAGCGACTCTTATCGTACTCATAGCCGAGGCTTTCCCATGCACCATCACGAGAAGTCACTAGAAAATTGTACATAAACCTCCCCACCCTTCTTGCGCGGTTATTGCCAATATAACAGGTTACGGACGAGACCTACGTGCAGTTGTACCTGGTATCTAATGCCAAGCCTAGCGTGTTCACTATTAAGGCCGGGGTTCACATCAACAGCCGACTCAAGTGTGCTCCCCCATCATTTTTTCGTAGTGCTCCTCAAATCCAGTCCTCACAAAGACCTGTCTGAATCGATCTACGTAATGCGACGGCACAATCTCACCGAAATCAGTCAAGTTGATTGCGTCGGAATGAGACTCGCGGTTGACGTATCGATAGAGGGCTTTGAATTCTGCATCCTCATCAGACAACGCCAAAAGGGCCGCCTGAAGCTCATCCTGCCGATGTACGAAGGTGAAATAGTACTCCAAAATATTTCGCATCATGTTCGGAATGACGCTGGAAGAGGTGCGACCCGCTTGAGCATCCTTTATGGCCTGCCAGAATGATTGGTAGTCATTCTGTACGTCACTGGCCTTCATCGGCGTTATGATGCTGTGGGCCGCCTTGGTGATCCGAAACAATGAGTATTCATCGGACTTCTTAAGGTGCTTGAGCATCTCATGAAAAAAGAACAAATTATGCGTCAAAATGAAAACTTGTTTGAAGCGCTCCTTCGGACTAAGCACTCGCCGATGGATCATAGAGGCAATGTCGTAGATATAATTATGAGAGAGGCTTGAGATTGGATCGTCAATCACAATAATCCTCTCACTTTTCAGTTTTCCACCTTTTTCGTCAAGCTCACCGTTGCAGACTTCAAGAAAGTAAAGAAATGAGATCAGTGTCTTCTCACCCTCACTGAGCGTCTTGAATACCCCAGCCTGCTGGTCAGGCCGCTGCAGGCGGTAGCGCGGTAAGTCGCCCTCCTCCCTGACCACCAGAAAGCCGTTCAGGCCCAACACCGTGAGTGACGAGTTAATGCTGTCAATGGACTGATCAATATTCGTGATCTTGGCTTTACTTTCGGCGATGACGTCCTGGTGAGTTTGGGCCTTGAGACGGATCTCATCCGCCAGTTTGCGTTTCGCTTCCTTCTTGACGCCAAGCTCCTCGTGCACCTTCCTTGCCGATGCCATGACAGCATCGCAGCTGGATCTAAAACAGCCCCAGAAGCGTGTCTTGATTTTTTCCAAGTGGTTTTTCTTATCTTTCACCTTGAGATTGAAGGCATCGATTTTCCTTTGACCTTCCGCAATCAAGGCGCTGAAATCATCAACGAGAGATCCCGTTGACTCCAGTGCCACAACCATCGAAGGACTGGCCACTTTGGCATCCAGCTTTTGAGTATTCTGAGAGAGCAGTGCATCGAGTTTCGCAATCAGGATTTGATACTCCGGCGCGTCGTATTCGGGGCGCTTGAATAGGGTTCTCAACCGAGTAGCACCCCCTTCGTACCGAGTTTTCAAAGCTTTCAATTGGACGATGCGTTGCTCATACGTCTTGTCGAACACCTTTTGGATTTCTTCGTAGAATCCGGATGGCAGTGTTTGCTGACAAAATGGGCATTCCTCTCGTTCCGGGTACTGCAGCCCCCGCTTGACCCAATCCGAGTTGCCCAGATCGGTGATCAAAGCGGAAAGATATGAGTCGCCGGAGCCAGCAATGGCCTCGGATAGCAGAGGGCTGGTTTCCACATCCCCTTCCGCAAACCTGAAAGTGGGTATCGCCGGCAACTCAGCATCACTTGCAGATTGCAGCTGCTCCGCCTCAGCTGCCAATGCTGAGAAATCATCCGGCGATGCCGCAAGAGGCAGGGAGCGCAGCTTTTCTCCAAGCCGTTCCTTGGTATTGAGAGACGCGAAGCAGTACCGGAGAGGCCCGGTATCGAAGGGTCTTTTGAGGGCCCATAGCTGATCGAGTAAATCCGCTTTATTGGATTTCTGGGATTCCCCGAAACCATTGCCCGCTACCACTTCAGCCTGATGTTCAGCGAGAAGCTTCTTGAGCGCGTCTTCAGCAGCCACCAGTTCTTTCTCTGCCTCAATGTTACCTTCATTGAGCGTGAAGACGCCGGGCTGGGAACTGACGTAAAAATTGGCCTCCATGAACGTGTGGTTGTATACCAACACCTCACGATCTGCCGAGGCAGGCTGGGTCTTGCACTGGTGGTACAGCAGATCAGCAGGATCTTGAAGATAGTTCCCGATCGTCGTCTTACCCGTTCCATTATGCCCGTAGAACATGTTCACTTTCGTAAGTGGGCCGATCTGGGAGTTGTGCTCGGGTGAGTAGCTCGAAACGCCGCGCAATATCAAATTCTTGATCACGATGCTGTCCTTAGCAAGCTGCAGGCCATTATCTCAGTATCCTATTACCGCCGTGCCCAATAGGAAAGACTGGTTACGAGGGGCTACAGCATGCCCTCTATGAAACGGCTCAGCCAAAGTCCATGAGTCCATGAGTCCATGAGTCCATGAGTCCATGAGTCCATGAGTCCATGAGTCCATGATCAAAGGTATCATTCCTGACCTCACGGGCAGTCGCCCCACATTGATCAAGGCGCTCAGATGTCCGTCAAATTCGTCCTCTTCGATGCGTTCGGCACCCTCGTCCGCATCCCCAAAGCCAGCCATCCCTATCCTCAGATCCGCAAGGAAGGCATCCGCCAGGGCCACAGGCCGCAACCAGATGACCTTCATCACATCATATCTCGCCCTCTCAGTCTGACCGATGCGGCGGAGCATTTCGGGACTAAGATCCATGCAGATCGCATGGCCGAAATTAAAGCTGTCCTTGAAGCCGAGCTGAACAGTATCGAAGCCTTTGATGACGGGTTTCGTGCCATCGAGAGGCTGCAGGGAGAGGGCATCAAAATCGCTATCACCTCCAATTTGGCAGCCCCGTACGCCGAGCCTGTTCGGCGCCTGTATCGTGAAAGGCCAAGTGACTCAACAAACAAATACTGCTGATCAGCAAGCATACCCATGCTCAATCCGCTCCAATGTCTCCATGACCCGCTGATAGCCAGCCTCCTCACTCGCAAACTCCAGCGCCGAGCAACAGTCAAATGCTGTCCGGGACAGCGACAACCAAATGGCAGCTTTCGCGTTGCCACCAAACACTTGCTCAGCCCGCAACCAGACGCGCTCAATCCGTTCCATTCGTGCCCTCCCCTCTGCCCAGGTGCATTTACTGCGAGCTAGTGAAGCGTGTCATGCCGGTGCCCCAGCATCCGAAATTGGAACTCCGAGACAGCCTGGAAAACCCTTCAGCCTTCAGCCGCAACCGCTCCACCTCCTCCACCGACTGCCCCGCTGCCTGAGCTTCGTGATAGCGCCTGAGTGCATCGATCGCCTGAGTCATCAACGGACTGCCTGGCTCCAAGATGGCAAAGGCTTCCTTTTTCATCTGCGTGCTCCATGGATTTCCAGATCAGTTTAGTCCTCACCGGCGCACGCAGAAGGCGCTTTGAGCATACTGCAGAGACAAAATCGGCTGCCGACAAACGCCCCCTGAGTGATGCTAGACCGTAGCAAAGCTCCATTTTGTCCTGCGACCTTGGATAGACTTCCTTGCATCAGCAGATCTGACAGGTGATCCAGAATAAACCCCATCGGAAGACCCGAGAGATTTGAGCGTTAAAACTCCGTCTGTAAGACACAAAGGGCGAAAACTGGCAGCTAAAATTTGCTCTTCCTAAACTGATTCCAGGTCGAGCGGGAAGTCTCAATGAATGAAACTTAGATTTTCTCTAGCATCGTCCCCCGCCCAGTCGCATATGACGTAAGAGCTGTTCAGGGTATGGACGACCAAGTAACCCTGTAACTCCTGCGACCTTATTATCATTGAGGTAAAAATTGTCGTACCATCAGCAAATCGCTTACGGTCATCGCCAAAGATAACGCCTGTAAGGCACACCTCCCCCTCCATATACTGCGCGGAGGATAGGTAGGCCGTTACGGCCAAGTCAAACTGTGTGTCCATAGCTTTCGCCACACCGCTTGATATAGCAGCGGGATAACTTGTGACTGGTTTATCGGTTAGCGGAGCTCTGGGTTTACTCATCCAATAAAATTCCTGTAGTTACTGTCCTGACGTCAAAGTAGGGCAGCGAACTGAGTGCAGCTTCTGAGTGCAAAGAAACGAATATGGGTTATCGGGAGCTAGTTACACTGCCGCGCGACCGTGGAGGAGAGCGGCACCAGCAGATGTTACAGGTCGTGAACTAGCAACCCTGTGGCACTTCGAATGTCAGGATTTTTCAGCGCGGCCATAGAAGGCTGACCCACATATTTTCGTCCTCCAGGGCCGGCAAGCACCACCACGACATCCCCAGTTTCAAAAAGGCAGCCGTAGAATTCGCGTTCGTAATCGGTCACAAGACCGGCACCCGCCGGGATACATTCTCGGTTATCAAATACCACGTTGTGAGCGTAGAGAATGGTCGGCTGCCGCCCCTCACCTTCGATCTCTACGCGCTCACTCTCAGGCAGCAAAACATCCAGCAGTATCCACTGCCGCACAACACAAACTGCACGATCGGAAAACTCGTCCTGCACAATACGAATGAGATCATCATCGCTGAGGCTTGACCCGCTGAGATTTCGTGCCTCCCCGTACAGGATGTCTGCAATTAGATTTGATTCCACCGCCTTCCTCGCTTGTTCCAACGCAAACCTAATCCGCCTCGAAATGATGACTTGGGCAAAAACGATCACTTTCCATCACTGATGGTTCGCTAACGAGCCCTACGGAGAGCGGGCCTAGCCCTGCCCATGCGCTCGGCATATCCATGATGCTATTAATTTACGATTTACAGATATATTGGAGAGCCCCATTCGGACTAAGGCCTGCAGCCAGCGCACTGATTCCCAAACGCAACCAAGGCCCACGAAGCCACCAATATCCCATATTGATGAATATATACATTTGTGTGAGCGCACGCAAACACGGCATATCCTCCGCTTTGAATCAGGGCGGATAAAATGAGTCTTCGAGATGCCTTTTCAGCCGTGCTGCAATTGCTGAGGGATCAGCAGCAGCTTTCGCAATACGATGTCGCTGGAGGGATCACTCAGTCACACATCAGTCGACTTGAAGGCTTGAAATCCAACGCCACTCTGGAAACCAGCGAACAGCTCGCCAAAGCGTTGAATTTGCATCCGGTCGCATTCCTTGCTCTTGTGCACGCCGCTGATGAGCAGAAGACCGCACGGCAAATACTGGAGCAGGCGCTCAACCAGCTGGAGCACATGGAGCTGGTCGATGCCTCGCTCCCTTCAGCGCCAGTTAAGAAGACTCACCCTCACACCAGGAGCGCTGAGGCGGTCTTGTTGAAGGTGCAAGCGCTCAAAGCTGAGGGCAAAACGCAAACTGAAGCCATGGCGTTGCTGGGTTTACCTAGATCCACCCTCAGCCGGTATTGGAGGAAATGCTAATACCCACTCACGGACTGTCTGCCTGCGCCCCATGTAGGCGCCTCTGCAAGCGCCGAGGCCAGTTCGGTCTGACGCGCACATTCGTAAGGCTTGCCCGCCTAGGCGGGCTTTATTTTGCCCGCTTCTTTTCCTCGGCTTAGGCAGCTAACGTCCATCCGCCACCTGTAAATCTCCGTGCCAGCAGATCACGCGCCCATCGAGCGCGCGGGCACCCCGGAACGGTATGAGCAGAGTGAAAAGCCCTTGATGCTCGTCAGCCCCCCGAAGTCTGGGCGACAACATGGGTACTTGTGTCCTCTGCCGCCACGCTGGATCGACTCGGCCAGGCCGACCTGGTCGATCGAAGCGTCACGTAAGGATGGGCATCAGTATCTTGAGTTGCAGAAAGACGAACCAGGCGAAGCAGCTGCCGCTGGCCAAAAACAGGCTTATCAGGAGTAACCGGCTCCAGGGACGCATCGTGTTCTGCCACTGCGCAATGATACGAGAGAAGGTGAGCGCAGACGCATCGCTGCGGAACAGATAGATAAGCCCCTCGGCGTAAGCAGAGACCATCAGATTTCGAGGGTTCGCCAACTTCGTGAGGAACGTCAGCGAATTGTCGAACCAACGCACCACAAAATCACCCTCCTGCCCCACCTTGGCCATCTCCACCTCGCTCGCATTCATGTGACTGAGATGGAAATTGCGCAGAGGCGTATTCAGTGGGCAGATCCGATGTCCCGGCGTGAATTTCTGGTACTCGTTCGGCTTGTAATCCTCTTTCCAAATTACCGCCGAGGTCAGTTGCGCGTACTCATCAAGTGCATACTCGATGCGCGCAGACGCATACTCCCCAAAACCGCCGTAGGCCGGGATGTCACCATACCTGGTGATCGCCTGAGCTATCTTATATTCCCCGGACTCTGGACGAACGCTCCCCACTTCCAGATCGTAGGACTTGATGCTCCACCAACGCCTGAACTCATCCTCCACGAGTGCAAGGAGCCAGCGCCGACCTTCGATGCCCAGGTACTCGTCCTTCCCGGAGAGCGTACGCTTGAGCAAAACCGGACATCTCACTTCGAAGCAGATCACTGCAAGCAGGTAGAAGCCACCACCAAGCAACAACCAGCTCAAGGGGCCAACCGCTGCCTCCGCGCCTCTTAACCCGGGAGCTGCCTGAAGAAATGCGGCAACCAGGCCGCCTACCGCTGCTAGTTTGATACCGGTGGAAGACTTCATCCGCGACCAGAACGACCAGCTCGTCATTTGCCGGAACCGGTGGTACGTCATCTCTTGGCGCGTATTGCGTCGTTCAACGGGTGAAGGCCTGTAGAAATCCTCACTGGGATACTGATCGAAGAACCAGGAGATCCAACTGAACTCAAGCCACCACTGCCGACGCTGCTCACGGCGATACTCTTTTTCGGACTCCGCCACCTTTAGACGCATTTCGTCACTAAGGAAGATTTTCTTTGGCTTCTCGGTCAGGTCGCTTTGGTCGTCTCGGGTTTCGGATTCTGCGGGCTCGTTCTCTGCTGACAATGATTGACTCCATATCTAAGTGTCAGGTTGGCTCTACCCGTTGACGCCTACCCGCCCCTAGGCCTCGCATGCTTGCACAACGTCATTGTCGTACACCTGCTTTGATGGCCAGAGCTGGGTCTCTGCGGGAGATTTCCGTGTCAATGGACGTCGAACTGGGCTTGAACGCAGGGTTCTAAGCTTTCAAGCTTCGCTCGACTTTCTACAAACCACCAGGCCACCTATCGAAGCAATAGACTGGTCAGTAGATGCAGGTGCTCCTCATCGTCTAATGACACAGCAACAGAGCCTGACCGAGACAGCTCAACCTGAACAGACCTGGAGCCGTACGTGTAGACGATTTTGATCTTGTCGATCGGTGCCGCGCGCCCCCCCGTGATCTCCAGCAATTTCGTCATCGCATTCCCAGTAGAGGCGATATCCACTCGGTAGCTGCTTTCGATATCAAACGTCACCGCTCCGGACACGATGCGCTTGGCCATGACCCTCGTGAAGCGCCTGTCAGACTTGAGCTGCTGATAGACCGATGAGATGTCTGGCTTCACGATCTCCAGCGCGAAGTTCGTCCCAGCTGCCGCTCGGATGAGTTCCACGAACGGTTTCAAATCCTTGGGCGGCGAACTCATGCAGATCGAGTACCGATCAGGCCCTAGCGATTCAAACACCATGTCGAAGCTGATGAACGTCGAGTAACTTGATTCGACCGTTTCACCTAAAGGGTTCGTGAACGACTGGGTGATATCCCGCTGCTCGTGGTACCGAAAGGTGGCCTTGCCATCCAGGATCTCAAGAACCTCGACACCGAGCCGATTCTGGTCGCTGAACGGCTGCTGTCGAAGCCCATACACAAGGGTCTGAAAGTCAATGCGAGCGGTCAGAACCCAGAGTTTCAGCCGCTTTGACTTCATGCCAACAAGCTCCTTTCGATGTCATCCAGAGTCCTCTGCGCCGCCTCCTCCAAACGGATTTTGAGCTTCTGCTCAAACACCGGCTCGGCACGCACCAGGTTCTTGGCGTATTTCCCGTTGTTGTAGTTGTAGACACCTTTGACGATGTAGGAGAAATCGCAGTACTTGGCCTGGTTGCCAAACTGAGCTTCGAACTGAACGATCTCTGACCCTACGAGCTTTTCGCGGGCTGTCCATCGAATCTTCCACAGGTAAAAACCGTGGCCTTCCAGCTCACGCAACTGCTTCGACTCCAAGACTCCCTTGCCCTTCAGGGATGCCTTGTCGATGCGGATGATCTTGTGAACGCTGGCTTCAGGCTGCGGCCTGGCCAGCTCCGCTTCAGGGTCGCCATCTTCCCCCTCCTCGCCCTCATCTTCTGACTCAACCTCGATCGAGTCCTCAATCACCAGCGCCTCGTCACTGAGATCCAGGTCATCATCTTCTCGATCTTTAGGGTTGAATGTGGATACGTCGACCACATCGACCACCTCCATGTCCTTGAGGTTGCGGATCAAGTCGCGAAGGAAATTCGTCCTGATGCCGGCATCGGGGATCGCCTCCAGGGAAATGGTTCGGGTCGCCACGTCCTGGTCAGTGACGATCTCGATCTGGGAATACAGCTGATCGGTGATGTCCTTGAACTTGTCGTTCATGGGGCCAGTGATCTTCCAGCCACTGCCCTGCTTCTCCAGGATCACCTCCGCCGTCTTCTCAACGACTTGGCGGAACTCTGCCTGGCTCAGATCAAGCTTTTGGTATTTGACGGTGAGCTTGAGCTGATCACCGTGGACGGCCACCTCAGCTTGCTCGTGCTGGTCATCCACCAGCCATTCCTTGACGGAGGTGAGCGCGTCTGTCAGCTGATCTTTCGTAACCGCTGTGGTGACGACCACGTTTGTGGTTTTCTCGCGACTGTCACGACCACCCACCAGGAGCGACAGGTTCCGGTAGTCGTAGTAGTCATGGAACAGGGCACTGAATCGATTGGCCAGGAATTTTTTGTCCGACTCATTGGAGATCACGATCCCCCTGGATAGAAAGACCTTCCTGAGCTCAGCACTCGTCAGGCTTCGCTGCGTGAGTGCATCAAAGATCGCTTTGTCGGACGCAAAGTACAAGCTACCCATTCTCATGTCACTCTCGCTCCCATCCGATCGCTTCGGGCTTATAGTTCGGAATCGCGTGATTCACAATGTCCAGTTCGATCGCCTGCAGTTTCCGCTTGCGGTTTTCGTCTTCGCCCCACTCAGTCACATAGCTGTTGATGGCAGCATTAAAATTGCTGAGGATGCTGCTGTGATGATAGCGATTGGCAACCCTGATTCGGATCTTCAAGTCTTTGTTGGCATTGAGAATCTGGAACCTAGACAAGGCGTCAAAGAGGTACCTGAACTCGATCTCGGTGCTTCCGTCGCGGCGATAATAGATCAGATAGCCTTCGCTATACGTTTCGGCCAGCTCCTTGGCTTTCTCGCAGTACGAGATCACCTCTTTATGGTGAATGATCATATATGGCGAGGCGATGAGTTCTGCGGTGGCCGCACGCTCCCAGTATTCACCACTAGCCTTGTGTAACACGAGATCAGGGTAATAGAAGGTGTAGTTGTCCCTCGGGAATTTCCCTTGCGCCCTGAGGGTGTTCACATCGACCTGCAGCGTCTTCAGGTAATTGATCAGTGAAGGCTCGACGATATGAATCTGCTGAGAATCCTTGATGTGCAGATTCTCACCCTTGTAGTCCTTGAAGTGATCGTAGAAATTCTTGTCGTATTCGTCATCGTGGTTGTACACGAACAGCATCCCGCGAATTTCATACTTCTCACGCTTGGCCAGGTGGTAGCGAGCCTGCCATTCCGGCGAAGCACGAGCACAGTCGATGGTCTTGCCCAGGGACTTCAGCGCCTTCTTGATCGAGTCCAGTGTGATGGAGCCAACCGCATAGCTCTTCAAATCAGTATGAAGGTAGATGGCTTTGTTCAGGTAAGGGTCTGCGTACTTGAACACCACGTCAGTCGGATGCGTGTGCTCAGACTTCTTCAAGGGCGCGTGTGTTTCCCTCTTCACGCAAACGAAGTTGAGGTTGGCAGGCCCCTCTTTTTTCCAGCGGAAGAAGCTGAAGATGTCGTTGGAAACGAGCTCCGCGAGCCTCGCAATTTTTTCGGTTTCGCCGCCTGACATGGTCGTTCCTGTCACGAAATGAATGCGCAGGAACGGTATCGGCGAGGGATCGTAGGCCCGTGCCGTGGAGGTGCGTCCTGCCGTGGATATGGCTTCATGCCAGCACAAATTACCGCAAAACGCTAAATCCGGCCATGGTGAGATCCGCCCTGCTACGACGGGTCGCCTAAAGGAAGGGCATCCCATTCGTCCTAACTGACTCGCAAAGGCAGAAAAAGAGTCTGTGAAATCGATTCTGACAGAAACCCGGTGATCGACGACCCGCGTATGGCGTTTTTGGGCTTGGGGAGGTGGCTAGGCTTGGATTACGGGGGCTCAGTAAGGGGAGCGTGGTACCCGCAAACAGGGTCGAGAAACGGGGAGGCGCAACGAAACAGCGCATACATGACATAAAAAGCCCTTTATTAAGAACTTTTTGTCACTTCAAATTGTACTTTACAGTCAATACCATTCTGCTCGATAGATTACACCACGAACCAGAGAGCTTGTCAATATATGCATAAACCGAAGATTGCCTTGGTGGGCCAAGACTCGAATCCTGTCTCCACAGCCACGCAAAAGCAGCCAGCCCCCGGCAGCAGCATCGAGGCGATGAACAGCCTCACGCGAGTCAAGTGCGAGCCACCCAGGCTCTACGAAACGGTCACAGGTGCACCGCTGGATTTCTACAACGAGTTCACCGAGTACCTCTGGAGCGAGATTGGTATCAGCTACGCGCGAAACTCGGCTATCTCAATGGAGAGAGGTGGACGTGTGTTCTCCGAATTCCTCTATGAAACCGGCGCCCTCTCTGGCCGACTCGACCCTGCCACTGCGTCGAAAACCATCCACCTTTTCTCGTCCTATCTCATCGACGGTGCGGACGCCAAAGACCCGATTGTCCGCCATGCATTCATTCGAACGGGGCGCAAAACGATCTCCGCCAAGTCAGCCGGACAGCACATCGCAGCCGCCAATCTGCTGCTGACCGTCTGCAGCGCCATCACGTTCGAGCAAGCGGAAATGACCTCCGCACTGACTGGCCTGCCTCCCCAGATGCAAGTTAATGCGTTGCCGGAACTCAATCCCAGGGTGCGCAGCCCTCAGGAATTGGCTCGGATCCATGCCAACACACTACAGGTCAAACCCAAACTTGGCGCCGGCGCAATGAAAGCCCGAGGCGGTCTGCGCGCCCCTAAAGTCAAGAAAGACCGGAAGGCTAAACACATTGGCCTCCCACATATCCTACCCATGCTTGAGAACGCTCCAACCCCATTGGATGGTTTGATCTGGAGCTTGGGACTCGGGAGTTTAAGGCTCTCGGAAGCGGTCGTAGTTCGCCTTGAGGACGTTGACGTCCGAAAGAGGGTCATTCGCGTAGAAGACCCTGAAGGCCTGCGTGACACGAAAAACAAGGAACGCTTCGGCTTCAAGGGCCGCAAGACTGCTGTCGTAACGATGTTCGAGCCATTCAAGTCCGTTTTCTGGCAGAAGCTGGCTGAGTACATGGCTGCGCGCCCTCGCTCCGATAGCCCTTGGCTGCTGCTGTCGCTCGATAAAGACACCTACGGTGTACCCCTCTGCGAACTCAACTCCAACAGTGTCAACAAAGCGATCAACCGCCGCATTCAAGCCACACAGAAGAAACTGAAGTTCGTAGCTCCCCAGGGAAACTACTCCTCTCACGACTTCCGCCACCTCTTCGGCGTGTGGGCTCGCAACTACGTAGTGGTGCCAGACCGACCTAAGCCGGGCCTCGATCTACCTGAAATTCAGTTGTTGATGGGCCACGCCGACCTCAAGAGCACTGAGGTCTATGCCGCAGATTTGGGCATTCACACCCTCGTGGAGATAGATGCTGCCAACGAGCTTGTCTACCACCGTGGCGCTGGTGAAAGCATCGATTACTACCGTGGGCAGGCCTATGCCCGCCTGGGCGAGCAGTTGCTGCAGCGGGGCCCAGACGCGTGATCAATACCACGGACAGTCCTACCCTGCACGGTGATGACGTCCTTGAGAGCGCTGTGGCCATCCTCCAAGAACTGGCGGACAGGGCCTTGGCTGTCGAAGCAAGGCCAGGCAAGGCCAATCCCGAGCTGATGAAGGATCGCAAGGTCAGACATCGTCTGGCCACCTCCATCTTCCTGAAGCTCCGGAAAGGTCGGCCTTTCACTCCGACAGAGCTGACAACGCTGCATAAACTCTGCATCACTTCCGATAGTGAAGAGGATAAGGAGCGGGCGGCGCTTTTGTACACTGAACTCACAGACGCAGAAGCGCCCAACTTCATGGATATCAAAGGACTTCGCATACCACTTCGTGCAATGTTTGTGCAACTGTGGGCCAAGGGTAAAGTCACTCTTCCGCACACCTTTACGGTAACAGGCGTGTGGGCGAAATACCCTGACTTGAAATCTGAGTCAGAGACGTTCATCTATGACATCTCCGAAATCAAGACATCCAATATCCATCGCAGCACGCGGGCATTCCAGTACCGTGTGAACTGGCATAAACCCGAAGATATCAACTTCCGAGAGATCTGGGATGCCGCCCCTGCTGTTGCTGATAAACAACGTGCAATACGTAGCACCGGCAACGGAGGTAAGACCAACGACTTTTCTTATTTGGCATGGATCCATTGCTTTGCCAAGCTGCACCCGAACATTGTGAGCCCTGACCAAGCTCGTGTACTCGAAGGGTATCACGCTCACCTGAGCATGACCTTGGTTACAGTATCAAGTGAAGAACACCGAAAGACTTATGAAGAATTCGTCCGATATTGGGGAGGCTTTTCGGAAAAATCATCGCGGGACATTCTCCTTGAGCGAGCTCGAATTCGCTACAACACGGGCGTTGATGGGCGAAAAACCAGAGAACGAGAAAAAAACGAAAATAAGAGTCGTCAAGCAGAAAACGAAATCTCAGAAGCCTTTGACGTACTCAGCCCCGAAGAGTACGCGATCCTACCTGGACGCAAGCGCCGATCCAGAGACGATTACAATTGGCTCAAAACTTACTACAGCAATGAAATCACGTTCGACAAATTAACGCACTGGGCCAGGGTGTGCGAGCTTCACTTAAGCCACCTTGAAGAGAGGCTAAACATTGCCACTCGTCGCCAAGAAGTTGGATACGTGCACATCCTGCTGGATTACCTCGGTATCTATTTGCCATCGTGGTTTAGGAGATATCCCGGCAGCCCCGTTGAATTCCCTAAATTCATTGAAGACTTTCACCGTTCCATTTTCTGGAGCCGCACCGGAAAAACCACTACCTTTAGAAGCCCTGCTGATGACAAAGAAGTACCGCTCCCACTCACATTGCTCCAATTTTATGACCTGAAAAGAACTCCAAAGACCCGATCAGCCTTTATCAACATCATCTGGCGCCTTTTCGAAGTAGGCATTCTAAATGGTACTGAGATCATGCCGAGCGGCGCCGCGCTGGTTGACAGCCTGTATAAGAACCCCGTGTACGCAAGGCTCGACTCCAAAGGAAGCGGCCCAGCAGGGAAAAGCGACAAAATCCCGTTGCCTATCGATTCGATGTTGATGGTCGAGGCCTATGTAATGGCCCTAGATGCGATTGGGGTAGAGCTCCAAAACAAGTGCCTAAGAGGTATACTTAACCACGATCAAATTACAGAAATCCGTAGTTCGACCTGGATCGATTTGAAGAAGTGGGGGATGACGTACACCATTAAACTATGGAACCCAAACGACACCTCCGAATCAATAGAAGTTCCTTTGGATAGAATAGTCAACGTCTACTCATGGCGAAATGACAAGTACTTATCAACCGATGGATACGTATACGTACCTTGGCTTTCCCAGCTAAGAATGTTAACGGTTGCGCTTTTTTCAGGGCTACGCCTTCAAAACTGTCAGTGGCTTGATATCCGCAGCTTTGACAAGTATTACGACCAAGCGATGAGAGGCAGTATTGGCAGCTGCATTCTGTTCGTTAACACTGACAAGAGCGGAAACTCCCGACCGGTCACTCTACCCTACAAGGTGATGGACGTTCTGCTCCAAGAGCGGCATTTTCAAAACAAAGAATACTCTAGTAAATACATAGATGTTCATTACGAAAACGACCCAGTAAATTCCAGCAACTATGATCCCATTCATCCTTTGTTTCGAAGCCCCTGGGCCATAAATGGAGCCCCCTTTTCCGATGCGTCGTACCACGTAAAATGGACATTGATCCTTAGGGATGGTCTGAAATAGCCGAATACTCTCCGGCTATCGAGCGGTCAGCACTTCAAAAAACGATGCTCATCGAAAATCCGATTGGTTCTCCACGCTTTTCAGGCTGCCTGGCGGCTGCGAGGCG
>NZ_JBOICA010000002.1:0-253586 GCF_050739775.1 Pseudomonas sp.
CCCCCACCGTGGGAGCGGGCTTGCCCCGCGATGCTTTCTAGCCTGGATCGCGGAAGTCTGGATGGAAATCAGCCGGAACCGCCACGCTGATACTGTCGCGCGTAGCGATATCAATGCCTTCACTGGCCACTTCCGCGAGGAAGTCGATCTGTTCCGGGGTAATCACATAGGGCGGCAGGAAGTACACCACGCTACCCAGCGGGCGTAGCAGGGCGCCGCGCGTCAGGGCGTGCTCGAAGACTTTCAGGCCACGACGCTCCTGCCAGGGGTAGGCGCTCTTGCTGGCTTTGTCCTGGACCATTTCGATCGCCAGGGCCATGCCGGTCTGGCGTACTTCCGCTACATGCGGGTGGTCGGCCAGGTGCGCGGTGGCGCTGGCCATGCGCTGAGCCAGGGCCTTGTTGTTGTCGATGACGTTGTCCTGCTCGAAGATGTCCAGGGTCGCTAGCGCCGCCGCACAGGCCAGCGGGTTGCCGGTGTAACTGTGCGAGTGGAGAAAGGCGCGCAGGGTCGAGTAGTCGTCGTAGAAGGCGTTGTACACCTCGTCAGTGGTCAGGCACGCCGCCAGTGGCAGGTAGCCGCCGGTGAGGGCTTTGGACAGGCACAGGAAGTCGGGGCGGATAGCGGCCTGTTCACAGGCGAACATCGTCCCGGTGCGGCCGAAGCCGACGGCGATCTCGTCATGGATCAGGTGCACACCATAGCGGTCGCAAGCCTCGCGCAAGAGCTTGAGGTATACCGGGTGGTACATGCGCATGCCGCCGGCACCCTGGATCAGCGGCTCGACGATCACCGCCGCGAGGGTTCCATGGTGTTCGGCCAGGGTCTGCTCCATGGCCGCGAACATCGTGCGCGAATGGTCTTCCCAGCTCACGCCCTCCGGGCGCAGGTAGCAGTCCGGGCTTGGCACTTTGATGGTGTCCAGCAGCAGCGCCTTGTAGGTTTCGGTAAACAGCGGCACATCGCCCACCGACATCGCCGCGATGGTCTCGCCGTGGTAGCTGTTGCTCAGGGTGACGAAGCGCTTCTTCTCTGGCAGGCCTTTGTTGAGCCAGTAATGGAAGCTCATTTTTAACGCCACTTCGATGCAGGACGACCCATTATCGGCGTAGAAGCACCGGGTTAGCCCGTCGGGCGTGATCTGCACCAGGCGCTCGGACAGCTCGATCACCGGTTGGTGGCTGAAGCCTGCGAGGATCACATGCTCAAGCTGGTCGACCTGATCCTTGATGCGCTGGTTGATCCGCGGGTTGGCATGGCCGAAGACGTTGACCCACCAGGAGCTGACCGCATCGAGATAACGCTTGCCTTCGAAGTCTTCCAGCCACACCCCTTCACCACGCTTGATTGGAATCAGCGGCAGTTGTTCATGGTCTTTCATTTGGGTGCAGGGGTGCCACAGGACCTTCAGGTCACGTTGCATCCACTGTTGGTTAAGGCCCATTTCTATTCTCCTGGCGACGACAGCGCGGACATGCGGCGCAAGCCTATGCAAAGCGCCGGTCGAGGACAACCCGTGGCATGCAATCAGCCTGCAGGCGGCTGGCGGGGGGACTTGGCCTCGCGTATTCTTCGGCTACTCTTTCCAGGGGGAATCCCCCCATCTTTCTGCTTTGATCCGGAGTTCGCCAACATGTCTGCTGGGTGGCTGCGCGCCTGTGCGCTGGTAATGATAGGACTGTTCAGCGGTGCCGCGCTGGCCAAGGACAAAACCCCGACGGCGATCGTCGTCGGGGGCGGTCTGGCTGGCCTGACCGCCGCTTATGAATTGCAGGGCAAGGGCTGGCAGGTGACCCTGCTCGAAGCCAAGTCGGGTATGGGTGGACGATCGGGCCTGGCCACCAGCGAATGGATCGGCAACAGCAAGGCCCAGCCGATCCTCAACCAGTACCTCGACACCTTCAAGATCAGTACCCTGCCGGCACCGGAGTTCGTCCGAATGCCGGGTTACCTTATCGACGGCGAGTATTTCAGCTCGTCGGATCTGGCGACCAAGCAACCGGCCACCGCCGAGGCGCTCAAGCGCTATGAAAAGACCCTCGACGACCTGGCGCGCTCGATTGACGATCCGCAGAACCCGGCGGCCAACAGCACTTTGTTCGCGCTCGACCAACTGAACGTGTCCAGCTGGCTGGACAAACTGCAGCTGCCAACCACCGCGCGTCAGTTGATCAACCAACAGATCCGTACGCGCTACGACGAGCCATCGCGCCTGTCGCTGCTCTATTTCGCCCAGCAAACCCGTGTTTACCGTGGTGTCAGCGACCGCGACTTGCGCGCCGCACGCCTGCCAGGCGGTAGCCCGGTGTTGGCCCAGGCGTTCGTCAAACAGCTGAAGACTATCAAGACCAGCTCGCCGGTCAGTGCCATTACCCAGGACAAGGACGGCGTCACCGTCAAAGTCGGCAGCGTCGCATATCAGGCTGATTACGTGGTCCTGGCCGTGCCGCTACGCGCGCTGGCGAAGATCCAGATGACCCCGGGCCTGGACACCAAGCACCTGGCGGCGCTCAAGGGCACCAACTATGGCTGGCGCGACCAGCTGTTGCTCAAGTTCAAGCACCCGGTGTGGGAGAGCCGCGCGCGGATGTCCGGCGAAATCTTCAGCAACACTGGCCTTGGCATGCTGTGGATCGAGCCGGCGCTCAAAGGTGGGGCCAACGTGGTGATCAACCTGTCGGGTGACAATGCACGCCTGCTGCAGGCCTTCGGCGACAAGCAGATGGTCGACCAGGTGTTGATCCGCATGCATGCGTTCTATCCACAGGCTCGCGGTGCCTTCACCGGTTACGAAGTACGCCGTTACAGCACCGACGCCAACATGGGCGGTGCCTACCTGGCCTATGGCCCGGGACAGATCAGTAAATTCTGGCGTCTTTGGGAGCGCCCGGTGCAGCGTATCGCCTTTGCCGGCGAGCACACCGACGTCCTCTACCCGGGCACCCTGGAAGGCGCCCTGCGCAGCGGTCAGCGTGCGGCCAGCCAGGTCCAGGACTTGGCGGCGGGCAAGTCCTTTGACCCCGTCAAGGCTGTGCCGGTAGCTGCCGCAGCCGCCACTGCAGCGGCGGCCAGCAAGGGCAATTTCTTCTCCAATCTGTTTGGAGGCTCGTCCGACAAGCCGGCCAAGGCGGCAGAGCCTGTGAAGAAGGAAGAAAGTAAACCAGGTTTCTTCTCGCGGATGTTCGGTGGTGGCGACAAGCCTGCCGAACAACCAGCGGCCAAACCTGCAGAAGCCGCCCCGGCCCCGGCTGCAGCACCTGCGCCAGCAGTGGCTCCAGTTGCCAAGGAAGAGCCAGTCAAGCCAGCACCGGTCAAGGCGGTACCCGCCAAGGCAGCGGTCAAGCAAGCACCGGTGAAAAAGCCCGTAGCCAAGGCTGATCAGGCGAAGAAGACCGCAGCGCAACCTGTACCGGCCAAGAAGCCAGTAGCCAACGTACAGGCTAAGGCGCAGTAAATGCGCTGAACTCATCGCGGGGCACGCCAGCTCTCACAGCCTGAGAGAGCGGGCTTGCCCCGCGATGCTCCGCAAAATCGGTACACCTTCCCCCTCAGTTAATGTTTCCTTAATAGCGGTGCTAGACACTATCAATCGTTTTTCTCGATATTTCGAAGCGAAATTTTTCGCTTTTATTCGATAGATAACTCGTTAGTCTTGAGCACAGTTCTTACAGGGAAACACGGCAATGCAACTGCGCAATTCATCTTCTCGCTATGGCCTGGTCAGCATCGTCATGCACTGGGGTGTGGCACTGGCAGTTTTCGGACTGTTCGCGCTTGGCCTGTGGATGATGGGCCTGGACTACTACAGCCCGTGGCGCAAGGACGCCCCTGACCTGCACAAGAGTATCGGCCTGGTGTTGTTGGCAGTCATGCTGGCACGCGTGGCCTGGCGCTTCATCAGCCCACCACCACCTGCGCTGCCTAACCACGGCAAACTGACACGCGCAGCCTCCAAGGCCGGGCACGGCCTGCTTTACTTCGGTCTGTTCGCGGTGATGATCGCCGGTTACCTGATATCCACCGCCGATGGCGTGGGCATCCCGGTGTTCGGACTTTTCGAGGTACCTGCGCTGGTCAGCAACTTGCCCGACCAGGCAGACGTCGCCGGTGAGATCCATTTCTACCTGGCCTGGGGCCTGGTGATTTTTTCTGGCCTGCATGGCCTGGCAGCCCTGAAACACCACTTTATCGACCGTGACGCGACCCTCACTCGCATGCTGGGCCGCAAAGCTTGATGTTCAACCTCCACTCCAAAGGGATATAGACGCATGTTGAAAAAGACTTTTGCCGCTCTGGCGCTCGGTACCGCACTGCTCTCGGCCGGTCAGGCCATGGCTGCAGACTACAAGATCGACAAGGAAGGCCAGCATGCCTTCGTTGACTGGAAGATCAGCCACCTGGGCTACAGCTTCATCCACGGCACCTTCAAGGACTTCGACGGTTCTTTCAGCTGGGATGCAGCAAAGCCTGAAGCCAGCAAGATCGCTGTCGACCTGAAAACCGCCAGCCTGTGGTCCAACCACGCCGAGCGTGACAAGCACATCGCCAGCAAAGACTTCCTCGATGTGAAAAAGTACCCAGAGGCCAAGTTCGTCTCTACCAGCGTCAAGCCGACCGGCGAGAAAACCGCTGACGTGACCGGCGACCTGACCATGCACGGCGTGACCAAGCCGGTAACGTTCAAGGCCACCTTCAACGGCGAAGGCCAGGATCCATGGGGCGGTGAGCGTGCCGGTTTCGACGCCAACACTACCCTGAACCTGAATGACTTCGGTATCAAGGGGCCGGGCCCAACCTCGCAGACCCTGGTTCTGAACATCTCGATCGAAGGCATCAAGCAGAAGTAATTGTTGCCACGGCAACAAAAACGCCGCCCCTAGGGGCGGCGTTTTTGTGTCTGCATGACTGAATCAGCGATTACGCGTCAGCAGTGCAGGCTTTTCGCCACGCGGACGGCTTGGCAGTTGCTCAAGCTGTTCGGCAGTCGGGAAACGGTCGATCTTCGACTCTTTGTGCATGATCTTCGGTTGCGGCTGGCTTTCACGTGGGTTGCGCACGGCCGGTTCGCTCGATTGATTGTCACTGTTTGGACGGCGATTGCGGGCACCACCATCACGGCGTTGCTGACCGCCGCCACCACTGCGCGAACCACCGCGTTTTTCGCCGCTGGCCGAGCCGCCTGTACCCGTACGTGGGCCATTGTTGCGGCCTTGGCCGCCACCGCTACGTTGCTGGCCAGTAGTGCCGGCACCGCTCTGGGCTGGTGCGCCAGGGCGACGGTTGCGGCCCTGGTTGCCCTTGTTCTGGTAAGGGCTGACGTAGTCGGCGCGGTTGCCGAAGTTGTCCACGTCGTCATCCAGGAACTCTTCCGGATCACGTTTGGCTTGTCCCGCTGGGGTGCCTGCTTGAGTGGACTGGGGCTGGCGTGGCTTTTGGTTGTCGCGTGGTTTGCGTTCCTGACGGCCACCGGCAGATTTCTCTGCGGTTTTTTCCTTGTCTTTCTCGCGACCTTTTTCCTTGCCTTGATCCTTGCCTTTGTCCTTGCGTCCGCCGTTGCCAGTGTTGCTGCCGTCAGCACGTTGGCCACGGCCACCACGTGGGTTGTTTTGCGGACGTTCGCGGACTTCAGGCTTTTCGGCTTCAACCTTGGAGGCATCAAAGCCCATCAGGTCGCCATCCGGGATCTTCTGGCGGGTGACACGCTCGATGCTCTTGAGCAGCTTTTCTTCATCCGGGGCGACCAGCGAGATCGCCTCACCCGAGCGACCGGCGCGGCCAGTACGGCCGATACGGTGCACATAATCTTCTTCGACGTTGGGCAGCTCGAAGTTGACCACGTGGGGCAGTTGGTCGATGTCCAGGCCGCGGGCGGCGATATCGGTGGCAACCATGATGCGCACGGTGCCGGCCTTGAAGTCGGCCAGGGCTTTGGTGCGGGCATTCTGGCTCTTGTTGCCATGGATTGCGGCGGCGCTCAGGCCGTGCTTTTCCAGGTACTCGGCCAGGCGGTTGGCGCCGTGCTTGGTGCGGGTGAAGACCAGCACTTGTTCCCAGGCGCCGGTGGTGATCAGGTGGGCCAGCAGGGCGCGCTTATGGCTGGCCTGCAGGCGGTAGACACGCTGCTCGATCCGCTCGACCGTGGTGTTCGGCGGGGTAACCTCGATGCGCTCGGGGTTGTGCAGCAACTTGTCGGCAAGGTCGGTGATGTCCTTGGAGAAGGTTGCCGAGAACAGCAGGTTCTGACGCTTGGCTGGCAGCCGTGCGAGGACCTTCTTCACGTCGTGGATGAAGCCCATGTCGAGCATGCGGTCGGCTTCGTCCAACACCAGGGTTTCGACGTGGGAGAGGTCGACGCTGCCTTGGCCAGCGAGGTCGAGCAGGCGGCCCGGGCAGGCCACCAGCACATCAACACCACGGGACATGGCTTGAACCTGCGGGTTCATGCCGACGCCACCGAAGATGCAGGCGCTGACGAACTTGAGGTCGCGGGCATAGACCTTGAAGCTGTCATGCACCTGGGCGGCCAGTTCACGTGTCGGGGTCAACACCAGGACCCGCGGCTGGCGAGGGCCATGACGCTGCGATTTGTCTGGGTGACCACCTGGAAACAGGCGCTCAAGGATCGGCAGGGCGAAACCACCGGTTTTACCAGTACCTGTCTGGGCGGCAACCATCAGGTCGCGACCTTGCAACACGGCGGGAATGGCCCGCTGTTGCACCGGAGTGGGCTGGGTATAGCCAGCAGCCTCGATGGCGCTGACTAGAGCCTCGGAGAGACCGAGGGAAGCAAAGGACATGAGTAATCCTGTTCTTAGTGGGGGCTAAGCCCGATGGGATAATCTTGCCTGGCGCGATGGGCATCGGGTGATGCTATCGCGTCCGGTCCAGCAGGGCCTTCAATGCGCATCCGGAGTATGGCGGGCGGGCTCTTGGCCGCGCTGTCCTGCCGGTCGGGATGCCTTTTGCAAGGTCGAGCGTCCGGGCGTAAGCCTGGCGGGAAGGCCCGAGTATAACAGAGCAATCAGGGTGTGCTGCGTTCCTGCTGCTCAACGGTGGTTCGAAAGTTTTCGCCGATGCCAGCATAGCGAGCGTTCAAGGCCGCATAAGCGGGTTCTTGTTTGAAACGCCGCAGTTCGGCAGCGAAGCGTTGCATCAGCAAGTCCCTGCCCGCATTACGACGTACCGCCAGGTATTGGCTCTGGCGGCTGACCACCAACGGCAGTTCGCTGATTTCCTGCTCCAGGCCCAGGTTTTTACTGAGGTAGCGACCGACGCGGCGGTCGGTGATCAGCAAGTCGATGCGTCCACGCTGCAGTTTGCCGAAGTTGGCTTCATGGGTCGGGGCCGGTTCGCGGGTGAACAGTGGCGACTCGCTGAACGCCGGTGCGTAGGCATAGCCAGGCGAGGTGCCAACGGTCAGGCCGCGCAGGTCTTGCAGGCTGTTTACCGAATGGGGCCGGGCATTGGCGTAGAACAGGACGAATTCCACCTCCGACAGCGGCTCGTTGGGGTAGACGAGCTGATTGGCGCGTTGTTCGGTCAGGAAGATATCCAGGATGCCATCCGCCAGACCTTGGTCGATCATGGCCAGGCAGCGCTTCCAGGGCAGGAACTGCCAGTCCACCTCCACGCCCAGGCGCTTGAACACTTCGACGGTGACTTCGTAGTCGATGCCTTTGGCCTGCCCGTTCTCCAAGTACACATAGGGTGCCCAGGGTTCGGTAACGATACGCAGTTTCTCGCCATGGGCAAAAGCACTCAGGCAAGCGAGCAGCAGGGCGGTCAGCAGGCGAGTGAAATCAGGCATGGCTGGAGATTACGACGTGCGCACGGCTATGGCTAGTAGACGTGCGCATTGCGCTTGCCGGGTATTCAGCGTTGTGATCGGTTTATCAGTGAATCACGAACAGTACCGTGCTTGCTGCCCAGGCTCAGGCGCATGCCGGGACGTTTGAACCACTGCTGCAGTTTGTCGTGGCACAGCGGGCGTGGGTGACGGGCATTGGCGTTTTCCAGGGCCTTGTCCCACCAGGCGGGGGCGCAGGCACGATCGAACTCGTTGGCATACTCATAGCAGCCGTACATCAATTCACGCAGGAACTGCCGCTGCTCGCTCGGCAGGGTCAGGCTCAGCGCCTTGTAGCCCAGGCGATGCAGGACAGGCGGTTTTGGCAACTGGGCGTTGACCAGGGGCACATCCTGCAGCGCCTGGCAGCTCAGCGGCGCGTGCTGGTGCTTGGCCAGCCAGGCCTGGACCTTGGCCCTGAACAGCTGTTTGCGACTCCAGTAGTGATGGAGCAGGTCCGTGCACTGGTTGACCTGCATCCGGCGATAGGCCGCCACGGCCAGGCAGAACTCTTCCAGGGTGTAAGCGCCGTTCGCATGGGGATAGTACTCATCCATCAAGGCGATGGAGTGATCGAGCAATGGCGCATCTTCTTGCATCAGGCCTATGACACCAGAGTTGAGCAGGTGCATGTGCCGGTCGGCCAGCCCGCGCGCTTCAAGCATGGCTGCCAGGCTCTGGTACAGCCGGCACTGCTTGTCGGCACCAAAGGTAGCGCCGATGGCATTGCACAGCAGGGTGCCCGGTTTGATGCGCCGGAACAGCTCCATGGGCGACTGGTGGAAGAAAGTATCGGTATCGATCAGTGCCGCCACCGGCGCGTTGGCCAGTACTTGACGCAAGACCACGTGCTTGCTGCGAAAGTGATAACCATAAGGCTGGTTCCAGGCTTCGCGGGTGGCGGCGTCCAATGGGTGGACGGTAACTGGAAGATGCTGGTAGGGCTCTGGGTTGTCGCTATAGACCTGGATGTCCAGGGCTTCGCCTGGCGTCTTGTGCAGGTTGGCCAGGGCGCTGACGATGCTGAACTGGGCTTCCTGATGATAGGTCTGGGGACCGAAGACCAGGTAAACCAGTTGCGGGCGAGACGTAGTATGTCCTTGAGGCATGAAGCACGATAGTCCGTCAGGTGGAGAGTGCAGAAAAGGCCTTAGCGTAAGCTAAGGCCTTTTCAGTATCCCATAGTAATTGTTACCAACGGTGTAGCACGTCGATCAACGGGGCAACTTGAGGTTGTTCCAGATCGCCAGGCTCGGATCGGCCTGGTTCAGGGTATAGAAGTGCAACCCTGGCGCACCGCCTTGCAGCAGTTGTTCGCACATGCGGGTGATGACTTCTTCGCCAAACGCCTGGATGCTCTTGACGTCATCGCCATAGGCTTCCAGCTGCTTGCGGATCCAGCGTGGGATCTCGGCACCGCAAGCGTCGGAGAATCGCGCCAGCTTGCTGTAGTTGGTGATCGGCATGATCCCCGGAACCACAGGAATATCCACACCCATCTGCTGCACGCGCTCGACGAAGTAGAAGTAGCTGTCGGCGTTGAAGAAGTACTGGGTGATGGCGCTGTCGGCGCCGGCGTTGGCCTTGCGCACGAAGTTGTTCAGGTCATCCTCGAAGTTGCGCGCCTGGGGGTGCATCTCCGGGTAGGCGGCGATTTCGATATGGAAGTGGTCACCGCTTTCCTGGCGGATGAACTCGACCAGCTCGTTGGCATAACGCAATTCGCCGCTGGCGATGCCCATGCCCGACGGCAGGTCACCGCGCAGGGCGACGATGCGCTGGATGCCGGCGGCCTTGTACTGGGTCAAAAGGCTGCGCAAGTCTTCCTTGCTGTCACCGACGCAGGACAGGTGCGGCGCGGCAGGGATCTTCACTTCGCTTTCCAGCTGCAGCACGGTGTTCAACGTGCGGTCACGGGTCGAGCCACCGGCACCGTAGGTGCAGGAGAAGAAATCCGGGTTGTAGCTGGCCAACTGACGGGCAGTGGCGAGCAGTTTTTCATGTCCAGCATCGGTCTTGGTCGGGAAGAACTCGAAGCTGTAACGACGTTCCTGAGACATGGCGAAATCCTGGTAAACCGATCAAGCAGGCCAGACCTGTGGCTGGCTTACAGAAAAAAGCCGGTGACGCTGGAAGCGTCACCAGCTTTGGCCCATCAGTAGCGGTAGGCGTGTGGCTTGAATGGCCCCTCGACAGTCACGCCGATGTATTCGGCCTGCTGTGGAGTCAGCTGGGTCACCACGCCGCCGAAGCCGCGGACCATTTCCAGGGCCACTTCTTCGTCGAGCTTCTTCGGCAGTACTTCAACGGTCAGGCGCTCGGCTTGCTGAGCGGCTGGCAGGTCGGCGTACTTCTGGCCGAACAGGAAGATCTGCGCCAGCACCTGGTTGGCGAAGGAGCCGTCCATGATGCGGCTTGGGTGGCCAGTGGCGTTACCCAGGTTCACCAGGCGGCCTTCGGCCAGCAGGATCAGGTAGTCGTCGTTTTGCGCGTCGAAATCGCCAGCGCCGGTACGGTGGATCTTGTGTACCTGTGGCTTGACCTCTTCCCATGCCCAGTTCTTGCGCATGAAAGCGGTGTCGATTTCATTGTCGAAGTGGCCGATGTTGCAGACTACGGCGCGCTTCTTCAGGGCTTTGAGCATGTTGGCATCGCAGACATTGACGTTGCCGGTGGTGGTCACGATCAGGTCGATCTTGCCCAGCAGTGCTTTGTCGATGCTCGCTTCGGTACCGTTGTTGATACCGTCGATGAACGGCGAAACCAGCTCGAAGCCGTCCATGCAGGCTTGCATGGCGCAGATCGGGTCGACTTCGGTGACCTTGACGATCATGCCTTCCTGACGCAGCGACTGGGCCGAGCCCTTGCCCACGTCACCGTAGCCGATGACCAGGGCTTGCTTGCCCGACAGCAGATGGTCGGTACCGCGCTTGATGGCATCGTTGAGGCTGTGACGGCAGCCGTATTTGTTGTCGTTCTTGCTCTTGGTGACCGAGTCGTTGACGTTGATGGCCGGGATTTTCAGCTCGCCCTTGGCCAGCATGTCCAGCAGGCGGTGAACGCCAGTGGTGGTTTCTTCGGTCACGCCGTGAACGCGGTCCAGCACAGCTGGGTATTTTTTGTGCAGCAGCTCGGTCAGGTCACCGCCGTCGTCGAGGATCATGTTGGCGTCCCATGGGGCGCCATCCTTGAGGATGGTTTGCTCCAGGCACCACTCGTACTCTTCTTCGGTCTCGCCTTTCCAGGCGAACACAGGGATGCCGGCGGCGGCGATGGAGGCCGCGGCCTGGTCCTGGGTGGAGAATATGTTGCAGGACGACCAGCGTACTTCGGCACCCAGGGCAACCAGGGTTTCGATCAGCACGGCAGTCTGGATGGTCATGTGGATGCAGCCGAGGATCTTGGCACCCTTGAGCGGTTGCTCTTGCAGGTACTTGCGGCGCAGGCCCATCAGTGCAGGCATTTCCGATTCGGCGATGATGGTTTCGCGACGGCCCCATGCAGCCAGGGAGATGTCAGCGACTTTGTAATCGGTAAAACCGGCAGGCGTGTTTACAGCGCTCATGAAGAGCCTCCATTCGTAGTGTGCGAATGGGCGCCGTTGTGCGTTTAGTGTCGCCAGGCAAGCCTGGCCAGACAACGCCCCATCCGAGCCTGACAGGTTGAACCTGCTGCAGCGCCCCTCGGACAGGTGGCGGGAACGGTATCAAGTGCAGATGACCGTTTTTCAAGCGATGGCGATTATAGCCGCGCCTGCGCATCTGCCCAAGGCTTTCTGTCGATTAATCGAGACCATAGTCGATGTTAAATGGAGGAGGGCGACAGGCTCTGCCATCATTACCTTCATCGAATGGCAAGACGCTCAGGAGTCGATATGAATTTTCACACCCGCAAATGGGTCAAGCCCGAAGACCTCAACCCCAATGGCACCCTGTTCGGCGGCAGCCTGCTGCGCTGGATCGATGAAGAGGCGGCGATCTATGCGATCGTCCAGTTGGGCAACCAGCGTGTGGTGACCAAGTACATCTCGGAGATCAACTTTGTCAGCGCCTCGCGCCAGGGCGACATTATCGAACTGGGTATCACTGCCACCGAGTTCGGCCGCACCTCGATCACCCTCAAGTGCGAAGTGCGCAACAAGATTACCCGCAAGAGCATCCTGACCGTGGACAAGATGGTCTTCGTCAACCTTGGCGAGGATGGATTGCCGGCGGCGCATGGGCGGACCGAGATCAAGTATGTCCAGGATCAGTTTCCGGATACCGCGGTGGAGTAAGAAAACATCGCGGGGCAAGCCGGGGACTTCCTTTATGTTTTACACCGGAGACATCGTTTCCACGGCGCTCGATTGTGCGCGACGTGGCGCCGAGGGAAATGCTTAGATAGTGGCTGGCCATTGATGACCCGACCTGCACTGCCAAGGACCTTCGCGTGTTAGCCACTTCCCTGGTTCTGGTTGCCGCACTGCTGCATGCAACCTGGAACACCCTGATCAAGTTCAGCGGCGAGCGCCTGCTGGTAATTGCCAGCATGGACGTGGTGGCGTTGCTGTTTGCACTGGTGATGGTCGCCTTCGTGCAGTTCCCGCCCGCCGAGGTCTGGCCGTGGTTGCTGGCTTCGGCACTGTTTGAACAGCTGTACCGGTTCCTGCTGATCCAGGCCTACCGCGTGGGCGACCTGGGGCTGGTCTATCCGCTGATGCGCGGCCTCTCACCGTTGGTGGTACTGGCACTGACGCTGACTTTTGCCGGCGAAACATTAAGCAGCCAGCAGATCATCGGCATTCTGCTGATACCCTGTGGCATGGCCTGTCTGCTCTGGCAAGGCGGTGGCGGCGACCGCCTGCCGTGGTCGATGCTGCCAGTGGTGGCCTTGATCGGGCTGTGCATCGGTTGCTACACCTGGTTCGATGGCCAGGCGATCCGGCTCTGGTCGCAGCCGTTGGACTATCTTGTCTGGTTGACGCTGCTCAGTGCCTGGCCGTTTCCGTTGCTGGCCAGTGTCGCCCGACGCGCGCCTTTCCTACTGTTCTGGCGCTTGCAATGGCGGCTCGGCTTGGCGGTAGGTTTATGCGTGCTGCTCAGCTATGCCCTGGTGCTCTGGGCCATGCAGCTGGGTTCGGTGGCCGAAGCTGCGGCGTTGCGTGAGGTCAGCGTGATACTGGTGGTGCTGTTCGGCATGCGCTACCTCAAAGAACCTTTTGGCCGACCCAGGCTCTTAGCCTGTGCCCTGGTGCTGATCGGCATGCTGATCATGAAACTTTGATGTTCCAACCGACAAGGACTTAGCCATGACCGTTGCTTTCTGGTGTGTATTGATTGCGTTGTTTCTGCCGATCCTGTGTACCAGCATCGCCAAGTTCGGCAGCGGACGTTTCAACCTGAAGCAGAACCACGATCCGCGGGCTTTTCTCGACAAGCTCGAAGGTCTGCCGCGTCGTGCCCATGCCGCCCAGTTGAACAGTTTCGAAGCCTTTCCAGCTTTTGCCGCGGCGGTGATCATCGCCGACATCGTCGGCAATGCCGAGCAGGTGACCCAGGATGTGCTGGCGGTGCTGTTCATCACCAGCCGCCTGCTCTACATCATTTGCTACCTGGCCGACTGGGCCGCCCTGCGTTCGCTGGTCTGGTTCGTCGGCCTGGGGCTGATTGTCTCGTTCTTTGTCGTCTCGGTCTGATTCAGGGCACCTTGGGCACTTCGGGCAGCGTCGCACCTTTGGGCCAGAGCAACCAGATCTGGCCCTGCTGCTTCATATCTCCGGCCAGCTTGCCCGCTTCGCTGCCGGTACCCCAGAACAAGTCGGCACGCACTTCACCGGTGATTGCACCGCCGGTGTCCTGGGCTGCAACCGGGCGCACCACGGGAGCACCGTCGGGACGGGTGGTGGATAGCCACAGCAGGCTGCCCAGCGGAATCACTTTGCGGTCAATGGCCACGCTGTAGCCTGCGGTGAGTGGCACGTTGAGTGAGCCGCGTGGGCCTTCGTTGCTGTCCGGGCGGGTACTGAAGAACACGTAGCTGGGGTTGCTTGCCAGCAGTTCGGGCACCCGCGTCGGGTTAGTCTGGGCCCAGGCATGAATGCTGCCCATGGTGACGTCTTCTTTTTTCAGCTGGCCCTGTTCGACCAACCAGCGCCCCACCGGGCGATAGGGGTGGCCGTTCTGGTCGGCGTAACCGACGCGCAGCTGGCGGCCGTTGTCGAGCTGGATCCGCCCGGAACCCTGGATCTGCAAGAACTGCAGGTCCATGGGGTCGGTCAGCCAGGCCAGTACAGGCGCAGGCACGCCTTGCTGGTTGATCACTTCAGCGCTGTCGTAGGGTTTGAGGGTGCGACCCTCCAGGCGGCCGCGCAGGCGTTTGCCCTTGAGTTCCGGATAAATGCTGTCCAAGGCCACCACGATCATGTCATCAGGCACGCCATAAACGGGTACATGAGCGTTGTCGGTCTTGGTCAGGCTGCCGGGGTAGACCGGTTCGTAGTACCCGGTAATCAGGCCGTTGGCGCTGTTTTCACCCGAGCGCATGCTGTACACATCCAGCTGGGTCTGGAGAAAGCTGCGTACCTGGGCGCTGTCACTGGGGACGCTGGTCGCGGCTGTACAGGTGTTGGCCCAGATGGCGTCGCGCTTGAGGCGCTCGCAGGCGCTGCGCCAGGCTTCGAAACCTGCCAGCAGGTCGCTGTCGCTAACCTGTGGCAGGTCTTTCCAGGTGCTGCTGACGTAGGTGGCCAATGCGTGAGGTTTGGGTTTTTCCGGGCCGCCGCCGTTGCAACCGGCGAGCAGCGCCAGTACCGAGAGCGACCATCCCAGATGGCGCAGGGAAAATTTCATGAACAGGGTTTCCTTGGCGGTTTGCCTGGGGCTCAGGTGTCCCGGCAATCCGTAGAGTTAATAAGGGTATTGGTCTTTGGCGATGAGGCGAGGATACTGGCCGCCTTTTTCCCGTGAGCCAAAGTTAACATGATGCTCAAGCGACTCTCTGTTGTAGTGCTGGCCTGCCTGACTCTGACCGCCTGCGGTGGTGTTGATCCCAACTCGCCACTGGGCCAGCGCAAGACCATTTTCAAACAGATGCTCAAGACCAGTGAAGACCTGGGCGGCATGCTGCGCGGGCGGCTGGCCTTTGACGGGCAGAAGTTTGCCGACGGCGCGATCAAGCTCGACAACTTGTCCCGTGAGCCCTGGAAGCATTTCCCGCAGGTTCGTGAGGACGACGAAACCAGTGCTCGGGCAGAGGTCTGGGAGAAACAGGTGCGGTTTCAGGACCTGGCCCGCCAACTGGAGACCGCTACCGGCGAGCTGGTAGCGGTCACGCGCACCCAGCCGTTGCAGGCTGCGGATCTGGCCGCGCCGACAGACAAGGTCGAAGCGGCGTGCAAAGCCTGTCATACCGAGTTTCGTAATCATTGACTACGCCATCGCGGGGCAACGCAATACCTCGGCTTACTTCTCGAGTGCGTCCAGTGCTTGCTGCAGTTCTTTCTTGGACTCGGCTAGCTTGTCCTTGCGCGTGTTGATCTTCTCGGCGTCGCCTTTTTTCATGGCCTTGTCCAGGTCCTTGGTGCGCTGTGTCACTTCGTGACGAGCGTCGAGCACTTTCTGTTCACGCTCTTTTTTCAAGCCAGCATCAGTGCAGTGCTCATTGACCTCACTCAGCGCTTTCTCAAGACCTGCTTTTTCGAAAGGGTTAATGGACTTGTCAATCTGTTGCTGGATGTCGACTTTCTTGGCAGCACAACCGGTCAGGCCATTCGCCTCCGGCGCAGCCTGTAACGAATCAGCAGCCAGACCAAATGCAGTCATCAGAACGAGCGAAGAGAACAGTTTCATGGGCGCCTCCATTCGGGGCATGGCAGTAAAAGTTGGGGGAAATCCTGCCCTGATTTCCTGAATTAAGGAACCCTCAGTAGGCTTTTCAGCTGTACTGCAGGAAAAACCTACATTTACAGGCGTTATTTCAGTGGTCGCTTTGGAATCCTTCGATGCCTTGGTCCAGCAGTTGCTCAGCCAGCGCCTGCACCTGCGGATGGCTGAAGAAGGCTAGTAGCTGCTCGGCACGTGCTGTTCCGACACCGGCCTCGCTGGACCACTGATCGGCAGTCCTGGCAGCCAGGGAATGCCAGTCAAGGCCCAGTTCAGCGCTGCGCGGCGCGGGTATTCCCAGGGCGTGCAGCCACTGCTGGAAGGGGCGTGCGCGAGCGCTTTCAAACCCCTGCAAGAGCCGCTCGGCGCTGGCTGCGCTGAAGCCGGGTAGTTGCCGTATCTGTTCGCTGGTCAATGCCAGCCAGTCGGCCAAGGTGCTGACTAAACCTGCCTGCACCAGGTTGCGCCAGGTCGCAACGCCTACTCGCGGCATATCCAGCCCCTGCTTGCCGCTGAGCCAGGTGAGCCGTGCGGTGAACTGCTCTTCGCAGCCGGGGCTGGCCTGCCAGCAGCTCAGCGGGTGAAATCGCCCGCTTGCAGGAGGATGCACCAACGGCCGATGAACGCTGCGATGCACCACGTGCTCCAGGCGCGGGATGGTCAGGCCGGCCAGACTGATCGCCACCTGGTCGCCCGGACGGATGTCCAGGGACTGCCAACGTGCCAATGAGCCCAGGCTGACTTGAGTAATGCGCCGGTCATCCAGCATGACCGACTGCAGCTGCAGCACCGGCGTGACCTTACCGGTGCGTCCGACCCTGAAGTGCACCTCGCGCACCTCGGCCATTGCCTGGGCGAAAGGGTGTTTCCAGGCTGCGATCCAGTAGGGCGCGTTAGCCCGCCAGCGCTCGGCGGGTGGGCGGCTGTCCTGACGTAGGATCACGCCGTCGGTGGCGAAGGGTAGCGGCGAGCGGTACCAGTGCTGGCGCCAGTGGGCGGCTTCGTCATGAGTAACGATGGCAACGCTGTAACGCTGGCTGTCAGGAAAACCCAGTTCTGCCAGCCTGGCCAGGCGCTCGGTCTGAGTGGTCGGGCCTTCGGGCCAATCCCAGACGAACAACCCGATGCCTGCACCTTGCTCGGCGCTCAGCTGCTTGCGCGCCATCAGTCCCGCCACTGTGCCGCGAACGTTTAGCCCTCCAGCAGCAGACTGCACATGGCCGTCGAGGCGCCAGTAAAGTTCGCCTTGCAGGGTGAGGTCGAGTGGCTGGGGCAGTTGTCGGGTTACGCCGCTGAGATAAGGTATGTGGCGGCTCCAGTCATGCCCCTGCACGCCATCACCACGGCTGAGCAGTTGCAGCAACTTGCCTTGTCGAAAGACCAGCGAGACAGCGACGCCATCCACCTTGGGTTGAATCCAGACGTTCTGTTTACCCTGCATCCACTGAGCCACTGCTTGATCGTCGGCCAGCTTCTCGACGCCAGTGTGCGTGATGGGATGGGCTATCGGGCCGCGGGCACTGGCTAGCGGGTTGTCGACATTCTTCAGGTTGAAGCAATCCTGGAGGTATTTCAGGCGCTGTCGGCTTTGGTCGTAGAGCTCATCTGGCACCAGCGATATGCCGAGACTATGGTAATGCTCATCCCACTTGGCCAGGGTCTCACGCAATTGGCCGGTCTTGTTGCGAGCACGGTCGATGGGCCAGGCAGGGCATTCCTCGGCGTGGGTTGTGGACAAGTAGAGTGCAACTAGAAGATAAACGAGCAGCTTGAGCAACATGGCCAGCATCCTTGCTTGGCAGTTCGGAATCCTCAGCCTAGGCAATTGGCGTTCAGGGCATCACCGTGAGTTGTCAGCCGATATGTCATGAAAAAACCCCTGCCGATCACTCGGCAGGGGTTTCTCTTGTCGCTTGCAGCTTAACGCTTACAGACCAGCAGCAGCGCGCAGGGCATCGACGCGGTCGGTGCGTTCCCAAGTGAAGGTGGTGAAGGTGTCGTCGCCGACATTCTTCTGCTGCGGGATACGGCCGAAGTGACCGTAGGCTGCAGTTTCCTGGTACATCGGGTGCAGCAGGTCGAGCATGGTGGTGATGGCGTACGGACGCAGGTCGAAGCACTCACGCACCAGCTGGACGATCTTGTCGTCGGAGATCTTGCCGGTGCCGAAGGTGTTAAGCGAGATGGACGTCGGCTGAGCTACGCCAATGGCGTAGGACACTTGGATCTCGCAACGCTCGGCGAGGCCTGCGGCGACAATGTTCTTGGCCACGTAACGACCGGCGTAAGCGGCAGAGCGGTCAACCTTGGATGGGTCCTTGCCGGAGAACGCGCCACCGCCGTGACGGGCCATGCCGCCGTAGCTGTCGACAATGATCTTGCGGCCGGTCAGGCCACAGTCACCCACTGGGCCGCCGATGATGAACTGGCCAGTCGGGTTGATGTGGAACTGGGTGTCCTTGTGCAGCAGCTCGGCAGGCAGGGTGTGCTTGACGATCAGCTCCATCACTGCTTCTTGCAGGTCTCTCTGCGAGACTTCAGGGTTGTGCTGGGTCGACAGGACCACGGCGTCGATGCCGACGACCTTGCCGCCTTCGTAACGGCAGGTGACCTGCGACTTGGCATCCGGGCGCAGCCACGGCAGCAGGCCGGACTTGCGTGCTTCGGCCTGGCGCTCGACCAGGCGGTGGGAGAAGCAGATCGGTGCTGGCATCAGCACGTCGGTTTCGTTGCTGGCATAGCCGAACATCAGGCCCTGGTCGCCAGCGCCCTGGTCTTCCGGCTTGCTGCGGTCAACGCCCTGGGCGATGTCTACCGATTGTTTGCCGATGATGTTCATCACTGCGCAGGTGGCGCCGTCGAAGCCGACGTCGGAGCTGTTGTAGCCGATGTCGACGATGACCTTGCGGACGATCTCTTCCAGGTCTACCCAGGCCGAGGTGGTGACTTCACCCGCGATGATCGCTACACCGGTTTTCACTAGGGTTTCGCAGGCCACGCGTGCGTATTTGTCCTGGGTGATGATGGCGTCCAGCACAGCGTCCGAAATCTGGTCGGCGATTTTGTCCGGATGCCCTTCAGACACGGACTCGGAGGTGAAAAGGGAGTATTCGCTCATCTCGACGGGTTCCTAAAATTTACCGATGTTGAGTGTCGCCAGCCGGCCGCTGAAAATGGCGGACCTGAATCTGGAAACCATTACGTAAGCCCACATACAGGCTGTCCCCGGGAGCCAGTCCCGCAGCGCTGGCCCAACGGGCCAGGTCGTCCTGCTCAAAGCCCAGCCAGATATCGCCACAGGCCTCTCTGGCCCAGCTCTGGTCGTGGCTGCACAACTCTGTTACCAACAGGCTGCCGCCTGCTTTCACACGGTTGGCCAGCTGCCGCAGGGCTTCGGCCGGGGCGCTGAAATGGTGCAGGACCATGTTCAGCACTACGCAGTCGGCTTCCACATCCGTTGCACTGAGTGCATCGGCCAACTGCAGGTTCACATTAGCCAGGCCTTCGCGATGACAGACCTGGCGCGCCAGCTCGAGCATGGTTGGGCTGTTGTCCAGCGCGGTGACCCGAACAAAACGCCGGGCCAGCTCGGGAAGAAATTCGCCATCGCCAGGGCCCACTTCAAGGGCGCTGGCGTCAGCGGCGAAGCTGAGTTTGTCGAGCAGCGCCAGGAGGCTTTCGCGGTATTGGGGCAGCCCGGCAATCAGGTCCTGCTGGGCACGAAATTTCTCTTCGACGCGCAGGAAGAAGTCCTGGCTAGTGGCAGCCCGGCGTTGCTGGACCTGGCCGATGCGCGCTTGCACTTCTTCCGCCAGGCTCAGCCCGTCGACCTCGTCGAGCAGCGCCGCATGCAGCTTGCCGCCTATGCGCAAGCCATCGGGCAGGGCGCGACGATAGAAAATCGCATTGCCTTCGCGCCGGGTCGCTACCAGCCCGGCCTGGGCCAGTACCTTGAGGTGGTGGCTCATGCCCGACTGGCCGATGGCGAAGATCTGCGCCAGTTCCAGCACGCCGAAAGAGTCGCTGGCCAGTGCCCGTAATACGTTCAGACGCAGCGGGTCGCCGCTGGCTTTGCACAGGGCGGCCAGGTCTTCGCTTTGCTCGGAACGGATTGCGGGCACAGGTAGGTTCATGGAGCGGCAGTCTAGTCAGGCCGTGGCAACGTCGCAAGAGCAATATCAAAAAGTTTTGATATTGCTCGATGGGCGGGGCAATTCGTCGCAGGGCGTACGACCGATCCTGCTGTTTGCCCGGGTTAACGCCTGATTCTTCTCTCAAACACAGGAAAATCATGCTGCATCGACCATCCGTCATTGCCCCCGGGCACGTGCCTGGGCGAAAATGGCCGCCTTTTTTCGTTTCATAATTAATTCAAGCCCCAGGAGATAAGCGATGCCCAGCCGTCGTGAGCGTGCCAACGCCATTCGTGCCCTCAGCATGGATGCCGTGCAAAAGGCCAACAGCGGCCACCCCGGTGCCCCTATGGGCATGGCGGATATCGCCGAGGTTCTTTGGCGCGACTATCTGAAACACAGCCCGAGTAACCCCAACTTCGCAGACCGTGACCGCTTCGTGCTGTCCAACGGTCACGGCTCGATGCTGATCTACTCGCTGCTGCACCTGACCGGCTATGACCTGTCGATCGACGATCTGAAAGCCTTCCGTCAGCTGCACAGCCGTACCCCGGGCCACCCGGAGCTCGGCTACACCCCAGGCGTCGAGACCACCACCGGTCCGCTCGGCCAGGGCCTGGCCAACGCCGTTGGCTTCGCCCTTGCCGAAAAGGTCATGGGTGCCCAGTTCAACCGCCCAGGCCATAACATCGTCGACCACCACACCTATGTGTTCCTGGGTGACGGTTGCATGATGGAAGGCATTTCCCACGAAGTCGCTTCGCTGGCCGGTACCCTGGGCCTGGGCAAGCTGATTGCCTTCTACGATGACAACGGCATCTCCATCGACGGTGAAGTCGAAGGCTGGTTCACCGACGACACGCCAAAGCGTTTCGAGTCGTACAACTGGCAGGTGATCCGCAATGTCGACGGCCACGATCCGCAAGAGATCAAGACCGCCATCGACACCGCCCGCAAGAGCGCGCAGCCGACCCTGATCTGCTGCAAGACCATCATTGGTTTTGGCTCGCCGAACAAGCAGGGCAAAGAAGACTGCCACGGTGCCCCGCTGGGTAACGACGAAATCGCCCTGGCCCGTAAAGAGCTGAAGTGGAACCACGGTCCGTTCGAAATCCCGGCTGACATCTACGCCGAGTGGGACGCCAAAGAAGCCGGCAAGGCTGTTGAAGCCGAGTGGGACAAGCGCTTTGCCGCCTACGCTGGTGCCTTCCCTGAACTGGCCAGCGAGCTGAAACGTCGTCTGAGCGGCGAGTTGCCGGCCGATTTCTCCGAGAAGGCGACTGCCTACATCGCTGAAGTCGCGGCCAAAGGCGAAACCATCGCCAGCCGTAAAGCCAGCCAGAATACCCTGAATGCCTTCGGCCCTCTGCTGCCAGAGTTCCTCGGCGGCTCGGCGGATCTTGCCGGCTCCAACCTGACCCTGTGGAAGGGTTGCAAGGGCATCAGCGCTGAAGATGCCAGCGGCAACTACATGTACTACGGCGTGCGCGAGTTCGGCATGACCGCGATCATGAACGGTGTTGCCCTGCACGGCGGCCTGGTGCCTTACGGCGCAACCTTCCTGATGTTCATGGAGTACGCCCGCAACGCCGTGCGTATGTCGGCGCTGATGAAGCAGCGAGTGATCCACGTCTACACCCACGACTCCATCGGTCTGGGCGAAGATGGCCCGACGCACCAGCCGATCGAGCAACTGACCTGCCTGCGCAGCACGCCGAACCTGGATACCTGGCGTCCAGCCGACGCCGTCGAATCGGCGGTGTCCTGGAAGCACGCGCTGGAGCGTAAGGACGGCCCGTCGGCGCTGATCTTCTCGCGTCAGAACCTGCAGCACCAAACCCGTGATGCTGGCCAGATCGCCGACATCAGCCGTGGTGGCTACGTGTTGAAAGACTGCGCAGGCGAGCCTGAACTGATCCTGATCGCCACCGGTTCCGAAGTGGGCCTGGCCGTTCAGGCCTTCGACAAGCTGACCGAGCAAGGCCGCAAGGCCCGCGTCGTTTCGATGCCGTGCACCAGCGTGTTCGATGCCCAGGACGCTGCCTACAAGCAGTCGGTACTGCCGCTGCAGGTCGGTGCGCGTATTGCTATCGAAGCGGCCCATGCCGACTTCTGGTACAAGTACGTCGGCCTCGAAGGTCGTGTTATCGGCATGACCACCTACGGCGAGTCGGCCCCGGCGGCTGCTTTGTTCGAAGAGTTCGGCTTCACCCTGGAGAACATCCTGGGGACTGCTGAAGAGCTGCTGGAAGACTGATTGCGTTGAGCGGTGTTGCCTGCATTCGCCGGCAACGCCGGCTCCTACGCGCGCGATCCCTGTAGGAGCCGGCGTTGCCGGCGAATGAGGCGACTCGAATCCCACAGGTTGCAGATAACGCTTCTGTTCCGTGAGCATCCCATGCCCCAACCGCGTCCTTACAAAGTTGCACTCAACGGCTACGGCCGTATCGGTCGTTGCGTCTTGCGCGCACTCTTTGAACGGGGGGCGAAGGCGGGCTTCGAAATCGTTGCACTGAACGACCTGGCCGATCAGGCCAGTCTCGAATACCTGACACGCTTCGACTCCACCCACGGGCGTTTTCCCGGTGAGGTGAAGGTCGATGGCGATTGTCTGCATATCAATGGCGACTGCGTGAAAGTCTTGCGCAGTGCCACCCCGGAAGGGATCGACTGGGCGGCGCTGGATGTCGATCTGGTGCTTGAGTGCTCTGGTGCCTACAACACACGTGCCGATGGCATGCGTTTTCTCGATGCCGGTGCGCCGCGGGTGCTGTTCTCCCAGCCGATGGCCAGTGAAGCAGACGTCGATGCAACGATTGTTTACGGCATCAACCAGAATTGCCTGGATGGCAGCGAGCGCCTGGTCTCCAACGCCTCCTGCACCACCAACTGCGGCGTGCCGCTGCTGCGGGTGCTGGACCAGGCCTTTGGCCTGGAGTACGTGTCGATCACCACGATCCACTCGGCGATGAATGATCAGCCGGTGATTGACGCCTATCACCACGAAGACCTGCGCCGTACCCGTTCGGCGTTCCAGTCGGTGATTCCGGTGTCTACCGGGCTGGCCCGCGGTATCGAGCGCCTGCTGCCGGAACTTGCCGGGCGAATTCAGGCCAAAGCCGTACGCGTGCCGACCGTCAACGTGTCGTGCCTGGACATCACCCTGCAGACCGCCTGCGATACCAGCGCAGTTGAGGTCAACCGGGTGTTGCGTGATGCGGCCCTGAGCGGACCGCTCAAGGGCTTGCTGGCCTACACTGAACTGCCGCACGCCAGTTGTGATTTCAACCATGACCCACATTCGGCGATCGTCGATGCCAGTCAGACCCGCGTTTCCGGCCCCCGGCTGGTCAACCTGCTGGCCTGGTTCGACAACGAATGGGGGTTTGCCAACCGTATGCTCGACGTTGCCGATCATTATCTGCACGTCGTCAATCAAACCCGCTCCACTTGTAAACAGCCCTGAAGGACTGCATTCATGACCGTGTTGAAGATGACCGACCTCGATCTGCAAGGTAAGCGCGTACTGATCCGCGAAGACCTCAACGTGCCTGTAAAGGACGGTGTGGTTGCCAGCGATGCGCGTATCCTCGCTTCGCTGCCGACCATCAAGCTGGCGCTGGAAAAGGGCGCGGCCGTGATGGTCTGTTCGCACCTGGGCCGCCCGATCGAAGGCGAGTTCTCTGCCGAGAACAGCCTCAAGCCGGTTGCCGACTACCTGAGCAAGGCCCTGGGCCGCGAAGTGCCGCTGGTTGCCGATTACCTGGACGGCGCCCCGGTCAAGGCCGGCGATATCGTGCTGTTCGAGAACGTGCGCTTTAACAAAGGCGAGAAGAAGAACGCCGACGAACTGGCGCAGAAGTACGCTGCCTTGTGCGACGTGTTTGTGATGGACGCATTTGGTACTGCTCACCGCGCCGAAGGCTCGACCCACGGTGTCGCCAAGTTCGCCAAAGTCGCTGCCGCAGGCCCGCTGCTGGCTGCCGAGCTGGATGCCTTGGGCAAGGCCCTGAAAGCCCCGGCCAAGCCGATGGCCGCCATCGTTGCTGGCTCCAAGGTCTCGACCAAGCTCGACGTACTGAACAGCCTGAGCCAGATCTGCGACCTGCTGATCGTCGGCGGTGGTATTGCCAACACTTTCCTGGCAGCTGCCGGTCACCCGGTCGGCAAATCGCTGTACGAGCCTGACCTGATCGACACCGCCAAGGCCATCGCCGCTAAGGTCAACGTACCGCTGCCAGTGGACGTAGTGGTTGCCAAGGAGTTCGCTGAAAGCGCAGCAGCCACCGTGAAGCTGGTGGCTGATGTTGCCGAAGACGACATGATCCTGGACATCGGCCCGCAAACCGCGGCCAACTTCGCCGAGCTGCTGAAGTCGTCCAAGACCATCCTGTGGAACGGCCCGGTTGGCGTGTTCGAGTTCGATCAGTTCGGTAACGGCACCAAGGTGCTGGCCAAGGCCATCGCTGAAAGCGCTGCGTTCTCCATCGCCGGTGGTGGCGATACTTTGGCCGCCATCGACAAATATGGCATTGCCGAGCAAATCTCCTACATTTCTACCGGTGGCGGTGCATTCCTCGAGTTCGTCGAGGGCAAGGTCCTGCCAGCGGTGGAAGTACTGGAACAACGGGCCAAGGCCTGATTCGCTCAACGCCTGGCAAAGGGAGCGACCTGATGGTCAAGCGATTGCCCGTGTTTATCCTGGTCGGGATGCTGGGCGCCTGTTCCAGCACCCCGGAGGTTACGGCCGATAAGCCGGGCGCGCCGAAAGGCGGCTGCTATCAGTCGCAATGGCAGGCGGAAACCGTCCCGGTGATCAACAAGCGGCTCGGCCCGGATGGCCTGGAAAAATACGATGACGAACACCAGCGCCGGGCTCAGGGTTGCCCTTGATCGGTTGATGGCAACCTACCGGCCAGTTTGTGGTCTGCTAGAGGATATTGGATGAAAGGTGTCGTGGCCCTGATGGCCCTGGCAGTACTGGGCGGATGCGCAAGCTTCACGTCTTCACCGGCGCCGTCGGACAGCTGGACCCGCTGGGTGTGTGATAGCCAGGCCGAACTGCTCTGGCGCTTTGCCGACAGCAGCCAGCAGAACGTGGACGTTCGTCTGGGTGGCGGTGACCAGGTCTATCGGCTCAAGGCCGAACCGGGCGCCTCGGGTTCGTTGTACAGCGATGGTGTGCTGGCGTTTCACAGCAAAGGTGACGAAGGCCTGGTTTACTGGGTCGCCACCAACGATTTGATAGGGCGGGGCTGCAAGGCGCCGTGACTGGCCGGGCCGCGTGATGGCGGCCCACACTACTTGAATAGCAACCGCCACTGCGGCAGGCTTGCACGAAAAACGACGCTTGTCGGGAGAGAGATACACAATGGCACTCATTAGCATGCGCCAGATGCTGGACCACGCCGCCGAGTTTGGCTACGGCGTACCAGCTTTCAACGTCAACAACCTCGAGCAGATGCGCGCCATCATGGAAGCTGCCGACAAGACCGACTCTCCGGTGATTGTCCAGGCCTCGGCCGGTGCCCGCAAATACGCTGGCGCCCCGTTCCTGCGCCACCTTATCCTGGCTGCCATCGAAGAATTCCCGCACATTCCGGTGTGCATGCACCAGGATCACGGCACCAGCCCTGACGTGTGCCAACGCTCGATCCAGCTGGGCTTCAGTTCGGTGATGATGGATGGCTCCCTGGGTGAAGACGGCAAGACCCCGACCGACTATGAGTACAACGTCCGTGTGACCCAGCAGACCGTGGCCATGGCTCACGCCTGCGGCGTTTCGGTTGAAGGTGAGCTGGGCTGCCTGGGCTCGCTGGAAACCGGCATGGCCGGCGAAGAAGACGGCATCGGTGCCGAAGGCATTCTGGATCACAGCCAGATGCTGACCGACCCGGAAGAAGCCGCCGACTTCGTCAAGAAGACCCAGGTCGATGCCCTGGCCATCGCCATCGGCACCAGCCACGGCGCCTACAAGTTCACCAAGCCACCTACCGGTGACGTCCTGGCGATCGACCGTATCAAGGAAATCCACAAGCGCATTCCTAACACCCACCTGGTGATGCACGGTTCTTCTTCGGTGCCGCAAGAGTGGCTGGCGATCATCAACCAGTATGGCGGCGACATCAAAGAGACCTACGGCGTACCGGTTGAAGAGATCGTCGAAGGCATCAAGTATGGCGTGCGCAAGGTCAACATCGACACCGACCTGCGCCTGGCCTCCACCGGTGCCATGCGTCGCCTGATGGCGCAGAACCCGAGCGAGTTCGATCCGCGCAAGTTCTTCGGTGCTACCGTAACGGCCATGCGTGATGTGTGCATCGCCCGTTATGAAGCTTTCGGTACTGCCGGCAATGCCTCCAAGATCAAGCCGATCTCCCTGGAAGGCATGTTCCAGCGTTACCTCAAGGGTGAGCTGGCCGCCAAGGTCAACTAAGTCCGGGGCATTAAGAAAACCCGCAGCGATGCGGGTTTTTTTATGCCCTTCGCGCCAAGTACAGGGTTGTAGTGGCCTGAGTGGACAGACCGTTAGTCGGCTTACGGAGCTTTCCTGCGATGATGTCAATCTGATGACTTCAGATTTGTGGCAGCCAGGTCTAGAGTTAGTCTCGGATTTCAACCGAAATTCGATGTCGGTTTCACAAGAGAAGCAGCATGGATTGCGCGCAACCTCACACAAACGATGGCGGCTCGGTACTACTGGTCGTCGATGATTACCCTGAAAATCTGATCAGCATGCGTGCCCTGCTGGCCCGTCAGGACTGGCAAGTACTCACCGCAAGCTCAGGAACGGAAGCACTGAGCGCGTTGCTTGAACATGAAGTCGACCTGGTCCTGTTGGATGTGCAGATGCCAGGCATGGATGGCTTCGAAGTAGCACGCCTGATGCGCGGAAGCCAACGCACGCGGCTTACACCGATCATTTTTCTGACCGCCAACGAGCAGTCCCAGGCTGCCGTGCTCAAGGGTTATGCCAGTGGCGCGGTGGATTACCTGTTCAAACCCTTTGACCCTCAGATCCTCAAGCCCAAGGTTCAGGCCTTGCTGGAGCAGCAACGCAACCGTCGTTCGTTGCAGCGCCTGAGTCATGACCTGGAGGCCGCGCGGGCGTTCAATGCGTCAGTGCTGGAAAATGCGGCCGAGGGCATCCTGGTGGTGGCCGAAGACGGCTTGATCCGTTTTGCCAACCCAGCGATCTCCCGTTTGCTCGATGCGCCGTTCGAACACTTGCAGGGCATGGGTTTGCTGGATTTCGTGCAGTCACCTGGATCAGCCTCGTGGCGGGACTCGGCGTTTTACCAGGCTTATCTGGAGCGAGGCACCCTGCGTATTCACGATGCAGTCTTGCGTACGGTGGGAGGGCATCCGATACCGGTAGCGCTGTCGTGCGCGCCGTTGCCAAGTGAGCAGCGCGCGTTGGTAGTTACGGTGCTGGATATGTCTGTGGTGCGCAATCTGCATCAGCAACTTGAGTACCAGGCCATCACCGATCCGTTGACCGGCCTGCTCAACCGGCGTGGTTTCTACCAGGCCGCGGAAAGTGCGCTATTGCGCAACGAGCGCTCGGACCGGCCCCAGGCGTTGTTGTTCCTGGATCTGGACGGATTCAAGCGCATCAACGACTCACTGGGGCATGAGGCCGGTGACCGGGTGCTCAACTGGGTGGCCGAGCAGCTCAAGGATTGCCTGGGTACCTGTGCGATTCTCGCGCGCATGGGCGGCGATGAATTCACCGCGCTGCTCGATTCGCTCGAGTACCCCGAGCAGGCTGCGCGTTGTGCCGAAAAGCTGATCGAGCGAATGTCGATCTACCAGGAGATCGACGGGCTGGAAGTCACGCTTGGGGTCAGCATCGGTATTGCCACCTATCCTGAATGCGGGGCCAGTATCGATGGGCTGCTGCGGGCTGCGGATGCCGCGATGTATGCGGCTAAACAGTCGGGACGCCAGCAGTACCGGTATTACGATCAGGACCTGAACGGTCGCGCGCGTTCACGGCTGATGCTGGAAGACAGTGTACGTGGCGCCATCGAGCATGAGGAATTCAGCCTGGTCTACCAACCTCAGGTGACGTTGGCTGATGGCCGCCTGCGGGGCTTCGAGGCGCTGTTGCGTTGGCGTCATCCCAGCGTCGGTGACGTGCCGCCAGGTTTGTTCATTCCCCTGCTGGAGGAGGCTCACCTGATCACCCGTCTGGCCAGCTGGATTTACCAGAAAGGTGCAGTACAGCGCCGGGCCTGGTACGAACGCTACGACGCCGGTCTGGTGTTGGGCATCAGCTTGAGTCAGGTGCAGTTCAGCATGCCCAACCTGGTTGAAGAGCTGGCGCGGGTGATTCTCAGCCAGGATCTGGAGCCTGCCCAGCTGGAGGTGGAAATTGCCGAGAGCTCTTTGCGCTACAACCTCGACGATGCCATGAAACAGCTGCACAGACTGCATGAGCTGGGTGTGCGTGTCGCCCTGGATGATTTTGGCGCCGGTGATTGTTCGTTGCGTATGGTCCGCGATTTGCCCATCGATACCCTGAAGCTCGATCGGCAACTGGTGGCACGATTACCGGGCTCGATTGCTGACGCCGCCATGGTCCGCTGTGTGATTGAGTTGTGCCGGGAGTATGGGATCAGCGTGATCGCCGAAGGGGTCGAAACACCTGAGCAGGCGCGCTGGTTGCAGGCCAATGGCTGTGAGTACGTGCAAGGTTTTCTGCTGGCGCATCCGATGACCGCAGGGGACGCCAGTGAGTTTCCACGCTTTTTTGACTGGCAACAGGTGTAGTTGGGTACACTGCGTTATTACTCGCCTGCTTCCCGACCATGACCGCGCTCAAGTACCTGCAAGCCTATCCGCCCGCCCTGCAAGACCAGGTCCGCCAGTTGATCGCCAGCAATCGCCTGGGCGACTACCTGCAGCAGCGTTATCCGGAGCGTCATGGCGTGCAGAGTGACAAGGCGTTGTACAGCTATGCCCAGGGCCTCAAGCAGGAGTACCTGCGAAATGCGCCGAACCTGGACAAAGTGTTGTTCGATAACCGCCTGGACCTGACCCATCGCGCCCTGGGCCTGCACACTGCAGTATCACGGGTGCAGGGTGGCAAGTTGAAGGCGAAGAAGGAAATTCGCATCGCCTCGCTATTCAAGGAAGCGGCGCCGCAGTTCTTGAAAATGATCGTGGTGCATGAGTTGGCCCACTTGAGGGAAAGCGATCACAACAAGGCCTTTTACCAGCTCTGCGAACACATGCAACCGGGCTACCATCAACTGGAGTTCGACCTGCGTGTCTACCTGACTTACCGCGAGCTGCCTGGCAAAGGGTGAGCCGTGAGGACCTGCCAATGGATGTGAGCAAGACCAAGACCAGCTTCTACCGTCGACTGTACGTCGCCTGGCTGATCGACAGCCAGACCGCCACTACTGTGCCGGCGCTGATGGAGGCGACCGGTATGCCCCGGCGCACGGCCCAGGACACCATCGCCGCATTGGCTGACCTGGATATCGTCTGTGAGTTCGAGCAGCAGGCGGGGGCGCGCAATCATGCCGGGCATTATCGGATTCACGCTTGGGGGGCGATCGACAAGGAGTGGATCATCCAGCATTTGCGCCGTATTCGTGAGGTTCTCGGGTATCCCTGAGGGCCTTCTCGCGGGCTTGGCCCGCGATGCTTCTAGCCGCGACGCATCCCAAGATGCGGAGTATCGTTTTCAAGATATTCCTTACCCGCCACAACAAAGCCATAACGCTCGTAGTAGCCCTGCAAGTGCGTCTGTGCCGACAGATAAACCGGCACACCGGGCCAGTGCTTCTCGGCCTGCTCAAGCGCCGTTTCCATCAGTTTATGGCCCAATTCCTGACGCCGTGCCGACGGCGCAGTGACCACGTGGTCAATCACCACATCGCCACCCTGGGACTCCGGATCGAGCAGACGCAAGTAGGCTTGTAGTTCGTTATCCTGCCAGGCCATCAGGTGAAAGGTATCGCCCTCCAGGTCCTGGCCATCGATTTCCTGGTGGGCGCTCTTGTGCTCGACCACGAAGACTTCGGTGCGCAGCCGCAGAATGGCATAGAGTTGTTCCTTGCCAAGATCGCTGTGATGTTTACAGATCCAGTCGATGCTCATGGTGGTTCTCAAGCAGTTGATTAGCTCGATCATGGCAGATGCCAGGGGCGAGGACGAGGGCGAAATTGCCACAAGTCAACACGGAACGTGATGGAATTCAAAATAGAGGCCATTTGATATCATTGCCTCTGCCTCAAGGCTTCATCTTTGTGTAACCTGCGCAAACGTGCTGACAGCGGTAACTCTCAAGCAGTTGATATCAATGACGTGCAATGGCGCGTCTACTAAAGGATTTGAGCATGGCTGCACTGCTTCGAGTCTTGGCTTTGCTTGGATTGCTGTTGGCGTTCAGCACCGCGCAAGCTGAAAAGCTGCGCCTGGTTGCCGACAGTTGGCCGCCCTTTGCTGACAGCGGTATGCCCGGTGGTGGCCTGGCGACTGTGATTGTCACCACCGCCTTGCAGCGTGCCGGTTTTGCCAGCGAGTTCGAGCAGGTGCCTTGGGCACGGGCGATGCTGGGTGTGGAAGAAGGGCGCTACGATGTGCTGATCAATGCCTGGTTCAATGAGAGCCGTACTCGGATCGGGCAGTTTTCCACCAGCTACCTGACCAACCGCATTCGTCTGCTCAAGCGCAAGGGGGATGCGCTCAGGTTCAATACCCTGAGTGATCTGTACCCTTATTCCATCGCTATTGTGCGGGACTATACCTACTCGCCCGCGTTCGATGCTGACCAGCAGTTGCAAAAAGTCCCGGTGCGCAGCTTTTCGGGTGCGGTGCGTATGCTTGCCGCGGGCAGAGTGGGCCTGACGCTGGATGACGAGTACGTCGCGCGTTACTTTCTGCAGCGCGAGTCGCGCTCAGTGCGCGACGCTGTCGAGCTCATCGACAAGCCGCTCAGCGAGAACAGTCTGCATATTCTGGTGAGCCTGAAAAACCCCCGGCACCGGCAGATTGTTGCCGGCTTCGACCGCGCCATCGCCGAGATGAAGGCCGATGGCAGCTATGAGCGGTTGCTCAAGCACTATGGCTTTTGATCAGGCCGGCGCGTCCTTGATCAGGTGTGCGGCCAGGGTGCGCAATGGTCCCAGCTGACGACAGATTAGCGCTAGCTGGGTTTGTACCAGGCGCTGGTTTTCCTCCAGCTCTTCGGGCATCTGTTCAAGCGCATTGGCCAAGGCTTCCTCGGCATCGCTGTGGATGGCCACTGGCAGCTTGCTGGCCAGGCCTTCGGCAATTTCGTCCAGGCTGTTGGCCAAGCTGGCCCCGGCGCCGTCGATCAACTGCTCGTGAACATCGGCGGGCAGGGTGGTTTCACGGTGCGCGCCCAGGCCTGACAGGTAACTGAGCAAGGTGTGCGAGAGCACCAGGAAGCGAAAGCCGACATCCGCTTCCTTGCGAAAGTGCCCAGGCTCCATGAGCATGTTGGCCAGGGTGGTCGACAGCGCTGCGTCAGCGTTATGGGCGTTGCGCCGGGCCAGGCGATAGGCCAGGTCGTCGCGCTTGCCTTGGGCGTACTGTTGCATGATCTGGCGCAGGTAGGTGCTGTTGCAGCTCAGGGTATTGGCCAGCACTTTGTTCAAACGCCGACCCTGCCAGTCCGGGAGGAACAGGAACACCGCGAGAATGGCGATCAGGCTACCGATCAGGGTATCGAACAGGCGTGGCAGGAACAGCCCGTAGCCGTCGCCGACCTGGTTGAAGCAGAACAGCACCATCAGGGTGATCGCCGCAGTGGCCAGGGTGTAGCGGGTGGTGCGGTTGACGAAGAACACCACCCCGGCCGCGACGGCGAACAGCGACTGGATGATCGGGCTCGGAAACAGGTCGAACAGCGCCCAGCCCACTGTCAGGCCGATGCCGGTACCGATGATCCGCTGCACCAGCTTGCGCCGCGTCGCACCATAGTTGGGCTGGCAGACGAACAGGGTTGTCAGGATGATCCAGTAACCCTGGGTCGGGTGGATCAGGTGCACCATGCCATAGCCGATTGACAGCGCCAGGGGCAGGCGCAGGGCGTGGCGGAACAGCAGTGAGGTCGGTGTCAGGTGCTGGCGCAGACGGCTCCAGACATCGGCCAGATTGCGCGGTGAGCGGTCGAGCAGACTGCTGTCGCTGGCATCGGCCAGATTATCGGGATTGCTCGCATCGCTGAGCAGGCGGTCAAGGGTTGCCAGGTTGGCGGCCAGGGCGCGCAGCGAGCGCAGCAGCCCTAGCCAGGCCGGGTTGCTCTGGAGGCGCAGGTGCTCCAGGGAGGCATTCAGGTCTTCCAGGGCCTGGGCAAAACCGCTGTCGTAGATGAACGGCTGGCGCAGCTGGATCGACTCGGACAATTGCTGGCAGGCCACACCTTGCTGGCGCAGCAGGCGCTGGCAGCGGAACAGCACGTCGCTGTGGAAGAAGGCTTCGGTCAGGGCGTTATAGGGGTAGTGCGAAGAGCTGGCACGCTCGTGGATGTCCTGGGCGAGAAAATACAGCTTCAGGTAACGGCTGACCTTTGAGCCGGGCCGGCCATTGCCGACCCGGTGCAGGATGATTTCCTTGGCGGCATTGAGCGCAGCCACCACTCGGCCATTCTGTTGTGCCAGTTCCAGGCGCCGGGCTTCCACATCCAGCTGACGGATCGGTTCGAACAGGATCGCCTTGAGTTTCAGATAGCGGCCCAGTTCACGGAACAGTCGCGCCAGGCTTTGCTGCACCGGCTGGTTGGAGAACAACGCCTGCCACAACACCGAGAGCAGCCCGTACCAGGTTGCTCCGGCCACCAGCAGCAGGGGTTCGTGCCAGAAGTCGCTGACTTCACCGCCGCGCTGGTCCACGCCGATCATGGTATAGACCGAGAGAATCAGCGTAGCCGAGGCGATGGCGCCGTAGCGCTCACCCAAGGCGCCAAGCATGGTCAGGGCAAAGCTGGCCAGGGCCAGGGCACAGACAAAAATGAGCGGATAGGGGAATAGCAACTCCACTGACAGCGCGGCAACGGTAAAGCACACCAGGGTGACGGCCAGGGCGTTCAGACGCCCTTGCCAGCTGTCGTCGGTCTCGGCCAGGGCACTGGCGATAATGCCAAGGAACAGCGGGATCAGCAGGCTCATCTCATCCAGATACCAGCACAGCAACATGCTGCCGGTCAGGGCGATGAGTACGCGGATGGCATAGCTGAATTTGTCCAGGGCCCAGAGGCGGCGCAATGATTGGCTGAACGAGGAGGATGACATATCGGGTAGGCAGGCCTTGGGCGATGATCGAAATTGAGCCCGTCAGATGGCAGCCGTGTTACGGCTGCCATCTGACGGGCAAAATTTGTTCCTTGATGCGCTGATTCTACCGCGAAGGTTAGACGAACTGCGCGGCCGCGTACGCCGATGCCCAGGCCCACTGGAAGTTGAAACCGCCCAAGTGGCCGCTGACGTCGAGTACTTCGCCAATGAAGTACAGCCCCGGGCTTTTCAGCGACTCCATAGTCTTGGAGGACACCTCTCGGGTATCGACGCCACCGAGGGTTACCTCGGCGGTGCGATAGCCTTCGGTTCCGGCCGGAACCACCTGCCAGGTTGCAAGCTTGTTGCTGACCTGGGCCAGTTCTGCCGGGGTGTACTGCTTCATCGGCTTGGAGACGAACCAGTGCTCGCTCAGCAGGTTTGCCATCTTCTTGGTGAAGACCTCGCCGAGCAGGGTTTTCAGCTCGCTGTTGGGACGCTCGATTTGTTGCTGTTGCAGCCAGGTCAAGGCGTCGTGGTCTGGCAGTAGGTTGATCTCGACCGTGTCGCCGGCCTCCCAGAACGAAGAGATCTGCAGGATCGCAGGGCCGCTCAGGCCGCGGTGGGTGAACAGCAGGTTCTCGCGAAAACTGCTGCCGTTGCAGCTGGCGATACAGTCTACGGAGCTGCCGGACAGCTCGGTGCAGATGCCCTTGAACACCGGCTCGGTGATGGTGAACGGTACCAGTGCTGCACGCGTCGGCAGCAGGGTGTGGCCGAACTGGCGGGCGACCTGATAGCCGAAGCCGGTTGCGCCCAGGGTCGGGATCGACAGGCCGCCTGTGGCGATCACCAGCGATTGGCACTGGAATTGTCCGGCGCTGGTTTCCAGCAAGTAACCACCGTCGATTTTCTCGATCTGATCGATGCGGGTGTCCATGCGCAGCTCGGCGCCGGCATTGTCGCACTCGCTCAGGAGCATGCCGAGGATGTCGCTGGACTTGTTATCGCAGAACAGTTGGCCGAGTTTCTTCTCGTGATAGGGCACGGCGTGTTTGCCGACCATCTCGATGAAGTCCCACTGGGTGTAGCGGGCCAGGGCCGACTTGCAGAAATGCGGGTTCTGGGAAAGAAAGTTGGCGGGTTCGGTGTACATATTGGTGAAGTTGCAGCGGCCACCACCGGACATCAGGATCTTCTTGCCCGGTTTGTTGGCGTGGTCGAGCAGCAGTACCTGACGGCCGCGACCAGCGGCGGTCAGGGCACACATCAGGCCGGCGGCGCCTGCGCCAATGATGATTACTTCGGTGGAACGCACTGCAAAATCCTCAAAGATCGCTGGTGAAGCTATCGCGGGCCAGCAAATTCAACAAACAACTCAGACGATGCGTACCCGCAACGACCGGCCCTTGATCTTGCCGCTGTTGAGCCGCTGCAGCGCCTGCTTGGCTACCGCCCGCTCCACGGCAACAAACGCCTGGAAGTCGAAAATGGCGATCTTGCCCACCTGAGTGCCCGGCAACCCGGCTTCACCGGTCAGGGCGCCGAGGATATCGCCTGGGCGCAGTTTGTCCTTGCGCCCGGCAGCGATGCACAGAGTGCTCATGGTCGGCACCAGCGGTGCGCCACCCTGATTCTTCAGGCTGTCCAGCTGCTCCCAGCGCAGCGGCGCTTTCTGCAGGTCTTCGATGGCCTGGGCGCGATGTCCTTCGGACGGTGCCACCAGGCTCGCCGCCAGGCCCTTCTCACCCGCACGGCCAGTACGACCGACCCGGTGCACGTGAATCTCGGCATCACGGGCCAGCTCGACGTTGATCACCATGTCCAGCGCATCGATATCCAGCCCTCGCGCGGCGACATCAGTGGCAACCAGCACCGACAGGCTGCGGTTGGCGAACAGGGTCAGAACCTGGTCACGATCACGCTGCTCCAGGTCGCCATGCAGCGTTTCGGCGGCAATGCCCTTGGCCTGCAGGTGCTCGACCAGCTCCTGGCACTGCTGCTTGGTGAAGCAGAAGGCCACGCACGACTGCGGGCGGAAATGCCCGAGCAGCTTGGTGACGGCGTCCATGCGCTGGCCCGGATCGATCTCGTAGAAATGCTGCTCGATCTGGCTGTCGGCGTGCAGCGCCTCGACCTTGACCTGCTGCGGGTTGCGCATGAATGCAGACGACAGTTGCTTGATCCCGGCCGGGTAGGTGGCGGAGAACAGCAGGGTCTGACGGCGCTCCGGCGTTTGCCCGATGATGTCGGCGATGGCATCGTAGAAGCCCATGTCGAGCATGCGGTCGGCTTCATCGAGAATCAGCGTGTTGAGCCCGTCGAGCACCAGGGTGCCTTTGCTCAGATGTTGCTGAACGCGGCCGGGGGTGCCGACGATGATATGCGCGCCATGCTCCAGCGAGGCGATCTGCGGGCCTAGGGACACGCCGCCGCACAGGGTCAGGATCTTGATGTTGTCTTCAGCACGGGCCAGGCGGCGCAGCTCTTTGGCCACCTGATCGGCCAACTCGCGGGTCGGGCACAAGACCAGGGCCTGGCAACCGAAGTAACGCGGATTGATCGGGTTGAGCAGGCCGATGCCGAACGCGGCGGTCTTGCCGCTACCGGTCTTGGCCTGGGCGATCAGGTCCATGCCCTTGAGGATTACCGGCAGGCTCTGGGCCTGGATCGGGGTCATCTGGGCGTAGCCGAGGGCGTTCAGGTTGGCCAGCATGGCGGCGGACAGCGGCAAGGTGGCGAAGGCGGTGGCAATGGTGGTCACGAGGCGGGCCTGCAAAACAAAATGTCGCGCAGTGTACCAGCCTCGACGCCATTAGCCCTAAGGCTCGATCTCCGGTTCCGGACGAGGGGCACGCCTTCCGTCCATCCTCGACAGCTGCATGAAGATCGCCGCCGCCAGCATGGCCATCAGGCCAATGCTCAGGAAGGTTAACTGGAACGCCTCCAGGGTGCTCTCAACGCCTTTGGCACTGCCCGATGCCGTGAAGCCGCCGAGCAGTGCACCGGCACACGCCACGCCAAGGCTCAGGGATAGTTGCGCCACCACCGACAACAGGCTGTTGCCGCTGCTGGCGCTGGCATCGTCCAGATCGATCAGGGTGACAGTGTTCATCGCCGTGAACTGCATGGAGTTGACCGCACCGAGCAGGCCCAGCTGGAACAGCAGCAGGGCGTAGGGCGTCTGTTCGTCCACCAGGCCCAGGCTGGCCAACAACAAACCGAGCAACAGGGTGTTGCCGGTGAGGAGGGTGCGGTAGCCGAAGCGCTCGATCAGCGGGCGGGCGATCGACTTAGCCAGCATTGCTGCCGCCGCCAGGGGAATCATGCTCATACCGGCTTGTGCCGGCGAGTAGCCCAGGGCCACCTGCAACAGCAACGGCACCAGGAATGGCAGGGCGCCGCTGCCCAGGCGGGCGAACAGGTTACCGAGGATGCCGACGGAAAAGGTCCGGGTGCGAAACAGCTTGGGCGAAAACAGCGGGTTGTCGACGCTGCCGGCGCGCAGCCAGTAGGCTGCCAGGCAAGCCATGCCGGCGAACAGCAGCAACATCACTCGCAGGTGCGGCAGGTGCAGTTCGCCCAGGCCTTCCATGGCAATGGTGATCAGCACCATGGCCGCGCCAAACAGCACAAAGCCCACGCCGTCGAAACGTGTGCGCTCACTGCCGCGCAGGTCGGGAATGAAGCGCCACACGGCGTAACAGCCGATGACGCCGACCGGCAGGTTGAGCAGAAAGATCCAGTGCCAACTGAGGATTTCCACCAACCAGCCGCCCATGGTCGGGCCAAGCAACGGGCCGAGCAGACCGGGAATGGTGATGAAGCTCATGATCCGCACCAGCTCCGAGCGCGGGTAGGCGCGCAGCACCACCAGCCGCCCGACCGGCAGCATCAAGGCGCCCCCCAGCCCTTGGATCACCCGGGCTGCCACCAACATGCTCAGGTTGTCGGCCAGGGCACAGAGCAGCGAGCCGAGGCTGAACAGCAGGATGGCGCCGAAGAAGATCCGCTTGGTGCCGAAACGGTCGGCGATCCAGCCCGAAGCCGGGATCAGCAGGGCCACGGTGAGCATGTAGGCGACGATTACCGACTGCATGCGCAGCGGGTTTTCGGCCAGGTCGCGGGCCATGGCCGGCAGGGCGGTGTTGAGGATGGTGCCGTCCAGCGACTGCATGAAGAAGGCGATGGCCACCACCCAGGGGATCCAGCGGGCGGTGACAGGGTCCAGCGGAGCGCGGTTGGGCATGATTTGCTCAGGTGTCCTTTAGGGCCTCATCGCCGGCAAGGCCGGCTCCTACGGAGGGTGATGCACTGCCTGGACTTGTGGGGGCCGGCTTTGCCGGCGATCGGGTCATCACAATGTCAGCGTCAGGCGCTTGACCAAGGCTCCAGGCAAATGACTCGAACTGGTCTGCCGCTGTCCGTAGGTGCTGGTCGACAGAATCAGCTCGCGCTCTGTCGTTAAAGCCTCCAACTGCGAACCCAACAAACTGTAGACGCTGTCATCAAAGCGCATGGTGCTGACCGGCGCCTGGATCTGCCCGTCTTCGACCCAGAAGGTGGCGAAGCGGGTCAGGCCGGTCATGCGCGCGGCTGGCAGGTCGGAGAAGTTCAGGTACCAGAGGTTGCTGATGTACAGGCCAGTGCCCAGGCGGGTCAGGATGTCGCGTTGTTCGAGTTCGCCAGCAGCCATACTCAGGGCGCAAGGTGATTCATGGCCATCGGCACCGTTGGCGGCTAGTTCGAACTCGGCGGCGCTACGGGCGCAGATCAGGCGGTCCAGAGCTTTTCCCTGCTCGATCAGGCGCAAGTCGCTGCGAGGCGTGCCTTCGTCGGAAAACGCCGGGCTCAGCGAGCCACTGACTTGCTCGGCAATACTGACGTGCGGATTCAAGCGCGCATCACTGGCGTACAAGCGTTGCAGAGGGCTGTTCTTGGTCGCCAGTGACTGGGCGGAAAAGCCGCCCCAGCAGAGCATGCCCATGATTTCATCCATGGCTGCCGGGGCCAGGTAGGCGCGGTACTCGCCGGGCGCCAGGTTTTTCAGCGGGCGCCCGAGGTACTCCAGCTGTTCGCGTGCCTGGCGCAGGCGCAGGGCAAAGGCTTCGCCGTCCCAGTGCTGCCCGGCATAGTTGGCCTTGACCGCCTGGCCATTGCTATGGAACAGGCTCCAGTCGAAGTTGAAGCTGTTGGCCTGGTGCCAGCCGAAGGCCCCAAACGAGCTGGCAAAACCCCGGCAGATCGGGCCTGCGGCGTAGATGCCGACCAGATCCAGCTCCCTGGCACCCTGTTCGATCTGTGCCAGCACCTGGTCAATCTCGGGCAGCGCCTGGTCCTGCACGCTATGGCTTTGCCAGGCGTTGTCGTTGAGTTGCAGGTAGGGGTCGGCCTCCAGCAGCGGCAAGGTCTGGCGCAGTTGTTCGACAGCCTGGGCCAGGCGCTGCTGATCGACGTCAGCATCATTGCCCAGGGTGAACTGCAGATCGCCCTGGCGCCCATCCTTGACCAGCTTGATGATGCAGCTGGCTTGCTGGACCTCGCCGGCCTGGCGCACCTTGGCATGGTTGAAGCGAATGAACTGCGAGTGTTCGGCGCTGTAACTCAGGGTGAAATGTTCGGGGGCGCGGACCTGTTCTTGCAGGCTGGCAACAAGTGCTTGGAAACTGTGCAGTGGGGTGGCAGCCATCAGGCGTCTCCTCCGAATACGTCGATCTGGCTGAATACGCAGGCAGGTGAGGCGTGCCCGACCCGCACCACCTGGTTAGGCTCGCCCTTGCCGCAGTTCGGCGTGCCGAGAACCTGCAAGGTGCTGGCATCGCCAATCGCGCTGAGGTTGCCCCAGAACTGCGCGGAAATACCCCGGTAGTTGGGGTTTTTGACCACGCCTTTGAGTTCGCCGTTTTCGATCAACTGGCCCCATTCGCAGCCGAACTGGAACTTGTTGCGCGCGTCATCGATGGACCAGGAGCGATTGGTGCGCATCAGGATGCCGTGTTCGATATTGCCGATCATTTGTTCCAGACTCTGGTCACCTGGTTCGATATTGAGGTTGGCCATGCGATCGATCGGCGCCCGGTTCCAGCCACAGGCGCGGCTGTTGGCGACGCCGTCCAGGCCCGAACGGAACTGCGACAGGGCCCCGCCCAGCGGACGCAGCAGCAAGCCATCGCGGATCAGGAACTGCTTGCTGGCGGCGCTACCGTCGTCGTCATGGCTGTAGCTGGCCAGTTCTTCTCCGATGGTCGGGTCGAACGTCACGTTGAGCAGTTTCGAGCCGTATTGCAGGGTGCCGAAGTCACTGGCTTTGACGAAGCTGGTACCAGCATAGTTGCGCTCGTCGCCGAGGATACGGTCCATTTCCAGCGGGTGGCCGATTGACTCATGGATCTGCAGCATCATCTGGTCCGGCATCAGCAACAGGTCGCGCACGCCGCTCGGGGTATTGGGCGCCAACAGCAGTTGCAGCGCCTGGTCGGCGACCTTGACGCCGGCGCCAACCAGGCCGCAGCGTTCGATGACATCCAGGCCGCCCTGCTGGCCGAAGTTCTCCCGGCCCAGGGTGCGGCTCTGGCTGTCCTGACCATCGAAAGCGGTGACCGTGAAACCTGGATAGATAAAACGCTGGGCCTGGCGCAGTTCGGCACCGGCGGTGCTCAGGTAAATCTGTTCGACGTTGTTGATGCCAAGGCTGGCCTGCCAGTTCACCAGGCGGCTGTCGGCGGGCACGCTGTTCGACTCACGGCTGAGCAAGTCATAGCAGTCGGCCAGGGACGGCAAGGGCTGTTCGAGGTTTGGCGAGCGATAGTCGCTGCGCTCGGTGGCCACTGGCTGCTCGCTGAGGTCAAGCAGGGCGCGTGCGGCAATCTGCGCGGCCAGTTTTTCTGCCTGTTCCAGGGCGCGTTGCAGGCCCGACTGGGACAGGTCGGCAGTGGCGGCGTAGGCTTCCACACCCTTGAGCCGGACCGTCAGCATCGCCCCTTCATCGCGGAAGAAAAACGGCGGCTCGGCAACGTTCTTGCGCACTGAAAGTTGCTGCTGGGACTGCTGCACATAGCGCAGGGAAAAAAACTCGGCACCGCTGCGCAGGGCGGCAAAGCGCTGGCGCAGCAATGCAGTCATCTCGAACATGCAAGAAACCTCCGTGTGTACGGTGGTTCCCCCTCAGAACCACTCGTCGCGCATGCTCAGGCAGGTATCGTCGCGGGCCTCGAGCAATGCCAGCTCATTATGGCAGCCCGGCACTTCCCAGGTCAGGAAATAACGCGCGGCCTGCAATTTGCCCAGGTAGAAGTCGTGGTCGGCCGGGTTGCCTTGGGCCAACCCTTGTTCGGCACGGATCGCCTGCTCCAGCCAGCGCCAGCCGATCACGCAGTGACCAAAGGCCTTGAGGTACAGCGCAGAGTTGGCCAGGGCGCTGTTGACCTGACATTGGGCCAGGTCGCCGAGCAGGTCCAGCGTCACGCTCTGCAGGCGAATCTGTAGTTGCTCCAATGGCGTGCGCAGGTGATCCAAGCTGGCAAATTCGCGTGCCCGCTCGCAGGTTCCGGCGATCAGGCGCACCAGTTGTTTGAGCCCGGCGCCGCCGTTCTGTGCCAGCTTGCGGCCGAGCAGGTCGAGCGACTGGATGCCATGGGTGCCTTCGTGAATCGGGTTCAGACGGTTGTCACGGTAATACTGTTCGACCGGGTATTCGCGGGTATAACCGTGGCCACCGAGGATCTGGATCGCCAGTTCGTTGGCCTTGAGGCAGAACTCCGAGGGCCAGGATTTGACGATCGGGGTCAGCAGGTCGAGCAGTTCTTGGGCCTGTTTACGCTGGGCCTCGGTTTCGCCGCTCTGGGTTTCATCAAACAATCGCGCTGCGTACAGGCCCAGGTCAAAGGCGCCTTCGACGTAGGCTTTCTGGGTCAGCAACATGCGCTTTACATCGCTATGGCCGATGATCGGTATCGCAGCGGTGGCCGGGTCCTTGTTGTCCGGCAGGCGTCCTTGCGGACGCTGGCGGGCATAGTCGAGCGAGTACAGGTAGCCGGCATAGCCGAGCATCACCGCGCCCATGCCGACCCCGATGCGCGCTTCGTTCATCATCTGGAACATGCAGGCCAGGCCCTGGTGCGGCTGGCCTACCAGGTAACCAACACATTGTCCGTTGTCGCCGAAATTCAACGCTGTCGAGGTGGTGCCGCGCCAACCCATTTTGTGGAACAAGCCGGCCAGCAGCACATCGTTGCGCGGGCCCAGGCTGCCGTCGGTATTGACCAGGAACTTCGGCACGATGAACAGCGAAATGCCTTTCACCCCGGGCGGTGCGTCCGGCAATTTGGCCAGGACCATGTGCACGATGTTTTCCGACAGTGGGTGGTCGCCGCCAGAGATAAAGATCTTGTTGCCGCGCAGCCGGTAACTGCCATCGCTGGCCGGTTCTGCGCGGGTGCGGATATCGGCCAGGGACGAGCCGGCGTGAGGTTCGGTCAGGGCCATGGTGCCGAAGAAGCGGCCTTCGATCATTGGCTGCAGGAACAGGCGTTTTTGCTCATCACTGCCAAAGCTCTCGATCAGGTTGGCCGCGCCCATGGTCAGGAACGGGTAAGCGGTGGTGCCCGCGTTGGCCGCCTGGAAGTGGGCAAAACAAGCTTGTGAAAGCAGCGTCGGCAGCTGCATGCCGCCAGCTTCGAAGTCGCGGGTGGCATTGAGGAAACCGGCTTCGAGGAAGGCATCAACCGCCGGCTTGACCTCGGGGATCAGCAGCGCTTCGCCATTCTCGTAACGCGGCTCGTGTTCGTCGCCCTTGCGGTTGTGTGGCGCGAAATATTTCTCGGCAATGGTCCGGGCTGTGTTCAGTGCAGCGTCAAAGGTTTCGCGGTTGTGCTCGGCAAAGCGTGGGCGCTGGGTGAGGGCCTCGGCGTCGAGCACTTCGTAGAGTTCGAAGGCCAGGTTGCGGGCGCTGAGCAGGGTCTCGGGCATGACGGCATTCCTGTCTGGGGATGCGTCGAGTCTAGGGGGGAGGGAAGAGCGCGGACAGAGAAATAGGTGGGGGTGATGATGGGGTAGAACGTGTGGCGCTGTCTGGGGCGAATGCAGGAGCCGGCAACGCCGGCTCCTGCATTCGAGATGACGCCCGGTGTTTAGCCGATAGTCATCAAGCTCGCGTTACCACCCGCAGCAGCGGTGTTGACGCTCAACGCCCGCTCGATCACCAGACGCTCCAGGGCAACCGAGGTTTCGCCCGACGACAGGCCATGCACGCCGACAATCGCACCGGCACGCTTGGCCACTTGCTCGCAGACTGCACGCAACTGATCAGAGTGACCGTGGTGCAGGGCGGCATCGAACACCACTTCGTCCTTGGTCCAGTCACCCACCAGCTTGATGCGTGCCTGTACGTCTTTCGGCAGACGGTTGCGCAGGGTCTTGGTCAGCTCGCCTTCCGGCCACACCGCCGAGCTGCCTACGGCCAGAACCGCAGCCAGTTGGGTCAGCAGGTCGGCCTCGACTTCGGCCAGGCACAGCACGTGTTCACGCGGCAGGATGGTGTAGCTGTTGCGTTCACCGGTCGGGCCCGCCAGCAGGCGGCTGATACCGCTTTGCGATTGCTTGGCGAACTGCTCGCAGAGGCTGCCCAGTTCGTTCAGTTGGTTGCTTGCGGCCCAGGCTTTGAGCGCTTGCAGTGGCTTGCTCAACTCGTCGCGCAGACGGGTGTCCGGGGTGTTGCCGCCGTCGGTACGCTGGAACGATTTCTCGATTGCATCGGTTGGACGGGTCGACAGCAGGCGGTACAGGTACAGTGGACCACCAGCCTTCGGGCCGGTGCCGGACAGGCCTTCGCCACCGAACGGCTGGACGCCGACCACGGCACCGACGATGTTACGGTTGACGTAGACGTTACCGGCGTTGACGTTGTCGATGACCTTGGCGATGGTTTCGTCGATCCGGGTGTGAACACCCAGGGTCAGACCGTAACCGGAGGCATTGACCTGCTCGATCAGCTGGTCGAGGTTCTTGCGGTTGTAGCGCACCACGTGCAGGACCGGGCCGAAGATCTCGCGTTGCAGCTCGTCGAAGCTTTCCAGCTCGATCAGCGTCGGCATGACGAAGGTGCCGCGTTTGATCTCTTCGCCATTGGCGATAGCAACCTGGTACACCGAGCGGCCTTTGTCGCGCATGCCCTGGATGTGTTTCTCGATACCAGCCTTGGCTTCGGCGTCGATCACCGGGCCAATGTCCACGGCCAGGCGCTCCGGGTTGCCCAGGCGGCTTTCGGCCATGGCACCCTTGAGCATCTCGATCACGCGGTCGGCCGAGTCTTCTTGCAGGCACAGCACGCGCAGTGCCGAGCAGCGCTGACCGGCACTGTCAAAAGCCGAGGAGACCACGTCGATGACCACTTGTTCGGTGAGTGCCGAGGAGTCGACGATCATCGCGTTCTGGCCACCGGTTTCGGCGATCAGCGGAATCGGACGGCCCTGGGCATCCAGACGCCCGGAGATGTTGCGTTGCAGCAGGCGGGCGACTTCAGTGGAACCGGTGAACATCACGCCTTTGACCCGATCGTCACCCACAAGGCGGGCACCGACGGTCTCGCCGCGGCCTGGCAGCAACTGCACCACGCCTTCAGGGATACCGGCTTCCAGCAGCAGTCGCACGGCCTGGGCGGCTACCAGCGGGGTTTGCTCGGCAGGCTTGGCCAGCACCGGGTTGCCGGCTGCCAAGGCGGCAGCGACCTGGCCGCTGAAGATCGCCAGCGGGAAGTTCCATGGGCTGATGCAGACCACCGGGCCCAGTGGGCGGTGGGCATCGTTGCTGAAGTCGTTACGGGCCTGTACCGCGTAATAACGCAGGAAGTCGACCGCTTCACGGACTTCGGCGATGGCGTTGGCGAAGGTCTTGCCGGCTTCACGGGCGAGCAGCCCCATCAGTGGCTGGATCTCGGCTTCCATCAGGTCGGCGGCGCGCTCCAGGATCGCAGCACGCTCGGCTGGCGGCGTGGCCTGCCAGATCGGCGCGGCCTTAAGGGCGCACTGGATGGCGTTGTCGACGTCGGTAACGGTGGCTTCCTGCACATGACCGACCACGTCACGGTGATCGGACGGGTTAAGGACCGGCGCTGCGGCTTCAGTGCTGGAGGCGCAGCCGAGCATCGGTGCGGCTTTCCAATCGTTGTGTGCAGTGGCCAGCAGGGCGCAGGACAGCGACGCCAGACGGTGTTCGTTGGCCATGTCGATACCGGCGGAGTTGGCCCGCTCGGCGCCGTATAGGTCACGCGGCAACGGAATGCGTGGATGCGCCAGGCCGAAGTTGCCTTCCTGGGTGGCCATCTGCTCGATGGTGGCAACCGGGTCGGCAACTAGTTCCTGGATCGAGATCGACTGGTCGGCAATGCGGTTGACGAACGAGGTGTTGGCGCCGTTTTCCAAGAGGCGGCGAACCAGGTAGGCCAGCAGGGTTTCGTGGGTGCCAACCGGTGCGTACACGCGGCACGGACGGTTCAGCTTGCCATCGGCGACCTTGCCGACAACCTGCTCATACAGCGGCTCGCCCATGCCGTGCAGGCACTGGAACTCGTACTGGCCCGGGTAGTAGTTCTGACCGGCGATATGGTAGATGGCCGACAAAGTGTGGGCGTTGTGCGTGGCGAACTGTGGGTAGATGACTTCCGGTACCGATAGCAGCTTGCGGGCGCAGGCAATGTAGGACACGTCGGTGTACACCTTACGGGTGTACACCGGGTAGCCTTCCAGGCCTTCGACCTGGGCGCGCTTGATCTCGCTGTCCCAGTAGGCGCCCTTGACCAGGCGGATCATCAGGCGATGACGGCTGCGGCGGGCCAGGTCGATGACGTAGTCGATCACATACGGGCAACGCTTCTGGTAGGCCTGGATCACGAAGCCGATGCCGTTCCAGCCGGTCAGCTGCGGTTCGAAGCACAGGCGCTCGAGCAGATCCAGCGACAGCTCCAGGCGGTCAGCTTCCTCGGCGTCGATGTTCAGGCCGATGTCGTATTGCTTGGCCAGCAGAGTCAGCGACAGCAGGCGCGGGTACAGTTCTTCCATCACGCGCTCGTACTGGGCACGGCTGTAGCGCGGGTGCAAGGCCGAGAGCTTGATCGAGATGCCCGGGCCTTCATAGATGCCACGGCCGTGGGAGGCTTTACCGATCGAGTGGATCGCCTGCTCGTAGGAGGCCAGGTATTTCTGCGCGTCGTGCTCGGTCAGGGCAGCTTCGCCGAGCATGTCGTAGGAGTAGCGGAAGCCCTTGGCTTCGAACTTGCTGGCATTGGCCAGGGCTTCGGCGATGGTTTCGCCGGTGACGAACTGCTCGCCCATCAGGCGCATGGCCATGTCGACGCCCTTGCGGATCATCGGCTCGCCGCTCTTACCGATGATGCGGCTGAGCGAGGAGGTCAGGCCGGATTCATTGTGGGTCGAGACCAGCTTGCCGGTCAGTAGCAAGCCCCAGGTTGCGGCGTTGACGAACAGCGACGGGCTGTTGCCCAGGTGCGGTTGCCAGTTGCCGGTGCTGATCTTGTCGCGGATCAGGGCGTCGCGGGTGCCTTTGTCCGGAATACGCAGCAGGGCTTCGGCCAGGCACATCAGCGCCACGCCTTCCTGGGACGACAGGGAGAATTCCTGCAGCAGGCCCTGAACGATACCGGCACGACCGCCAGCGCTCTTCTGGTTACGCAGTTTTTCGGCGATGCCGGCGGCCAGTTTGTTGGTGGCCTCGGCCATGGCGGCAGGCAGACGTGCCTGCTCCAGCAGCATCGGCACCACTTCCGGCTCTGGGCGGCGGTAGGCGGCGGTAATCGCCGAACGCAGGACCGACTGCGGCAGGATGCTTTCGGCAAATTCGAGGAAGCACTGGTGGGCGTGGTCGCCCGCGACTTCACCGGCTTCATCGCCATTGATGATGGACTGACCGTTGAGTTCGGTCAGGGTGGCGCCACCCTCGAGCTTCTCCAGATAATTGAAGATCGCTTGCTTGATCAACCAGTGCGGCGTGCGGTCAATGGACTGCGCTGCTGCTTTGAGTCGCTCACGGGTCGGGTCGTCAAGTTTGACCCCAAGGGTGGTCGTCGCCATTTCTTATCCTCATTATTGCCACAGGGCTGTGGCTTAAGCTGGCGCCAAGATTAGCCGTGCGTGAATTTGGGTGCAACCTAGTGCAACCCAAAATATGCAGGAAAAAAGTGCAGCTCGTCCGTTGGGTAAAACCCCACAGCAAAAATGGCTGTTTATGGTGCGTTTTCTTCTGTAAACGAGGGTTCTTGCTCCGAAAGGGAGCAAAAAACCGCTGTTACGCAAAAAATCCGACGAGGTGCAACTTGAATGCAAAAACAGGTTGCACCTGCTTTGCGTTGTTGCATAGGATTCGCGGCCTGGGTGCAACCTCCTCTGAGGCTGTCACTACATAAAAACAAACGCCAGGGCGCAACAATGAGTGTAAGCAATCCAACCTTGATCACGTTCGTGATCTACATCGCGGCAATGGTGCTGATCGGCTTCATGGCCTATCGCTCCACCAACAACCTATCCGACTACATTCTTGGCGGGCGCAGCCTCGGCAGTGTCGTGACCGCGCTCTCGGCCGGTGCCTCGGACATGAGTGGCTGGCTGTTGATGGGCCTGCCAGGCGCCATCTATATGTCGGGTCTGTCGGAGAGCTGGATCGCTATCGGCCTGATCGTCGGTGCCTACCTGAACTGGCTGTTCGTTGCCGGTCGTCTGCGCGTGCAGACCGAGCACAACGGCGATGCCTTGACCCTGCCGGACTACTTCTCCAGCCGCTTCGAAGACAAGAGCGGGCTGCTGCGGATCATCTCCGCTGTGGTGATCCTGGTGTTTTTCACCATTTATTGCGCTTCCGGCATCGTCGCCGGTGCTCGTCTGTTTGAAAGCACCTTCGGCATGTCCTATGAAACTGCCCTGTGGGCGGGTGCAGCCGCGACCATTGCCTACACCTTTGTCGGTGGTTTCCTGGCCGTGAGCTGGACCGATACCGTCCAGGCCACGCTGATGATCTTTGCCCTGATCCTGACTCCGGTGATCGTGCTGATCGCCACTGGCGGCTTTGATACGACCTTTGCCGCCATCGAGCTGAAGGATGCGGCGAACTTCGATATGCTCAAGGGCACCACCTTCATCGGCATCATCTCGCTGATGGGCTGGGGTCTGGGCTACTTTGGTCAGCCGCACATCCTGGCGCGTTTCATGGCTGCCGATTCGGTCAAGTCGATCGCTAATGCTCGTCGCATCTCCATGACCTGGATGATCCTGTGCCTGGTGGGTACTTGCGCTGTTGGTTTCTTCGGCATTGCCTACTTCTCGGCGCATCCCGAGGTTGCAGGTCCTGTGGCCGAGAACCACGAGCGTGTGTTCATCGAGCTGGCCAAGATCCTGTTCAACCCATGGATCGCCGGAGTGCTGCTGTCCGCTATTCTGGCAGCCGTCATGAGTACCCTGAGCTGCCAGCTGCTGGTGTGCTCCAGTGCCCTTACCGAGGACTTCTACAAGACCTTCCTGCGCAAGGGTGCTTCGCAGCTCGAGCTGGTCTGGGTCGGTCGCGCCATGGTGCTGCTGGTCGCAGTCGTGGCCATCGTGATTGCCTCCAACCCCGAGAACCGAGTTCTGGGCCTGGTCAGCTATGCCTGGGCTGGCTTCGGTGCTGCCTTCGGTCCGGTTGTACTGATCTCGGTGCTGTGGAAAGGCATGACCCGTAACGGCGCGCTGGCCGGCATCCTGGTGGGTGCGATCACCGTGGTAGTGTGGAAGCACTTCTCCATCTGGGGTCTGTACGAAATTATCCCGGGCTTCCTCTTCGGCGCCCTGGCCATTTACTTCGTCAGTAGGGCCGGCAGCCCATCGACCGCGATGGTTTCGCGCTTCGAAGCTGCAGATGAGGCGTTCAAAGCCGGTCATTGATCGACTGCTGAACCCCGCCTGACAACGGCCCGGCCTCGCAAGAGTCCGGGCCGTTGTCGTTTTGGCGTCCTGTGCCTGACGCCGTGCGCGCGACAAGGTAAACTGCGCGGTCTTGCAGGAGTTGCCATGAACTATCGTCACGCCTTCCACGCCGGCAACCACGCCGACGTCTTCAAACACCTCGTATTGACCCGCCTTATTGCGCTGATGTCGCGCAAGGAGCAGCCGTTCGCTTACCTCGATACCCATGCTGGCCTCGGTCTGTATGACCTGCAAGGCGACCAGGCGACGCGTACCGGCGAGTGGGTCGAAGGTGTCGGACGGCTTTGGGGGCGTGAGGATCTGCCAGAAGTTACCGCTGACTACCTGCGTATCCTGCGCAAGATGAATCCCGATGGCGAGCTGCGCTACTACCCCGGCTCGCCCGAGCTTGCCCGGCGCCTGGCGCGTCAGCAGGATCGCGTGTTGCTCAACGAGAAGCACCCCGAAGACGGGCGCCTGCTCAAGGACAACATGAAGAAAGACCCGCGCGTCGCCGTGCACCTGGGTGAGGGCTGGCACGTGCCGCGCGCGCTGCTGCCGGTGCAGGAAAAACGCGCAGTAATGCTGATCGATCCGCCGTTCGAACAGGCCGACGAGCTCAAGCGCTGCACCCAGGCGATGAAAGAGACCATTGCTCGCATGCGCCAGACCGTTGCGGCGATCTGGTACCCGATCAAGGATCAGCGCCAACTGGTGCGCTTCTATCAGGACCTGACCAGCACTGGCGCGCCGAAATTGCTGCGTGTGGAGCTGTACGTGCATCCCCAGGACAGCCCGCAGGGCCTCAATGGCTCAGGCCTGGCCATTGCCAATCCGCCATGGGGGCTGGAGGAGGAACTGCGTGAACTGCTGCCATGGTTGTCCCAGGTGCTGGCGCAGACCCAAGGTAGCTGGCGGATGGACTGGCTGATCGCCGAGTAGGTGGGACGCTCCTACAAGCGCACGCGCTTTACGTTATAATCCCGCTCTTTCGTTGCCGCTCGCCCCATGGGGCCAGGGCGCATTTTTACAGATTGAAGAGGCTAGACCCTTGGCATTGACGATTCTTGGCCTGTCCGGCGCCCTTAGCCATGATCCTTCCGCGGCCCTGTACATCGACGGTAAGCTGATTGCCGCCGCTGAAGAAGAGCGCTTCGTGCGCGACAAACATGCAAAGAACCGCATGCCCTACGAATCGGCGAAGTTCTGCCTGGAGCAGGCTGGCATCAAGCCGTCCGACGTAGACGTGGTGGCCATTCCGTTCGCTCCGATCAGCCTGTTCGGCGAGGCTCGCTGGCACTACGCCAAGCGTTACTGGTACGCCCCGGATCGTGCGCTGGACGCGATCCTGATGGGTAACCGTCGCTACAAGCGCTATCGCAAGAAGATCGTCTGGTGCCTGGAGCAACTGGGTTTCGATCCGAAGAAAGTCAAGATCGAGCCGGTCGAGCACCACTTGGCCCACGCCTCCAGCGCCTACCACTGCTCAGGCTTCAAGGAAAAAACCGCGATCCTTGGCATCGACGGCAAGGGCGAGTACGCCACGACCTTCTTTGGCTATGGCGAAAACGGCAAGATCCACAAGATCAAGGAATTCTTCGACCCGGATTCGTTGGGTGGCCTGTATGGCGCTATCACCGAATTCCTCGGTTTCGAGATGCTCGATGGCGAGTTCAAGGTTATGGGTATGGCGCCGTATGGTGATGCCAGCAAGTATGATTTCTCGCGCCTGGCTTCGTTTGAAAACGGCGAGCTGGTGATCAACACTGATTACGCCAACGTTATCGGCCTGCGCCGCTACAAAGAGAAGGGCAAGGGTTTCTACTTTTCGCCGAAACTGATCGAGTGGCTGGGTCCCAAGCGCGAAGGCGACATTGCTGACGAGCCTTACATCCACTATGCCGCCAGCATGCAGGCGCTGTTCGAGAAACTGGCCCTGCAGATGATCGACCACTATCTGGGCGACATCCTCAAGGAAACCGGCAAGCTGGCCTTCGCTGGCGGTTGCGCGCTGAACGTCAAGCTCAACCAGAAGATCATTGCCCGTCCTGACCTCAAGGAGCTGTTCGTCCAGCCGGCCTCCGGCGACGCTGGTACTGCGGTCGGTGCGGCAGCATACGTGTCCCACGCCCGTGGTGTGCCGGTCGAGAAGATGGAGCATGTCTACCTCGGCCCTGCTTACTCCAACGAAGACGTGATTGCCGCCTGTGCCCGTCACCCGAGCCTGCCGAAATGGCGCAAGCTCGAGAACATGCCAGAGCAGATCGCCAAGATCATGGTCGATGGCAACCCGGTGGCCTGGTTCCAGGGTCGCATGGAGTTCGGGCCGCGCGCGCTAGGCGGTCGTTCGATCATTGGTTGCCCAAGCGTTGCCGGCGTCGCCGACCGCATCAACCACCAGATCAAGTTCCGCGAGCGCTGGAGGCCTTTCTGCCCGTCGATGCTCGACACTGTCGCTGCGCAGATGATCAAGATCGATCACCCTGCACCGTTCATGACCTTCACCTTCGAAGTGGCTGAAGAGTGGAAGACCCGCGTGCCGGAAGTCGTCCACGAAGACGGCACCTCGCGGGCCCAGGTGCTCAAGCGCGAATACAACCCGCGCTACTACGACATGATGAAGGCGCTGGAAGACCTGACCGGTAACGGCGTTTCGCTCAACACCTCGCTCAACCGTCGTGGCGAGCCGATGATCTGCTCGCCGACCGACGCCCTGAACATGTTCTTCGGCTCGGATTTGCAGTACCTGATCATGGAAGACATCCTGGTAGTCAAGGACGGCGCGAACAGTTATGACGTCCAGGGCTGAAAAACGCGTCCTGCAGTTCTGCCACGGCTATGACGGTCCGTTCCTGGATTGCGCGCGGCAGTACGCCAGCCTGTTCAGCGGCAGTGGCTACAAGGTCACTACGGTGTTCCTGACCGGCGCTGCCGACCCTCAGGTGGCAGGCGGTTGCGCCTCCGATGAAGTGATCTTCCTGGAGTTCAGCTCCAAGGCCATCCGCGGCCTCAAGCTGGGGGCGATCCGCGCATTGCGGCGGATCGTCGCCACGCGCGATTTCAGTTTCTGTATCGCTCACCGTTTCAAACCGATCTACATCGCTTTGCTTGCCAGCCGACTGCCAGTGATCGGTGTACACCATGCCTTTGGTGACTATTTGCGCGGCAGTCGCCAACTGTTTGCCAACCTGTTCCGTCAGCGCCTGAGTTTGCTCGGTGTCTCCGACGCGGTGCGCGACGACATGCGCAAATGCTTGCCCAAATGGCCGGCTGAGCGCATCCAGACGCTCTACAACCGTATAGACATCGAGGCGCTGCAGGCCGCGCTGGTGCCTGCCGAAGATGCGCGTCACGCGCTGGGGCTGGACCCGCAAGCCTGGATTGTCGGCAATGTCGGCCGCCTGCATCCGGACAAGGACCAGGCAACCCTGCTGCGTGGGTTCGCCCAGGCTTTTCCGGGCTTGCCGAGCGGTGCACGCCTGGCCATTCTTGGTCAGGGGCGGCTGGAGCAGTCGCTCAAGACCTTGGCTGCCGAGTTGGGTATCGCCGGACAGGTGGATTTTCTCGGGCAAGTGCCCGATGCACGGCGCTACTTCAAGGCGTTCAATGCCTTTGCCCTGAGTTCCGATCACGAGCCGTTCGGCATGGTCTTGCTCGAGGCCATGGTCGCCGGGTTGCCGGTGCTGGCCACTGCGTGCGGCGGCGCCGTGGAAGTGGTCGAGGGTGTCGGTATTTTGTTCCCGCTGGCTGATGCCGGGCGTCTGGCCCAAGGGCTGCAGCATCTGGCCGCGCTCGATGAAGGGCAACGCCAGGAGTGTGCCGAGCGCATGCTTGCGCGTCTGCGTGAGCGTTTTTCCGATAACGCTGTGCGCGACACCTTCTGGCAGCTGCTGCCTGTGCGCACGCTGACAGCGGAGGCTTGATGCTCAATCGTATTCAAAGCTGGCGCGAACGCGGCTGGAGCGTGATTGATGCGCCTGCCTACGTCCAGGCCTGGCAGCGCTTTGGCGGTAGTGTCGCCACACACCCACTGGTGGTCGAGCAGTTGGCGGACCTGGCGCAGATTCCGGTGCGCTACCTCGGCTGGGAGTGTAATGGCGAGCTCAAGGCCGCGATACCGACCTGGGGGCGTTACCTGGCGTTGTCCAAGGACGTGCTCAAGCGTCATGGCAAGAAAGGGTTGTATGACCTGGGTAATGCCGAACTGATCCTGCCTGCGGCAGCTGATGCTCGGGCACCGCTACGTCATGCCGGGCGTTATCTGTCGGAGTTCAATCAAGAGCGTTTTGCCAACCTCAAGCCCCAGACCGAATCGCTGGCGATGGCGCGTACGCCTGAAGAACTGTCGAAGAAATTTCGCTACAACCAGCGCCGCGAGTTGCGCCTGCTGGAAGAAGCGGGTGGCCAGGTGCGTCCGGTCTCTGCTTTTACCAGTAGCGAACTGGCAGCGATCTACTGCGATCTGTTTCAGCGCCGCTGGGAATTCCCGGCTACCGGTGCCGAGCGTATGGCCGAGGTGATCGAGCGGCTGCGTGAGCTGCTGATCGGTTCGGTGCTGTTTCTCGATGATGCGCCAATTGCCATCCAGCTGGTCTACCGGGTGGAAGCGCCTGAGTGGATCAGCGTCGAGTACATCAATGGTGGCGTTGATCCGCAAACCAAGGCCTTCAGCCCCGGGAGCGTATTGAGCTTCCTCAATACCCAGGCGGCCTGGGAGGATGCCCGGGCGCGCAACAAGCCGCTGCGTTTCTCCTTCGGTCGCGCTGATCGCGACTACAAGGATCGCTGGTGCAACTCCGTGCCGGTGTTTCAGGTGTGAGCCGCAAACAGCAGTTGCTCAAGCAGCACCGGCGCAACAAGCGACTGGGGTTGCTGGTTGGCCTGATGGTGCTGCTGGGCCTGGGCATTTTCGTCCTATGGTGGTTGCCGCTGTTGCTTGCGCCACTGCTCTGGGTCGCCCATGAGGCCTGGTTTGCCGACCACCTGTTCTATTCGCCTACCGAGGACTATCAGTACCAGTTTCCACCGGAGTGCGTGGCGCATCCGGTCGAGCTGGTCGATGGTGTTGTGCAGTTGCATTCGCCTCTGCGGCTTACCGGTGACGAAACCCTGATTCTCGAGCTGCGCCTGAAAAGCCGCTGGCTGGGACGTTTCCTCGATCCGGCAGTAGCGCTCAATGATGAGGATTGCCAAGCCTTTGAGCGAGGCGTTGCGGGCCTGCGTTACCTGAACCTGACCGGTCTTGCCGAGTCGCTCGCTGCAGGGCAGCTGCGATTGCGCGGGCGCTATTGTCGTTTGCCGGGCGAAGGACAGCTGTGGATTGTCCCGGGCAACGATTTGTGTCAGAAACGGGTCATGGTCATCGCACCCCATGCCGACGATGCCGAACTTGCCGCTTACGGCCTCTACAGCCAGGCTCAAGAAACTTGGGTAGTGACCCTGACCGCCGGCGAAATCGAGGCTGAGCACTATCAACAAATGGGCATTTCCAAGGCTGAGTCTGCCCGCTTGAAGGGCCGGCTGCGCGCCTGGGATAGTATTGCCGTTCCACGCTGGGCAGGTGTTCCCGAGTCGCACTGTGTGCAGCTAGGTTATTTTTGTCTGCAGTTGCCGGCCATGCAGGCGGCACCGGATCAAGCAGTCGTCTCCCGAGAGGCGGAGCTCGCCGATACCCGTCTGTTCAGGCAGTTCAATGCGATGGCCTTGCCGGGTGATCAGGATGGCGCGCCGACCTGGAACAACCTGCTGGCCGACTTGCGCGAGTTGTTGCTCCAGGCCCGTCCCCAGGTGCTGGTGATGCCGCATCCGACCCTCGATCCGCACCCTGACCATATCTGTACCCAGGCTGCCGTGCTCGAAGCCTTGCAGGGCCTGGAGTGGCAACCGGAAACCTTACTGGGTTACGCCAACCACTTGCATGACAACGACCGCTGGCCCATGGGCGACAGCGGTGCTGGAGTTGCTTTGCCGCCACAGCTGGAGGGCGGGCAGGTTTGGGCGCCCTACAGCCTGGCGCTGGACCTGGCGACCCAGCGCGACAAGGCCATGGCGCTGGGCATGATGCATGACCTGCAACCGCCGGTGCCGTTCAAGCGTCGAGTTCGCCGCCTGCTTCAGCGTTGGCTGGCGGGTCGACGGGTCTCGCCCTATGGCGAGAACGAGTTTTTCCGCAAGGCCGTGCGCCGGCATGAATTGTTCTGGCGTCGTGATCTCTGATCCTGGCGCATGACTGTTAGCGGCTGAGTAAAGGCCGCAAGGAAGACAATGAAAGTTCTATTTCTGGTGCAGAAAGAACAACGGGCAATCCTGGATCGTCTCTACGACGGTGTCGCTGCCCATTGCGAATGCGATCTGCGCTGGCTCAGCAGTGCCGGTCAGCGCAACCTGCGCAGCTATTTCCGTCGTGAAGTCGACGTCGAAAAGTATGATCGGATCGTATTCTTCCTGCGTTTCAAGCAAGAGATTCGTCAGGTCGGTTTCATTCGTACGGTGCCCAATCTGGTCATCCTCGAACACGATGCCTATCAGAACTACATTCCGTGCAAGTACACCGGTAAATTCAGTGCCCATTACCGTCAGTTGCCTTGGGCGCGGGTGATCAGCTCCGGCTTCATGGTCAGCGAGCGCCTACGTCAGGAGGGCTTCGACGCCGAGTTCGTGGCCAAGGGCTACGACCAGCAGTTGCTGGCCGACCAGGGGCGCGAACGGGATATCGAGCTGGCCTTTGTCGGCAGTACCAACAGCGTTGCCTACAGTGGGCGCAAGGCGCTGCTCGATGAGCTTGCTCAGGTCGAGAACCTGCTGGTGACCCGGACCAAGTCCGGTGAAGAGTACTGTGACACGCTTAACCGCATTCGTTTCTTCGTCAGTGCCGATGTCGGTATGGGCGAATACATGATCAAGAATTTCGAGGCAATGGCTTGTGGCTGCGTTTTGCTGGCTTTTGACCAGGGCGAGGCAGAGAATCGCGCCCTGGGCCTGCGAGATTTGCACAACGTGGTGCTGTATAACAGCATTGCCCAGTTGCAAGAAAAACTGAAAGTGTTGCGTGCCGACCCTGCTCTGGTCGAACGCATTGGCAGCAACGGTCGTGACCTTGCTGTTTCGCAGTTCGGCTTCGCTCAAGTGGGCCGTAGCATCGTAGAAAAAATGCAGCCACCTCTGCGTTCCCGTCCAGCCTTGACCGGTTGGCAGCGCTTGCGTTTGAGACTGGGAATATGAGCCGGCTGTCTCGCACGGGGCGTAGTCTCGAACAACCGAATACAGAAGATGGGGAGGGAATCCGGTGCGATTCAGTGATGACAGTGATGTAACCCTGGTGGTTACCAGTTGCGGGCGCTTCGACCTGCTCAAGCTTACACTCGAGAGTTTCGATCGTTTCAATACTGCACCGATTCGCGAAGTGTTCATTACCGAGGACTCGGGAGATGACGCTGTCCATCAGGCGGTTCCGGAACACTGGAAACCGCACTGCAAAGTATTCGTCAATCGGCCCAAACTGGGGCAGCTGGCATCGATCGACCTTGCCTATAGCCAAGTGAAAACCGCCTACATCTTTCACTGCGAAGATGACTGGGAGTTCTATCGGCCAGGTTTTGTCGAGGACTCTCGGAGCATTCTCGAGGTCAGCCCGCATTTGCTCCAGGTCTGGCTGCGCAGCTATGCCCACGACCTGAAAGTACACAGTCCCTATATCCATTTGGGCGAGCGTCAGGTCATTGCTGGTGTTGCGTGTTACCCGTTGCTTTCGGATAAACCTGAGTGGCAGAGCTTCTCGTTGAACCCGGGTTTGCGTCGACTGAGCGATTATCAGCGCTGTGCTCCATTTGCCGCCTATGCTGGTGAAAAGGCGCTGTCAAAAGGCTACGCAGAGCTGAATCTCACGGCGGTTAGCCTTGAGGGTGATGCGGTACTGCACACCGGCTTTGGCGCGCACGTAGGCCTGCCCGAGGAGCGCCAGCGTAAAACACGGCGCCGTAAACGTGATCGGGTCAAATTGCTGGTGATGTTGGTGGTCGGGGTGGTCTTGGGGGCGGGGGTTGGCTTCTTTGCACATTGACTTGGTCTGCTTGCTCATCATCCGGTCCGAAGCAAGGGGTGATACCCCGTGAATATCGTCAATATCATGTGGGCAGGTGGGGCGCCGTACGTCTCGGTGCACAAGGTGCATCAGCAGATTCTTTCCCATGCAGCGCCGGGTGCTTCGGTCAGTAGCTGGTTATTGCAAGGGCAGGGTTCCTGCTGCAATGACCAGCAGACGCGTGAGTGGCAGTTGCCTCAGCGTGTGCTCAAGGGACGACATATCTGGAAGTTACTGCAACCCTGGATGCGCAGGCGTTTTCGCGAAGCGTTTAAGAAGGCCAATACTCAGGTGGTATTGCTTGACGGTCTAGGTGTGTCGCGATTGGTCCTGCCGGTGTTGCGGCATCTACCTGATGTGCGGGCAACGATAGTCTTTCATGGCCAAACACGCCTGCATCATGGTGATATCGCTTTGCTGCGTAGTTTTCAGACACCACAGGTAAAACTTGTTGCTGTCTCGCAAACCTTGGCCACCAGCTTGCAACAGGACCTTGGCATGCCGGTGCAGGTATTGCGCTCGGCGCTTGAGCCAGAAGGTTTTCGCCAGGCATTGCTGGAGCGAGAGACAGCCCGACAATCACTCGGATTGCCGTTGGAAGGTGGGCCGGTCCTGGGAGCGGTGGGCCGTCTAGTCGACAGCAAAGGATTCGATCACCTGCTGGATGCATTTGCTCTGGCTCGTCAGCGGCAGCCCGATATGCGCCTGGTGATTCTGGGCGAAGGCAACCAGCGGTCGGTGCTTGAATCTCGCATCAAGGCGCTGGGTTTGGAGGCGGTTGTATCGCTTCAAGGTCACTGCAATGAGCTGTCCAAGCTCTACCGGGCATTCGACTGGGTGCTGGTCCCTTCTCGGTCTGAAGGCCTGGGGTTGGTTCTGCAGGAGGCGGTGTTGGCCGATGTGCCGGTGCTGTGCAGTGACCTGTTGGTGTTTCGTGAACAGCTGGGTGATGCTGGTCGCTACGTCGCCGTTGGCAATGTTGCGGCCTGGGGGCAGGAAATTGCCGACTGTGTGACGCTTGATGGCAAGCAAGTAGCCAAGGCGCAGTATCAGGCCCTGGCACCTGAACGGGCCTGGCAGCGCTTCAGTCAGCTCTCCAGTAACTTGCTGGGCAAGCCCTGAGGCGTTCAGCCCAGCAAGGCGCGTTCCAGCTCGGCGAGAGGGAATTTGTCTTCGAGGCGTTCGCGGGCGATGTAACGAGCGAAATGTTGTACGTTTCGCCTTACCATGCGGTTGGACAGCGGCGCCCGCATGAAGCGCATATCGGCCACATCAATCAGGCCCAATTCCTGTTCTGGTGTCACGACGATGTTGCCCAGGTGTAACGAGCGAAAGTAAATCCCCGACTTGTGCAGCCTGCGTACCAGCGCCACGAGCTCCGGCAGGCGCTCTTGCCAGCTGAAACCTGCCTTGCGGGACAGTTGGCTCAGGGTTTCCCCGGGCAGAGGTTGATACAGCACTGCCGTCATTCCAGGTGCATCCAGCTTGTAGTACTTCAGAACCTTCAGCGTGGGAATTCCCTTTTTCTCCAGTTGCATCGCGTTGTCGATGAAGCGCTGGGAGTAAGGTCGCAGCAAGGCAGATGAAATTAACCGCTTGCGTCTGAAGAGCTTGAGGATGTTGCCATCACTTAGCAGGTAAACTTTGGCGCCATAGCTGTCAGCCTCCAATACCTTGGCGCCAAGGATGAGCTGGTTGAAGTCGACCTGGGGGAGCCGGGAACTCTGCATGAAAAAGGGCCTTGTCAACTGGCAGGCAAAAGGACTGGCCATAATGCCGAAAAGTATAAAGATGCACCATGCCGGTGTGGTTGAATTGAAGGGGATACGCATGATGTACGCAAGGCGCTGGGCACAGACCTGGCTGGCGACTGGGCTTTTATGGTTTCTGGTGGCGATTGCTCTGGCACCGAGTAACAAGCTGTATCAGCAAGGCCTGGTGCTATTTCTCTGGTTGCCGACTCTGGTATTGCTGTGGTCTGCACGTGGTGCCCTGGTAGATCTTTGGCGTGCCCAGCGGGCCCTGTGTTTGTCAGTGTTCTTGCTACTGCTCTGGTCGGCAGTGAGTCTGTCATGGGCCAGTGCCGAGGATGCTGGTCGTGAGTTCAAGCGACTTTTGTATGTTGCGTTCTTTCTGCTGTTTTTCCCTCTACTCGCTAGTGCGAGCCTCTCGCGTCTGATCCAGTTACTGCAATGGGGAGGTATCGGGCTTGGTGTTGCGGCCTTGGTTTCCATTGTCCAGTTCTATGGTGTGCAAGGGCATCCGTGGGTAGCCAGGCTTTCTGGTATTGGCGAGATCTCCCACCCAATTCTGGGCGCTTATGTCATGGGTGCGGCCATCGTCTGGATGTTGCACTGGCCGCCACAACAGCGCTGGTTTCAGGTGCTTTGGGCGTTGTCACTGTTGTGTCTGGGGGCATTTCTGGTGCTGTGCCAGAGCCGGGGTGCAGCGTTGGCGGTGCTGATTTCGTTGGTGGCCATGCCCTTGTGGTGCCGCGATCGCAGAAGTTGTGTCATCGCGGGGGCTACAGTCGTCGCCGCGATACTGGGTTTTGTCACGATGTACTCGCTGATAATGTCCCGTGGCTCCTCCTATAGGCCCGAAATTTTCGAAGTCAGTCTGCAGATGATTGCCCTGCATCCTTGGACGGGGCTTGGCTTGGGGGCGTTCTACCGGGTCTTGGCAGTGGGTCAGCAATTCGATCACACCCACAACATGTTCACCCATATCGCCATCGAGCTGGGTATCCCCGGTATGCTGCTCTGGTTAGGGGTCTGGTTGTGTGTATTGCGTGAAATCTGGCGTGCCCGCTCGACGGACTTTGGCAAAGGCCTGATAGGCTTATGGCTGTTTTCCACCCTGGCCATGCAGTTCGATGCCGCGAGCCTGACGGATACGCCGCGGGCCGAATGGTTTATCAGTTGGTTGCCGGTGGGGCTGGCAATGGCACTGGTCTGGGTGCATGCCCGTCGGCCGGGCTGTGATAAAATTTCCGGTTCAAACTGAACAGCGAGCTCGACGATGGCCGAAACACCGCTCAAGGCGGAGCAGCAGAGCAGCTCCAGCCTGAAAATCTACTTCCGGCTTCTGAGCTATGTGAAACCGTATATCGGCATTTTCATGCTGAGTATCCTCGGTTTCATCATCTTCGCTTCAACCCAGCCAATGCTGGCCGGGATTCTCAAGTACTTTGTCGACGGTCTGAGCAATCCCCAGGCGGTGTTGTTCCCCAATGTCCCTTACCTGCAAGACCTGCAGCTACTGCAGGCGGTGCCTTTGCTGATCGTGCTGATCGCCGCCTGGCAAGGTCTGGGCTCATTCCTGGGCAACTACTTTCTGGCCAAGGTCTCGCTAGGGTTGGTCCATGACCTGCGGGTCGAGCTGTTCAACAAGTTGCTGGTGCTGCCCAACCGTTACTTCGACAATCACAATTCTGGCCACCTGATCTCGCGTATCACCTTTAACGTGACCATGGTCACCGGTGCCGCCACCGATGCTATCAAGGTGGTGATTCGTGAAGGCCTTACCGTAGTGTTCCTGTTCGCCTACCTGCTGTGGATGAACTGGAAGCTGACCCTGGTCATGCTGGCAATCCTGCCGATCATCGCCGTGATGGTCAGTACCGCGAGCAAGAAGTTTCGCAAACAGAGCAAGAAGATCCAGGTGGCAATGGGCGATGTCACTCATGTGGCTTCGGAAACCATTCAGGGCTATCGCGTGGTGCGCAGCTTCGGCGGTGAAAGCTACGAGCAGCAGCGTTTCGCCAATGCCAGCCAAAGCAACACCGACAAGCAACTGCGCATGACCAAGACCGGTGCTGTGTACACCCCAATGCTGCAACTGGTGATCTACTCCGCCATGGCCGCGTTGATGTTCCTGGTGCTGTTCCTGCGTGGCGACGCTACAGCCGGCGATCTGGTTGCCTACATCACCGCCGCAGGCCTGCTGCCCAAGCCGATCCGACAGTTGTCGGAAGTCAGTTCGACGATCCAGAAAGGGCTGGCCGGTGCCGAGAGCATTTTCGAGCAACTGGATGAAAAACCAGAAGTCGATAACGGTACCGTGGAGCTGGACCGGGTGGAAGGACGCCTTGAGGTGCGCAACCTGAACTTCACCTATCCAGGTACCGAGCGCCAGGTGTTGTCTGACATTACCTTCACCGCTGAGCCGGGGCAGATGATCGCGCTGGTGGGACGTTCGGGCAGTGGCAAGTCGACCCTGGCCTCGCTGATTCCGCGGTTCTATCACCATGACCAGGGGCAGATCCTCCTCGATGGCGTGGAGATCGAGGACTATCGGTTGCGCAACTTGCGCCGTCATGTTTCCCAGGTGACTCAGCATGTCACCCTGTTCAACGACACCGTGGCCAATAACATCGCCTATGGCGACCTGGCTGGCGCGCCGCGTGCCGATATCGAGGCGGCTGCCGCTGATGCCTATGCCAAGGAATTTGTCGACCAGCTGCCCAAAGGCTTCGACACACAGGTCGGCGAGAATGGTGTGCTGCTCTCTGGTGGGCAGCGCCAGCGCCTGGCGATTGCCCGGGCCTTGCTCAAGAATGCACCGTTGCTGATCCTCGATGAGGCCACCTCGGCCCTGGACACCGAGTCCGAGCGGCATATCCAGGCCGCGCTCGATCATGTCATGGAGGGCCGTACCACGCTGGTCATCGCTCACCGTCTGTCGACCATCGAAAAGGCTGACATGATCCTGGTCATGGACCAGGGCAAGCTGGTCGAACGCGGGACGCATACCGAGTTGCTGGCCGCCAACGGCTATTACGCCAGGCTGCATGCCATGGGCCTGGACGAGCCGGCCAAGGCCGATATTACCTGAGCCTGTCACCGGAGCCTGTCCTGGGCTCCGGCTGCTTGCCTGCAATAGCTTGTCGGTAAGGCGGTCATCAAGCCTTCGTCTTGCCTGTGCTAATATCCTGCCCCTGTTAATTTTGTATATATGGGTTGCCCATGAAGTTGTCCATGCCGCGTTTCGATCAAGCCCCGGTACTGGTGGTGGGCGATGTTATGCTCGACCGTTACTGGCATGGCGGTACCTCGCGGATTTCGCCTGAAGCACCGGTGCCGGTGGTCAAGGTCGAGCAGATCGAGGACCGTCCCGGTGGTGCGGCCAACGTTGCCTTGAACATCGCCGCCCTGGGGGCTCCGGCATCTCTGGTTGGGGTTACCGGCCAGGACGAGGCCGCCGACAGTCTGGCCAACAGCCTGCAGGCAGCCGGTGTGCGCTCGATTTTCCAGCGCATTGCGCACCAGCCGACCATCGTCAAGCTGCGGGTCATGAGCCGCCATCAGCAACTGCTGCGTATCGATTTCGAAGAACCCTTCGCCACCGATCCGCTTTCACTGGGTGCTGAAGTCGACACCCTGCTCGACGGGGTCAAGGTATTGGTGCTGTCGGATTACGGCAAAGGCGCGCTGAAGAACCATCAGAGCCTGATCCAGGCCGCACGGGCCAAAGGGATCCCGGTCCTGGCCGACCCCAAGGGCAAGGATTTTTCGATCTACCGCGGCGCCAGCCTGATCACCCCGAACCTCAGCGAGTTTGAAACCATTGTCGGTCGCTGCGCCGATGAGGCGGAGCTGGTGGCCAAAGGCGGTCAACTGATGAGCGAGTTGGAGCTGGGTGCCTTGCTGGTGACTCGCGGTGAGCATGGCATGACTTTGCTGCGCCCCGGTCATCCGGCTCTGCACTTGCCAGCCCGTGCCCGTGAAGTCTTCGATGTCACCGGTGCTGGTGATACCGTGATCTCGACCCTGGCCGCAGCCATCGCAGCCGGTGAAGAACTGCCTCATGCCGTGGGCCTGGCCAATCTGGCCGCCGGTATCGTGGTCGGCAAACTCGGTACCGCTGCTATCAGTGCGCCGGAACTGCGCCGCGCCATCCAACGCGAGGAAGGTTCGGAGCGTGGCGTGCTGAGCCTCGACCAACTGTTGCTGGCCATCGACGATGCCCGTGCTCACAATGAGAAGATTGTCTTTACCAACGGCTGCTTCGATATCCTCCATGCGGGTCACGTGACCTACCTGGAGCAGGCTCGGGCCCAGGGTGATCGTCTGATCGTCGCGGTCAACGACGATGCGTCGGTCAGCCGCCTGAAAGGTCCGGGACGGCCGATCAACAGCGTCGACCGGCGCATGGCGGTGCTCGCTGGCCTGGGTGCGGTGGACTGGGTCATCAGCTTCCCTGAAGGCACGCCGGAAAACCTGCTTGGCCAGGTCAAGCCAGACGTGCTGGTCAAGGGCGGAGACTATGGTATCGACCAGGTGGTCGGTGCCGATATCGTCAAGGCGTATGGCGGCACTGTGAAAGTGCTGGGTCTGGTTGAGAACAGCTCGACCACGGCCATCGTCGAGAAGATTCGCAAGAACTGATACAAGCATCGCGGGGCAAGTCGCCCCGCCCCGCGATGACTATTTACGCAAGCCCCCGCGCGCCATCTGTAACAGCTCCCGTGCCTTGCCCGTTAGCCGCTGCAACCCTGTATCCGGTTTCGGTACCGCCAACCCCTGCTGGCGAACCCAATCCTTCCAACGAATGCGCTCATCCCTGACCAGCCAGCCCTCTTGCCGGGCAAAGCTCTCGGCCAGGTAAAGGCCGCGCGTGCTCGCGGGCAACAAGCGGTCCTTTTTCAGCGTGTACAGCTCGGCGCGTGGGTGCCCATCCTCCAGTGGCATCAGGTACAAGTCGGGGCGGGCGCGATTGAGGCGGGCCACCAGTTGATCACCTTCAAGCCGTTCATCGACATGAAACAGACTCAAGGACTTGGCTTCGCGCGGGACCTGCAGGCGCAGGTCGTAGATCAGCTGCAACGAGGCTGTCGGCAGGTGCACGTAGGCCCGAGGTCGCTCCAGTAGTTGCAGGTTGGCGCAACGCACCGGCCTTGCCGCGCCGGATTGCGGCGCCAGGACGAAAGGCAGGGCTTCACGGTAATGCAGGGCATCGGCATAGGGCGCTGGTAGCCAGGTGTCATTGAAACGGCCACCGAGCCAGCCTTCCGGTGTTTCCAGCAGGCACTCTTCAGCGACTTCCTGGATCGCGGTGTGCAACGGCAGGTTCAGCTCCTGGGCGGGCACATAGCCGGAGATCAGTTTCAGTACCACATCCCCACGGTCTTGACGGTGCTGACGAACCAGCACCCAGTAATCGCGGTTCTGCCACTGCAGTGTCAGGCGCACCGACACGCCCAGATTGGCCAGCTCAACGGCAAAGCGCTGGCTGTCGGCCAGGTGAATCTGCTTGCGCCGCTGCTGGGTCTGGGCGAAGTTCAGCGGCATGCCGATGCTCCGGTAGCACAACCCTTCGGGGCTGGCTTCGACATGCAGGGGCAGGGTCTTGAAGTTGCTCGGGTTCTTGCGGATCAGCGTTCGCGGCATGTCGGCTCCTTCTTGCGTTGGGGTCGGCCGCGGCGGCGGCGTAGGTGTCAGTGACGAAGTACGTTAGCAACCGTCGCTACGTTATGGGCCAGGTGCAGCGGATTGATGGTGCCGACGATGGCACTGCTCACTCCAGGGTGGCTAAACAGCAACTCGAAGCTGGCGCGCACCGGATCGATACCCGGGTTCAGGCAGACATGGCCGCTGGCCAGGGCTTTCTTCACCAGGATTGCCTTGCCATGTTCGGCGGCATAGTCGATCACCGGCCGTTCAGCCTGTTCGTTCAGATTGTAGGTGACCATGGCACAATCGCCGCGCTCCAGTGCCTTCAAGCCGCCCGCCATAGTCTTGCCGGACAGGCCGAAACCGCGGATCTTGCCTTCCTGCTTCAAGGCTTCGAGGGTCTGATAGACCTCCTCGTGCTCGAGGATGTGCAGGTCGTTGCCGTCGGAATGCACCAACACCAGGTCGATGCGGTCGGTTTCCAGGCGCTGGAGGCTGCGTTCGATGGAAAAGCGGGTATGCGCGGCGCTGAAGTCGAAGTGCGACTGGCCGTTGTCGAACTCTTCACCCACCTTGCTGACGATCACCCACTGTTCACGCTGGCCGCGCAGCAGCGGGCCAAGGCGCTCTTCGCTGCGGCCATAGGCGGGCGCGGTGTCGATCAGGTTGATGCCCAACTCACGAGCCTTGGCCAACAATAGGCGGGCCTGATTGTCATCCGGGATGGAGAAGCCGTTGGGGTACTTGACCCCTTGATCGCGCCCCAGCTTGACTGTGCCCAGACCCAGTGGCGAGACGTGCAGGCCGGTGCTGCCCAAGGGGCGGTGCAGATCGTGGAGAGTCGGCAGAGTCATGGCAGCAGTTGCTCCCAGACCGGCAGGGCCATCGGTGGCCGTGGCAGTTCGGGAAGGGCTGCCTGAGCACCCGGTTTGATACCGTCGCGCTCAAGGTTGGCCAGGACCCGATCACTGAAGTCCGGAGCCAGAGCCAGTTTGGTCGGCCAGCCGACCAGCAGGCGCTGCTGTTCGGCGAGGAATGCGTTGTCCGGGCGCACCAAGCCTGATTGCGCAGGTTCGGCGCGGTCGATGCGCACGGTTGCCCAACGTACCTGGCTCAGGTCGATCCATGGCAACAAGTTGCTGACTTCCTGCTTCGCTACGGCAATTTGTGCTTCAGGCTCGCGAGCAACGCCGTCGGCCTCGGCCAGGTCGCCGCCCAAATACCAGACCCATTGGCCATCGGCGGCCGGGTGGCTGGTGACGGTGATGCGCGGTTTAGGTCCGCCGCCCAGGCAGTGAGCGTACAGAGGTTTGAGGCTGGCACCCTTGGCCATGACCATGTGCAGTGGCCGGCGTTGCATGGCTGGCTGACTCAGGCCGAGGGCTTCCAGTAGCCCGGCGTTGCCGGCACCAGCGCTGAGAACCACTCGCTGGGAGCGGATCTCACGCCCATCGACTCGCAGGCCGGCCAGTTCGCCATCTTCATGCAGCGGTTCGATCTGCCCGCCAGCCAGCAGGCTGTCGCCGGCCAGGTCCGCGAGGCGGGCCAACAGGCTGGGTACATCGATGACCAGTTCGGCCAGGCGATAGACCTTACCCTTGAAGGCGCGATCCTGCAGGGCGGGTGGCAGTTGATCGCCTTTGACCTGGTCGACGCGGCCACGTACTGCTTTGCTGGCGAAGAAACTGGTCAGATTGCCGGCGAGCGTGCCGGGTGACCACAGGTAGTGGGCGTCGGACAACAGACGCACGCCTGAGAGATCCAGTTCGCCGTTGCCTGCCAGGGCCTCGCTCCAGCGCCGCGGCATGTCGGCAATGGCTTCGGAGGCGCCGGTCAGTGCGCCATGCAGGGCATACTTGGCACCGCCATGAATGATCCCCTGAGACTTGAGGGTCTGCTCGCCACCGAGGCTGGCGCGTTCCACCACGACCGTCGAATAGCCCAGGCGGCGCAGGCGAGCATTGAGCCAGAGGCCTGCGACCCCAGCGCCGACGATCAGCACGTCGGTGGAAATAACGGATGGCATGCATGCACCTCACAAGCTTGGACAGGTGCCCAGTATACAGCCTGTGAGCAGGATCAATGCCCGGCGGTTTTCGAGAAGACCTGGATGACCACCACGCCACCGACGATCAAGGTCATGCCAAGCATCGCCGGGATGTCCAGCTTCTGTCCGTAAATCACCAGCGCGGCGATGCTGATCAAGACAATGCCCAGACCCGACCAGATGGCGTAGGCGATGCCCACCGGAATGCTGCGCACCACCAGGGTCAGCATCCAGAACGCCACAGCATAGCCACAGATCATCAGCAGCAAGGGCAGGGGTGTGCTCAGGCCCTTGACGGCCTTCATCGAGGCGGTGGCGATGACTTCGGCGCAGATGGCGATAGCCAGGTAGGTGTAGGCGTTCATATCGGTGTTCCTCTGTTCTGGCTGGGCATTTTAGAGCAAGCCTGGATGGGGTAAAGTCATTACCTATCTTTCATGGAGATAGGTTGCATGGCAGAACAGTGGAATCTGGAGCAACTGCGGCTGTTTGTTCGCGTGGCCGAGCAACGTTCGTTTTCGGCGGTGGCCCGTGCCCAGCGCAAGGCGCAGTCGGCGGTGAGCAATGCAATTGCGCTGCTTGAGGCTGATCTGGGCGTGACCCTGTTCGAGCGTAGCAGTGGCCGCCAGCCGCGATTGACCGAGGCCGGGGCGGCCCTGCTTGAAGATGCTCGCGAGTTGTTGCGCCAGTGCGAACGCCTGGACGGTCGCGCGCTGGCGCTGATGCGTGGCCAGGAGGCGCAGCTGCGGGTCGCTCAGGACGAAGCCATGCCTTATCAACCGGTCATCGACAGCCTCGACGAACTGGCCCAGCAGTTCCCCATGCTTGAAGTGCAACTGGTCAGCGGCGCCCAGGGCGATGTTGCGCGCAAGTTGGTCGAACGCCGCGCTGACCTGGGTTTGCTGTTTCACCATGAGCGCATGCCGCCCGCGTTGGAGCGGCGCGCGTTGGGGCGGGTGGAGATGGTCACTGTCTGTGCCGTCAATCATCCCCTGGCGCACCTGGGGCAGGTCAATCGACAGCAACTGGCGCGTCATCGGCAGTTGCTGATTGCCCCGCAGGAAAGCGGCTATCCCGGCGGCGAGCCAATCAGTCCGCAGATCTGGCGCGCCGACAGTTTCTACGCCATGGCCGAGCTGTTGATGCGTGGGCTGGGGTGGGCCTGGTTGCCCCGGCATGTGGTGCAGTACCCGACTTACCATGCGCAGATGGTCGAACTGAGCAGCGAGTGGACACCGCCAGCGCTAGTGGTGGAACTGGTCTGGCGTCGCGATGAACCCCTGGGGCCTGCGGCGCAGTGGTTGGCAGAACGCTTCGCAGTGCACTTGCGCGCCATTGGCTAGTACACTTCGGCGCCATGAACAGAACACTCTATACCTTGCTGTTTCACCTGGGCCTGCCGCTGATTGCGCTGCGCCTGTTCCTGCGTTCGCGCAAGGCGCCAGCCTACGCCCAGCGTATCGGCGAACGCTTCGCCATGAACCTGCCCGCCATGCGCAAGGGCGGTATCTGGGTGCACGCGGTTTCGGTGGGCGAAAGCATCGCCGCAGCACCAATGATCCGTGCCCTGTTGCAGGCTTATCCGCAGTTGCCGATCACGATTACCTGCATGACCCCGACCGGCTCCGAGCGAGTGCGGGCGATGTTCGCCGATGAGCCGCGCATTCAGCATTGCTACCTGCCCTATGACCTGCCGTGGGCGGCTGGGCGTTTTCTCGATCATGTCCAGCCGAAACTGGCGGTGATCATGGAAACCGAGCTGTGGCCCAACCATCTTCACCAATGCGCCAAGCGCGGTATTGCGGTAGCGCTGGCCAATGCCCGCTTGTCCGAGCGTTCGGCGCGTGGCTACGCACGCTTTGCCGGGCTGACCCGGCCGATGCTGGCCGAGATGAGCCTGATCGCGGTGCAGACCGAGGCCGAGGCCGAGCGCTTTCGCCAGCTAGGGGCGAGGACGGAATGTGTTGAAGTCACCGGTTCGATCAAGTTCGACCTGCGTATCGATGAACAGCTGTTGCCGCGTGCCCGGGCCTTGCGTGAGCAGTGGCAGGCCAGTCAGCGGCCGGTGTGGATCGCCGCCAGCACCCATGAGGGTGAGGATCAGGTGATTCTTGCCGCGCACCGCCAACTGCTTGAGCACCATGCCGATGCCTTGCTGATCCTGGTGCCGCGGCATCCGGAACGCTTCAATGCCGTGTTCGAGTTGTGCTCGGCGCAGTTCCCGAGCATTCGCCGCTCCAGCGCCGAACCGGTGGGCTCGGAGACGGCTGTGTTGCTCGGCGACACCATGGGCGAGTTGCTGTTTCTTTATGGCTTGGCGGATATCGCCTTTGTCGGTGGCAGCCTGGTGCCCAATGGTGGTCACAACCTGCTGGAGCCGGCGGCCTTGTCCTTGCCGGTGATTAGCGGTCCGCACCTGTTCAACTTCCTGGAAATCGCGGCGATGCTGCGTGACGCCGGCGCTTTGCAGGAGGTGGATGATGTTCAGGGGCTGGCGGCGGAGATTCGGCGGCTGATCGAGTTGCCGCAGGATGCGCGGCGCATGGGTGAAGCGGGGCGGGCAGTGATGAAGGCCAACCAGGGGGCGCTGCAGCGTTTGTTGGACGGTTTGGGGCGACTGCTCTGAGGCTATCGCGGGCAAGCCCGCTCCCATAGGTGGAGCGGGCTTGCCCGCGATGGGTTTCAAGGCCGGGCGTTGAAGTTGGCCTGGGCCGCAGCGGCCAGGTCTGGCGGCAGGAAGTCCTTGTCCGGGTTGTAGTCCGGTTTCAGGTAGCTGCCCAGGTCGGTCAGGTCTTGTGGGCTGAGGGTGCCCGCTGCCTGCTTCAGGCGCAGGTTGTCGAGGATGTAGTCGTAGCGGGTGTTGTTGTAGTCACGCACCGAGGTGTACAACTGGCGCTGGGCGTCGAGCACGTCGACGATGTTGCGGGTACCAACCTGGTAACCGATCTCGGTGGCTTCCAGGGCGCTCTGGTTGGAGATGATCGACTGTTTGCGTGCCTGCACCTGCTCCACGTCGGTGTTGACCGCGCGGTGCAGGTTGCGGGTGTTTTCCACCACCTGGCGACGCAGGCTTTCACGCTGCTGTTCGCTCTGGCTCAGGCGCTGATAGGCCTCGCGTACCTGTGAGCTGGTCAGGCCGCCGCTGTAGATCGGGATGTTCAGTTGCAGGCCAAGAGTGGTCTGCTCGACGTCACCGCTGTAGTTCTGCCCGGTGAGGTTGGGGTTGGTGAAGCCCAGGCTGTCGTTGTCGCCTTTCTGGTAGCGCGCGACCGCATCCACCGTCGGTGCATGTCCGGCCTTGCGCTGGCGCAGGGTTTCTTCTGCGGCGCTGACGGCGTAGTTGGTCGCCAGCAGGTTGAGGTTCTGCTTGCCGGCGGTTTCGACCCAGGCCTTGGCGTCATTGGGTACTGGTACCTGCACCGGCAAAGTATGGACGATGCCCTGGACCGAGTTGTAGTCGCGGTTGGTCAGGGTGATCAGCGCTTCGAAGGCATCGTCGACCTGACGCTGGGCGACAATCCGGTTGGCGCGTGCGGTGTCGTAGCTGGCCTGGGACTGCAGCACGTCGGTCTTGTCTGACAGACCCACGTCAAAACGCTCGTTGGACTGGTCGAGCTGGCGCTTGAAGGCGGCTTCCTCGGCTTTGGTCGAGGCCAGGGTGTCCTGGGCGCGTAGCACCGCGAAGTAGTTTTCAGCGGATTGCAGAATCAGGTTCTGTTCTGTTGCCGACAGCTCCAGGGCTGCTTGCTCATTGACCGCTTCGGCGGCCTGTAACTGGAACCAGCGATCGGCACGAAACACTGGCTGGGCCAGGGTGGCCTGCCAGGCGTTGCCGCTGCGGTTGGAGGTTATCGAAGGGCTGTCAATCTTGGTGCGGCTGTTCATCATCTCGGCACCGGCCGAGAGGTTCGGCAGCAAGCCAGCACGGGCCTGGGGCACCACCTCCTTGCGCGCGCCGTAGTCGGCACGGGCCGCGGCAAGATCGGCATTGTTGTTCACGGCTTCCTGGTAGACGCTGACCAGATCGGTTTTCGCTGACAAGGGCACGTCTGCTGCCCAGGCCATTCCGTTGGTAGCACAAGACACGGCGAGGGCCAGTGAAAGTTTGCGCAGCATAGGGCAATCCTTGAACAATTGAGTGTTTCTGAACCGGTGAGTGTAGATGCGCAGGCACTTTGCAACAATCTGCCAATTACGCCATTTATCGTGACCGTGTCTGTACTGTTGGCTTTGCAGGTGAGTCCAGTCTAGACTGGGCGCGTTCTTGTCGGGGTGCCTTGCGTTGAGGCTGAGATCGGATAATCCGGATCCCGTTGAACCTGATCAGGTTAGCGCCTGCGTAGGGAACAAGATTTCTCGCTTTCCCGGCGAGACTCTTGTGTCAGGTCCGGGAATGTCGAGCCAGCCCCAGTGCTGCAGGCATCACCGTACATCTGGCACAGCACCGCTCCTGGTGCGTCCGTGCCTTTCAGGTTCTCCCCGACATTCCACTGCTAGGAAGCCGTCTGGAGAGCCTGTGATGAGTAAACAAGAAAAACACATTACCAATCTGAGTGAGTCGGCCCAGGTCGATCAACAGTCCGTACAGCCGTTCACCCGCTCGCGCAAAATATATGTCGAAGGCTCGCGCCCGGACATCCGCGTGCCTATGCGTGAAATCAGCCTGGACGATACCCCGACCGACTTCGGCGGCGAAGCCAACGCCCCGGTGCTGGTCTACGATACTTCCGGCCCCTACACCGATCCCTCTATCGTTATTGACGTGCGTAAAGGCCTGGGCGATGTGCGTTCGGCCTGGATCGACGCTCGCGGTGACACCGAGCGTCTGCCCGGGCTGTCGTCGGACTTCGGTCAGCAGCGCCTGGCGGATGCCGAACTGACCAAACTGCGTTTTGCCCATGTGCGCAATCCGCGCCGGGCCAAGGCCGGTGCCAACGTCAGCCAGATGCACTACGCGCGCCAAGGCATCATCACCGCCGAGATGGAATACGTCGCCATCCGCGAGAACATGAAGCTGCAGGAAGCCCGGGCTGCTGGTCTGCTCGACCAGCAACATCCAGGCCACAGCTTCGGCGCCAGCATCCCCAAGGAAATCACCGCCGAGTTCGTCCGTGAGGAGATCGCCCGCGGTCGTGCAATCATCCCGGCCAACATCAACCACGTCGAGCTGGAGCCGATGATCATCGGCCGCAACTTCCTGGTGAAGATCAACGGCAACATCGGTAACAGCGCCCTGGGCTCTTCCATCGAAGAAGAAGTGGCCAAGCTGACCTGGGGTATTCGCTGGGGTTCGGACACGGTCATGGACCTGTCCACCGGCAAACACATCCATGAAACCCGTGAGTGGATCATCCGCAACTCGCCGGTGCCAATCGGCACCGTGCCGATCTACCAGGCCCTGGAAAAGGTCAATGGCGTCGCCGAAGACCTGACCTGGGAGCTGTTCCGCGACACCCTGATCGAGCAGGCTGAGCAGGGCGTGGATTACTTCACTATTCACGCCGGTGTGCTGTTGCGCTATGTGCCGCTGACCGCCAAGCGGGTTACCGGTATCGTCAGCCGTGGTGGTTCGATCATGGCCAAGTGGTGCCTGGCGCATCACCAGGAGAACTTCCTCTACACCCATTTCGACGAAATCTGCGAAATCATGAAGGCCTACGACGTCAGCTTCTCGCTGGGCGATGGCCTGCGTCCGGGCTCGATTGCCGATGCCAACGACGAAGCGCAATTCGGCGAACTGGAGACCCTTGGCGAGTTGACCAAGATTGCCTGGAAGCACGATGTGCAGTGCATGATCGAAGGCCCGGGCCACGTGCCGATGCAGTTGATCAAGGAGAATATGGACAAGCAGCTTGAGTGCTGCGACGAGGCGCCATTCTACACCCTTGGCCCGCTGACCACCGACATCGCCCCAGGTTACGACCACATCACTTCCGGTATCGGTGCGGCAATGATCGGCTGGTTCGGTTGCGCCATGCTCTGCTACGTGACGCCCAAGGAACACCTGGGTCTGCCAAACAAGGATGACGTCAAGACCGGGATCATCACCTACAAGATCGCGGCCCATGCGGCTGACCTTGCCAAGGGCCATCCGGGCGCGCAGATCCGTGACAATGCCTTGTCCAAGGCGCGGTTCGAGTTCCGCTGGGAAGACCAGTTCAACCTTGGCCTGGACCCGGACACCGCGCGTGCCTTCCATGACGAGACCCTGCCCAAGGATTCGGCCAAGGTCGCGCACTTCTGCTCGATGTGCGGGCCGAAGTTCTGCTCGATGAAAATTACCCAGGAAGTGCGTGAGTACGCCGCCAACCAGCGCATCGACGCGGTGGATGTGGCGGTCGCGGACGGCATGCGTGAGCAGGCCGAGCGGTTCCGCCAGGAAGGCAGCCAGTTGTACAAGAAGGTGTAACCGCATCGCGGGTCAAACCCGCTCCCACAGTGGGAGCGGGCTTGACCGCGATAGGGCCCTCAAGAACAAAAACCTCTCTGTCGAGATCACCCTTGTGAGCGCACCCAGCCAGTTTTCCCCTGATCATCCGGTCACCACCCAGCAACGTGTCCTCAGTGGCCGCGACCTCTGTTCCCTATGGTTTTCATTAGGTATCGGCTTGATGGTCCTGCAAACCGGGGCCTTGCTCGGCCCCGGTCTGGGCCTGGCCAACGCCGTGCTGGCAATCATCCTCGGCACCACCGTGGGTGTATTGCTGCTGGCGGCAGTCGGCGTCATCGGCAGCGATACCGGCCTTTCGTCCATGGCGGCCCTGCGTCGCAGTCTCGGCCGCGAGGGTGCCCGGCTGCCGGCGCTGCTCAACCTGCTGCAGCTGATTGGCTGGGGCTCGTTCGAAATCATCGTCATGCGTGATGCCGCCAGCCTGCTCGGCGCCCGCGCTTTCGGCGAAGGCTGCGCGCTGACCAACCCTTTGTTGTGGACCCTGTGCTTCGGCGCCCTGGCGACCCTGCTGGCGGTCAGCGGGCCTTTGACCTTCGTGCGCAAGATCCTGCGCAAATGGGGCATCTGGCTGTTGCTGGGTGCCTGCCTGTGGCTGACCTGGAATCTGTTTGCCAAGGCCGATCTCGCTGCCCTTTGGGCGCGTGCCGGTGATGGCTCGATGTCGTTGGCGGTGGGTATCGACATTGCCATCGCCATGCCGTTGTCGTGGCTGCCGCTGATTGCAGACTATTCACGCTTCAGCCGACATGGCAGTCGGGTTTTCATAGGCACCGCATTGGGCTATCTGGTGGGCAACGTCTGGATGATGAGCCTGGGTGTGGCCTATACCCTGGCCTTTGCCCCGGCGGGCGAGGTCAATACCTTGTTGTTGGCACTGGCCGGTGCGGGCATTGGCATTCCACTGCTGCTGATTCTGCTCGATGAGTCGGAAAAAGCCTTTGCCGATATCCATTCGGCGGCTGTTTCCACTGGCCTGCTGGTTCGCTTGAAAGTCGAGCATCTGGCGTTGGCAATCGGCGTGTTGTGCACCTTGATCGCCTGTTTCGCGCCGCTGGCGCAGTACCAGAACTTTCTGTTGCTGATCGGCTCGGTGTTCGCCCCGCTGTTTGGCGTGGTGCTGGTTGATCACTTCGTCGTACGTCGCCGTCGCAGCGACGCCAGTCCAATTCACAGCCTGCATTGGCGCGCCCTGGTGGCCTGGGCGTGTGGTGTAGCCACCTATCATCTGTTGGCACACTACGCTGCCGATGTCGGCTCGACCCTGCCCGCTTTGCTACTGGCAGGGTGCGTGTACTGGGCGGCAGCGCCGTCGGTCAGCCGCGGCCGGGAAACAACTCCGGCTTGATCACACCGTTCAGGCGCGGGTAGGGGATCTTCAGTTCGATGTGGCCCATGGAATACGGGGCGATGGCATACACTTCGTACTTGAGCACTAGCGCGCCGTAGGTCAGGGCGATGTGCGGGGTCTGGCGGAACGGCCAGGTCTTGACGAACTCGGCGTCCTTGTCCATGCCGGTGCTGATCAGCCAGGCCTTGTGGGCTTCCTCGGCGGTCTTCCAGAAAGTCGCCTCCTGGCCCGGTACCAGCATGTCCTGCAGGGTCAGGACCTTGTCCTGCTGACGCGAGTAGTTGATGAAGCCACGCCCGGGCATGCCATGGGCGCCGCCGGTGTCCAGGTAACTGGACAGCTCGATGATCACCAGCCCGTCATGTTGCTCGCGTACCTTGGCTTGCAGGTAGCTGCTGTTGCGGGTTTCGGCTGTGGCCATGAACTGGTCTTCGTAGGCTTTGAGCGAGCTGGGCAGGGCGCTGTGCTCGTTATCCCCGGTCATTTGCAGCAGACGTTTCTCGACGATCGCGTCCAGTTTTGCGTTGGCCGGGAAGTGAATGGTGTCGATGTTGACCAGCGGGCAATCGGCAGTGTTGCAACCGGGCTTGATATGCTCCCAGCGGTCGCGTTTGACCTCCAGTGGCGTGCGCATGTTGGGCTGGAACAGACTTTGACAGGCGCCTAGGGCCAAGGCCAGCATGGCCACGGTAGTCAGTTTCACAAGCGTCATGATGATCCTTGTAAGGCAAAGGTGATCGGGCTTCGACCGTCGGCAAGGCCTTCAGTTCGCCACTAAGCTGAAAATCAGCAGGCTGTCTATCCTCGCAGCCCGGACTGCAACTTTAAAGGGGTGAAACGCAGCGGTGCGCAGGTTAGGATGGCGCGATGCGCTACACGAGGTTATGAGGATTTCCATGTCAGACATGCTGAACGCTGTGCCCAAGGACGTCGAGATCGTCGAGCGGGTGAATTGCTTCAAGGGCTTCTACCAGCTCGACCGGGTTCGCTTGCGCCACGAACTGTTCGCCGGTGGCATGGGGCGCGAGATCAGCCGCGAGCTGTTCGTGCGTCATGATGCCGTCTGTGTGCTGCCATACGATGCTGTGCGTGATGAAGTGGTGCTGATCGAGCAGTTTCGCGTTGGCGCCATGGGCAAGGTCGCCAATCCATGGTTGATCGAACTGGTCGCCGGTCTGATCGATAAAGATGAAGCGCCGGAAGAAGTTGCACACCGCGAGGCGCAGGAGGAAGCTGGGCTTGTGTTCAATGCGCTGTGGCCGATGACCCGATATTTCCCGTCACCTGGCGGTAGCGATGAGTTCGTACACTTGTATCTCGGTCAGTGCAGCAGTCTTGGGGCGGGTGGCCTGCACGGCCTGGAGGAAGAAGGTGAAGATATTCGCGTCAAGGTCTGGGCATTCGAAGATGCCTTGCGGGCCGTGCGCGATGGGCTGATCGCCAATGCGGCAAGCATTATTGCCTTGCAGTGGCTGGCCTTGAACCGGGATGAAGTCAGGGGGCTATGGTCGTGAATCTGTTGCGCGAACGCTACCGGGTCGATCTGGTCGGGTTGCAGGCTGCCTGCGAGGCCAACTATGCGCGTCTGATGCGCCTGTTGCCGGACATGCGCAGTGCCATGAGTTCGCGCCGGATCGGCATGACCCAGGGTGACCAGATGCTCGGCGTGCTGGTCCTGGATGTGGTGCTTGCCTGTCCCTACACCACTACCCTGCGCGTGCGCCAGGAACACAGCCTGCCTTGGCTGCCGGTGCCGCAGCTGGAAGTGCAGGTGTACCACGATGCACGCATGGCCGAAGTGGTCAGCGCCGAGCACGCCCGGCGTTTTCGCAGCATCTACCCCTACCCGAATGCGGCGATGCACCAGCCTGACGAGAAAGCCCAGCTCAACCTGTTTCTGGGTGAATGGCTCAGTCATTGCCTGGCTTGTGGCCATGAGTTGGCTGCAGTTCGCTGAAATGTGACGCCGGTCGTTTTCGCGTATTTGCTCAAACGCAGCTTGCCGCCATAATCGTGCTGAATCCGTTCAAGGAGTCGGCCCTTGCCGCAACAATCCATTCCTCTTGGCGATGTGCCGGTGTATCTGGTGCAACTGACCGACAGCCACCTGTTTGCCGACGCGAAAGGCACGCTGCTGGGCATGAATACCCGTGACAGCCTGCAGCGGGTGATTGATCTGGTGCGCGAAGAACAGCCGCGAATCGACCTTCTGCTGGCCACCGGTGACCTGACCCAGGATGGCACGGAGGCCTCCTACGAGTGTTTTCGCAACCTGACGGCAAGCCTTGGTGCGCCTGCCCGCTGGCTTGCCGGCAACCATGACGAACCTTTGCCGATGGAGCGTGTGACGCGGGGCAGTGACCTGCTTAAGCCGCTGGTGGATATCGGTAACTGGCGCATCCTGATGCTCAATTCGGCGGTGCCGGGGGCGGTCCCAGGCGTGCTTGATGATAGTCAGTTGGTATTGCTCGAACAGTCCTTGAAAGAAGCACCCGAGCGTCATCATCTGATCTGTTTCCACCACCAGCCGGTGCCCATCGGCTGCGCCTGGATGGCGCCGATCGGGTTGCGTAATGGCGATGCACTGTTTGCTCTGCTGAAGGGGTATCCACAGGTGCGGGCATTGCTCTGGGGGCATGTTCACCAAGAGTGGGACCAGTTGCGCGACGGCGTGCGTTTGCTCGCCTCACCCTCGACCTGTATTCAGTTCGAGCCGGGCAGCGAGGACTTCAAGGTCGGCGAGCAGGCCCCAGGCTATCGCTGGCTGCGCTTGCATGGCGATGGCTCGATCGAGACAGGGGTTTCGCGGGTGACCGGCTTCGCGTTCACGGTCGACTACGAAGGTGACGGCTATTAAGTGTTGCTGAATGGGTGAAACTGCTCCATTTGCCGTCGAACAGGCTAAAATGCGCGCTTTCTTGCCTGGTATCGTCAGGCGATTCAAGTGCACTGGGGGCGGCATGCCGGGTTCGATTCTCTATATTCACGGGTTCAACAGTGCGCCCTCGTCAAAGAAAGCGTGCCAACTGCTCGCAGTGATGCAGCAGATCGGCCTGGGCGAGCGCCTGCGGGTGCCAGCACTGCATCATCACCCGCGTCAGGCCATGGCCCAGCTCGAAGCCGCCATTGCCGAGCTCGAGTCGCCATTACTGGTCGGCAGCTCGCTCGGCGGCTACTATGCCACCCACCTGGCCGAACGCCATGGGCTCAAGGCATTGCTGATCAACCCGGCGGTCAACCCGCACCGTCGTTTCGACGGTTTCCTGGGCATCCAGCAGAACCACTACACCGGTGAGTCCTGGGAACTGACCCTGGATCACGTGCAGGCCCTGGCCGAGCTTGAGGTTGCGCCGCCCACGGATGCCGGGCGCTATCAAGTCTGGCTGCAAACCGCCGACGAGACCCTGGATTACCGGGAGGCCGAGCAGTTCTACCGGGCCTGTGCCCTGCGTATCCAGGCCGGCGGCGATCACAGCTTTCAGGGTTTCGCTGAGCGCCTGCCGGCCTTGTTGAGCTTTGCCGGTATTGCCCCACAGCAGTACCAAACGCTCGATTTTTCTGTATTTTGATGACTTATTTTCACCCACGACTGACGACGAGTACCCATGGCCATTCCCAGCGCTAGTGCCTATAACGCAGACGCCATCGAAGTCCTCTCGGGCCTTGACCCGGTGCGCAAACGCCCGGGCATGTACACCGACACCAGCCGGCCGAACCACCTGGCCCAGGAAGTCATCGACAACAGCGTCGACGAAGCCCTGGCCGGGCACGCCAAGTCGGTACAAGTGATCCTTCACGCCGACCATTCGCTGGAAGTGTCCGATGACGGTCGTGGCATGCCGGTGGATATCCACCCGGAAGAGGGTGTATCCGGGGTCGAACTGATCCTCACCAAGCTGCACGCTGGCGGCAAGTTCTCCAACAAGAACTACCAGTTCTCCGGTGGTTTGCACGGAGTCGGTATTTCCGTGGTCAACGCCTTGTCCAGCCAGGTGCGGGTCAAGGTCAAGCGTGATGGCACCGAGTACCAGATGACCTTCGCCGATGGCTACAAGGCCAGCGAGCTGGAAGTGGTCGGTACGGTCGGCAAGCGCAACACCGGCACCAGTGTGTACTTCGCGCCGGACCCGAAGTATTTCGATTCGCCGAAGTTCTCCATCAGCCGCCTCAAGCACGTGCTCAAGGCCAAGGCGGTACTGTGCCCGGGGCTGCTGGTCAGCTTCGAAGACAAGGCCAGCGGCGAGAAGGTCGAATGGCATTACGAAGACGGCCTGCGTTCCTATCTGGTCGATTCGGTCAGTGACTACCTGCGCCTGCCCGACGAGCCGTTCTGCGGCAGCCTGGCCGGTAACAAGGAAGCTGCCGATTGGGCGCTGTTGTGGCTGCCTGAAGGCGGCGACAGTGTCCAGGAAAGCTACGTCAACCTGATTCCTACAGCCCAGGGCGGCACTCACGTCAACGGCCTGCGCCAGGGCCTGCTCGATGCCATGCGCGAGTTCTGCGAGTTCCGCAATCTGTTGCCACGAGGGGTAAAGCTGGCGCCCGAAGACGTCTGGGAGCGCATCAGCTTCGTTCTTTCGATGAAAATGCAGGAGCCACAATTCTCCGGACAGACCAAGGAACGCCTGTCATCCCGTGAGGCCGCTGCGTTCGTCTCCGGAGTAGTCAAGGACGCCTTCAGCCTGTGGCTCAACGCGCATCCTGAACTGGGCATGCAACTGGCTGAACTGGCTATCAACAATGCCGGACGCCGCCTCAAGGCCAGCAAGAAGGTCGAGCGCAAGCGCGTCACCCAGGGGCCGGCATTGCCGGGCAAACTGGCTGACTGCGCCGGCCAGGACCCGATGCGCGCCGAGCTGTTCCTGGTCGAGGGTGACTCGGCGGGTGGCTCGGCCAAGCAGGCGCGCGACAAGGAGTTCCAGGCGATCCTGCCGCTGCGCGGCAAGATCCTCAACACCTGGGAGGTCGATGGTGGTGAAGTTCTGGCCAGCCAGGAAGTGCACAACATCGCCGTGGCCATTGGCGTCGATCCCGGCGCGGCTGATATGAGCCAGCTGCGCTACGGCAAGATCTGCATCCTCGCTGACGCCGACTCCGACGGCCTGCACATTGCCACCTTGCTCTGCGCGCTGTTCGTCCAGCATTTCCGTCCGTTGGTCGAAGCCGGTCATGTCTATGTGGCCATGCCGCCGCTCTACCGTATCGATTTGGGCAAGGAGATCTACTATGCCCTGGATGAAGCCGAGCGCGATGGCATTCTCGATCGCCTGGTCGCCGAGAAGAAACGCGGAAAACCGCAGGTCACGCGCTTCAAGGGCCTGGGTGAGATGAACCCGCCTCAGCTGCGCGAAACCACCATGGACCCAAACACCCGCCGCCTGGTCCAGCTGACCCTGGATGACCTGGACGGCACGCGCGAAATCATGGATATGCTCCTGGCCAAGAAACGCGCCGGTGACCGCAAGAACTGGCTGGAGTCCAAAGGCAACCTGGCCGAGGTACTGGCTTGATTCGTTCGCTGCTGGCAGCAGTATTTGGCGTTTTTGCCCTGTCATCGCAGGCCGCGCCCTGGCCGGAGCTGACGTTTGTCGCCGAGTACCCGGTCGAGGGCATGCGCGGTGGCAACCTGTCGGGCTTGGCCCTGTGCAAGGGCGAGCTGTGGACGGTGTCCGACCGGGATGACGACCTGGTGTACCGGCTGGATACCAAGGCGCCGGTATGGCAGGCCGAATCAGTACCCATGGCGGTGCCGCCGGTACCGGAAAGCGGTTTGCCCTGGGGCATTCGTTCGCGTACCTGGGCTGTCGGCCAGGTTCGCGGCGGCGATCTGGATTTCGAAGGTATCAGTTGTGATGCCGCAGGCAATCGCTACCTGGTCAGCGAAGCTCATGCTGGCGTGTTGAAGGTGCCGGTCGTGGGGGAACCCAATTGGCTGAAGATCGACCCGAGCATGGTTCGTCAGGCGCGGGCCAGTGGCATGCTCCTGCATTTCAATGCCTTGTTCGAAGGCCTGGCGGTGAGTCCGGCCGGTGATCGCATCTGGCTGGCGGCCGAACGCGAGCGCCGGGGCCTGCTGCTGATCAATCGCCAGCAGACGGTATGGAATTGCGGCGGTGGTTGCGTATTGCTCAGTGAGGGCGGCGTCGAAATGCAGCCGCCGCAGATGCCGGGTGCGCGAGCGCTGCCGCGGGATTTTGCCGACCTTGCGCTGTTCAACGACAAGCTGTTCACCCTGGAACGCAACGCCCACCGTATCTGTCGCCGCGATGCGGCGACAGCCAAGGTCGAGCGCTGCTGGTCGTACGCTGAAGGCGGATTGACCGAGCCGCGCCTGTACGCCCAGTCGTTTGGCCTGGCCGAAGCGCTGGTGATTGATGCCGAAGGTGCCTGGATCGGCTTGGACAACAACGGTGCGACTCGCAAAGATGGCGAGTCGCGGCCAATTGTCTGGCGTTTTGCTGCGCCAACCGGCGGCTGGAGTGCCAAGCCGTGAGCCAACCACCAGGCAAGCGTGCCGGCAGGGTGCTGCTGGTCTTGGCCTGGGCGGCCGGGCTGTTCCTGGCTACGCGCTTTTTCGGTGATTGGGAGCAGCGTCAGGCCAACCCCAATGCCCAGGTCCGCTCCCAGCACGGCGAAGGTTTCATCGAGGTGCAACTGGCAGGCAACGGCCAGGGCCACTTCGTCGCCGATGGCCAGATCAATGGTCAGGCGGTACATTTTCTCCTCGATACCGGCGCCACCGACGTGGCAATTCCCGAAGGGCTGGGTGCAAAGCTCGATCTCGAGCGCGGCGCCCCGGTGATGCTGAGTACCGCCAACGGCCGTACCCAAGGCTATCGCACCCGGTTGGACACGCTGCAACTGGGCGACATCCTGCTGCGCGATGTGCGCGCCCTGGTGGTGCCAGGGCTGGATGGCGAGCAGGTATTACTGGGCATGAGTGCCCTGAAACAACTCGAATTTACCCAGCGTAGCGGCACCTTGCTGCTGCGCCAGAACCTGAAATGATGAGGTCCGCATGAGCGACTCCCTTGATCTCAGCCTCGATGGCGTAGAGCGCCGGTCACTGGCTGACTTCACCGAACAGGCCTACCTCAACTACTCCATGTACGTGATCATGGACCGGGCCTTGCCGCATATCGGCGACGGCCTGAAACCGGTGCAACGACGCATCGTCTATGCCATGAGCGAACTGGGCCTGGATGCCGACTCCAAGCACAAGAAATCGGCGCGTACCGTTGGTGACGTGCTCGGCAAGTTCCACCCCCACGGCGACTCGGCCTGCTATGAAGCCATGGTGCTGATGGCCCAGCCATTCAGCTACCGCTATACCCTGGTCGATGGCCAGGGCAACTGGGGGGCGCCGGACGATCCGAAGTCGTTCGCCGCCATGCGTTACACCGAGGCGCGCCTGTCGCGTTATTCCGAAGTGCTGCTCAGCGAGCTGGGCCAGGGCACTGCCGACTGGGTGCCGAACTTCGACGGCACCCTGGATGAGCCAGCGGTGCTGCCGGCACGTTTGCCGAACATCCTCCTCAACGGCACCACGGGTATCGCTGTGGGCATGGCCACTGACGTGCCACCGCACAACCTGCGCGAAGTTGCCAGCGCCTGCGTGCGTCTGCTGGATGAGCCCAAGGCGACAATCGAGCAGCTTTGCGAGCATATCCAGGGGCCGGATTATCCGACTGAAGCCGAGATCATCACGCCGCGTTCAGAGCTGCTGAAAATCTACGAAAGCGGCCGCGGCTCGGTGCGCATGCGTGCGGTCTACCGCATTGAAGATGGCGATATCGTCGTCACCGCCCTGCCGCATCAGGTTTCCGGGGCCAAAGTGCTGGAGCAGATCGCGGCCCAGATGCAGGCCAAGAAGCTGCCGATGGTGGCCGACCTGCGCGATGAGTCGGACCACGAAAACCCGTGCCGGATCGTGATCATCGCCCGCTCCAACCGGGTTGACCTCGACGAGCTGATGCAGCACCTGTTTGCCACCACCGATCTTGAGTCCAGCTACCGGGTCAACGTCAACATCATTGGCCTGGATGGCCGTCCGCAACTGAAGAATTTGCGCGCGCTGCTGGTCGAGTGGCTTGAGTTTCGCGTGCAGACCGTGCGCCGCCGCCTGAAATTCCGCCTGGACAAGGTCGAGCGCCGCCTGCACCTGCTCGAAGGTTTGCTGGTGGCTTTCCTCAACCTGGATGAAGTGATCCACATCATCCGCACCGAGGAGCAGCCAAAAGCTGCGCTGATCGCCCGCTTCGACCTCACCGAAACCCAGGCCGAGTACATCCTCGAAACCCGTCTGCGCCAGCTGGCGCGGCTGGAAGAGATGAAGATCCGTAATGAACAGGACGAGCTAGCCAAGGAACAGGCCAAATTGACCGCTCTGCTTGGTAGCGAAAGCAAGTTGCGCAAGCTGGTGCGTACCGAGCTGATCAAAGATGCTGAAGCCTACGGTGACGACCGCCGTTCGCCAATCATCGAGCGTGCTGAAGCCAAGGCCCTGTCGGAAAACGAGTTGATGCCGACCGAGCCGGTGACGGTGGTACTCTCGGAAAAGGGCTGGGTGCGTTGCGCCAAGGGCCATGACATCGATGCCACGGGCCTGTCATACAAGGCCGGTGACGGTTTCAAGACCGCCGCTGCCGGACGCTCCAATCAGTTTGCCGTGTTCATCGACTCCACCGGACGTAGTTACTCGGTTGCCGCTCATACCTTGCCTTCGGCCCGAGGCCAGGGCGAGCCGCTGACCGGGCGGCTGACGCCGCCACCGGGTGCGGGCTTCGAGTGTGTGCTGTTGCCTGAAGATGATGCGCTGTACGTAATCGCCTCCGACGCCGGCTACGGCTTTGTGGTCAAGGGTGAAGACTTGCAGGCCAAGAACAAGGCCGGTAAGGCTTTGCTCAGCCTTCCCAATGGCGCCAAGGTCATTGCTCCACGTGCGGTGGCCGACCGCGAGCAGAACTGGCTGGCAGCGGTGACGACCGAAGGTCGCCTGCTGATCTTCAGGATCAGCGACCTGCCACAGCTGGGCAAAGGCAAGGGTAACAAAATCATCGGAATCCCCGGAGACCGGGTTGCCAGTCGTGAGGAGTTCATCACGGATCTGGCGGTGATTGCCGATGGTGCGACCCTTGTATTGCAGGCCGGTAAGCGTACGCTGTCACTGAAGGCCGATGATCTGGAGCATTACAAAGGGGAGCGTGGCCGTCGAGGTAACAAGCTGCCACGTGGCTTCCAGCGGGTTGATGCGTTGTTGGTGGAAAATCCCGGATAAGCCGGGACAGAGGCTTCGAATAGGTTATTTCACGTCTGTTCGAGGCTGAAACACTGGAGTCGTGCCGTTATTTCGCGGATGATAGGGCTCTTGCGGTGCCAGCGTAGCTGTGTGCCCGTGTGAATTTATATGAGTATCACTGCGGTTTGCCTTGTGGCGACCGCCTGGATGGGATGATGAAACTTCTGCGCCTTCCGTTTGTTCTACTGATGAGTGGCGTACTCGGTCTGGCCGGCTGCAGCATGCACCAGCCGGTATCCCTGTATCAGCTTGACAGTGGTGAACCTGGCCAACCCAAGCAAAGTGCGGGCATGGCTGTCGTGCTCGGCCCGGTGTCGGTCGCCGACTACCTGCAGCGCGAGACCTTGCTGCAGCGCCAGTCCGATGGCAGCCTGACCGCAGCGACTGATGGTCGCTGGGCTGGCAGCCTGTCGGCAGATATCGATCAGTTGCTGGTCCGTCAGCTGGCTTGGCGCCTGGATAGCCAGCGCGTGGTACTGGCGCCGGCCACTACCGGTTTCACGCCGGATGTGCAGGTCCTGCTGTCTATCACCCGCCTGGACTCCGGTACCAACCAGCCAGCGATCCTGGACGCCCAGTGGCGGCTGCTAGACCGTCGTGGCCAAGTCCGTGACAACCGCATCGTGCACCTGGAACAGCAACACCAGGGTAGCGCGGCGGCCCAGGTTCAGGCCCAGGGCCAGTTGCTGCAAAAGCTTGCTGAGCAGTTGAGTGTTGCCCTCAAGCCTCTGGCCAACCAGCCTCCGATTGTTGAAGAGGCGCCGAAGAAGGCTGCGCCAGTACAAGTGCGCAAGGAGCCGGAGAAATCGAAGATCCCACTGGCGACGCCGATTCGCACCGATATGGAAGTGTTCCGCTTCTAAGCAGTGCCCCACAAAAAAGCCCGGAATCTCCGGGCTTTTTTGTGCCGGTTGGAGCGGGTCGCTTCAGCTCTTGACCCGGCGCTCGTGCATCCGCGCCAGCTGGCGCTCCAGCATTGACGGGTAGGGCTCCATCAGACGTTCGACACAACAGGCACCCTCGGGGCTGGCAATCGGACGGATACGAGCGCGCTGGCGGATCAGGGTATCGTCGTTGATCTTGCGCTCAACCAGCAGCAGGTTGCGGCTGTGTTGCGACAGGGCCAGGGCGTCCTGGGCCTTTTCGGTAAGCAGTAGGTCGATCTGGCTCAGGCCGTGCAGGTCTTCACCCAAGGCCAAGCCCAGTTGCAGTTGCAAAGTGATGCCGCTGTCGGCCACCTCGATCTGCAGGGCGTGTCCCAGTGCGCGCAACAGCTCACCACAGCAAATGGCATTGGTGAGGTAATCCTCGCCACTGTCATGGCTATGGAACAACATCAGGGTGCTACCGTCGTTGAGGGTGTGTACTTCGCTTTCATACAGAGATGCGGCCTGGTCGAGGCAATCGCGATAGCGCTCCAGCAGCTCGGTCAGCCGGGTGCGGGGCAGGCGGCGAAGTTGTTCCTGCGAGCCCAGTTGCACGGCCAGTACAGCACTGGCCTGGGGCTCGCGATTGACTGGCGGCAAGGCAGGGCGCGGGGTGCTGTGCTCTTCGGCGTCGATCAGGTCGGCAAAAGCGTCATCGCTTTCGTCGTCGGCAGTGACAGGTTTGCTGACCTTGGTCACAGCAGGTGCTTGGTCAAAACTCGGGTCGCGAAGATTACGAACTTCGAACTCGGATTCGTCCTCGTCCAGCTCTTCGGGTTCAGGCTCGACTTCCCGTGGCGGTGGGGCGAAGCGCGTGTGCAACTGGCGAGCCAGGTCACCAATCTCATCCTGACGTTCAGTGGCCGGGGTGAATTCGTTGATGTCGCGCAGCCAGACCCGCAGTTGCAGCAGGGGCGTGGAAATGAAACGCCCCAGGCGCAAGCTCATGGCCAGGGCCAGGGCCAGCAGGATGCCGGCGAGAATGCCCATGCTCTGCAGGCTGATGGTCAGCGGCTGCTGGAACTGGCTCATGTCCAGGCTGATACGCAGTTGCCCGGCGGTCACGTCCTGGAAGGTGATCTTGGTCTGGTACAGGCCTTCGGCCTCACCCAGCAAGCCGTTCTTCGGGCGTTGGCCGGCTTCGGCAAGGATCCGGTTGTCGACGCTGTAGATGGCCGCATGGGCAACCAGCGGGTTCTTTACCAGGTTGCCCAGCAGCACATTGAGACTGAGGATGTCGTTGGACACCAGCAGCTCGGTAGCCGAGGTAGCGGTCTGCGTGGTCAGGCTCTGCCCCAGGGCATCGGCCTGTTCATGCATGGCCTGCTTGAACTGCAAACCCATCACGCAGGCATAGATCACCAGGGCCAGTGCTACCAGCAGCACGTTATGGCAGGCGATACGTAGCGCAAGCGGCACACGGCGTTGGCGCAGAGCATGAAAAATCAGCAGGAAGAAGTTGTCAGTTTTAACGGGCGTGGGCCGGTTCACAGAGCGCGGCTCTTTATGTCGGAGAAGTTGCTGCGCAGTATAGCGAGCGCTCAAGGACCGGCAAAGCATCCGCTGCGCCCGATGGTCAGCGAAAATCGGTAGAATGGGCTTTTTTTCAACGAGTCGGAGCCCGTTTTGCGCGAAATCGTTCTGATTAACATCACTGGGGAAGACCGTCCGGGTCTTACCGCGGCCATCACCGGCGTTCTGGCCCAGGGCGGTGTGAACATCCTTGACATCGGTCAGGCGGTGATTCATGACACCCTGTCCTTTGGCATCCTGGTGGAAATCCCAGATACCGAGAAGGCTTCATCGGTGCTAAAGAATATTCAGTTTGCGGGCAACGAACTCGATCAACAGGTCCGTTTCACTCCGGTTTCTGAAGCCGATTACCAGAGCTGGGTTGAGGGCCAGGGTAAAGCTCGTCATATCGTGACGTTGCTGACCCGCAAGGTCACAGCTGAACAACTGCAGCGGGTGAGTTCGATCACGGCCAAATACGGGCTGAACATCGATCATATCGATCGCCTCTCCGGTCGCGTGGCACTGGATACACCGGTCGAACAGGGCAAGGGCTGCATCGAGTTTTCAGTGCGTGGCGAACCGGCCGATCCGCAGGCCCTGCGTGCCGAGTTCCTCAGCGTGGCCCAGGAACTCAACGTTGATATCGCCTTCCAGCAGGACTCACTGTTCCGTCGCAACCGCCGCCTGGCGGTGTTCGATATGGACTCGACGCTGATCGAGGCTGAGGTGATCGACGAGTTGGCCAAGGCCGCTGGCGTGGGTGAGCAGGTGTCGGAAATCACCGAACGAGCCATGCGTGGCGAATTGGACTTCCGCGCCAGCTTCAAAGAGCGCCTGGCCTTGCTCAAGGGCCTGGACGTTGGCGTGCTCGATGAGATCGGTGCCTCGTTGCGCCTGACCGAAGGCGCCGAAACCCTGTTTGCCGAGCTCAAGCGCCTGGGCTACAAAACCGCGATCTTGTCTGGCGGTTTCACCTATTTTGCCAAGCAGCTGCAGGCCAAGCTGGGCATCGACTATGTGTTTGCCAACGAATTGGAAGTGGTTGACGGCAAAGTCACCGGTGTTGCGGTTGAACCGATCGTTGATGCCCAGCGCAAGGCGGACCTGCTTGGTGAGCTGGCGCGCAAGGAAGGTTTGCAGATGGAGCAGACCATCGCGGTAGGTGACGGCGCAAACGACCTGCCGATGCTGGCTATTGCCGGCTTGGGCGTGGCATTCCGTGCCAAACCGCTGGTCAAGCAGTCGGCCAAACAGGCGATTTCGACCCTGGGCCTGGATGGTGTGCTGTACCTGCTGGGCTTTCGCGATCGCGACGGCCGCGGCTAAAAAAACGCTCAGCCCATACAAAAAAGCCCGCATCGCTGCGGGCTTTTTCATGTTCAGGCCTGGGTAGGCAGTGCCAAACGCTGGCCCATGCTTACGGCTGAGCCGGCACCGAGTTCCTCGGCCCATTTGACCTGTTCTGGTCCGAACAGCACGACGGCGGTCGAACCCAGCTTGAAACGGCCCAGTTCCGCACCTTTTTCCAGGTGGATCGGCGCGCGGCCGGTTTCGTCGTAGCGGAACGTCTTGAGCTCACGCTTTGGTGGCGTCACCAGCCCAGACCAGACGGTTTCGATCGAAGCCACGATCATGGCACCGACCAGCACCACGGCCATCGGCCCGCGCTCGGTATCGAACAGGCAGACCACGCGCTCGTTGCGGGCAAACAGCTCCGGTACGTTTTCGGCGGTGGTCTGGTTGACCGAGAACAGCCGGCCCGGCACATAGATCATTTCGCGCAGAGTACCGGCCAGCGGCATGTGTACACGGTGGTAGTCCTTGGGCGACAGGTAGATGGTGGCAAACTCGCCGCCCATGAACGGGGCCGCATTGGCCGGATCACCACCCAGCAGCTCAAGCGCGCTGAAACTGTGTCCCTTGGCCTGGAAGATACGCCCGTGTTCGATCGGGCCAAGTTGGCTGACAGCACCGTCGGCCGGGCAGAGGATCGCGCCCGGGGTTTCGTCGAGCGGACGTGCACCGGGTTTCAAGGCGCGGGTGAAGAAGGCGTTGAAGTGTTCGTAAGCGCTGACGTCTTCGACCAGTGCCTGGGACATATCGACCTGGTAACGCTTGGCGAACCAGCTGGTGAAGGCATTCTTGAACCAGCGCACGCGGCATTCGGCGATACAGCCGGCCAGGCGCGACAGCAGGTGGTGAGGCAGCAGGTACTGACTGATGATGAACAAGCGGGATTTCATTAGGTTTCCTTAAACTTCTACAGGGGTGTCGGGGTGGTTGCCCCATTCGCCCCAGGATCCGGCATAGGCTTTGACCCGAGGGTAGCCCAGATGCTTGGCCACCAGGTAGGTAAAGCCGGAGCGGTGATGAGTCTGGCAGTGGGTAACCACTTCCTTGTCTTTGCTGATGCCCAGCTTTTCGAGGATCTCGGGCATGTCCTTGCGGATGCGCAGGGCATCGTTCATGTCCATGCCGGCAGTCCACTCGAAATTGACCGCGCCGGGAATGTGCCCGCCCTTGGCGGCCAGGACTTTCTCGCCGCGGTATTCGGCGGGGCTACGTGCATCCCAGATCGCCAGGTCGGCGGCGCCGATGCGACTTTGCAGATATTCACGGGTTGCCGTGGGCTCTTCGTGCAGGGTCAGGCTGACCGTGCCGCTGGCTTTGGCCGGTACTTCAGTGCTGAGGGTGCTCGCTGGCCACGCTTGGGCGCCGCCGTTGAGGTAGTGGTAGCGGGAGTGGCCGATCACATCCAGCAACCAGATGAAACGCCCGGCCCAGCCGCCGCCTTCGTCGTCATAGACCACGTAGACTGCATTGGCGTTGTGACCAAGCTCGGCAAACAGCTTTTCCAGATCGGCTTTGGCCGGCAGCAGGCCAGGCGCCGGTGGTTGGCCCAGCTGGGTACGCTTGGGATCGACAAAGTGAGCCCCCGGAATGTGCCCGCTGTCATAGCGGTTGACGCTGGTCAGATCTACCAGGATCAACTCTGGTACACCCAGCCGGGCTTGCAGGTCGGCCGGCTCGATTACCAGGGGCAAGCCAGAAAAGTCAGTCATCCAGAGTCTCCAGAGCAGAACAGAGGGGGCGATTGTAGCGCATGGGTCAGGCGCTGCGGTTGCTGAAGGCGGTCAAGGCACGTTCGATACATTGTGCGGTTTTGCCAAAGGCCTGCACGCTGATGTCGGCCAGCGGCTTTCCACTCTGGTCGGCGACCAGCAGCATCACCACACGACCATTGCTCGACAGTGAGCGCAACAGCAGGTGTTCGCTGCGAAACAGCATGCGCAGGTGGGCGGGGAGCAGTGCTGAGAATTGCGCATGATTTTCTGGTGTCAGGCGCAGTTGCGCTGATGTGCTCAACAGGCGCTGAAGCAATTTGCTTTGCTCGATAGGCAATACCAGGCTGGCAGCTTCTGCCGGTAGCCCGGCAATCTGATGAACCCGCAGCTGACTCAGGGGCTTGTCGGTCATCAGCAGCATCACCCGCTGCATGCCACAGGCGACCAGGGCATCTCGGGCCAGGGAGGTCAGGTGGATGGCATTGCTGAACGGACTGGGCTCGACCAGCAGCCCGGCGCACAGCTTGCGCCAGGTGCCCAGGGCCTGGGCCGAGGGTGGTGGCGGTGCGATCTGGCCCTGGTGCAGGCGCCGTTGATGCCAGGGCCAGAGCAGCGCTACGGCCGGGTGAAACAGGCCATGGCCGGCATGATGACGGGCGCTGATAGCCGCTTGTTGGTGCACCAGCTGTTGCACATCATCCAGTGACGCTTGCAGGTACAGGCTGGTGAGCAGTTGCCAGCGCCGTACATGAGGGTTGGTCCAGCCGACGTGTGCCGCCAGGGCCAGGCCGTTGGCCAGCAGTACGGTATTGGCTGGTTGATTGAACCAGCGGCGCAGGTTCGGGCAGTCGTCCAGTCGCTGTTGCTGGTGCAGGCTGTTCTGGTCACGGGCGATGTGCAGGGCCCTGGCCAGCAAGCAGCGTTCATCCTGCAACAGGTGATAGCCGCGGGTGACCCAATTCGGTAGGCGCCAGTGCTCGGCCAGTGCCTTGCACAGGCTAAGCACTCGTACCCCGAACAATTCCTTTTCCACCTGTGGTGCCGGCTCGCCCTTGTGTACCACCCGCAGCTCCCAGTCTTCGAACAACTTGGGAAAGGTCAGGGCTAGAGGCCACAACGGCGACAAGAACAGCAGGCTGCCCCAGTGAATTTCCTGCCAGAGTCGCGCCAGACGGCTGGCGAACAGGCCGTTGGCCTGCTGGCTGGCGTGTTGGCTGACCAGCTGCAATTGCCGCAAGGTTAGCGCAATCTCGCCCTCGGGGAGCGCCGGCAGACGCTCCAGCAACGCTGCCGTGCGCGCCAGCCCCAGGCGGTTGAGGGCAATTTCCAGGCTTTCGGCAGGTGCGCCGATGCTGGTATGGGTGTGATGGTTGGCCTCGCGCATCACGCTAAGCACCAGGGCCGGACTGTCCTGCATCAGTTCGGCGATGTCGCGCAGCGAGCGGCGGCTATCGGCAATGGCGTCTTTCACCTGCTCGTAACTGGCCAGGGGAACTGGCAGTCGAACGCTATCGAGCAGTTTGACCCAGGCATCGAGTGTTTTTGGTGTTTGATCTGGCACGATGGTTTCAATAAGCATGCTGGAAGGAGCCGAACTGGCTTTTCGCCTGGACTGACTATAGTCTGGCGCAGATCTGCCGATAAGTAGAAGAAGAGTTTTATTAACTTCCGCTCACGACCCTGACCACGACAGTAAGTGCTTTCTATCTATGGCTAAAATTATCGGCATCATCGTCGTATTCGCGAGTGTGCTCGGCGGGTATGTTCTGTCCCACGGCAAAATTGCAGCACTGATTCAGCCCTTCGAGGTCCTGATCATCGGTGGCGCGGCCTTTGGTGCGTTCCTGCAGGCGAACCCCGGTTACATGACCATGCATGTAATCAAAAAGTCGCTGAAGATGTTTGGTACGCGCTTTACCCACACCTTCTATATCGAGGTGCTCGGGCTGGTCTACGAGATCCTCAACAAGAGCCGGCGTGAGGGCATGATGGCGATCGAAGCCGATATCGAAGATGCCGCTTCCAGTCCGATTTTTGCCAAGTACCCTGCCGTGCTGGGGGATGAGCGCATGACCGCGTTCATCTGCGACTACCTGCGCATCATGTCCACCGGCAACATGGCCCCGCATGAGCTCGAAGGCCTGTTCGACATGGAGCTGCTGAGCATGAAGGAAGAGCTCGAGCACCCGTCCCATGCCGTGAACGGTATTGCTGACGGCATGCCAGGCTTCGGTATCGTCGCGGCGGTACTGGGGATCGTGGTGACCATGGCCTCGCTGGGCGATGGCGACCAGAAATCCATCGGCCTGCACGTAGGTGCGGCACTGGTTGGTACTTTCTTCGGTATTCTCGCGGCCTATGGCTTCTTCGGCCCGCTGGCCACCGCCCTGCGACAGGACGCCAAGGAAGAACTCAACATCTACGAAGCCATCAAGGCTTCGCTGGTGGCCTCGGCCTCCGGTATGCCGCCATCGCTGGCAGTGGAGTTCGGGCGCAAGGTGCTGTTCCCAGCCCATCGTCCGAGTTTCGCCGAGCTGGAACAAGCGGTTCGCGGTCGCTGAGTCATGGAGAACAACCAGCCCATTATCGTCAAGCGCGTCAAGCGCTATGGCGACGGCCACCACGGTGGCGCCTGGAAGATTGCCTTCGCCGACTTCGCCACGGCGATGATGGCGTTCTTTCTGGTGCTTTGGCTGCTGTCCACGGCCACGCCGGAACAGAAGCTCGCCATTGCCGGCTATTTCAAGGACCCGATCGGTTTCTCCGAAAGCGGCACGCCCTACATTATCGACCTGGGTGGTTCGCCACAGCTCGCGCCGGAAAAGACCATCAATCCGGAAGTAAAGTCCGAACCGACGCCGGACACCAGTCTCCAGCTGGACCAGGACAAGGTTGAAAGCTTGGCCGAGCAGGTCGAGCGCGAGCGTCTCGAACTGCTCTTGCAGGAGTTGCAGAACAAGGTCGAAGAAAATCCGCAGCTGCAGAAATTCAAGGATCAGATCCTCTTTGAAATTACTCAGGATGGCCTGCGTATCCAGATCATGGATGCCGAGAACCGGCCAATGTTTGACCTGGGTAGCGCCCACCTGCAGCCGTACTTCGAAGATATCCTGCTGGCCATGGCCGACACCATCAAGGCGGTGCCGAACAAGATCAGTATCAGTGGCCATACCGATGCCAAGCCGTACGCAGGCACGGGTGATTTTGGCAACTGGGAACTGTCGGCCAACCGTGCCAACGCGGCGCGCCGCGCACTGGTTGCCGGTGGTTACCCGGATGCTCAGGTTGCACGGGTGGTCGGTTATGCCTCGTCGTCGCTGTTCGACCGGGCGAACCCGCTGAATCCGGTCAACCGGCGCATCGACATCATTGTCCTGACCAAGAAGGCCCAGCGTACCATCGAAGGCGAGCAGCCGCAGCCAGCAGCGCCCGAGGGTGCTTCGCCTGGCGCCAGCGCCCCGGCTCCGGTAGTACCTGCCCCGGCGCCCGAGGCCGAACCGATGCAGCCCCGCGAACTGCGTCAGAAGCTGAACATCTTCGAGGACGGTGTATTGAAGATGGATGAGAGCAAGGAGTAATCCTGCGCTCTGATCACAACGCCCGTGTGCAGCGATGCTCACGGGCGTTGTGCTTTCTGGGGCGGGTCAGAACCCGCGGCGGATCTTGGCCTTCAGGTCTGCGTGGAATAAACCGGCATTGAGGCGGTTGGTGGCATCGGCGCCAGCACCTTCATTGGCGATTGAGCGTTTGAACATCTGTTCGTCGTGGTAGGCAAGTACGAACAGGTCTATATGTTTGCGCGAGCTCATGATCGGCCACTTGTCCAGATAGTCGGGCAATGCGCTGTCTGCGCATTGGAACATTGCTATACGGCGGTTGCTGAGTGTCATGGCGCCCAGTTGGAAGGGCACCCACCAGGGGTCGGCGTTTTCCTGGGAGAGGACGGTGATCAGGTGAGTGCAGCTACTGATGTTGCTACAGACCAGGCCGCAGATATCGTCGGCGGTCTGCCCGGCGCCGCCGTCGAACAGGTCCAGATGGGTGGCAATACCTTCAAGTTTCAGGCGCTCGTTGATGATGTAGGCATCAAGGCGTTCCTGGTGGCGATAGCTGATAACGACAGGCATCAGGCGAGCCCTCCTGGTGCGCAGGCAGTGCAATTGATACGTAAGGACCGGACTGTCATTGTTGATTCCTTTCATACTCAGAGCATGGAGATGATTCGCATCGTTATGGCGAACCTGAAAGGCGACAATCAATGAAAGCTTTTATGGTGGCAAGGAACCACTAGCGATAAAGACGGATCCTGCTTTGTTTGGTAATTTTTCCTGCAGACCTATCTTACAAGGCCGCGTGGCGAGGCTCGTTGCGAGCCTCGCGTAGTATTTCAGTAGCTGTCTTGCGGCAAGCTGGCAATGATTGAACGATAGCTGTTCATTCGCTGCTGCTGGACACGACCGTCTTCCAGGGCCTTGAGCAGGGCGCAACCGGGCTCGCGATCATGCTTGCAGTCACGAAAGCGACAGGTGCCGAGCAAGTCGTTGAACTCGATGAAGCCGGCTTCGACATCGGCGCGGCTGACGTGGCCCAGGCCGAACTCGCGAATACCCGGGGAGTCGATCAATTCGCCGCCACCTGGGAAGTGGTACAGGCGCGCGGTCGTGGTGGTGTGCGTGCCTTGGCCGGACCATTCGGACAGGTCGCCAACCCGGGTTTGCACCTCGGGCAGCAGGCTGTTGACCAGGGAAGACTTGCCGACCCCGGACTGACCGACGAAGACGCTGATATGACCATCCAGGCGCGCCTGCAACTGCTGCATGCCATCGCCATGATGAGCCGAGACTTCCAGCAGCGGATAGCCCAGTTGCCGGTACACCGCCAGCAGCGCGTTGAGCGCCGGGGCGTTCTGCTCGTTGATCAGGTCGGCCTTGTTCAGCAGCAGCAAAGGGCGAATGCCAGCGTGTTCGGCGGCTACCAGGTAGCGGTCGATCAGGTTGGCATGGGGTTCCGGCGCCGGGGCGAAGACGATCACGATCAGGTCGACGTTGGCCGCTACCGGCTTGAGCTGGCCACGGCTGTCGGGACGGCACAACTCGGTGTTGCGCGGCATTTGCGCGACAATTACGCCGATTCCCTGGTTGCCGGAACGCCAGACCACCCGGTCGCCAGTTACCAGTGCCGGCAGGTTGGCGCGCAAGTGGCAACGAAACACCTGGCCGGCGTCATCGCCGTCCTGGGCTTCGACTTCGACCTGCACGCCAAAGTGGGCGATCACCAGGCCGAGCTGTTCGGGCCCCAGGTCACCGCCTTCGAGCTCCTTCAGGGTCTGTTGTTCGCGTTTGGCGGCGCGGGCAGCGCGTTCACCCTGGATTTTTTCGATCCGCCAGTTCTGGCGGCGATTGAGCTGGCGTTTGGCCATGAAGGTTCCGTGTTCGGCATGCATTATTAAACGGCGAAGAGTTTAGCACGCTCCACTAGGCTAAACTGCGCACCTACCGAGGAGCAGAATCATGCAGAACCCACAGAACCTGATCTGGATCGACCTGGAAATGACCGGTCTGGATCCGGATAGCGACGTCATTATTGAAATGGCCACCATCGTTACCGACAGCGACCTCAACACCTTGGCCGAAGGGCCGGTGATCGCTATTCACCACAGTGACGAGGTGCTGGCGCGCATGGACGAGTGGAACACCCGCACCCATGGCGCCTCCGGCCTGACCCAACGGGTCAAGGATAGCAAGGTCAGCATGGCCGAGGCCGAGGTGCAGACCATTGCCTTCCTGGAGCAGTGGGTACCGAAAGGCAAGTCGCCGATCTGTGGCAACAGCATCTGCCAGGATCGCCGTTTCCTCTATCGTCACATGCGCGACCTGGAAAACTACTTCCACTACCGCAACCTTGATGTCTCGACGCTCAAAGAGCTGGCGGCACGCTGGGCGCCTGAGGTGCGCGACAGTTTCAAGAAGGGTGGCACTCACCTGGCGTTGGACGATATTCGCGAGTCGATCAATGAACTCCGTCACTATCGCGAGCACTTCATCAAGTTCTGATCGCGCGGCCGCACGGTTGTACAGACAATCCGTGCGGCGCCCCCTTTTGGTGCCTGAGGCAACTGGTTAGACTGCGCGCCCCTTTGCACGGATCTGCGCCATGTTGTTGATGCTCTACCTCATTGCAATCACCGCTGAAGCCATGACTGGCGCGCTGTCTGCCGGGCGACGCGGCATGGACTGGTTCGGCGTGGTGTTGATCGCCTGCATTACCGCCCTGGGTGGCGGTTCGGTGCGCGATGTGTTGCTGGGGCATTACCCGCTGACTTGGGTCAAACATCCGGAATACCTGGTGCTGACCAGCTTTGCCGCCCTGATGACGATCTTCATCGCACCCTTGATGCGCCACCTGCGTTCATTGTTCCTGGTGCTCGATGCGTTGGGCCTGGTCGCCTTTACCCTGATCGGTTGCATGACCGCGTTGGAAATGGGCCAGGGCATGCTGGTGGCATCCATCAGTGGGGTGATCACCGGGGTCTTTGGCGGCATTCTCCGGGATATCTTCTGTAACGATATTCCGCTGATCTTCCGTCGCGAACTGTATGCCAGCGTGTCTTTCGCTGCGGCCTGGTTCTATCTGGGCTGTGTCTACTTCAACGTGCCAGGCGAGCAGGCGATCCTGCTGACCTTGTTTGGGGGCTTTCTGCTGCGCTTGTTGGCAATTCGTTTCCACTGGGAAATGCCGAAGTTTCATTACAACGATGAGCACTGAAGTTTTGCAGCTGTTTTCATCTCATGCTGCCTCAGTGCCCATTCCACATGCTCGCGCACCAGCTCCGAGGGGTAGTCCTGCCGCGCCTTGAGCGCCTCCAGCACCGGGATGGTCGACGACGCATTCCCCAGCCCCACCGCCAGATTGCGCAACCAGCGCTCATAGCCCGCGCGGCGCAGCGGCGAACCTTCGGTGCTGTCGAGAAAGGTTTGCTCGTCCCACATGAACAGCTCCGCCAACCCCGCGCTGTCGAGATTATGCCGGGGTTTGAAGTCGCTCTCGCCAGTCGGGCGGGCGAATCGGTTCCACGGACAGACAATCTGGCAGTCATCGCAGCCGAATACCCGGTTGCCAATCAGCGCACGCAACTCTTCGGGGATGGCGCTTTTCAGCTCGATGGTCAGGTACGAGATGCAGCGCCTGGCGTCCAGTACATAAGGGCCGACAAAGGCCTGGGTGGGGCAGATGTCCAGGCAGGCAGTGCAACGACCGCAGTGTTCGCTGGCCTGCGGCGGATCGACCGGCAGCGGCAGGTCGACGAAAAGCTCGGCAAGAAAGAAGTAGCTGCCAGCCTTGCGGTTGAGCAGCAGGGTGTTTTTGCCAATCCAGCCCAGGCCGGCCTGCTCGGCGATGGCTTTCTCCAGCACGGGGGCGCTGTCAACAAAGGCGCGAAAACCGAAGGGGCCGATTTCCTTCTGGATGCGTTCGGCCAAGTGCTGCACGCGCTTGCGAATCAGCTTGTGGTAGTCGCGACCCAGGGCATAGCGGGAGATGTAGGCTTTTTCCGGTTGAGCCAGTTGCTGGGCCATGCGCGTGTCGCCAGGCAGGTAGTCCATGCGCAGGGACACCACTCGCAGGGTGCCAGGGACCAGTTGCTCGGGGTGCGAGCGTTTGCTGCCATGCGCCCCCATGTAATCCATTTCGCCGTGATAGCCCGCTTCCAGCCAGCGTTCCAGGTGCTGTTCGTGCTCGGCCAGATCCACCCCGGCGATGCCGACGTGGGCAAAGCCGAGCTCTTTGCCCCAATCCTTGATCGATTGGGCCAGTGCGGGAAGATCGGGGGTATCAGCAGGCATGGGAAATAAGGCAATGCAGACTCAGGTGCGTATAATTCTGCCAGACATCGGAGCCTTTGACCCATGCCTCAGACCAAACACCCTGCAAACCAGCCTCAGATCCTTACCAGCGTCACCCTGGCGCCCCTCGCGCCACGCTCGCTTGCGGCCCAGAAAGGTGATTTTGGTCATGTCTTGGTGGTGGGTGGCGATCGTGGCACAGGCGGGGCCGTTATGCTCAGTGCCGAAGCCGCGTTGCGCTGTGGTGCCGGGCTGGTTTCGCTGGCTACGCGCAGTGAGCAGGTACCAGCAGCCTTGGCGCGGCTGCCGGAGGTGATGTGCCTGGGCGTGCATTCGGCCAACCAGTTGATGACACCCATCGAGCGTGCATCGGTGCTGGTGGTGGGTCCTGGCCTCGGCCAGGCGGCCTGGGGGCGCAGCTTGCTGTCGGCGGTTGCCAACGCTCGGGTGGCGCAGGTGTGGGACGCTGATGCCTTGAACCTGCTGGCGAGGGCGCCGTTGCCGCTGGCAGCCGGCTCGATCATTACCCCGCATCCGGGCGAGGCGGCACACCTGCTGGGGATATCCACCGAGGCCGTGCAGGCGGATCGAGCCGGGGCGGCACGCAAACTGGCGCGCAAATACGCTGTCATCTGTGTGCTCAAGGGCACCGGCACACTGGTGGCGGACCCCACCGGGCAGCTGGCGGTGTGCCGCCGTGGGCATCCAGCCATGGCCGGTGCTGGCCTGGGGGATGTGCTCAGTGGCGTTCTGGGCGCCCTGTTGGCCCAGGGGATGTCGAGCTGGAACGCCGCCTGTCTGGGCGTCTGGCTGCATGCCTGCGCGGGTGAACGCTTGGGCGTGCAGGGCCGTGGGCTGGCGGCCAGTGATCTGGTCCCGGCTATTCGTCATTTATTGGAGGAGCATTCAGCGTGTCAGGAGTAACCCTGTTTTTGGCCGACGAAGAGGCCATGGTCCGCTTCGGTACACGTATCGCCGAAGTGACCAAAGGTCACGGCGTGATTTTTCTGGAGGGCGACCTGGGGATGGGTAAAACCACCCTGTCGCGGGGCATCATCCGTGGCCTCGGGCACAAAGGGGCAGTTAAAAGCCCTACCTTTACTGTGGTTGAGCCCTACGAAATCGGCGACATCCGCGCCTTTCATTTCGACCTCTATCGACTGGTCGATCCCGAAGAGCTGGAGTTCCTCGGTATCCGCGATTACTTCGAAGATGATGCCTTGTGCCTGTTCGAGTGGCCGCAAAAAGGGGCGGGTGTTTTGCCAAAGCCCGACCTGACCATTACCATAAGCCCCCAGGCGAGCGGTCGTTCGCTCAACCTGTCGCCGCAGGGGGCACGTGGCGAAGCCTGGTGTGCCGCTCTGGCCTTGGAATTCAAATAGAAAATGGGGATAGGTATGCGCATTCGCGCACTGGTTGCGGTCGTAGGATTGCTGCTTACGGCGGTAACTGTTGAGGCTCTGGCCGTCACGCAAGTCAAAAGTGTGCGACTGTGGCGAGCGCCGGATAACACACGACTGGTGTTCGACCTTTCGGGCCCTGTACAGCACAGTGTGTTTACTCTGACCGCCCCGGATCGCCTGGTCATCGACATCAATGGCGCGACCTTGGCCGCCCCGTTGACGGTGTCGACCTCCAATACCCCGATTACCAGCGTGCGTTCGGCTCAGCGTACGCCTACCGATCTGCGTGTGGTGGTCGACCTGAGCAAGTCGGTCACGCCCAAGAGCTTCACCCTGGCGCCCAACGCCCAGTACGGCAATCGTTTGGTGGTCGACCTTTACGACCAGGCTGCCGACGCCGTCGCACCACCGCCAACGCCTCCGGTTGCCACCACTCCGGCCGTTCCGGTGACGCCTGCGCAGCCGGCGATCAAGCTGACGCCGGTGCCCAATGGCAAGCGTGACATCGTCATCGCCATTGATGCCGGTCACGGCGGCGAAGACCCGGGTGCTTTGGGCTCCAAGGGTCAATATGAAAAAGACATCGTGTTGTCGATTGCCAAAGAGCTGCAGCGCCAGATCAACAGCGAGAAGGGTTTTCGCGCCGAACTGACGCGTACCGGCGACTACTTCATTCCGCTGCGCAAGCGTACCGAGATTGCCCGTAAGAAGGGGGCTGACCTGTTCATCTCGATCCACGCCGACGCCGCGCCGTCCAAGGCGGCCTTCGGTGCCTCGGTGTTTGCCCTGTCCGATCGTGGCGCCACCTCGGAAACCGCGCGCTGGCTGGCGGACAGTGAAAACCGTTCGGACCTGATCGGCGGTGCAGGAAACGTCAGCCTCGATGACAAGGACCGCATGCTCGCCGGGGTGCTGCTCGATCTGTCGATGACCGCGTCGCTCAGTTCAAGCCTGAACGTCGGGCAGAAGGTCCTGGGCAATATGGGGCGGGTCACGCCGCTGCACAAGCGCCGGGTCGAACAGGCGGGCTTCATGGTGCTCAAGTCACCAGACATCCCCTCGATCCTGGTGGAAACCGGCTTCATCTCCAACGCCAACGAGGCAGCCAAGCTGGCTACCGCGAGCCACCAGCAATCCCTGGCACGCTCGATTCATAGCGGCGTGCGCCAGTTCTTCCAGCAGAATCCGCCGCCAGGCACCTACATTGCCTTCCTTCGCGACAGCGGCAAGATTGCTCAGGGGCCGCGTGACCACAGCGTGCGCCCAGGCGAGACGCTGGCGATGATCGCGGTTCGTTATCAGGTCAGCGTGGCCAGCCTGCGCAGTGCCAACAACCTCAAGACTGATGAGCTGAAGGTCGGTCAGAGCCTGAATATTCCCACTACTGCCCTGGCGTCGCAGCCATGACCGGTAGCGCGCGGATCGAGCTGCTCAGCCCGCGGCTGGCGAACCAGATTGCCGCCGGTGAGGTGGTTGAGCGCCCGGCGTCGGTGATCAAGGAGTTGCTGGAGAACAGCCTGGACTCCGGTGCCCGGCGAATCGACGTGGAAATCGAGCAGGGTGGCGTCAAACTGTTGAGGGTGCGTGACGATGGCGGCGGTATCGCCGCCGATGACTTGCCCTTGGCCCTGGCCCGCCACGCCACCAGCAAGATTCGCGACCTGGAGGACTTGGAGCGGGTCATGAGCCTGGGTTTTCGTGGTGAAGCCCTGGCGTCGATCAGTTCGGTCGCGCGTCTGACCCTGACCTCGCGTACCCGCGACGCCGAGCAGGCCTGGCAAGTGGAAACCGAAGGCCGTGACATGGCCCCGCGGGTGCAGCCAGCGGCGCACCCGGTAGGCACCTCGGTGGAAGTACGGGACCTGTTCTTCAATACGCCAGCCCGGCGCAAGTTCCTCAAAACCGAGAAAACCGAGTTCGATCACCTGCAGGAAGTGATTCGGCGCCTGGCGCTGGCGCGTTTCGATGTAGGCTTTCACCTGCGTCACAACGGCAAGAGCATTCTCAGCCTGCACGAAGCCTTGGACGACACGGCGCGCGCCCGGCGTGTGGCGGCGATCTGTGGCCCAGGCTTCCTCGAACAGGCGTTGCCGATCGAAGTCGAACGCAACGGCTTGCACCTGTGGGGCTGGGTAGGGTTGCCGACCTTCTCGCGTAGCCAGGCCGATTTGCAGTATTTCTTCGTCAATGGCCGTGCGGTGCGTGACAAGCTGGTTGCCCACGCGGTGCGTCAGGCCTATCGCGATGTACTGTTCAATGGCCGGCACCCGACCTTCGTGCTGTTCTTCGAGGTCGACCCCACTGGCGTCGACGTCAACGTGCACCCGACCAAGCATGAAGTGCGCTTTCGCGATGGGCGCATGGTCCATGACTTTCTTTATGGCACCTTGCACCGGGCTCTGGCCGATGTGCGCCCGGAAGACCAATTGGCCGCGCCCGCTGCGACCAGCGAAATCATCCGTCCCAGCGGTATCCAGGCTGGCGAATTCGGTCCCCAGGGCGAAATGCGTCTGGCGGCAAATCTGCTTGAACAGCCTGTGGCCGAGCCGGGTGTGCGTGCCATGGCTGCTGGTAACGGTGACGGCGCTGCTGGCGCTTACCAGTATCAATACACTCCACGCCCAGCGCAGGCTGTACCAGCTGCCGAGGCGCAGGGTGTCTACCGTGAATTCTTTGCGCCGCTGAACGAGGCGGCGCCTGCCACGCTGCCCGACCGCCAAGGTGATATCCCACCGCTGGGCTATGCCCTGGCGCAGCTCAAAGGTATCTATATTCTTGCCGAGAATGCCGTGGGGCTGGTGCTGGTAGACATGCACGCGGCCCATGAGCGCATCATGTATGAGCGCCTCAAGGTGGCCATGGCCAGCGAAGGCCTTAGCGGTCAGCCACTGCTGGTACCCGAGTCCCTGGCCCTGAGCCAGCGCGAGGCCGATTGCGCAGAAGAGCATGCCGAATGGTTTCAGCGCCTGGGCTTCGAACTGCAGCGTCTGGGTCCGGAAAGCCTGGCGATCCGTCAGATTCCGGCACTGCTCAAGCAGGCCGAGGCCAATCGTCTGGTCCAGGATGTGCTGGCCGACTTGATGGAGTACGGCACCAGCGACCGTATTCAGGCGCACCTGAACGAACTGCTTGGCACCATGGCTTGCCACGGCGCCATTCGCGCCAACCGGCGCCTGGCCGTGGCAGAAATGAACGGCTTGCTGCGCGACATGGAAAACACCGAGCGCAGTGGTCAGTGCAACCATGGCCGACCGACCTGGACCCAACTGGGCCTGGACGATCTGGACAAACTGTTCCTGCGCGGTCGATAAAATGAGTGGCAAACCTCCCGCGATATTCCTGATGGGCCCGACCGCGGCGGGCAAGACCGATCTGGCCATCGAACTGACCAAGGTGCTGCCCTGCGAGCTGATCAGCGTCGATTCGGCGTTGGTCTATCGGGGCATGGATATCGGCACCGCCAAACCCTCGAAAGAAGTGCTGGCTGCCCATCCACACCGTCTGATCGATATCCTCGATCCAGCCCAAAGCTATTCGGCTGCCGATTTTCGTCGCGACGCGCTGGAGGCCATGGCCGATATCACCGCGCGCGGCAAGATTCCGCTGCTGGTTGGCGGCACCATGCTGTATTACAAGGCTTTACTCGAAGGTCTGGCGGATATGCCGGCCGCTGACCCGCGGGTGCGCGCCGAACTGGAAGAAGAGGCCGCACGCCTTGGATTGCTGGGTCTGCACCAGCAGTTGGCAGCGGTCGACCCGGAATCGGCGGCGAGGATTCATCCCAATGACCCCCAGCGCCTGATCCGCGCGCTCGAGGTTTATCGGGTCAGTGGCATGACGATGACAGCGCATCGTCAGCGTCAATCCGCGCAAAGTAGCGCCGCAGGCCCTTCGGCAGCGGGTCATTTGCCCTATACTGTCGCCAGCCTGGCCATTGCGCCTGCCGATCGTCACGTACTGCACGAGCGGATTGCGCTACGATTTGGGCAAATGCTGGAACAGGGCTTCGTTGACGAGGTCCGATTGCTGCGAGCCAGAAGTGACTTGCATGCGGGACTGCCGTCTATACGGGCGGTTGGTTATCGCCAGGTCTGGGATCATCTTGATGGCAAGTTAACATCAGTTGAGATGCAGGAGCGCGGCATTATTGCCACTCGCCAATTGGCGAAACGGCAATTCACCTGGTTGCGTAGTTGGGCTGACCTGCATTGGTTGGACAGCCTGGCTTGCGACAATCTGTCTCGCACCTTGAAATACCTGGGAACGGTCTCCATATTGGGCTGAGTCCTTGCAATTGCCGTCTATCCTTGGGGTGGGGTGGCTTGAGCCATCAGTTTTTCTTTGATTTTTTTACTATTGATCCTTACAGGAGTGCGGCATATGTCAAAAGGGCATTCGCTACAAGACCCTTACTTGAATACTTTGAGAAAAGAAAAAGTTGGGGTTTCGATCTATCTGGTTAACGGCATCAAGCTGCAAGGCACGATCGAATCCTTCGACCAGTTCGTGATCCTGCTGAAAAACACTGTCAGCCAGATGGTTTACAAACACGCAATCTCGACAGTTGTCCCTGTGCGTCCGATCCGTCTGCCAAGCGCAACCGAATCCGAGCAAGGCGACGCTGAGCCAGGTAACGCCTGATAGGAGTCTGCTTTGTTCTTTGAGCGCCACGGTGGTGGTGAACGGGCGGTCCTCGTTCACTTGGAAGGTCAGAACCCTGAGGCGCGCGAAGATCCGCAGGAGTTTCGGGAGCTGGCACTGTCGGCTGGGGCCGATATTGTCGCGTTCGCCAATGTGGCGCGACATCAGCCCACCGCCAAATACCTGATTGGCAGCGGCAAGGTCGAGGAGTTGCGCGACCTGGTCAACGCCGAACAGGTAGATTTGGTGATTTTCAATTACACCCTCACCCCCAGTCAGGAACGCAACCTCGAACGCGTCTTCGAGTGTCGCGTGCTTGACCGCACCGGTCTGATTCTCGATATCTTCGCCCAGCGGGCGCGTACCCATGAAGGCAAGCTGCAGGTCGAACTGGCCCAGCTTGAGTACATGAGCACGCGGCTGGTACGCGGCTGGACGCACCTTGAGCGCCAGAAAGGCGGTATCGGTCTGCGCGGTCCGGGTGAAACCCAGCTGGAAACCGACCGCCGCCTGTTGCGGGTGCGTCTGCGCCAGATCAAGGCGCGGCTGGAGAAGGTCCGCAGCCAGCGCGAACAGGCTCGCCGGGGGCGTAAGCGGGCAGATATCCCGTCAGTGTCCCTGGTTGGCTATACCAACGCCGGCAAATCGACCCTGTTCAATGCCCTGACCCAATCCGAGGTCTATGCGGCCGATCAGCTGTTTGCGACCCTCGACCCGACCCTGCGCCGGCTTGAGCTCGACGATGTCGGGCCGATCGTGCTGGCCGACACCGTGGGTTTCATTCGCCACCTGCCACACAAGCTGGTCGAAGCTTTTCGGGCTACGCTCGAAGAGTCGAGCAACTCTGATCTGCTGCTGCATGTGATCGACGCGCATGAGCCTGATCGCATGGAACAGATCGAGCAGGTCATGGCGGTACTGGGGGAGATTGGTGCAGAAGGCTTGCCGATCCTCGAGGTCTATAACAAACTCGACCTGCTTGAGGGTGTCGAGCCGCAGATTCAGCGCGATGCCGACGGCAAACCGCAGCGGGTCTGGGTCTCGGCGCGTGATGGGCGTGGCCTGGAGCTGGTGGGGCAGGCAATCGCCGAGTTGCTGGGGGATGACCTGTTTATCGGAACCTTGCGTCTTGAACAGCGTTTTGCGCGATTGCGCGCGCAGTTCTTTGCATTGGGCGCAGTGCAGGGCGAAGAGCACGACGATGAAGGCAGCAGTCTTTTGGCCGTGCGGGTGTCTCGGGTCGAGTTTAATCGCCTGGTCAGTCGCGAAGGTTTGAAGCCGGCGGAATTCATCGAGCAACACACTTTGCAATAAAAGCCTGGCGACGCGGTCGGGCAGCCGTGACAGGCATTCTGTAGCATTGGACGGCGCGCCGTGGGTGCGTCTTTGCTTTATCAGATGGAGAGCGCTATGGCTTGGAATGAGCCGGGTGGCAACTCGAATAATCAGGATCCTTGGGGTGGGCGCCGTGGTGGCGACAAGAAAGGACCGCCGGATCTCGACGAGGCCTTCCGCAAGCTGCAGGACAGCCTGAACGGCATGTTCGGCAGTGGCAAGAAACGCGGTGGTGACGGTGGCATCGGCAAGGGCGGTGGCTTCGGCCTGCTCGGCGTTGGCCTGGCCGTGCTGGCAGCTATCTGGCTGTACAGCGCCGTGTATGTGGTCGACGAACAGGAGCAGGCGGTAGTGCTGCGCTTCGGCAAATACTACGAAACCGTAGGGCCGGGCCTGAACATCTACTTCCCGCCGATCGATCGCAAGTACATGGAAAACGTCACGCGCGAGCGTGCCTATACCAAGCAGGGGCAGATGCTCACCGAAGACGAGAACATCGTCGAAGTGCCGCTGACCGTGCAGTACAAGATCACCAACCTGCAGGATTTCGTGCTGAACGTCGATCAGCCTGAAGTCAGCCTGCAGCACGCGACCGACAGCGCCCTGCGCCATGTGGTGGGCTCCACCGCCATGGACAAGGTGCTGACTGAAGGTCGTGAACAGATGGCCGTGGAAATCAAGGAGCGCCTGCAGCGTTTCCTCGATACCTACCGTACCGGCATCACCGTTACCCAGGTCAACGTACAGAGCGCGGCAGCCCCGCGTGAAGTGCAGGAAGCCTTCGACGACGTGATCCGTGCCCGTGAAGACGAGCAGCGGGCCCGCAACCAGGCCGAGTCCTACGCCAATGGCGTGGTGCCAGAAGCCCGTGGTCAGGCCCAGCGCATCATCGAGGACGCCAACGGTTACCGCGACGAAGTCGTCTCGCGTGCCAAGGGTGAGGCTGATCGCTTCACCAAGCTGGTCGCCGAGTACCGCAAGGCGCCGGAAGTTACCCGTCAGCGCCTGTACCTGGACACCATGCAGGAAGTCTACAGCAACACCAGCAAGGTCCTGGTTTCCGGCAAGGATGGCCAGAACAACCTGCTGTACCTGCCGCTGGACAAGATGGTTGAAGGCAGCCGTGCCAGCAGTGTTCCCGCCAGCGTCCCGGCTTCGGCCAACGACGCGGCCAATCGCGCGGCGGCGGAGCTGCAACAGCAGCAAACACAGTTGCGTTCTAGGGAGAGCCGCTGATGAGCAATAAATCGCTGATCGCCCTGATCGTTGGCGTGGTGCTGGCGATCGTGGCCTGGAACAGCTTCTACATCGTGGCCCAGACCGAACGTGCGGTACTGCTGCAATTTGGTCGTGTGGTTCAGGCCGATGTCCAGCCTGGCCTGCATGTGAAGGTTCCTTACGTCAACCAGGTGCGCAAGTTCGACGCTCGCCTGATGACGCTGGACGCCCCGACCCAGCGCTTCCTGACCCTGGAAAAGAAAGCGGTGATGGTCGATGCCTATGCCAAATGGCGGGTCAAGGATGCCGAGCGTTTCTACACGGCAACCTCGGGCCTCAAGCAGATTGCCGACGAGCGTCTGTCGCGCCGTCTGGAAAGCGGCCTGCGTGACCAGTTCGGTAAGCGCACCCTGCACGATGTGGTCTCCGGTGAGCGTGACGCGCTGATGGCTGACATCACTGCTTCGCTGAACCGCATGGCCAGCAAGGAGCTGGGTATCGAAGTGGTCGACGTTCGCGTCAAGACCATCGACCTGCCCAAGGAAGTAAACCGCAGCGTGTTCGAGCGTATGAGCACCGAGCGTGAGCGTGAAGCCCGCGAGCACCGCGCCAAGGGTAACGAGTTGGCCGAAGGTATTCGTGCCGACGCCGACCGTCAGCGCCGGGTCCTGCTGGCTGAAGCTTACCGGGAATCGGAAGAGACCCGCGGTGATGGTGATGCCCAGGCGGCGGCGATCTACGCCAAGGCCTATGGTCAGGACCAGGACTTCTACGCTTTCTACCGTAGTCTCAAGGCTTACCGCGAGAGCTTTGCCAACAAGAGCGACGTACTGGTGCTCGATCCGAGCAGCGAGTTCTTCCGCTTCATGGACAAGACCAAGCCGTAAGGTTGCACCCCGCCGGGCGGCTAAAACGCTTGGCGGGGTGATCCTGCGAGAAAACGGGTGTATGATGCGGCAGCCGGGAAATTCCCGGCTTTTTTGCGTCTGCAAGATCGAACGGCTGCAAGCCGTCTGCGGTCTACAGCGCAGCCCAAGGTATTTGAGGGTATCGGCACGGCGGTAGCGCTGGAATCAGTGCTGCGCGTCATTGTTTGGCGATACCTGCTTCACTCAAGGCTAGCCCGCGGGCGGGCCGCCCGGACCAAAGGGGAAATGGCGTAATGGCAACGGTAGACCGCTGGCTGCTGCCAGATGGCATCGAAGAAGTACTGCCACCTGAGGCGGCGCGTATCGAGATCGCGCGTCGTCAGGTGTTGGATCTGTTCCAGAGCTGGGGTTACGAGTTTGTCGTGACCCCGCATATCGAGTACCTGGAATCGCTGCTCACCGGTGCCGGCCAGGACCTGGATCTGCGGACTTTCAAGGTCATCGATCCGCAGTCGGGTCGGCAGATGGGCTTTCGTGCCGACATTACCCCGCAGGTTGCGCGTATCGATGCGCACACCCTGCGTCGGGAAGGGCCGAGCCGCCTGTGCTATGCCGGTAGCGTGCTGCATGCCTTGCCGCGGGCGCTGTCGAGTTCGCGCAGCCCGATCCAGCTCGGTGCCGAGCTGTACGGCGACGCCAGCCCGGTCAGCGACGTTGAAGTGATCAGTCTGATGCTGGCCATGCTGCAATTGGCCGACGTGCCGGATGTGCACATGGACCTCGGTCATGTCGGTATCTATCGCGGCCTGGCCCGTGCGGCCGGCTTGTCCGGTGCGGTCGAGCAACAGCTATTCGATGCCCTGCAGCGCAAGGCCATCGACGAAGTGATCGAACTGACCGCCAATCTGCCTGCGGACCTCGCCGGCATGCTGCGTTCGCTCACCGAGCTGTGCGGTGGTCGTGAAGTGCTGGCCGAGGCGCGTGTGCGTCTGGGGCGCGCGCCGGCAGCGGTGCTGGCCGCCCTGGATGATCTGCTGGCCATCGCCGAGCGCCTGGCTGCTCGTTATCCCGAGCTGCCACTGTATTTTGACCTGGGCGAATTGCGTGGCTACCACTACCACACTGGCGTGGTGTTTGCTGCCTTCGTCCCGGGTGTTGGTCAGTCGATCGCCCAGGGCGGTCGTTACGACGATATCGGAGCGGATTTTGGCCGGGCACGCCCGGCCACGGGTTTCTCCACGGATTTGAAGACCCTGGTCACACTGGGGCGGGCCGAGGTTGTGTTGCCGTCTGGCGGGGTCTGGATGCCCGACAGCAGCGATGCAGCACTCTGGCAGTTGGTCTGCCAATTGCGCAGTGAAGGTCAGCGGGTGGTTCAGGCATTGCCTGGGCAGCCATTGACTGCCGCCGTCGAGGCGGATTGCGATCGGCAATTGATTCAGCAAAACGGGCTTTGGCAGGTACTGCCGCTGGCCATTTGAGATTCCCCGCCGGTACGAGCCGGCGCCAAGTTTGCGCGAATGAGGACAAGTGTTATGGGTAAGAATGTCGTAGTCCTGGGCACCCAGTGGGGTGATGAGGGCAAAGGCAAGATCGTTGATCTGCTGACCGAACATGCTGCCGCCGTAGTGCGCTACCAAGGTGGCCACAACGCAGGTCACACCCTGGTGATCGACGGTGAGAAGACCGTGCTGCACCTGATCCCGTCTGGCGTGCTGCGCGAAGGCGTGCAATGCCTGATCGGCAACGGCGTGGTGGTTGCACCGGACGCCCTGCTGCGTGAGATCAACAAGCTGGAAGAGAAGGGTGTGCCGGTGCGCGAGCGCCTGCGTATCAGCCCGTCCTGCCCGCTGATCCTGTCCTACCACGTGGCCCTGGACCAGGCCCGTGAAAAAGCCCGTGGCGAGCAGAAGATCGGCACCACCGGTCGTGGTATCGGCCCAGCCTACGAAGACAAGGTTGCCCGTCGCGGCCTGCGCATCGGTGACCTGTTCCACCGCGAGCGTTTCGCTGTCAAGCTCGGCGAGTTGCTGGACTACCACAACTTCGTGCTGGTCAATTACTACAAAGAGCCGGCCATCGACTTCCAGAAGACCTTGGACGAGTGCATGGAGTACGCCGAGCTGCTCAAGCCGATGATGCTCGACGTCACCGCTGAACTGCACAACCTGCGTCGCGCCGGCAAAGACATCATGTTCGAAGGTGCCCAGGGTTCGCTGCTGGACATCGACCACGGTACCTACCCGTTCGTCACCAGCTCCAACACCACCGCTGGTGGCATCGCTACCGGTTCGGGCGTTGGCCCTATGTACCTGGACTACATCCTGGGTATCACCAAGGCTTACACCACCCGCGTTGGTTCGGGCCCGTTCCCGACCGAACTGTTCGATGACGTCGGTGCCTTCCTGGCCAAGCGCGGCCACGAGTTCGGTGCTACCACCGGTCGTGCCCGCCGTTGCGGCTGGTTCGATGCCGTGATCCTGCGTCGCGCCATCGACGTCAATAGCATCTCGGGCCTGTGCCTGACCAAGCTGGACGTGCTCGACGGCCTGGAAACCATCCGTATCTGCGTTGGCTACAAGAACGAGAACGGTGCTGTTATCGACGCGCCTACCGACGCCGACAGCTACATCGGCCTGGAGCCGGTGTACGAAGAAATGCCGGGCTGGAACGAGTCGACCCTGGGCGCCAAAACCCTGGAAGCGCTGCCGGCTAACGCCCGTGCTTACATCAAGCGTGTGGAAGAGCTGGTCGGTGCGCCGATCGACATCATCTCCACTGGCCCGGACCGCAACGAGACTATCGTCCTGCGTCACCCGTTCGCCTGATCCGCGATTGATGTAAAAGCAAAGGCCCCTTTTTAGGGGCCTTTGTCGTTTCTGTCTGCTGTTCGGCACAACCTTTGCTGTAAGAATCGCTTCGGGGTTGCCATCACTTTAATGGCCCCAGTAGTAGAGGGTTCTTACGTGTCTGCCGTTCTCTCACTGTTACGAAGCCGCCTGTTGCGGCCTGTCTTTGTTGCCCTTGGTATCGCTCTTCTGGTGCAAGTGCTGGTCGCGGTCGCGCTGACCCGGAGCACGGTCACCACGCTTGAGGCTGATCTGGGCAAACAATTGGGTGCCGACAGCCAGAAGTTGTCTGCTGAACTCGAACAGGCGGGGCAGGAAGTCAGCGCCGGGCTCGACAGCCTTTCTGCGAGCACCCGCCAGCGTCTGACTGCCGGTCTCTCGAGTCGCCTGCAAGGCGAGCAGGCCCAGTTGCGGGCGACCTTGGAGAAGAACCTCAAGGACTCGGCCAATGACATGGCTGAACTGCTGGCCTCGGTCGCCCCGAGGGCCATGTGGGACAACGATGTGCCAACCTTGTCCGAGTTCTCCCGCCGCGCCCAGCGCAATCCCAACGTGCTGTTCGTGGTTTACGACGATGCTCAAGGCCAGCACCTGACCCGTTACCTGAACCGCCAGAACCCGATCAATCAGGCTTTGCTGGAAAAGGGGCAGGGAGAGCGGGCGCTGGACAAGGTTCTGGATGCCGCGCGTAACGATCCGTCGGTATATTTCGTCGAGGCTTCGATCAACCCCAATGGCGTGGAGATCGGCAAAGTGCTGATGGGCGTTTCCACGGCGGCAGTGGATGCTGAGCTGGTTGCCCTCGACAAGCGTTTCTCGGCGCTGATCGCCAGCGGTGATCAGTTGGTTGGAGAAAGCCTGGTGGGTGCGGCAGCCGACAGCAGCAAGGCCTTGCGCGCGCGCCTGGAGGCCGCCCAGGCCAGTGCCGCCGACATGCAAGCCAATACCTCGCAGAGCGTCCAGGAAGCGGCGGCAACTCTGCGTTGGAATATCGGCGTGGGCTTGGCTCTGGTCGGTCTTGGTGTCCTTCTGGTGGTGGCCGTGGTGCTGGGGCGACGGGTGGTCAACAAGCTGCGTCTGTTGATTGCTGCGCTCAATGACCTGGCCGCGGGTGAGGGTGACCTGACCAAGCGCGTAACCATCGACAGTCGAGACGAGATCGGCGACATGGCGGCGGCCGTGAACCAGTTTGTCGACAAGCTGCAGCCGATTGTACGCGAGGCCGGCGAAGTGGCTCAGCGCACCGGCGTCGAGATTGGCACCATGGCCCAGCGCAATGCCGGTGCTGATGCCGCTGCCGCACTGCAGCGTGATGAAGTGGCGGCCAGCCTGCGTGACCTGTCGAGCATGGCTGATGAAGCCCAGGCTGAGAGCCAGGCCATGCAGTCGGCCTTGCAGCAGGTGGTGGATATTCGCCAGGCTACCGACGACAACAGCCGTACTTCAACCCAGCTAGCCAAGCTGATCGAGGACCTGGCGGGGCAGGTCGAGACCGGCTCGAAGGTCATCGAACGCCTGGCCCAGCAGAGCGAGCAGATCGAAGTAGTGCTGACGGTGATTCACGGTATCGCCGAGCAGACCAACCTGCTGGCGCTCAATGCCGCGATCGAAGCAGCGCGGGCTGGAGAAACCGGGCGCGGCTTTGCGGTGGTCGCGGATGAAGTGCGGGCCTTGGCAAGCAAAACCCAGAGTTCAACCGGCGACATCCAGGCGCATATCGGCGCTCTACAGCAAGGGGCGAAAGAGGCAGTCGCGGCGATCAGTCAGGCGGGGCGGCAGGCCAGCGAAGGTTTGCTGGTGCTGCGTGACAATGCGCGCTTGCAGCAGTCGGTGCAGGCCTCGGTTGAGCAAGTGCATGCTGCTATTGGCCTGGCCACCCGCGCGGCTGAGCAACAGGCTCAAGGAGCTCAGGCAGTGCGCGGGCGGGTGCAGACCATTCATGCCCAGGCCGAGCGGGCAGCCGAGGTGGTCATGCAGACCACCGCCAGCAGCAAGGTGCTTGATGACCTGGCCGCGCAGCTCAAGGCCAGCCTGGGGCAGTTCCGGGCCTGATTCAGGCGCGATTCAGATACATCCGCGTAGTCAGCAGGTACACCGGCAAGCCAGACACCAGAATCAACAGTGCCGCATAAGGCGCCGCCGCCGCGAACTCGACGTTGGCGGTGTGCGCCCAGACTTCAGTGGCCAGGGTGGTCATGCCGGTCGGGCTGAGCAGCAGGGTTGCGGTGAGCTCCTTCATGGCATCAAGAAACACCAGGGCGAACGCTGCGGCCAGGGCCGGGAAGATGATCGGCAGGGTCACCCGGCAGAATGCACTGAACTGGGTCGCGCCCAGGGTCCGAGCGGCTTCTTCAAGTTGCGGTGCCGCCTTGTTCAGGGCGGTACGTACCGGTGCCTGGGCCAGCGGCAAAAACAACAGGGCATAGGCCAGCAGCAACAGCCCGGTGGTCTGGTACAGCGCTGGCACGTAGTGCAGGGCGAAATACACCAGGGTCAGGGCGATCACCAGGCCAGGCAAGGCGTGCAGCAAGTAAGGCAGGCGCTCGGCCCAGATCGCCAGGCGGCCTTTGTAGCGCACCACCAGGAAGCTGACCGGCAGCGCCAGCAGCAGGCTCAGGCCGGCGCCACCCAGTGACAGAGACAGCGACGAGAGCAGCGCACGGCTGATCTCGGCAACCGGGAAGGCCGCAGACGAGCCGACGCTCAACCAGTAGCCGAGCATGCCCAGCGGAATGCCGCTGCCCAGCAGTGCCAGGATCAGGCAGTACAGTTGCCCCGCGGGCATCCAGGTGTGCAGGCGGATCGGCGCGCCGCGTCGCGCCACACCTTGGCCGATGCGCACATGCCGAGCCTTGCCGCGTATGCGCAGTTCAAACCAGAGCATCAGCAGGCACATGAACAGCAATACTGCTGAGAGCATTGCCGCGTTGGCGTTGCTGAATTCCAGTTCGAACTGCTGATAGATCGCCGTAGTAAAGGTCTGCAGGCCGAGGATTGACAGGGCGCCAAATTCCACCAGCATGTGCAGGGCGATCAGCAGGCTGCCGCCGAGAATCGATGGCCAGAGCAGTGGCAGGGTGATTTTGAAGAATACCCCCCAGCGATTTTGCCCCAAGGTGCGCGCCGACTCTTCTAGGGAGGTGTCGAGGTTGCGCAGGGTCGCCGCTACCGGCAGGAATACCAGTGGGTACTTGGACAGGCTCATTACCAGAATCGCCCCGCCCAGGCCTTCGAAGCGCGGGCTCAGGGATACCCAGGTAAAACCACTGACGAAGGCCGGAACGGCGAAGGGCAGGCACAGGATCACGCCCCATAGACGCCGCCCTGGAAGGTCGCTGCGCTCCAGCAACCAGGCCAGTGACACGCCAAGGGTCATGCAGGCCAGGGTGACGCCAGCCATCAGCATCAGCGTATTGCGCATCAGACCCCAGACAAAGGGGCGCCAGAGCAGGTGCAAGGCTTCCTGCCAGCCGGCTTCCCAGGCTTTCAGGGCGACATAGAGCAGGGGCAGCAGGCTCAGGCCGACCAGCAGCAGGACCGGAAACACGACCCAGATCGAAGGTCGCTTGCGCCGGGGTATATAGCGGCTGGTCAGTGCTGCCGCGGGCACAGCTGCACTCATCAGAGCAGGCCAACTTCGCGTTCGAGTTCCAGGGCTTCTTCCGCGTTACCCAGGTCGGCCGGGGTTATTGTCGGTGGACGCAGGTCTTCGAACGGCTTCAAGCCCTGGTCCGAAACCATGCCTTTGTGCAGCGGGTATTCGGCGGTGGTCTGGGTGATCACGCGCTGGCCTTCTTCGCTGGCCATCCAGGCCAGCAGCGCCTGGGCTTCCTTGGGGTGTTTGCTGGCCTTCACGGCAGCGGCACCGGAAATGGTCATCAAACCACCGACATCGCCATCGGCCAGGTAATAGAGTTTCGAATCCAGTTGGCCACGTTCTTTTTTCAGGGCGTACCAGTAGTAGTTGTTTACCAGCACCGCCGCTACTTCACCGTTTTCCACGGCCTTGAGGGCAACCATGTTGTTGGTATAGGTCTTGCCGAAGGCTTTGAGGCCGGTCAGCCATTCTTCGGCGGCGTCGCGCCCGTGCAGCTTGAGGATGGCCACGGCCTGTTCCTGGAAGGCGCCGCTGGTGGGTACGAAGCCGACCTTGCCTTCCCATTCGGGATTGGCGAAATCCATGACCGAAGGTGGCAGGTCTTTCTCCTCGATCACTTTGGGGTTGAATGCCACCACCCGGGTGCGTGCGGTCACGCCCATCCAGGTGCCGTTGGCAGCGACGAATTCCTTGGGCAACACCTCCAGGGTCGAGTCGTCGATCTTGGCCAGCAGGCCCAGCTCGCCCAGATTGTTCAGGGGTGGTGACTCTTCGGTATAGATGACATCGGCTGGCGAGCGATCGCCTTCTTCGATGATCTGGCTGGCCAGCTGGTTGCTGCTGCCTTTGCGGATATTGATGTGAATACCGGTCTTGGCCTCATAGGCCTTGGCAATGGCGTCACCGATTTCCTTGTGCTGGCCGTTGTACAGGGTCAGCGATACAGGATCGGCGGCCATCGCCGCGGGTGTACCGAGCGCCATGGCAAAAAGACAAACGGCCAGGCCGCGCAATAGGGGGGCATTGCGGAACGTCATGCGGGTACTTCCTCGCTTGCGGCTACATATCTGGAAACAATGATAAGCGATATCGTTTCTCAAGTGCCCTTGTGAAAGGAAATTCATGAGCAGGCTATCGGTTGTTTCCAGTGTCAGGCGAGAAAAGCGCAGGGGCAGAAACGAAAAAACCCGCTTTCGCGGGTTTGATCTGAATTGGTGCCCAGAAGAAGACTCGAACTTCCACGACCGTAAGGTCACCAGCACCTGAAGCTGGCGTGTCTACCAATTTCACCATCTGGGCAAAATGAAGCGGTGTAGCTTGTAACGAAAACAGTGTAGCGTGTTGCAGTAAACCTCAGAAGCGTTAAGCAATTCTAAGATTTGAAATTGGTGCCCAGAAGAAGACTCGAACTTCCACGACCGTAAGGTCACCAGCACCTGAAGCTGGCGTGTCTACCAATTTCACCATCTGGGCATTTCGCTGAGGTCACATGATGCTTCACATGAGGTTGCATCTCAACTATAACGACGGCGTCCGTCGTTGTGGTGCGCACTATACGGATGCCTCTGAGGGCTGTAAAGCCCCGTTCAGAAAAAATCTTAAAAATTTCAAGTCGTTGTTCCTTATGATGGTTTTGGCAGTATCCAAGGGGCTCTGAGAGGGCTGTCCAAGCCTGAAATTTCCGGTTTCAATACGCCTATGCCAAACTAACCCTTATATAGACAAGGTGAACCCCTCCTAATGGCCGATTGGCAGACCCTCGATCCCGAGGCCGCTCGTGAAGCGGAAAAATACGAAAACCCTATTCCTAGCCGTGAGCTGATCCTGCAGCGCTTGGACGAGCGCGGCTCGCCGGCTGCCCGTGAGCAGTTGGTCGAAGAGTTCGGCCTGACCACCGAAGACCAGATCGAAGCCCTGCGCCGCCGCCTGCGGGCGATGGAGCGTGACGGTCAGCTGATCTATACCCGGCGTGGCACTTATGCCCCGGTAGACAAGCTGGATCTGATCCTTGGGCGCATTACCGGCCACCGCGATGGCTTCGGCTTCCTGATCCCGGATGACGGCAGCGACGACCTGTTTTTGAGCCCGGCACAGATGCGCCTGGTGTTCGATGGCGACCGTGCCCTGGCCCGGGTCTCCGGCCTTGACCGCCGAGGCCGCCGCGAAGGCGTGGTGGTCGAAGTGATCTCCCGTGCCCACGAAAGCATCGTAGGCCGCTATTTCGAAGAAGGCGGTATCGGCTTCGTCACCCCGGACAACCCCAAGGTTCAGCAGGAAGTGCTGATCACTCCGGGTCGTAACGGCGGCGCGAAGGTTGGTCAGTTCGTCGAAGTGAAGATCACCCACTGGCCGACGCCGCGCTTCCAGCCCCAGGGCGATATCACCGAAGTGATCGGCAACTACATGGCGCCGGGCATGGAAATCGACGTTGCCTTGCGCAGCTACGACATTCCCCACGTCTGGCCAGAAGCCGTGATCAAGGAAGCGCGCAAGCTCAAGCCGGAAGTCGAAGAGAAGGACAAAGAGCATCGCGTCGACCTGCGCCATCTGCCGTTCGTCACCATCGACGGCGAAGACGCCCGCGACTTCGACGATGCAGTCTACTGCGAGAGCCTGGGCAAACTGCGGCTGTTCTCCGGTGGCTGGCGCCTGTACGTGGCGATCGCCGACGTTTCCAGCTACGTGCGTCTGGGCTCTGCCCTGGATGCCGAAGCCCAGGTGCGCGGCAACTCGGTGTACTTCCCCGAGCGCGTCGTGCCGATGCTGCCTGAAGAACTCTCCAACGGCCTGTGTTCGCTGAACCCGCACGTCGACCGGCTGGCGATGGTCTGTGAAATGACCATCAACAAGTCCGGGCAGATGGTCGATTACCAGTTCTACGAAGCAGTGATCCACTCCCACGCGCGCCTGACCTACAACAAGGTCAGCAGCATGCTCGAGCACGCACGTACCCGTGAAGGCAAAGCTTTGCGGGAGCAGTACAGCGAAGTGGTGCCGGACCTCAAGCAGCTCTATGCGCTGTACAAGGTGCTGTTGGCGGCCCGTCAAACCCGTGGCGCGATCGACTTCGAAACCCAGGAAACCCGGATCATCTTCGGCTCCGAGCGCAAGATTGCCGAAATTCGGCCGACCGTGCGCAACGACGCCCACAAGCTGATCGAGGAGTGCATGCTGGCGGCCAACGTGGCCACCGCCGAATTCCTCAAGAAGCACGAGATTCCTGCCTTGTACCGTGTTCACGACGGTCCGCCACCGGAGCGCCTGGAAAAACTGCGCGCGTTCCTGGGTGAACTGGGTCTGTCGCTGCACAAGGGCAAGGATGGTCCGTCGCCGAAGGATTATCAGGCGCTGCTGGCGGGCATCGCTGGTCGTCCGGACTTCCATCTGATTCAGACCGTGATGCTGCGCTCTCTGAGCCAGGCGGTGTACAGCGCCGACAATAACGGCCACTTTGGCTTGAATTACGAGGCCTACACGCACTTCACTTCGCCGATCCGGCGCTATCCGGACCTGTTGACCCACCGGGCTATCCGCAGCGTGATCCGTTCGCGTCAGGAAACCCCGCACGTCAAGCGCGCCGGTGCGATGAGCATTCCGAAAGCGCGAATCTATCCGTACGACGAGCCGACCCTGGAGCAGCTCGGCGAGCAATGCTCGATGAGCGAGCGGCGTGCCGACGAGGCTACTCGCGATGTGGTCAACTGGCTCAAGTGCGAGTACATGAAAGATCGCGTCGGCGAAAGCTTCCCGGGTGTCATCACCGCGGTGACCGGCTTTGGCCTGTTCGTCGAACTGACCGATATCTACGTCGAAGGTATGGTGCATGTCAGCGCCTTGCCGGGCGATTACTACCACTTCGATCCTGTGCACCACCGCCTGGCCGGTGAGCGCACCGGTCGCAGCTTCCGCCTGGGTGACACGATCGAAGTGCGGGTCATGCGCGTCGATCTGGAGCAGCGCAAGATCGACTTCGAGATGGCTGAGAGCACCCTGAAGGCGCCGATTGGCCGCAAGCAGCGTTCCGAAGGCGTGCGTCCACAAGATGGCAAGCCGGTTCCGGTCCTCGACAAGGCCGAGGCGCCCAAGGCCGAGCCTGCACGCCGGAGCAAGAAAAGCGAAACCGCCGAAGCTTATTTCCCTTCGCACGCAGCGGCGAAGAACGCCGAAGTGCGCAAAAGCCGGGAAATGAAGAAGGCGCTGATGTCCGATGCCAAGCACTCCAGCGGCAAGTCGACCGCCAAGGCCGGCAAATCGTCGGAGAAACCGAGCAAGCATCGCAAGGGGCCGCCAAAAGCTGGCTCTGGATCACGTAAACCCAAGGTCAAGTCATGAGTCAGTTGGAAAAAATCTACGGTGTCCACGCCGTAGAAGCCCTGTTGCGTCACCACCCCAAGCGGGTCAAGCAGGTCTGGTTGTCCGAAGGGCGCAGTGAGCCACGGCTCCAGCCGCTGCTGGATCTGGCCGCGCAAAACCGTGTGGCGGTTGGCCAGGCCGAGCGTCGCGAGATGGACGCTTGGGTTGAAGGCGTGCACCAGGGAGTTGTGGCGGAGGTCAGTCCGAGCCAGGTGTGGGGCGAGGCGATGCTCGAAGAGCTGCTCGATCGCAGCGAAGGCGCGCCGCTGATCCTGGTGCTCGACGGTGTCACCGACCCGCACAACCTCGGCGCCTGCCTGCGCACCGCCGATGCCGCCGGTGCCCTGGCGGTGATCGTGCCCAAGGACAAGTCGGCAACCCTGACCCCAGCGGTGCGCAAGGTTGCCTGCGGCGCTGCCGAAGTGATCCCGTTGGTGGCGGTGACCAACCTGGCACGCACCCTGGAGAAGCTGCAGCAGCGTGGCCTGTGGATTGTCGGTACCGCGGGTGAGGCCGAGCAGGAGCTGTATCAGCAGGACCTGACCGGGCCGACCATCCTGATCATGGGAGCCGAAGGCAAGGGCATGCGTCGCCTGACCCGTGAACACTGTGATTTCCTGGTCAAGCTGCCGATGGCCGGTAGCGTCAGCAGCCTGAACGTGTCGGTGGCGACCGGCGTTTGTCTGTTCGAGGCCGTTCGTCAGCGTAATACCCAAAAGCAGTAATTAGCTTGAAGCTTCAAGCTGCAAGAAGTGGCGTTCTTTCAAGGCGCGTACGGCTCTTGCCGCTTGAGGCTTGCAGCTGTTCAATTCTTCACCAATTACCTTGCTTGTGCATCGGCGCTTCTCTACAATTGCGCCCCTTGCCATGTTGGCGGGCGTTCACGCGCCTTCACCCAAGGCAAGACATACAGTGTCATTCACTCCTTGTCTGACCACTCTGGTGGCAGACTACAACCCGTAAGGAGCATTCATGCGTCATTACGAAATCATCTTTCTGGTCCACCCTGACCAGAGCGAGCAAGTCGGCGGCATGGTTGAGCGTTACACCAAGCTGATCGAAGAAGACGGCGGCAAGATCCACCGTCTGGAAGACTGGGGCCGTCGTCAACTGGCCTACGCAATCAACAATGTTCACAAGGCTCACTACGTGATGCTGAACGTTGAGTGCACCGGCAAGGCCCTGGCCGAGCTGGAAGACAACTTCCGCTACAACGATGCCGTGATCCGTAACCTGGTCATCCGTCGCGACGAAGCCGTCACTGGCCAGTCCGAGATGCTCAAGGCTGAAGAAAACCGCAGTGAGCGCCGTGAGCGTCGCGACCGTCCTGAGCATGCTGACAGCGCCGATGGCGACGACAGCAATGACAGCGACAACAGCGATAACGCTGACGAGTAATCCACGGACCTTTTGAGGAGCCTATTACATGGCACGTTTCTTCCGTCGTCGTAAATTCTGCCGCTTCACTGCTGAAGACGTGAAAGAGATCGATTACAAAGATCTCAACACCCTGAAAGCTTACGTATCCGAAACCGGCAAAATTGTTCCAAGCCGTATCACCGGTACCAAAGCTCGTTATCAGCGTCAGCTGGCTACCGCTATCAAGCGCGCCCGCTTCCTGGCCCTGCTGCCCTACACCGACAGCCACGGCCGCTGAGACCGGGTCGTCGACAAGTAGCAAAGGATAGAATGCATGCGCGCCTTAGCTGATTTCATCATGCGTGGTCGCGTGCAAGCCACCCTGGTGGTGGTGGGTTGTGCGGCGTTGCCGCTGTTGTTCTGGTTGAGTGCCGCCGCCGGGAGCCTGGTGTTCCTGCGGCGCGGTTTCAAGGACGCCTCCGGGATCCTCGCCTGGGCATTATTGCCGGCGTTGGCCTGGTGGTTCTTCGGCGAGCCGCGCACCTTGATGGTGTTGCTGGGGACGCTGGGACTGGCTGCGCTGTTGCGCGCCGGACAGTCCTGGAACCGGGTGCTGTTGTTCAGCATCGCCATGGGCCTGGTGTATGGCGTGATTCTGGGTTCGGTGTTCCGCGAACCGATCGAAGCTCTGGCTGGAGCGCTTGAAAAAGCCCTGCCGCAGATGCTCGATGGTCTCTACCAGCAGTTGTCGGTAGAGGAGCGGGCCCGCCTGGGCAGCCTGATCGCACCGGTGCTCAACGGCCTCATAGCGGCATTGTTGCAAGCCGTCAGTGTGCTGGCCCTGATGTTGGGTCGTTATTGGCAGGCAGTGTTGTATAACCCGGGAGGTTTCGGTCGCGAGTTTCAAGCGGTCAGGCTCCCCCTGGTGCCGGCGCTGGTGCTGTTGGTGCTCATGCTGGTGGGACCGAATTTCGGTCCTGAACTGGCGATGTTGACGCCACTGTGCAGCGTACCGCTGATGTTTGCAGGGCTTGCCCTGATGCATGGGTTGGTGGCGCAAGGACGACTGGGCAAGTTCTGGCTGGTCGGGATGTACGTGACACTGCTGCTGTTCATGCAGCTGACTTATCCGTTGCTCGTGGTTTTGGCCATTGTTGACAGCCTGATTGATTTTCGCGGTCGCAAGGTACCCCCAAAAGGTGCCGATAACGATTCCGCGAACGGTGAAGGTTAAAAGTAAGAGGATTTTCACATGCAACTGATCCTTCTGGAAAAAATCGCCAACCTGGGCAACCTGGGCGATAAGGTAAATGTTAAGGCTGGTTACGGCCGTAACTACCTGCTGCCGTTCGGCAAGGCCACCGCTGCTACCGCTGCCAACCTGGCTGCGTTCGAAGAGCGTCGTGCTGAGCTGGAAAAACTGGCTGCAGAGAAAAAAGCTTCGGCTGAAACCCGCGCTGCCCAACTGGCCGAGCTGGAAGTGACCATCACTGCCACCGCCGGTGACGAAGGCAAGCTGTTCGGTTCGATCGGCACCCACGACATCGCTGACGCTCTGACCGCCTCCGGCGTTGAAGTGGCCAAAGCTGAAGTTCGTCTGCCGAACGGCACCATCCGTAACGTCGGCGAATACGACGTTGCCGTGCACCTGCACAGCGACGTTGAAGCCACCGTTCGCGTGGTTGTTGTCGCAGCCTAAGCTGGACCAATCGGCTGGCACCCTGGGTGCCGGCCGGTTAACATCGGGCACGATCCTGCTTTGCAGGTCGTGCCCTTTGTCTTTTTCATCTCCCTGATTCCTGCGTGGCCATGAACGAGATAACCGCCCCCGAGCAATATGATCTGCAAACCTCAGCCCTGAAGGTGCCGCCGCATTCCATCGAGGCCGAACAGGCCGTGCTCGGTGGCTTGATGCTGGATAACAACGCCTGGGAGCGAGTGCTCGATCAAGTCTCCGACGGCGACTTCTACCGGCATGACCACCGTCTGATCTTCCGTGCCATCCACAAGCTCGCCGACCAGAACGCCCCGTTTGACGTGGTGACCCTGCACGAGCAACTGGACAAGGAAGGTCTGAGCTCGCAAATCGGCGGTCTGGGCTACCTGGGCGAACTGGCCAAGAACACCCCGTCGGTGGCCAACATCAAGGCCTATGCGGCAATCATCCGCGAGCGGGCGACGCTGCGTCAGCTGATCAGCATCAGCAACGAAATCGCTGACAGCGCCTTCAACCCCCAGGGGCGTAACGCCGCCGAGATCCTCGATGAAGCCGAGCGGCAGATCTTTCAGATCGCCGAAGCACGGCCGAAGACCGGCGGCCCGGTTGGCGTCAATGACTTGCTGACCAAGGCGATCGACCGCATCGACACGCTATTCAACACCGACAGCGCGATCACCGGCCTGTCCACCGGCTACACCGATCTCGACGAGAAGACCAGCGGCCTGCAACCGGCCGACCTGATCATCGTCGCTGGCCGTCCGTCCATGGGTAAGACCACCTTCGCCATGAACCTGGTGGAGAACGCCGTGTTGCGCAGCGACAAGGCCGTACTGGTCTACTCCCTGGAGATGCCAGGTGAATCGCTGATCATGCGTATGCTTTCGTCCCTGGGTCGTATCGACCAGACCAAGGTGCGTTCCGGCCAACTCGAAGACGACGACTGGCCACGCCTGACCTCGGCGGTCAACCTGCTCAACGACCGCAAGCTGTTCATTGACGATACCGCCGGCATCAGCCCGTCGGAAATGCGCGCGCGTACCCGTCGCCTGGTACGTGAGCACGGGGAAGTCGGTCTGATCATGATCGACTACCTGCAACTGATGCAGATCCCTGGCTCCAGTGGCGACAACCGCACCAACGAGATTTCCGAGATCTCCCGCTCGCTCAAGGCCCTGGCCAAGGAGTTCAACTGCCCGGTGGTGGCCCTGTCGCAGCTCAACCGCTCCCTCGAGCAGCGGCCGAACAAGCGTCCAGTGAACTCCGACTTGCGTGAATCGGGTGCAATCGAGCAGGACGCCGACGTGATCATGTTCGTTTACCGCGACGAGGTGTATCACCCGGAGACCGAGCACAAGGGCATCGCCGAGATCATCATCGGCAAGCAGCGGAACGGCCCGATTGGTTTTATTCGCCTGGCCTTCATCGGTAAGTACACGCGCTTTGAAAACCTGGCGCCGGGTAGTTACAACTTCGACGACGACGAATAAGGCCTATTCGCCTTATTCCGACCTTTAGCGTCGGAATTGGTCAATTTTTGTGCTATATTCCGCGCCCGCGATTTTCATCGATTAGCCACCGGTCACTGACATGCAAGCAGCCAAACCACTTTTCGACTATCCCAAGTACTGGGCCGAATGCTTCGGACCGGCGCCTTTCCTGCCGATGAGCAGGGCGGAGATGGATCAGCTTGGCTGGGACTCCTGCGACATCATCATCGTGACCGGTGATGCCTACGTCGACCATCCGTCGTTCGGCATGGCGATCATCGGCCGTCTGCTGGAAGCCCAGGGCTTTCGCGTGGGCATCATCGCCCAGCCGAACTGGCAGTCCAAAGACGACTTCATGAAGCTCGGCGAGCCGAACCTGTTCTTCGGCGTCGCGGCCGGCAACATGGACTCGATGATCAACCGCTATACCGCCGACAAGAAGATCCGCTCCGACGACGCCTACACTCCGGGCGGCCTGGCCGGCAAGCGTCCGGACCGCGCCAGCCTGGTCTACAGCCAGCGCTGCAAAGAGGCCTACAAGCATGTGCCGATCGTCCTTGGCGGCATCGAGGCCTCCCTGCGTCGTATCGCTCACTACGACTACTGGCAGGACAAGGTTCGTCATTCGATCCTGATCGACGCCTGCGCCGATATCCTCCTGTACGGCAACGCCGAGCGGGCCATCGTCGAAGTGGCCCAGCGCCTGTCCTTTGGCCAGAAGATCGAAGACATTACCGACATCCGCGGAACTGCCTTCATTCGTCGCGACACGCCGCAAGGCTGGTACGAAGTCGACTCCACGCGTATCGACCGTCCGGGCAAGATCGACAAGATCATCAACCCGTACGTCAACACCCAGGACACCCAGGCTTGCGCCATCGAGCAGGAGAAGGGCCCGGTCGAGGACCCGAACGAAGCCAAGGTCGTGCAGATCCTCGCCAGCCCGCGCATGACCCGCGACAAGACGGTGATTCGCCTGCCATCGTTCGAGAAGGTTCGCGCTGACGCCGTGCTCTATGCCCACGCCAACCGCGTGCTGCACCTGGAGACCAACCCGGGTAACGCTCGCGCCCTGGTGCAAAAGCACGGTGAAGTGGACGTGTGGTTCAACCCGCCACCCATTCCGATGACCACCGAAGAAATGGACTACGTGTTCGGCATGCCCTATGCGCGCATCCCGCACCCGGCGTATGGCAAGGAGAAGATCCCGGCCTACGACATGATCCGTTTCTCGGTGAACATCATGCGCGGCTGCTTCGGCGGCTGCACTTTCTGCTCGATCACCGAGCACGAAGGACGGATCATCCAGAACCGCTCCCACGAGTCGATCATTCGCGAAATCGAAGAGATCCGCGATAAGGTTCCGGGTTTCACCGGTGTCATTTCCGACCTGGGTGGCCCGACCGCGAACATGTACCGCATCGCCTGCAAGAGCCCCGAGATCGAATCGGCGTGCCGCAAGCCATCGTGCGTGTTCCCGGGCATTTGCCCGAACCTGAACACTGACCACTCGGCGCTGATCAAGCTGTACCGCAGTGCCCGTGAGCTGCCGGGGGTGAAGAAGATTCTCATCGCTTCCGGTCTGCGTTACGACCTGGCGGTGGAGTCGCCGGAGTACGTCAAGGAACTGGTGACTCACCACGTTGGTGGCTACCTGAAGATTGCCCCGGAGCACACCGAGGAAGGCCCGCTGAATCAGATGATGAAGCCGGGCATCGGTAGCTATGACCGTTTCAAGCGCATGTTCGAGAAGTACTCCAAAGAGGCGGGTAAGGAACAGTACCTGATCCCGTACTTCATCGCCGCGCACCCGGGCACCACTGATGAAGACATGATGAACCTGGCCCTGTGGCTCAAGGGTAACGGTTTCCGTGCCGACCAGGTGCAGGCGTTCTATCCGTCGCCGATGGCGTCGGCTACGGCCATGTACCACTCGGGCAAGAACCCGCTGCGCAAGGTCACTTACAAGAGCGACCCGGTAACCATCGTCAAGAGTGAACAGCAGCGCCGTCTGCACAAGGCCTTCCTGCGCTACCACGATCCGAAGGGCTGGCCGATGCTGCGTGAAGCGCTGGAGCGCATGGGGCGTGCCGACCTGATCGGCCCAGGCAAACACCAGCTGATTCCGCTGCACCAACCCGCCACCGACAGCTACCAGAGTGCTCGCCGCAAGAACTCCACCCCGGCGGGCAGCCACAAGGTGGCCAAGGAACAGAAGATCCTGACCCAGCATACGGGCTTGCCGCCACGTGGCAGTGACGGGTCCAACCCGTGGGACAAGCGCGAACAGGCCAAGGCCGCTGCGTTTGCCCGCAACCAGCAGGCGGCCAAGGATCGCAAAGAGGCCGCCAAGGGCGGCAAGGGCAAGAAGAAACCCACCCGCCAGCCGGTTCTGCCGCGCTAAACAGAACGCCAGCCTTCGGGTTGGCGTTTTTGTTTCTATGGCTGCCTACCATCAGTCTTTCCTGGCAAAGCCTCAAATCTGTGCAAGGCTTGCACACGGCAGCCTCGCTACGGTGCGCTTTTGGTGCGACTGTAGGTGCTGCATGCAGGGAATCGCAGGCCTGGGCCCATGGCACAAGTCTTGCGCGGTTCCACTACCGCCCAGGCTCGCAGGAGGCCCGCCGTGTCGATCCATGTCGCCTTGCACCACGTTACCGATTACCGCTACGACCGTGCTGTCGAGCTGGGTCCACAGATCGTCCGCCTGCGTCCGGCGCCTCACAGCCGCACACGGATTCTCTCCTATGCGTTGAAAGTGCAGCCGGACGGGCATTTCATCAATTGGCAGCAAGATCCCCAAGGCAACTACCTGGCACGCCTGGTGTTTCCGGAGAAGACCGACACGCTGCGGGTAGAGGTGGACCTGGTTGCCGAGATGGCGGTGTTCAACCCGTTCGATTTCTTTCTTGAGCCTTATGCCGAAGCAATTCCCTTCAGCTATGCCAAGGACGAGCGCCACGAGCTGATGCCCTACCTGGAGCAACTACCGCTGACGCCAGCCTTCGCCGCTTACTTGCAGAGCATCGATCGCAGCCCACAACCCAGCGTCGATTTTCTGGTCGCCCTGAACCAGCGCGTGAGCCAGGACATCAGCTACCTGATCCGCCTCGAACCCGGTGTACAGACGCCGGAACAGACCCTGGAACTTGGCTCCGGTTCCTGCCGCGACTCGGCCTGGTTACTGGTGCAGCTATTGCGCCACCTGGGGCTGGCCGCACGCTTCGTCTCCGGATACCTGATTCAACTAACCGCCGACGTCAAAGCCCTCGATGGGCCCTGCGGCACCGAAGAGGATTTCACCGACCTGCACGCCTGGTGTGAGGTGTACCTGCCCGGCGCGGGCTGGATCGGCCTGGATGCTACTTCCGGGCTGTTTGCCGGTGAAGGGCATATCCCATTGGCCTGTAGCCCCGATCCGACCTCGGCGGCGCCGATCAGCGGCCTGGTCGAACCCTGCGACTGTACCTTCGCCCATGAGATGGGTGTGGAACGGCTGTGGGAGTCACCCCGGGTGACGCTGCCCTACAGTGATGAGCAATGGCTGGCAATCGTCGCCCTCGGGCGTCAGGTCGATACCGATCTGAAGGCCGCGGATGTGCGCCTGACCATGGGTGGAGAGCCGACATTTGTGGCCCTTGAGGACCCCGATGGCGCCGAGAGGAACACGGCGGCCCTGGGACCGAACAAGCGCCGCCTGGCCAACGAGTTGTTCCTGCGCCTGTACAAGCACTATGCACCCAAAGGGCTGGTGCACTTTGGCCAGGGCAAGTGGTATCCGGGCGAGCAACTGCCACGCTGGTCACTGAACTGCTTCTGGCGCCGTGACGGCGAACCGGTGTGGAGCAATCCGGCGCTGATTGCCCAAGAGCAGGAAGACTATGGCGCCGACAGCCAGTTGGCCGGGCGCTTCCTGGCCAGCATTGCCGAGCGTCTGAAACTGCCCACACGCTATGTGTTTCCCGCCTACGAAGATGCTTTGTATTACTTGTGGCGTGAAGGCGGTCTGCCGTCCAATGTCCGCGCCGACGATGCGCGGCTAGAGGACGAGATGGAGCGTGCGCGCCTGCGCAAGGTGTTCGGCCAGGGCCTGGACAAGGTCATCGGCCAAGTACTGCCGCTGGCGCGAAGCGCCGATGAGCAACGCTGGCAGAGTGGCCGCTGGTACCTGCGCGAGCAACATTGCCGGCTGGTGCCGGGTGACTCGCCACTGGGTTACCGTTTGCCCCTGGCGGCACAACCCTGGGTCAGCGCCGCGGAGTACCCCTATGTACATCCGGCGGACCCCAACCAGCTTCAAGGGGACTTGCCTGATCGCGATGCACTGGCAGTTGCGAGCGCCTCTCATGTTGTGGATGAGCAGGAGCGGCCGGCACCGAAGGTCGATGCCTCCGCCGACTGGCTGACCCGTACAGCCTTGTGTGCCGAAGCGCGGGAGGGGCGCTTGTACCTGTTCATGCCACCGCTGTCGCGGCTGGAGGACTACCTTGAGCTGGTGGCTGTGATCGAGGCTAGCGCAACCGAACTCAATTGCCCGGTAATCCTCGAAGGCTACGAACCGCCCGCCGACTCGCGGCTGCTTAACTTCAAGGTGACCCCGGATCCAGGGGTGATCGAGGTCAATGTGCAGCCGTCGACCAGTTGGGACGAGTTGGTCGAACGCACCAAGTTTCTCTATGAACAGGCCCGCCAGACGCGACTGGTCAGCGAGAAATTCATGATCGACGGGCGCCACACCGGGACCGGTGGCGGCAATCACTTTGTGCTCGGCGGCGCCACCCCGGCGGACTCACCTTTTCTGCGTCGACCGGACTTGTTGCGTAGCCTGATCAGCTATTGGCACAACCATCCATCATTGTCCTACCTGTTTTCCGGCCTGTTTATCGGGCCGACTTCCCAGGCGCCACGGGTCGATGAAGCGCGCAATGACGCCTTGCACGAACTGGAAATCGCCTTCGCCCAGATGCCCGAGCCCGGTGAACCGTGCGCACCGTGGCTGGTGGACCGCTTACTGCGCAACCTGCTGATCGACGTGACCGGCAACACCCATCGCGCCGAATTCTGCATCGACAAGTTGTATTCGCCCGATGGTCCTGCCGGACGTCTGGGCCTGCTGGAGCTGCGGGCGTTCGAGATGCCGCCGCATGCGCGCATGAGCCTGGTTCAGCAGCTGTTGCTGCGGGCACTGGTGGCGCGCTTCTGGCGCGAGCCCTATGCGCCGGTTCGGTTAACCCGTTGGGGCACTGAGCTTCACGATCGTTTCATGCTGGCGCATTTCATCGAGCAGGACTTTGCCGATGTGCTGGTCGAGCTCAATGCCGCCGGTTACCCACTACGTGCCGAATGGTTCGCCGCGCATATGGAGTTCCGTTTTCCCAAGGTCGGCGATTACGCGGTCAATGGCATCGCGCTTGAGCTGCGCCAGGCCCTGGAGCCCTGGCATGTGCTGGGCGAGGAGGGCAGTGGTGGTGGCAACGTACGCTATGTGGATTCGTCTCTGGAACGCCTGCAGGTCAAGGTCAGTGGTATGAGTGGCGAGCGCTATCGGCTGACCTGTAACGGCGTTGCCGTGCCGTTGCAGGCCACCGGGCGAGTCGGTGAATTCGTCGCCGCCGTGCGTTATCGCGCCTGGCAACCGGCCAACTGCCTGCAGCCGACCATCCCGGTACACACGCCGCTGGTCTTCGATCTGCTCGATACCTGGATGGGGCGCTCGCTGGGCGGTTGCCAGTATCACGTGGCGCACCCGGGCGGGCGCAATTATGAAACCCAGCCGGTCAATGCCAATGAAGCCCAGAGCCGGCGCCAGGCACGGTTCTTCCGCCTTGGGCACAGCCCGGGCAGCTTGCCGGTGCCAGCCGTACAGGTTGATCCGGAGTTCCCCTTTACCCTGGATCTGCGCCGCCACTGAGCGCTACTCTGAAACGACTTGCCGCCTTCGAGCATTGCCATGCCTGACTTGTTAGATGTCTACCCGCTGCAGCCGGGGACTTATCACGAAATGCTCGAAGCCCAAGGCAAGGTTCGCGGCCATTGGCAGCCGCTGTGTGACTACCTGCAGCGCAGCGGTCCGGCGCAGTTGGCCCAACGCCAGGCCTCTCTGACCCGGCAGTTGCAGGAAAACGGCGTCACCTACAACGTCTATGCCGACCCCAAGGGCGCCGACCGCCCCTGGGAACTCGACCTGCTACCACAACTGTTGCCCGCAGCCGAGTGGCAACAGCTGGCTACCGGCGTCGCCCAGCGAGCACGCCTGCTCAATGCGCTGCTGGCGGATATCTACGGGCCGCAACAGCTGATCAGTGAAGGTTTGCTGCCCGCCGAGCTGGTCTATGGGCATAACAATTTCCTCTGGCCCTGCCAGGGCATCCGCCCGCCCCAAGGGACGTTCCTGCATATGTATGCGGTGGACCTGGCACGGGCGCCGGACGGTCGCTGGTGGGTGACCGCCGACCGTACTCAGGCGCCTTCCGGTGCCGGCTATGCCCTGGAGAACCGCACCATCGTTTCCCGGGCTTTGCCCGAGTTGTACCGGGACCTGCAGGTGCAGCATCTGGCGGGTTTCTTCCGGACCTTGCAGCAGACCCTGGTGCGTCTGGCACCCAGTGAGAAAGAGGCGCCGCTGGTGGTCCTGCTGACGCCGGGACGTTTCAACGAGAGCTATTTCGAACACCTGTACCTGGCGCGTCAGCTGGGTTATCCCCTGGTGGAGGGCAGTGACCTGACCGTGCGCGATGCCACGGTGTACCTCAAGACCCTCAGCGGCCTGCGCCGGGTCCACGCGATCATGCGCCGCCTGGATGATGACTTCTGCGACCCGCTGGAACTGCGCACCGATTCGGCCCTGGGCGTGCCCGGGTTGCTTGACGCGGTGCGCCAGGGCCGCGTGCTGGTGGCCAATGCTCTGGGCAGCGGTGTACTGGAGTCGCCCGGGCTGCTGGGTTTTCTGCCGGCCATCAACCAGCGCCTGTTCGGCGAAGACCTCAGTCTGCCATCAATTGCCACCTGGTGGTGCGGCGAGCCAGCGGTGATGGCGAGGGCGCTGGAGCAGTTGCCGCAGTTGCTGGTCAAGCCGGCGTTTCCTTCGCAGAGCTTCACTCCAGTGTTCGGCCGCGATCTGACCAGCGCTCAGCGCCAGGCGCTGGCCGAACGGATTCAGGCGCGTCCCTATGCCTATGTCGCCCAGGCGTTGGCGCAATTGTCCCAGGCGCCGGTATGGCAGCAGGAGCAGGGGCAGTTGCAGTCGCGGGCCATCGGCATGCGGGTATATGCGGTGGCATCGCCTGAGGGTTACCGGGTGCTGCCCGGCGGTCTGACCCGGGTTGCCGCGCTGGCCGACGCCGAAGTGGTGTCGATGCAGCGAGGAGGCGCCAGCAAGGACACCTGGGTGCTGGGCGAGACAGCGCCCATCGGCGAGCAGTGGCGCGCCCAGCGCACGCTAGGGGTAGCAGGCCTGATCCGCCAGGACCCTTACCTGCCATCGCGGGTGGTGGAGAACCTGTTCTGGTTCGGGCGCTATTGCGAACGCTGCGATGCCAGCGCCCGTTTGCTGCGGATCATCCTCACCCGTTATCTGGATGGCGATGACCCCTTGGCCCTGCAGGCGGCTGTGACCTTGGCCGATGAGCTCTCGTTGCTGCCGGAAGAGGGCACGTTGCCCGAGCGCTTACGTACCGCCCTGGTCGATAGCGACTGGGCTTTCAGCCTCAAAGCCAACTTGCAGCGCTTGCAGTGGGCGGCTTCGCAAGTGCGCGGCAAGCTCTCGCGGGAGAACTGGCAGGCACTGGTGGAGTTACAGCACGAAGCCCAGAGCCTGGATGATGACGCTGCGGACTTTGGTGAGCAGGTGGACTTTCTCAATCGCCTGGTGATGTCCATGGCGGCGTTGTCCGGCTTTGCCCTGGACGACATGACCCGCGACGAGGGCTGGCGCTTTTTGATGATCGGCCGGCGAATCGAGCGTCTGCAATCACTGTGCAGCAGCATGGCGGCCTTCCTTCGCGGACCTGCGGTGTTCGATCAGGCCGGGCTTGAGTGGCTGCTGGAGCTGGGCAACAGTAGCATCACTTACCGTTCGCGCTACCTGGCGGTGGCACAGTTGATTCCGGTGCTCGATTTGTTGCTGCTCGATGAACAAAATCCTCATGCGGTGCTGTTCCAGCTCAATCTGCTGGTACGTGCCTATCGGCGCTTGTGTGATGAATTCGCCAGCGGCGCAGATCCTGGCCTGGCGTTGTTGGCCGAGCAACTCAAGTATTTTGATTTGCGCAGCCTGGAGGACTCGCTATTCGGCAGTGCCAGCGTACATGCGGTGCTGACCGGCCTGGCCGATCTGTTGCGCGCTATCGCCGTGGCCAGCGGTGAGATGTCCGAGCGTCTGGCGCTGCGGCATTTCGCGCATGTCGACGATGTCACTCAGCAAACGGTATCGGTCTGATGAGCGCTCACTACCAGGTCATCCATGACACCCATTATCGTTACGACAGCCCGGTATCCCTGGCCCAGCAACTGGCGCATCTGTGGCCGCGACCCTGTGCCTGGCAACGGTGTACGGCGCAGGATTTACAGGTCAGTCCGGCACCGACGCAGCGGCGTGATGAATGGGATGTGTTCGGTAATCCGCTCACCCGCCTGGCCTTCGAGCGCCAGCATGAGCAGTTGCGGGTAGTGGCGCGCGTGCAGATCGAGGTATTGCCCCGCGGCGAACCGCAGTTCAGCGCCTCACCCGCCTGGGAGCAGGTACGTGATGCCCTGACCTATGCCAGTCAGCCCCTGTCGGGCGAGCATCTGGAAGCCTGTCACTACCGTTTCGAATCGCCCTATGTGCGCCTCAAGCAGCGCTTCGTGGCATTCAGCGCGTCGTGCTTTGCGCCAGGGCAGCCGATGCTGGCAGGCGCCCAGGCGTTAATGGAAAAGATCTTCGCCGAGTTCACCTTCGATGCCGAGGCGACCCAGGTCGCCACGCCGTTGGTGGAGGTGCTTGAGCGCCGTCGCGGCGTCTGTCAGGACTTCGCCCACCTGATGCTCGCCTGCCTGCGCTCCCGCGGACTGGCGGCGCGTTACGTCAGTGGCTATCTGCTGACCCGCCCGCCGCCTGGACAACCTCGACTGGTGGGGGCTGACGCCTCGCATGCCTGGGTCTCGGTGTTCTGTCCGACTCAGGGCTGGGTCGATTTCGATCCCACCAACAACCTGCTTCCGGCACTGGAGCACATCACCCTGGCCTGGGGCCGGGATTTTTCCGATGTGTCGCCGTTGCGCGGGGTGATCCTTGGCGGCGGCACTCATGACCCGCAGGTGCAGGTCACGGTCACGCCGCTGGAGGACGGGCCGTATTAGTCAGGCTTTTTGTCGACCCACTTGGGGGCTACCGGTGCCTGGAAACTGTCCATGGCATCCAGCAGCTCGGCCGGTGCATCGGCCAATTGCAGCATGGCGCGGTGCTGTGGGCGTACGAAGCCTTCTTCCACTACGTGGTCGAGGAAGCTGCCCAGCTTGCTGTAGAAACCATTGACGTCGAGCAGGCCTAGCGGTTTGGCGTGGTAGCCCAGTTGGCCCCAGGTCCAGACTTCGAACAATTCTTCCAGGGTACCCAAGCCGCCGGGCAGGGCAACGAAAGCGTCGCTCAGTTCGGCCATGCGCGCTTTGCGCGCGTGCATGCCATCGACGATTTCCAGGCGGGTCAGACCGCTGTGGCCGACTTCGGCATCTTTCAGCGCTTGGGGAATGATCCCGATCACTTCACCACCAGCGGCCATGGCCGCGTCGGCAACGACGCCCATCAAGCCAACTGCACCGCCGCCATACACCAGGGTCAGGCCGCGCTGGGCGATGGTCTGGCCGAGGGCGATGGCCGCTTCCCGGTAGGCCGGGTTGACGCCGGTGCTGGCGCCACAGAACACACAAACGGAACGTACTGGCATTGCTTCTCTCCGGTTACAAGCGCACACAGAGTAAGGCGCATGCCTGCCGCTTCCAAGGCTGGATTCATTACGGACGGGAGAATTCGCAGGTGACGCCGGTGGCACCGCAGGCATAGGCGGCCAGCAGGCTGTTCATCAAGCTACCAAGGGACATGATTTTTGCTCCTGAATGAGAGGTTGTCTCATCGTCCAGTAATGGCGCATGATGTGCACTTTGATTGCATGTATACAATCGATAGAACAATTCTACTGCCTGGCCCTTGGCCAGCCCCTTGATCCATATCAGGGAAGGGCTGAAGGGATTCAGGCAGTCTGCAAACTGATCAAAACCCTGCCAAGGAGATTCACGATGTTTGCCAAAGTTGTAGCCGTATCCTTGCTGACCCTCGCCAGCACTCAAGTATTTGCCGCTGAGTGCAAGGTCACGGTCGACTCCACCGACCAGATGTCCTTCAACACCAAGGCCATCGAAATCGACAAGAGCTGCAAGACCTTCACCGTTGAACTGACTCACTCAGGCTCCTTGCCGAAGAACGTCATGGGCCACAACCTGGTGATCAGCAAGGAAGCTGACATGCAGCCGATCGCTACCGACGGCCTGAGCGCAGGCATCGACAAGAGCTATCTGAAAGAAGGCGATGCCCGCGTTATCGCTCACACCAAAGTGATCGGTGCCAAGGAAAGCGACTCAGTGACCTTTGATGTTTCCAAGCTCAAGGCTGACGAGAAGTACGGCTTCTTCTGCTCGTTCCCAGGACACATCTCGATGATGAAAGGCACCATTACCCTGAAGTAATGTGTCGTCTGTAAATCGCGGGGCAAGCGCGCCCCCACACACAGCCTGTGGGAGCGGGCTTGCCCGCGATGCTTTTCAGGGCGCGAACGGCATCTCGCGCTTGTGCTGGGTCTTCTCGTAAGTGCCTTTGATAATCTCGAACGCTTCCTCGCTGACCGGCTCGCCGTGCAGGAAAGCATCAATCTGCGCGTAGGTCACGCCATGTGACGCTTCGTCCGGCTTGCCCGGTGCCATGTCTTCCAGGTCCGCCGTCGGCACTTTCTCCACCAGTGACTCCGGGGCGCCAAAGCTGCGCGCGATTGCCCGTACCTGATTTTTCACCAGCCCGCTCAAGGGCGCCAGGTCGCAGGAGCCATCGCCGAATTTGGTAAAGAAGCCCATCACCGCCTCAGCGGCGTGGTCGGTGCCGATCACCAGGCCCTGGCGGGCACCGGCGATGGTGTATTGCGCGACCATGCGCATGCGCGCCTTGATGTTGCCCACCACGAAGTCGACCATTGCCGGCTGGCCGTTCTCCAGTGCTTGCACCTCTTTGGCCAGCGCCTGCACAGCCGGAGCAATGTTCACCGTGTGCAGCTCGTCCGGCCTGATCACGTCCAGGCAGGCCTGGGCGTCGTGCTCATCCTGTTGGACGTGGTAGGGCAAGCGCACGGCGATGAAGCAATAAGCCGGGTCACCGGTTTCGCTGCGCAGCTCATTGATCGCCCGTTGTGCCAGCAGGGCAGCGGTCAGCGAATCGACGCCACCACTGATGCCCAGCACCAGGGTTTTCAACCGGGCGTTGCTCAGGCACTGCTTGATGAACGCCACGCGCCGGATCACTTCGGCATCGAGCGCGGCGCGGTCGGCGAAGGGCGGCTGGACCTTGAGCGCTTGCGCAATCTCTCGCTGGACGGCTTGCATGAATTACTCCTTGGGCACTTTGAACACGTGGCGCAGATAGGCGACGAAGTTGTCGTCGCGGCATTGGGTCTTGGCGGCCTCGTCGGAAATCTTGGCGACAGGCTGGCCGTTGCAGTCGGTCATTTTAAGCACGATGTTCATCGGCGCCACCCCGGGAATGTCACAGGTCAGGTTGGTGCCAATGCCGAAGCTGACGTTGATCCGACCGCGCAGGGCCCGGAAGATCTCCAGTGACTTGGTCAGGTTCAGGCCGTCGGAGAACACCAGGGTCTTGGTCATCGGGTCAATGCCCAGCTTGCGGTAGTGGGCGATGGCCTTTTCCGCCCAGCGCACCGGGTCGCCCGAGTCATGGCGCAGGCCGTCGAACAGCTTGGCGAAGAACAGGTCGAAATCGCCGAGGAACGCATCCATGGTGATGCAGTCGGTCAGGGCGATGCCGAGCAGGCCGCGGTACTCGCGGACCCAGCAGTCGAGGGCGGCGATCTGGCTGTCGATCAGCCTTGGGCCCAGTTGCTGATGGGCCATGATCCACTCGTGGGCCATGGTGCCCAAGGGCTTGATATCCAGTTTTCGTGCCAGGTGCACGTTGCTGCTGCCGACGAAGCGCGCCGGGAAATCCTCCTTGAGTACTCGCACTACTTCTTCCTGGACCTTGTAGGAGAAGCGTCGGCGGGTACCGAAGTCGGCTACCTGCAACTCGGCCAGCTCATCGCTGCTGGCATGGGCCTTGAGCCAGTCGAACTTGCGGTAGAGCTGGTCGCGGGCTTCGCTGAGCTTGACCTGGGGGTAACGCTGGCGATTGCGTACTTCGCTGATGATTGCCAGCAGCGGCACTTCGAAGAGGATCACGTGCAGCCACGGGCCGCGTAGACGCAGGTACAGCTGATCGTTTTCGATGCCCAATTGCAGGTAGCGCAAATTGAAGCGAAACAGGCCGAGAAAACGCAGGAAATCCGGCTTTATGAAGCTGATCTGTTCGAGAAAACCCAGTTGGCCATTGGCCAGGCTCAGTTCGCACAGCTTGTCGATCTGTTCACGTATCTGCGCCAGATAGGGGCGCAGGTCTTCGCCATTGCGGCAGCGAAACTCCCATTCAACGTCGATGTTGGGGTAGTTGTGCAGCACCGCCTGCATCATGCTCAACTTGTAGAAGTCAGTGTCAAGCAGGTTCTGCACGATGCGATCAGTGAAGGCGCTCTCGCTCATAAGGGGCTCCGTAGGGGCGCACGCCATCAACAGCCAGCAACGACGCACAGACCTTGCCATTGTGCCAGCCTTTTTCCGCAGGTGGGCAGGCATGTCTCGGGTACATCGGTAGCAGCCTACAGGTAGCAGCGCTTTTCCGGTTCAGCGGCTAGCTTGTAATGGTGCCCGCTGTAGCAGTCGCGCACCAAGGATGTGCAGTTCGGTTACGCATCCTGTTACAGGCTGGTTGCACGTAAACACTTGTCGGGGTTGCAATGATGGCACTGGGTGGTTGCTCTTTTTCTCCTGATGCGGTGGCGCTTGGCTTGAGGCAGACGGTTGCACAGCCAGTAAAAAAAGGACGCGGCCCAGGCCCCGGTAACTTCTTCACGCGTTTTTCCAGAATAAAAATCCAATGGCACGGCCCTTGCTCAGAGCAATTGCTGAAAGTTGTAGTGCCAACCAAAAAAACTCCAAGGAGCACCACCTCATGTCGCAGACGTTTTACAAGAAAGGCTTTCTGGCCCTTGCCGTAGCTACGGCGCTGGGTGTTTCTTCGTATGTTCAGGCCGACATCAAGATCGGTGTAGCGGGCCCGATGACCGGTCCCAGCGCAGCGTTTGGCGAGCAGTACATGAAAGGTGCACAGGCGGCGGCGGATGCCATCAACGCCGCGGGCGGTGTCAACGGCGAAAAGATTGTTCTGGTAGCAGGTGACGATGCCTGTGAACCGAAGCAGGCCGTAGCCGTAGCCAACCGTCTGGTCGACCAGGACAAAGTCGCCGGTGTGGTCGGGCACTTCTGCTCGTCCAATACCATCCCCGCTTCCGAGGTCTATGACGAAGCCGGGGTGATCTCCATCACCCCGGGCTCGACCAACCCAAAGGTTACCGAGCGCGGCCTGAGCGCCATGTTCCGCATGTGCGGGCGTGACGACCAGCAGGGCATCGTCGCCGGCGATTACATCGTCGACGTGCTCAAGGGCAAGAAAGTCGTGGTCCTGCACGACAAGGACACCTACGGTCAGGGCCTGGCGGATGCGACCAAAGCGCAACTGGTCAAGCGCGGCGTGACCCCGGTGCTGTATGAGGGCCTGACTCGTGGCGAGAAGGACTTCAGCGCTGTGGTCACCAAGATCCGCGCCGCTGACGCTGATGTCGTTTACTTCGGTGGTTTGCACCCGGAAGCGGGTCCGCTGGTTCGGCAGATGCGTGAGCAGGGCCTCAAAGACGTCAAGTTCATGTCCGATGACGGCATCGTCACGGACGAGCTGGTCACCACCGCCGGTGGCGCACAGTACGTCGATGGCGTGTACATGACCTTCGGCGCCGACCCACGCCTGCTGCCTGACAGCAAGGCGGTAGTGGATGCCTTCCGCAAGACCGGCTATGAACCTGAGGGCTACACCCTGTACGCCTATGCATCGCTTCAGGCCCTGGCCGCAGGCTTCAACGGCGCCAAGTCGAACAAAGGCGAGGACGCCGCCAAGTGGCTCAAGGCCAATCCGGTGAAAACCGTGATGGGTGAGAAGACCTGGGACAGCAAGGGCGACCTGAAAGTCTCTGACTACGTGGTCTACCAGTGGGACAAGGACGGCAAGTATCACCAACTGGAAAAACAAAACTAACAACGGTAGCCGGCCCGGGCCTGTGCCCGGGTCGCTACCCGGTTTTGCGCCGTACCTGTCTTTTCTCGTAGATCTGCACAACCCTGCGCTGCGAGGGCCGCTTCATCCGGGGCTCACCGTAGTCGGCGCTGTGCAATCTCAAATACGTGAGATTGCGTTATGGATGGTATTTTTCTGCAGCAACTGATCAATGGGCTGACCCTGGGGTCTGTCTATGGTCTGATCGCCATCGGCTACACAATGGTCTATGGCATTATCGGCATGATCAACTTCGCGCACGGCGAGGTGTATATGATCTCCGCTTACCTGGCGGCGATCAGTCTGGCATTGCTGGCGTACTTCGGTATCGAATCCTTCCCGCTGCTGATGCTCGGGACGCTGATCTTCACCGTCGTGGTGACGGGCGTTTATGGCTGGACCATCGAACGCATCGCCTACAAACCCTTGCGTAACTCCACCCGCCTGGCCCCTTTGATCAGTGCCATCGGCATTTCGCTGATCCTGCAGAACTACGCGCAGATCAGCCAGGGTGCGCGCCAGCAAGGCGTACCGACCCTGCTCGAAGGCGCCTGGCGCCTGGAAGTGGGCACCGGTTTCGTCCAACTGACCTATACCAAGATCTTTATCCTGGTTGCCGCTTTCGTCGGCATGGCCGCGCTGACCTACATCATCAAGTTCACCAAGCTGGGACGCATGTGCCGTGCGACCCAACAGGATCGCAAGATGGCTTCGATCCTCGGCATCAACACTGACCGGGTGATCTCTTACGTGTTCGTTATCGGTGCGGTAATGGCCGCCCTGGCGGGCGTACTGATCACCATGAACTACGGCACCTTCGACTTCTATGCCGGCTTCATCATCGGCATCAAGGCCTTCACCGCAGCGGTACTGGGCGGCATCGGCTCGTTGCCGGGCGCCATGCTCGGCGGGATCATCCTCGGTATCTCCGAGTCGCTGTTCTCCGGGTTGATCAACTCCGACTACAAAGACGTGTTCAGTTTCTCCCTGCTGGTACTGATTCTGATCTTCCGTCCTCAAGGCCTGTTGGGTCGCCCACTCGTGGCGAAGGTGTAAGTATGTCTGCTGCCAATACCACTGCATTTGATATCAAGCGCAGCCTGATTGACGCGATTCTCGCCGGGCTGATTTCCCTGATCGTTTTTGGTCCCATCGTCGGCGTGGTGCTCGACGGCTACAGCTTCAATATGGAACCTACCCGCGTGGCCTGGCTGGTGGCCGGGGTGATGGCCGGGCGTTTCCTCCTCAGCCTGTTCCTGCAGACCCCCAAGGGCCAGTCGATTCTGCAAGGTTTCGAGGGCAGCGGCTCTGGTGTGCATGTGCTGGCACCGGACTACAAGTCGCGGCTGCGCTGGATCATTCCGGCGCTGATCGTGATTGCCATTGTCTTCCCGTTCTTTGCCAACAAGTACCTGCTGACCGTGGTTATCCTCGGCCTGATCTATGTGCTGCTGGGGCTCGGCCTGAACATCGTGGTGGGGCTGGCCGGCCTGCTTGACCTTGGCTACGTGGCCTTCTATGCCATCGGTGCCTATGGCCTGGCGCTGGGCTACCAGTACCTGGGCCTGGGCTTCTGGACCGTACTGCCACTGGCGGCCATCGCCGCGGCGTTGGCCGGGTGCATATTGGGCTTCCCGGTACTACGGATGCACGGCGACTACCTGGCCATCGTGACCCTGGGCTTCGGTGAAATCATTCGGCTGATACTCAACAACTGGCTGTCGTTCACCGGCGGCCCGAACGGCATGCCGGTGCCTTCGCCGACCTTCATGGGCCTGGAGTTCGGGCGCCGGGCCAAGGATGGTGGGGTACCGTTCCACGAGTTTTTCGGCATCGACTACAACCCCAACCTGAAATTCCTGTTCATCTACATTGTATTGTTCCTCGTGGTGCTGGCGGTGCTGTACATCAAGCACCGCTTGACCCGTATGCCGGTCGGCCGCGCTTGGGAAGCGCTGCGTGAAGACGAAATCGCCTGCCGTTCCATGGGCCTGAACCACGTCCTGGTAAAACTCTCGGCCTTCACCATCGGCGCTTCCACCGCCGGCCTTGCCGGGGTGTTCTTTGCCAGCTACCAGGGCTTCGTCAACCCGTCCTCGTTCACCTTCTTCGAGTCGGCGCTGATCCTGGCCATCGTGGTGCTCGGCGGCATGGGGTCGACCGTCGGTGTGGTGATCGCCGCGTTCGTCCTGACCGTGGCCCCGGAGCTACTGCGCAGCTTCTCTGAGTACCGGGTACTGCTGTTCGGCGTGCTCATGGTGTTGATGATGATCTGGCGACCGCGCGGGCTGATTCGCATCAGCCGTACCGGTGTCGTTCCGCGTAAAGGAGTAGCGCCATGAGCGATGACGTGATTCTCTCGGTCGATAACCTGATGATGCAGTTTGGCGGGATCAAGGCGCTCAGCGATGTCAGCCTCAAGGTCAAGCGCAACTCCATCTTCGCCCTGATCGGCCCTAACGGCGCGGGCAAGACCACCGTATTCAACTGCCTGACCGGCTTCTACAAGGCCAGTGGCGGCAAGATCGAACTGAACATGCGCGGTACCCGCACCAATGTGATCCAGCTGCTTGGCGAACGCTTTCGGCTGGGCGATTTTGTCTCGCCTAAGCGCTTCATCAGCCGCTTGCACTACAAGATGTTCGGCGGTACCCACCTGGTCAACCGCGCGGGCCTGGCGCGGACCTTCCAGAACATCCGCCTGTTCCGGGAAATGTCGGTGGTGGAGAACCTGCTGGTGGCCCAGCACATGTGGGTCAACCGCAATCTGCTGTCGGGCGTGCTGAACACCAAGGCGTACCGCAAGGCAGAGAGCGATGCCCTGGATCATGCCTTCTACTGGCTGGAAGTGGTCGACCTGGTCGACTGTGCCAACCGTCTGGCTGGTGAGTTGTCCTACGGCCAGCAACGCCGCCTGGAGATTGCCCGGGCCATGTGCACCCGGCCACAGATCATCTGCCTGGATGAGCCGGCGGCAGGCCTCAACCCGCAGGAAACCGAAGCCCTGAGCAAGATGATCCGCGTGCTGCGTGACGAGCACGACATCACCGTGGTGCTGATCGAGCACGACATGGGCATGGTCATGAGCATCTCCGACCACATCGTGGTCCTGGACCACGGCAATGTGATTGCCGAAGGCGCGCCACAGGATATTCGCAACAACCCGACGGTGATCGCCGCCTACCTGGGTGCCGACGAAGAGGAGCTGGTATGACTGCACCCATTCTCGAACTCAAGGACCTGGATGTGTTCTACGGGCCGATCCAGGCCCTGAAGAAAGTCTCGATGCACATCAATGAAGGTGAGACGGTGAGCCTGATCGGCTCCAACGGGGCCGGCAAGTCGACCCTGCTGATGTCGATCTTCGGTCAGCCGCGGGCGGCGAGCGGGCAGATTGTCTATCGCGGCACTGACATCACCCACAAGTCCTCCCACTACATCGCCTCCAACGGTATTGCTCAGTCGCCGGAAGGGCGTCGGGTATTCCCCGACATGTCAGTGGAAGAAAACCTGATGATGGGCACCATCCCCATTGGCGACAAATTTGCCGGTGAGGACATGCAGCGCATGTTCGACCTGTTCCCGCGGCTCAAGGAGCGGCGCAATCAGCGCGCCATGACCATGTCGGGTGGTGAGCAGCAAATGCTCGCCATCGCCCGGGCGCTGATGAGCCGGCCCAAACTGTTGCTGCTCGACGAGCCATCCCTGGGGTTGGCGCCGATTGTGGTCAAGCAGATCTTCGCTACCCTGCGTGAACTGGCCAAGACCGGCATGACGATCTTTCTGGTGGAGCAGAACGCCAACCACGCGCTCAAGCTCTCGGACCGTGCCTACGTGATGGTCAACGGACAGATCCGTCTGACTGGCACCGGGCAGGAGCTGTTGGTCAACGAGGAGGTGCGTAACGCCTATCTTGGCGGGCACTGATTCGAGCTGGCAAAAAACGCCCTGCATTGCAGGGCGTTTTTTTGTCCAGAGCTTTGTGGAAAACCTTGCGAGCACTTCCTTTCTGGCGCGACATAAAGTCGCTGCAAGCAGATGTTTTTCTGAGCTTTTGAGTTGTCCACCATTGGTGTGGACGCGGCTGTGGGTAACTTGGTGGCATCTTGCTGAAAGCCTTTGATTACAAGGCTTTCAGTTGTATGGTTGTTTTTTGATCAAGTGTTCAGGAAAGATTTTTACAGGCTCTTGTCAAGTCTTTTGTAGCCAGCGCAACCGGCCTTGAAATCCAGGTTTAAGTCTGTGGATAAGTCTGTGGGCAAGCATTGGAAAGAACGCTGCAAGCACCGTCTTCATAGGCCTTGGGCCATCATTGGAAATACTTCAACCGTAAGCCAGAGAGGCTTGAGCTCAAACAGCAGGCTTGTGGTCAAGGAAAATACTTGCCAATCCGAGCGCCAGGCCCGATCCGAGGGGCCGGGAGTTGCCCCCAGACTTTGTGCAAGAGCCTGTGGATAAGGTGAGCAAAGCTTGTTCCAGCCCTTATGGATCAAGGCGTTGGCGTGTTTGCTTGTTTTTTGTACAGTGCATGTGCGCTTGCTGGCAAGGTTGTCGGCGGGCATTCTGCTGATCCGTGATCTCGACCTTGCAAGGAGTACCCGATGACTTCCACCGTATTCATCACTGGCGCGACCTCTGGCTTCGGCGAAGCCTGTGCTCGTCGATTCGCCGAGGCTGGCTGGTCGCTGGTGCTGACCGGTCGCCGTCAGGAGCGTCTGGACGCGCTATGCGCAGAGTTGTCGAAACAGACCGAAGTGCACGGCCTGGTGCTCGACGTGCGTGACCGCAAGGCCATGGAAGCGGCGATTGCCAACCTGCCGCCGTCGTTCGCCACGTTGCGTGGGCTGATCAACAACGCGGGTCTGGCCCTGGGCGCCGACCCGGCACCCAAGTGCGACCTGGATGATTGGGACACCATGGTCGACACCAACATCAAGGGTTTGATGTACAGCACCCGCCTGTTGTTGCCACGGCTGATCGCCTATGGTCGCGGCGCGACCATCCTCAACGTGGGGTCCGTGGCGGGTAACTATCCGTATCCGGGCAGCCATGTGTATGGCGGCACCAAGGCCTTTGTCGGGCAGTTCTCCTTGAGCCTGCGCTGTGACCTGCAAGGCACCGGTGTGCGTGTCAGCAACATCGAGCCGGGATTGTGCGAAAGCGAGTTTTCCCTGGTGCGCTTCGGCGGTGACCAGGCGCGTTACGACGCTACTTATGCTGGCGCCGAAGCGATCCAGCCGCAGGATATTGCCGAGACCATCTTCTGGATCATGAACCAGCCGGCGCATATCAACATCAACAGCATTGAGCTGATGCCGGTGAGCCAGGCGTGGGCCGGGTTTTCGATCGATCGTTCCGGTAAGGCCTGAGGCCCTCATCGCCGCGCTTGCCGGCGATTGACGTCAGATCTGGCGCTGCAGACCTTCCAGGCAGGTCGCCAGATGATAGGGCGTGGTCGACGGCATATCGCTGCGGCTGACCGCGCCACTGGCGTCACGGCACTCGTACCAGCCATCGGCATGCAGGAAATCCCGTTGCAGCGCCTGTAGTTGGGTGCAGACCTTGTCGGCACTGCCGGGGCGCAAGGCCAGGGCGCGCAAGTACTCGGCCTGAGCCCAGATGCGCTGGGTAGCATCGCGGACCTGGCCGTCGGGGCTGAGCATGGCCAATGCTGCAGTGCCTTTCACCCCGCATTGCTCGGCATAGGCGAACGCGCGGTCGAGGGACGCGTGCAACTCGCTGCCGCGCAGCAGCGCTGAAGACTCAAGCAGGTAGAACCATTCGAACTGGTGGCCCGGTTCGAACCAGTTATCCACAGCACCGCGCGGTTTTTCCAGCATCACCCCGTGGCCGGGATCGATGAAGTGTTGTTGCATGGCATTGGCCAGCGCCAACAGGGCGCTTTGCACGTGTTCATCGTCACGTACTGCCAGCGTCGCAAGGAACGCTTCGGCCAGGTGCATCAGTGGGTTCTGTAAAGGGCCGCTGCCCAAGTCCGACCAGTCTTCATCCAGGCTGGCTTCATACAGCCCGTCATCCCGGCCGAAACGTTCGGCGACCACGCTCAGTGCCGCATTGAGGGTGGACTCGACCAACTGCTCGCGAACCTGCCCCCAGTAGTGGGCGCAGGCAAAGATGATGAAGGCGTGGGTGTAGAGATCCTTGCGCCGATCCAACGGTTTGCCCTGGGCATCGATACTGTAGAACCAGCCACCGTGCTCGGCATCGTGGAAGTGCCGTTGCAGCGAGCGGAACAGCGCCGATGCGCGTTCACGGGCGCCAGGTTGCTCGATACGGCTGCTGAACAGATACAGCTGACGGGCACAGGCCATGGCCCGGTAGCGTTGCACGGGCAGAGGCTGCTGCTGCGCATCAAGCGCTTCGAAAGGCAGGGCCATCTCTGCATTCCAGCCCGGACCTTGCCAGAGCGGCACGATGCGCTGGGTAAAGTGCGTCTGCACCTGTTCAAGCAGGGCAGGCAGTTCAGGCTGGGCGGTACGAAGGTCGGGCATGGAAAAGAATCGTCGCGATCGGTGCGTTTGCGCGCATGGTAGCAGGAAACGGCGCTGCTACAGGGTGCTGAGCCCCTGCCAATGCTTGGCGCCGACGAAGATGAAGCGCAATTGCTGGGTGATCTTGTCCTGGGCGCTCAGTGTTTGCCCGACGTCGTCAGCGGGCTCGTCGATCAGTTCCGGCAGGGTGGCGAACACGGTTTTCACCACCAGGTCGGCTATCACTGAGAGGGCGGCGTTATCCAGGTGCTGCCAGCGCGGCATGCGCTCAAGGTCGGTGGCGAGGTCCGAGCTGATGCCCTGGCGCAGGGTCGCGATCGCCTGACGTACCGGCTGCGAGCCACCATATTGCTCGCGCGCGAGGAACAGGAACTGCGCTCGATTGGCCGCGACCACGTCGAGGAAGATACGCACCGAGGCATCGGTAATGCCGCCGAGTTCGAATTCATTATGGCGGACCAGGCGAATGGTCTGACGAAAGGTTTCGCCGACTTCATTGACCAGGGCCAGGCCGAGCTGGTCCATATCGGAAAAGTGGCGATAGAAACCCGTTGGCACGATACCGGCGCTTTTGCTTACTTCGCGCAGGCTGATGCTGCCGAAGCCTCGACCACTTTCCATCAAGTGGCGGGCGGCATCCAGCAGGGCTTGGCGGGTCTGTTGCTTTTGTTCGGCGCGCGGCAGCATGGCGAGTATCGGCTGGCAGTGAAACAGCCCTGCACTCTAATAGCCTGCGCCTGGAAAAACAAAGCCCGGTCGACTGACCGGGCTGGGAGGGGAACTGCTACAGCGTTGGTATCTCTTGTTGTCTGGCATAGGCATCAGCTCGCACGTTGATTTTTTTCGATCAGGCGATCAGAACCACCTTCGGCGACCTGATAGCGCTCTTTCAGACGATCAGCGCCACCTTCGGCGATGCGGTTGCGTTCCAGCAGACGATCCGAGCCGCCTTCGGCTACACGGTTGCGTTCCAGCAGACGGTCAGAGCCGCCTTCGGCCAGGGTGTTCAGCGGTTGTGAAATTACCGTGGAACTGGAGCGGGACTCGGCGGTAAGGCTTTGTTCGCTGGCCGGAATGGCGAAGGCATTGGCGGCCAGGATGGACAGGGACAGGCTCAGCAGCAATTGGCGTTTCATGGTTCGGTGCTCCTTGGCGGGGCTGGAAAGTGGGTACAGGGCCAATGCTACGCTTGGGGGCGCCAGATAAAAGTTCATAAAGATAATGGTGACAATCGATGGAATTGATGTTTTGCCGCGAAGGCTCTAGGCCAATGCTTACAGGGGGTGCAAAGGCCGCGGTCGGGCGCAGGCAGGGTGGTCGATCCCTGCGCGTAATGATGGGAAACCGGGAAATAACTGCAGAAATATCATCGTCAATTAAACCCCTCGGGTTTTCATCAGTCCGATAACTAAGTGCCATCAAAACGCCCATTTCTGCCTTATAGGCGTCAGGAGAACCAAGCAATGACGCGTCCCGTCAGAATCCTCAGCTGGACCCTCGCCAGCCTGCTGCTGGCCGTGATATTACTGGCAATCGTCATCGCGACGTTCGATTGGAACCGGGTCAAGCCGACCCTCAATGCCAAGGTTTCCGAAGCGCTGCAGCGTCCCTTCGCAATCAATGGCAATCTCGCGGTGGCTTGGCAGCGCGAGCCGGAGCAGGGGGGCTGGAGGGCTTGGATGCCCTGGCCGCATTTCATCGCCGAAGACCTGACCCTGGGCAACCCGGACTGGCTCAAGGAGCCGCAGATGGTAGGTCTCAAGCGCGTCGAGTTTCGCTGCCGCTGCTGTTCCAGCAGATCGTCATCCCGCGCATCGACCTGGACCAGCCCACTGCCAGCCTCAAGCGCCTGGCCGATGGCCGGGCCAACTGGAGCTTCGATTTCGCTCCCAAGGATGAGCAGGCCGAACCTTCCAAATGGGTGCTGGATATCGGCGCCATCGGTTTCGACAAGGGCCAGGTCAGTCTTGATGACCAGACCCTGGAAACCCGTCTCGATGTAGTGATCGACCTGCTGGGCAAGCCGATACCGTTCAGCGATATCGTCGGCAAGGCCTCGGCGCAGAAAGCCGGTGCGGCCCAGGACTATGCCTTCGGCCTCCAGGTCAAGGGGCGCTACAAGGGCCAGGCGCTTTCCGGCAACGGCAAGATCGGCGGCCTGCTGGCGCTGCAGGATGCGAACCAGCCGTTTCCACTGCAGGCTGACATACAGATCGCCGACACCCGCATCGCCCTGGCCGGCACCCTGAGCGACCCGCGCAACCTGGGCGCCCTCGACCTGCGCCTGTCGGGCGCGAGCCTGGGCAACCTGTATCCACTTACTGGTGTGACCTTGCCGGATTCGCCGGCGTATTCCACCGACGGCCACCTGCAGGCCAAGCTGCATGAGCCCGGTGGCGCAGTGTTTCGCTACCAGGGCTTCAACGGCAAGATCGGCGACAGTGATATCCATGGCGACTTGACCTTCGTCTCCAGCCAGCCGCGGCCTAAACTCAGCGGCAACCTGGTTTCCAATCAGCTGTTGTTCAAAGACCTCGCACCGTTGATCGGTGCCGATTCCAATGCCGAACAGAAAGCCCGGGGTGGCGCCAGCAAACAACCGGCAGGCAAGGTGCTGCCGGTCGAGGCATTTCGCACCGAGCGCTGGCGGACCATGGACGCCGACGTGACCTTCAGCGGCAAGCGTATCGTGCACAGCCAGGCGTTGCCGTTCACCGACCTTTCCAGCCATTTCGTCCTCGACGATGGTGTGCTGCGCCTGGCGCCGCTGCGTTTTGGCGTGGCGGGCGGCAAGCTTGATGCCCAGGTGCGCCTGGATGGACGCACGCTGCCGTTGCAAGGCCGGGCCCAGCTCAGCGCACGGGGTTTCAAGCTCAAGCAGCTGTTCCCGACCTTCGAACCGATGAAAACCAGTTTTGGTCAAATCAATGGCGACGCCGACCTCAGCGGCCGGGGCAACTCGCTGGCAGCCTTGCTGGCCACCGCCAATGGCGAGCTGAAGATGCTGATCAACGATGGCGCCATCAGTCGTGGCTTGATGGAAGTCGCCGGGCTGAACGTGGGCAATTATGTGGTGGGCCAGCTGTTCGGTGACAAGGAAGTGAAGATCAACTGCGCTGCTGCCGATTTCGCTATCAAGGATGGCTTGGCGACGACCCGCCTGTTTGTTTTCGACACCGAGAACGCGATCATCCACATCAATGGCACGGCCAACTTCGCCAGTGAGCAGCTGGATTTGAAGATCAACCCCGAGTCCAAGGGCTTGCGTCTGTTCTCGCTGCGTTCGCCGTTATACGTGCGTGGTCCTTTTGCCAAACCCAGCGCCGGCGTGCAGGCGGTGCCGCTGGCCTTGCGTGGTTCGGGGATGGTTGCGCTGGGGGTGGTGATCGGCCCCGCTGCGGGACTGCTGGCGTTGGTTGCGCCTGGGGGCGATGTGCCGAATCAGTGCACGCCGTTGCTGGAGCAGATGAAGGCCGGGAAGGCGCCGCGGGCGATGAAGGCCGGTTAAAAGCATCGCGGGTGCAGGCGCCGCGGCGAGCACCGGGCGTTCGATTGCGATTGCTATCGAAGTGCCTGTAGGGTGGGCCGACTGTCCACGGAATGGGGAATGCAGCCTTGGCTCAAGAGCTTGCCACACGTTATCCACTGGTGTTGGTGCCAGGTATGCTCGGCTTCGTCCGCCTGCTGCTTTACCCCTATTGGTTCGGCATTGTCTCGGCCCTGCGCCGGGGCGGAGCCAAGGTCTTTGCCATCCAGGTGTCGCCGCTCAACGCCACTGAGGTGCGTGGCGAGCAGTTGCTGCAGATCATCGAAGACATCCGCCAACGCACAGGCGCCGACAAGGTCAACCTGCTCGGCCACAGCCAGGGGGCGCTGACGGCGCGCTATGCGGCGGCCAAGCGGCCGGAATGGGTGGCCTCGGTGACGTCCATTGCCGGGCCTAATCACGGTTCGGAGCTGGCTGACTACCTGCTTGAGCATTACCCCGCCGATTCCGCCCGCGGGCGTTTGCTCAAGGCATTGCTGCATGGTCTGGGGGTGTTGATGGGCTGGCTGGAAACCGGCTGGCGCGGGCCAAAGCTGCCCATCGACGTGAACGCCTCGCACCATTCGCTGACCCGCGCTGGCGTCGCTTTGTTCAATCAGGTTTATCCACAGGGCCTGCCCAGCACCTGGGGCGGTGAGGGGCCTGCCGAGGTCAACGGTGTGCGTTACTACTCCTGGTCCGGCACTTTGCAGCCGGGGCTGACCGACACGGGCCTGAACCGCCTGGATGGCAGCAACCGCTTCTGTCGCCTGTTTGCCCGAACCTTCGTCCATGAAGCCGGGCACTGCGATGGCATGGTCGGGCGCTACAGCTCGCACCTGGGTCAGGTGATCGGCGATGACTATCCGCTCGACCACCTGGACATTGTCAATCAGTCACTCGGCGCGGTGGGCAAGGGCGCTGATCCGGTGCGCCTGTTCACCGAGCATGCGGCTCGGCTCAAGGCTGCGGGGCTGTAGCAGCGCCAAGCCTGGGTTGGGGGACTGTAAGAGTTTTTGTCTACACTCTCGGCGAGGCTGCGCGATGGGCGCGGCGACAAGGAGAGAACGCCATGACGATGGTGCGTGTACCGCTACTGCTGTTGGGCCTGTTGATGTGTTCACAAGGCTTTGCTGCCACCGCGCAGCAGGAAAAAATGAAAACCTGCAACGCCGACGCCACCGTCAAGGCCCTCAAGGGCGACGAGCGCAAGGCCTTCATGAGCACCTGCCTCAAAGCCAAGCCTGAGACCCAGCAGGAAAAAATGAAAACCTGCAACGCCGACGCCACCGTCAAGGCCCTCAAGGGCGATGAGCGCAAAGCGTTCATGAGTGACTGCCTGAAGAAAAAGTGACCTGCCGAACCTGACCGGGGTCATCTGCGGTCGCGCTACTATGCCTGCCCGGCGAAGGCTGGCAGACTGCGCCTTTTCCTGCAGTTGCCCTTGAGGTTGTATGACCTTTACTCCTAGCCAGATCAAGCTGGCCAGTTGGATCATCGTGTTCGCCGGTCTGTTGCTGGTGTTGCCGCTCAAGCTGTTGCCGAGCCTGCTGGCCGGTTTGCTGGTGTTCGAACTGGTCAATATGCTCACGCCCAAGCTGCAGCATCTGATTGCCGGGGAGCGTGCGCGCTGGTTGGCGGTGGCCTTGCTGGGCACCCTGGTGGTCAGCACCTTGACCCTGCTGTTTGCCGGTGCGATCAGTTTCCTGTTGCACGAAGCGGAGAACCCCGGCGCTTCGCTGGACAAGTTCATGCTCCTGGTGGATCAGGCCCGCGGGCAGTTGCCGCCCTTTGTCGATGCCTACCTGCCAGCCAGCGCGGCAGAGTTCAAAGTTGCCATCGGTGAGTGGCTGAAGACCCATCTGGGCGAGTTGCAACTGGTGGGCAAGGGCGCGGCGCACATGTTCGTCACCCTGCTGATCGGCATGATCCTCGGCGCCATCGTCGCCCTGCAGCAAATTCCCGATATTTCCCGACGCAAGCCCTTGGCGGCGGCCCTGTTCAATCGCCTGGCGCTGCTGGTCCAGGCGTTTCGCAACATCGTCTTCGCGCAGATCAAGATTTCCCTGCTCAACACCTTTTTCACCGGGATCTTCCTGGCCGTGGTGTTGCCGTTGTTCGACGTGCACCTGCCGCTGACCAAGACCCTGATCGTACTGACCTTCCTGCTTGGTCTACTGCCGGTGATCGGCAACCTGATATCCAACACCCTGATCACCATCGTCGGTTTGTCGCTGTCGATCTGGGTGGCCATGGCGGCGCTGGGTTATCTGATTGTTATCCACAAGGTCGAGTACTTCCTCAACGCGCGGATTGTCGGCGGGCAGATCAGCGCCAAGTCCTGGGAACTGCTGCTGGCGATGCTGGTGTTCGAGGCGGCGTTTGGATTGCCGGGCGTGGTGGCGGGGCCGATCTATTACGCCTACCTGAAGAGCGAGCTTCGGCAGGCTGAGCTGGTGTGAAGTTTTTCGCCGGCAATGCCGGCTCCTACAGGGGTAGGCGGTGGCATTGATTGTAGGAGCCGGCGTTGCCGGCGAAAGGGCCGCATAGCGGCCCCGATACCCTCAACCGTACCGCTTGCGCGCTTCGATCGCCAAACCGCTACCAATACTGCCGAAGATATTGCCTTCAACATGCCGCGCATTGGGCAACATCGCCGCCACGCTCTGGCGCAGGGCCGGGATGCCGCTCGAACCACCGGTGAAGAACACCGTATCAACCTGGGCCACGCCGACGCCGGCCTTGCTCAGCAGCTCGCTGACACTACCGCTCACGCGCTCGAGCAGGCTGTCGATCGATGCTTCGAACAGCGCCCGGCTCAGCTCGACGCTGAGCCCCGATTCGACCCGCTTGAGGTCGACCAGGCGGCGGTCGTTGTGGGTCAGTTCGATCTTGCTTTCTTCCACTTCCATGGCCAGCCAGTGACCGGCACGTTGTTCGATCAGTTTGAACAGGCGGTCGATGCCGTCGGTGTCTTCGATGTCGTAGCGCATGCTGCCCAGGGCTAACTGGGACTTTTGCGAGTACACCGAGTTGATTGTGTGCCAGGTGGCCAGGTTCATGTGATGGCCGGTCGGCATGAAGGCGCCGCTTTTCATCCGGCTGCCATAGCCGAACAGTGGCATCACGCCCTGCAGGCTCAGCTGTTTGTCGAAGTCGGTACCGCCGATGTGCACGCCGCCGGTGGCGAGGATGTCGTCGTGGCGATCATCGAGCATGTGCCGTTCAGGGGCCAGGCGCACCAGGGAGAAGTCCGATGTACCGCCGCCGATGTCGACGATCAGCACCAGTTCTTCGCCCTGGATGTTCGACTCGTAGTCGAAGGCGGCGGCAATGGGCTCGTACTGGAAGGAGACTTCCTTGAAACCGATCTTCCTGGCCACTTCGGCCAAAGTGTCTTCGGCTTCCTGGTCGGCGGCTTGGTCGTCGTCGACAAAGTACACCGGGCGGCCCAGCACCACCTCATCGAACGCTCTGCCAGCGTTGGCCTCGGCGCGTTTCTTCAGCTCGCCGATGAACATGCCCAGCAGGTCCTTGAACGGCAGGGCGGTGCCCAGCACGCTGGTGTCGTGCTTGATCAGTTTGGAACCCAGCAGGCTCTTGAGCGAGCGCATCAGCCGGCCTTCGTAACCTTCGAGGTATTCGTGCAGGGCCAACCGGCCGTATACCGGGCGGCGCTCCTCGATGTTGAAGAACACCACCGACGGCAGGGTGATCTTGCCGTCTTCCAGGGCGATCAACGACTCCACGCCTGGGCGATGCCAGCCGACGGTGGAGTTGGAGGTGCCAAAGTCGATGCCGCAGGCACGGGCCGGGGATGCGTCACTCATGGGTTGTACTTCCGGGGGAAAAACGGCCGCGCAGTTTATGCCAGTGGTCAGCAGAATCAAGACCGATTATCTGCTTTACAGCAAACCCAAGGGTGCCTTGAAAGGCTATGCTTGACCCCAATCTGCAGAAGCATTGAACAACTGATGGTGATTCCTTAGATGGACTTCAAAGACTACTACAAGATACTTGGCGTAGAGCCCACAGCGGACGACAAGGCGATCAAGACCGCCTACCGCAAGCTCGCGCGCAAGTATCACCCCGACGTCAGCAAAGAGCGTGACGCCGAGGAAAAATTCAAGGAGGCCAACGAGGCCTACGAGGCCTTGGGCAGCCCGGAAAAACGCGCTGAATACGACGAACTGCGCAAGTACGGCCAGCACGGCCGGCCCTTCCAGGGGCCGCCAGGCTGGGAAAGCCGTAGCTCCGGAGGTTTCGAAGGCGGCGACTTTTCCGACTTCTTCAGCTCGATCTTCGGTGCGCGTGGTGGCAACGGCAATCCTTTTGGCCGCGGCCAGCAACGCAGCAGCGGTCGGCGAGGGCAAGACGTGGAAATGGAACTGGCGATTTTCCTTGAGGAAACCCTGTCCGGCGAGTCGAAGCAGATCAGCTTCCAGGTTCCGCAACATAACGGCAGCGGCCAGCGTACCGGCTTCACCACCAAGACCCTGAACGTGAAGATCCCGGCCGGGGTTAGCGATGGCGAGAAGATCCGCCTCAAGGGCCAGGGCGCGTCGGGTATCGGCGGTGGCGCCAATGGCGACCTGTTCCTGACCATCCGCATGGCACCGCATCCGCTGTTCGATGTCGAAGGTCATGACCTGATCATCACGGTGCCCCTGGCGCCCTGGGAAGCCGCGCTGGGTACCAAGGTGGCGGTGCCGACCCTGACCGGCAAGATCAACCTGACCATTCGTGCCGACAGCCAGAGCGGCCAGCGCCTGCGGGTCAAGGGCATGGGCCTGGCCAACAAGCAGGGCCAGCGCGGTGATCTCTACGCGCAGCTGAAGGTGGTGATGCCAAGCCACAGCGACGACGTGACCCGCGAGTTGTGGAGCAAGCTGGCGCAGAAGGCGGCGTTCAATCCGAGGACTCAATGGAGTAGCTGATTATGAGCACCCTGGTCGTTCAACTGGACATGCAGACCCTCTGTCGGGAAGCCGATCTACCGGCGGCCTACGTGATCGAGATCGTCGAACATGGCATTGTCGAACCCTCCGGACGCACGCCGGAAGAGTGGCTGTTTGACGATCAGGCTGCGCTATTGGCCAAACGCGCGGCCAAGTTGCAGCGCGAGCTTGAGCTGGAGTGGGAGGGCGTGGCGCTGGCCCTGGAGTTGCTGGAGGAGGTTCAGCAGCTGCGCAGTGAGAACAGCATGCTCAAGCAGCGCTTGGGCAGATTTCTGCAGGGCTGAAAGCATCGCGGGGCAAGCCCGCGATGAGAACCTAAAGCTGTTTGTAATACAGGGCTGTGGGCCGATATGTGCCATCCGGCCCGCAGGCGTAATCAGGAATCTCGCCAGCCTTGGTGTACCCCAGCGACTGATAGAACGCCTCCGCCCCCGACCCAGCCTCGACATCCAGATACAACATACCGCGTTGTTTCTGCCGCGCCGTCGCTTCCAGCGTCTGCATCAGCTGCTGGCCCAATCCTCGGCGTCGTGCCCCGCTGTGCACCAGCAATTTCTGCACTTCGGCCCGATTCAGCCCATTGAGCTTCTGGCAAAGCCCCAACTGCACGCTGCCCAGTACCTCCTTGTCCTTGCCGACCACCCATAGCAGCAGTTCGCCATTGACCAGGCGCTGCTTCACTTCATCGAAGTAGCTGTTGGCCTGCTGTGTATCGATATCTGCCAGAAAGTCCAGCGAGGCACCGTGTGCTACGGCATCAAGCAACAATGCCACCAGGCCGTCGCGGTAGTAGGCAAAGCCTTCAGCGGTCACACGATTGAGTTGCGCAGCATTCATAAAGCTTCACTCCATTGAGCGTGGGGGTGCGCCAGGGTTGAGGATCAACTGCATGAAAGTCAGGTCTAGCCAGCGACCGAACTTCACGCCCACCTGGGGCATCTGCCCATTGAGCGTAAAGCCCAGACGCTCGTGCAAACGGATGGAAGCCGCATTACCGCTTTCGATAGCGGCGACCATGACGTGCTTGCCACAAATGTGGGCGCGCTCGATCAACGCCTGCATCAGTTTCGGGCCCAGGCCGTTACCGCGTTGGTCGGTGCGGATATACACCGAGTGTTCGACGGTATGGCGAAAGCCCTCGAAGGGCCGCCAGTCACCGAAAGAAGCATAGCCGAGCACGTCGTCACCTGCGGCGGCGTCGACGGCCACCAGAATCGGATAGTGCTGGGCCTGGCGCGCGTCGAACCAGGCCTGGCGATTGGCTAGGTCAACGGGTTGTTCATTCCAGATCGCCGTGGTGTTGAGCACAGCGTCGTTATAGATGTCGCGAATGCCCGGCAGATCGGCAGATACGGCATCACGAATCAGGTAAGTCATGACAGCTTCTCGAACGTCTACGAAGTGTTGTTCAGGTTAAATGGTTACCAGGCCGCGCACACCTTCGGCTTCCATGTTTTCACCTCGTCCGGCCTGGACAATTTCGCCCCGGGACATCACCAGGTACTGATCGGCAAGCTCGGCGGCAAAGTCGTAGAACTGCTCCACCAGGAGGATGGCCATGTCACCACGGGCGGCCAGTGTGCTGATGACCGCGCCGATTTCCTTGATTACCGAGGGCTGGATGCCTTCAGTTGGTTCGTCGAGAATCAACAGGCGTGGCTGGCTGGCCAGGGCGCGACCGATTGCCAATTGCTGTTGCTGGCCACCGGAGAGGTCGCCGCCACGGCGGTGTTTCATCTGCAGCAGTACCGGGAAGAGCTCGTAGATGAACGGCGGGACGCTTTTGGCCTGGCTGGCGCTGAAGCGCGACAGGCCCATCAGCAGGTTCTCTTCGACGCTCAGGCGCGGGAAGATCTCCCGGCCCTGGGGCACGTAGGCGATACCGGCGTGCACCCGTTGATGTGGCTTGAGCGCAGTGATTGCCTGGCCTTCCCAGTGCACGCTGCCTTCACGGGTGGGTAACAGGCCCATCAGGCAGCGCAGCAAAGTGGTCTTGCCGACGCCGTTGCGGCCGAGCAGGCAGGTCACTTCGCCGACCTTGGCCTCGAAGGACAGGCCACGCAGGATGTGGCTGCCGCCGTAGTATTGGTGCAGTGAGTCGATTTTCAGCATGTCTGATATCCGTCGATTGTCTGTACCGGTCTTATCGCCCTAGGTAAACCTCGATCACCCGATCATCAGCCTGCACCTGCTCCAGCGAGCCCTCGGCAAGAACGCTACCCTGGTGCAGCACCGTGACATGGTCGGCAATGCTGCCGACAAAGCCCATGTCGTGCTCGACCACCATCAGTGAATGCTTGCCGGCCAGGCCCTTGAACAGTTCAGCGGTGAACTCGGTTTCGGCGTCGGTCATGCCCGCCACCGGCTCATCGAGCAGCAACAATTGCGGTTCTTGCATCAACAGCATGCCGATCTCCAGGAACTGCTTCTGGCCGTGCGACAGCAAACCCGCCGGACGCTGGGCAGAGGTGGTCAGGCGAATGGTGTGCAGGACTTCATCGATCCGGTCCTTTTGTTCGCCACTCAAGCGCGCGACCAGGCTGGCCAGCACCGACTTGTCGGCTTTCTGCGCCAGTTCGAGGTTCTCGAACACACTCAAGGCCTCGAATACCGTGGGTTTCTGGAACTTGCGGCCGATCCCGGCCTGGGCGATCTGTACTTCGCTCATGCGGGTCAGGTCCAGGGTGTCGCCAAACCAGGCCTTGCCGGTGGTGGGCCGGGTCTTGCCGGTGATCACATCCATCAGGGTGGTTTTGCCTGCGCCGTTGGGGCCGATGATGCAGCGCAGTTCGCCAACGCCGATGTACAGGTTCAGGGCATTAAGCGCTTTGAAACCGTCGAAGCTGACGCTGATGTCCTCCAGGGTCAGCACCGTGCCGTGACGTACATCCAGGCCTTCGCCACGCAGTTGGCCAAGGCCGATGGCGTCGCGACTGCTGCCAGCGTCGAGGATCGGTTCGAGCATGAATTCCGGATGCACCGGTGGCAGAGGTATGGCTCTCATTGTTCCCCCTTTTTCTTCAACAGCCCGACCACGCCTTTGGGCAGGTACAAGGTGACCACAATGAACAACGCGCCCAGGCAGAACAGCCAGTACTCGGGGAACGCCACGGTGAACCAGCTCTTCATGCCATTGACCAGACCTGCGCCGAGCAACGGGCCGATGAGGGTGCCGCGCCCACCGAGGGCTACCCACACGGCGGCTTCGATGGAGTTGGTCGGCGACATTTCACTGGGGTTGATGATGCCCACTTGCGGTACGTACAGCGCGCCAGCCAGACCACAGAGCACGGCGCTGAGCACCCAGACAAACAGCTTGAAACCACGCGGGTCGTAGCCACAGAACATCAGCCGGTTCTCGGCGTCGCGCAGCGCGGTCAGGACCCGGCCGAACTTGCTCCGGGCCAGCCGCCACCCCAGGTACAAGCTGACCACTAGCAGCGCAACGGTCAGCAGGAACAGCACCGCGCGCGTACTTTGCGCGGTGATCGGAAAGCCAAGGATGCTGCGAAAGTTGGTGAAGCCGTTGTTGCCACCAAAGCCGGTCTCGTTGCGAAAGAACAGCAGCATGCCGGCAAAGGTCAGGGCCTGGGTCATGATCGAGAAGTACACGCCCTTGATCCGCGAGCGGAAGGCGAAAAAGCCGAACACCAGGGCCAGCAATCCGGGCGCCAGCACCACCAGGCACAGGGCCCAGGCAAAATGCTGGGTGCCGGCCCAGTACCACGGCAGCTCGGTCCAGGACAGGAAGGTCATGAACGCTGGCAGACCGTCACCCGCCGCTTCGCGCATCAGGTACATGCCCATGGCGTAGCCGCCGAGGGCGAAGAACAGCCCGTGGCCCAACGACAGCAAACCGGCATAGCCCCAGACCAGATCCAGCGCCAGGGCGACAATGGCGTAGCAGAGGATCTTGCCGACCAGGGTCAGGGTGTAGGCCGAGACCTGCAGGCCGTGGCCGTCGGGCAGTAATGACAGCAAGGGCAGGGCCAGGAGTACCAGCAGGACAACAGCGGCGGTGGCCAGGGTCCAGCGTGGGCCAGCCTTCTGGCTGGCGGTAACAAGCAGAGGCTGGTTCATCAGTCGATTACCCGTCCCTTGAGGGCGAAGAGGCCTTGCGGGCGTTTCTGGATGAACAGAATGATCAGCGCAAGGATGAGGATCTTGCCGAGCACCGCACCGATCTGCGGCTCCAGCAGTTTGTTGGCAATGCCCAGGCCAAAGGCTGCCCAGAGGCTGCCTGCCAGTTGACCGACGCCGCCCAGCACCACCACCAGGAAGGAATCGATGATGTAACTCTGGCCCAGGTCCGGGCCGACGTTGTCGATCTGGCTCAGGGCCACGCCGCCGAGCCCGGCGATGCCCGATCCCAGGCCAAAGGCGAGCATGTCCACGCGCCCGGTGGGCACCCCGCTGCAGGCGGCCATGTTACGGTTCTGGGTGACCGCACGCACGTTCAGGCCCAGGCGCGTACGGTTGAGCAGCAACCAGGTCAGCACCATCACGAACAGGGCGAAGCCGATGATCACCAGGCGGCTGTAGGGCAGGACCAGGTTGGGCAGCACCTGGACGCCGCCGGAGAGCCAGCCCGGGTTGGCCACTTCGACGTTCTGTGCGCCAAACAGCAGACGGATGGCCTGAATCAGGATCAGGCTGATGCCCCAGGTGGCCAGCAGGGTTTCCAGTGGGCGGCCGTACAAGTGACGGATCACCGTGCGCTCCAAGAGCATACCGACCCCGGCGCTGACGGCGAAGGCCACCGGCAGGGCAATCAATGGATAGAACTCGATGGCGCCCGGCGCGTAACGCTGGATCAGGATCTGTACGACATAGGTGGCGTAGGCCCCGAGCATCAACATCTCACCGTGGGCCATGTTGATCACCCCGAGCAGGCCGAAGGTGATCGCCAGTCCCAGGGCAGCCAATAACAGGATCGAGCCCAGTGACAAGCCACTGAACGCCTGGCCGAGCAGTTCACCAAACAACAGCTTGCGCTTGACCTGGGCCAGGCTGGTTTCGGCGGCGGTGCGCACATTGGCGTCGCTTTCCACGCCCGGTTCGAGCAACGACTCAAGACGCGTGCGGGCCATGGGATCGCCGGTTTCGCCGAGCAAGCGTACGGCAGCCAGGCGTATGGCCGGGTCAGTGGCAGCCAGTTGCAGATTGGCCAGGGCCAGGCCGAGAGCCGCGTGCACAGCGGCATCGGTTTCGCTGGCGAAGCGCCGGTCAAGGAAGGCAACTTGCGACGGCTGGGCACTTTTTTGCAGCTGCTGGGCAGCGGCCAGGCGCATCCTTGCGTCGTCGCTGAGCAGTTGATGGCTGGCCAGGGCGTTATCCACAAGCCCGCGCAGGCGATTGTTCAGGCGCAGCTTGCGGCTGTCGGTGGGGCTGAGGCGGCCTTGCTGCAGCGAGGTCAGCAGTTCAAGACGGGCCGGGTCCGGTTGCGCCGCCCAGTGCTGAAGCAGGCGGGCCTGTTCGTTGACCTTGGCAGCGATGAAGTAGTCGGCGTCGCTGGCCTGGGCAGCCAGGGGCAGCAATAGCAGGAGGCCGAGGAAAAGGCGCAGGAGAGCCTTGGGCATGAGGGTTTCCTTGTGGTGTTGTCGTTGGCCTCATCGCCAGCAAGGCCGGCTCCTACAGGTTTTGTAGGAGCTGGCCTTGCCGGCGATGGGCCGCACAGCGGCCCCGGTTCTCAGTTGCCTTTCACCGCATAATCCGGCCGCTTGTCATTACCAGGAATGAACGGGCTCCACGGCTGTGCCCGCAACGGCTGCTCGGTCTCCCAGACCACATTGAACTGCCCATCGTCCTGGATTTCGCCGATCATCACCGGCTTGTGCAGGTGGTGGTTGGTCTTGTCCATGGTCAGGGTAAAGCCCGACGGCGCCTTGAAGGTCTGCCCGGCGAGGGCTTCGCGGACCTTGTCGACGTCAGTGGACTTGGCCTTCTCCACCGCCTGGGCCCACATGTGGATACCGACGTAGGTGGCTTCCATCGGGTCGTTGGTCACGGCCTTGTCGGCACCCGGCAGGTTCCTGGCCTTGGCGTAGGCTTTCCAGTCGGCGACGAACTGGCTGTTGACCGGGTTCTGCACCGATTCGAAGTAGTTCCACGCCGCCAGGTGCCCCACCAACGGTTTGGTATCGATCCCGCGCAGCTCTTCTTCACCCACGGAGAAGGTCACCACCGGCACGTCGGTAGCTTTCAGGCCCTGATTGGCCAGTTCCTTATAGAACGGCACGTTGGAGTCGCCATTGACCGTGGAGATCACCGCAGTCTTGCCGCCAGCGGAGAATTTCTTGATGTTGGCGACGATGGTTTGATAATCGCTGTGGCCAAACGGGGTGTAGACCTCTTCGATGTCCTTGTCCGCCACGCCCTTGCTGTGCAGGAAAGTGCGCAGGATCTTGTTGGTCGTGCGTGGGTAGACGTAGTCGGTGCCGAGCAGGAAGTAGCGCTTGGCCGCGCCGCCGTCTTCGCTCATCAGGTACTCCACTGCCGGGATCGCCTGCTGGTTCGGTGCGGCGCCAGTGTAGAAAACGTTCGGCGACATTTCCTCGCCTTCATATTGCACCGGGTAAAACAGCAGGCCATTGAGCTCCTCGAACACCGGCAGCACCGATTTACGTGATACCGAGGTCCAGCATCCGAAGACCACTGCGACCTTGTCCTGGGTCAGCAACTGCCTGCCCTTCTCGGCGAACAGCGGCCAGTTCGACGCCGGGTCGACCACTACTGGCTCCAGCAGCTTGCCGTTGACGCCACCCTTGGCGTTGATCTGCTCGATGGTCATCAAGGCCATGTCCTTGAGCGAGGTCTCGGAAATCGCCATGGTCCCGGACAGCGAATGCAGGATGCCGACCTTGATGGTCTCGGCGGCCTGGATGCTCCAGCTAAGGCCCATCGCCGCGATGGACGCGCTGAGGGTGAAGGCCTTAATCAGACTGCGACGCTTCATAGTGCTCTCTCCGTTGAGTTCGAATGTGCGGGTAAGGCAGATGGCGACTTCGGGAGAGAGCTTTAGCAAGGGCTGTGCCGGAACCGCCAAGGGCTCTGGCACGGGCGCTGAGGAGCGAGGAGTCGAATGCTTGCACCGGCCTGGGGCTGAACGGGGGAGGCGGTGCAGCCGGTTGCGCCGCGCTGGTGCGCACCCGGCAGAGAATCAGTTCTGCTGCATCGCCAGCTGCTGGCGATTGCGCCGCACGAGCTGATAGGTCACGGTCAGCAGCAGGAACCACAGCGGCGTGACGATCAATGCCTGACGGGTGTCGCTTTCCAGGCTCAGCAGTACCAGGATGCAGGCGAAGAAGAGCAGACAGGCGTAGCACATCAAGCGCCCACCCGGCATCTTGTACTTCGAGGCCTGGTGCAGGGCCGTGCGGTTTTTGCGGTAGCTCAGGTACGACAGCAGGATCAGGGTCCAGACGAACATGAACAGGATCGCCGACACCGTGGTCACCAGGGTGAAGGCTTCGATCAGGTCGGGAATCACGTACATCAGCGCCGCCCCCAGCAACAGGCAGGTGCAGGAGAAGTACAGGCCGTTGGCCGGCACCTTGCGGTTGGACAGGTGCTCGAAGCTGCGCGGTGCATCGCCTTGCTGGGCCAGGCCGAACAGCATGCGGCTGGTGGAGAACACGCCGCTGTTGGCCGAGGAGGCCGCCGAGGTCAGGACCACGAAGTTGATGATGCTTGCCGCCGCTGGCAGTCCGGCCAGCACAAACAGCTCGACGAACGGGCTCTTGCCCGGCACCACGTCGCGCCACGGAGTTACCACCATGATGGTGATCAGCGCCAGCACGTAGAACACGATGATCCGCACCGGAATCGAATTGATCGCGCGTGGCAGAGTGCGTTCGGGGTTCTTGGCTTCGGCGGCAGTCGTACCCACCAACTCGATACCGACGAAGGCAAACACGGCAATCTGGAAACCGGCGAAGAAGCCCATCAGGCCATGGGGGAACATGCCGTCATCGTTCCACAGGTTGGCCAGGTTGGCGGTACGCCCGGTCGGTGACTCGAAGCCTACCAGCACCATGTACAGGCCGGTGCCGACCAGAGCGAGGATGGCAACGATCTTGATCATGGCGAACCAGAACTCGATCTCGCCGAACATCTTCACCGTGATCAGGTTCAGCGACAGCAGCAGGCCGACGCAGGCCAATGCTGGCGCCCATTGCGGCAGGTCGGGAAACCAGAATTGCGAGTAGGCAGAGATGGCAATGACGTCGGCGATACCGGTGATGATCCAGCAGAACCAGTAGGTCCAGCCAGTGAAATAGCCGGCCCAGGGGCCGAGCAGGTCGGCGGAGAAATCGATGAACGACTTGTATTCCAGGTTCGACAGCAGCAGCTCGCCCATGGCACGCATGACGAAGAACAGCATGAAGCCGATGATCATGTAGACGAAGATGATCGACGGGCCGGCCAGGCTGATGGTCTTGCCCGAACCCATGAACAGCCCGGTACCGATGGCACCACCGATGGCGATCAACTGGATATGGCGGTTGGACAGGCTGCGTTCGAGGTGTTCGTGTTGGTCAGGCGTGGGGTGTTGCGGGGACAGGTTCGCGGTCATAGGCTAGGCATTCCGTTCAGTGCAGTTCTCTTGTGCGCGTTAGGCTAACACGCGCCTTCCTGGCGCAACCGCGACAATACGTCTCAAGACCAAAGCGTGGTTGACGGTGATCAACGCTTGCGCATCAGGCCGATAAAAAACAGGCCGCCGATGGCTGCCGTGGCGATACCGATGGGCAGGTCTTCCGGCGAGATAAGCGTGCGCGCGGCAACATCGACCCAGATCAGGAACAGGCTGCCGAGCAACAGGCACACCGGTAGCAGGCGGGTGTGTTCGGCGCCGACCAGGCGCCGGGCAATGTGCGGCACCATCAGGCCGACAAAGCCGATTGAGCCACTGATCGCCACCAGCACCCCAGTCAGCAGCGAGCAGATCAGGAAGGCCACCAGGCGCACCGAGCGGGCATTCAAGCCGAGGGTCACTGCCGTCTGTTCGCCGGCCATCAGGGCATTGAGCGCGCGGGCCATGCCCAGCAACAGGGTCAAGCCCAGCAGCACACTGATGGCCGGGATCGGCAGCAGCTCCCAGCGTGCCAGGCCCAGGCCTCCGAGCATCCAGAACATCACTGCAGAGCTGGCGCGATGGTCGCCGAGAAACAGCAACAGATTGGCGATTGCCATCATCACAAAGGCCACCGCCACGCCACACAGCAGCAGGCGATCACTGTCCAGGCGGCCATGGCGGCTGGCAATTGCCAGCACCAGCAGCATGCTGCACAGGGCGCCGACAAAGGCCGCCAGCGGTAAGGTCAGCAGGCCGAGCACTTCACCGATGTGCAGCACCACCAGCACCGCGCCGAGCGTGGCGCCGGAGGTTACGCCGAGCAAGTGCGGGTCAGCCAAGGGGTTGCGCGTCACCGCCTGCAACACCGCACCGATCATTGCCAGGCCGCCGCCAACCAGTGCTGCCAGGAGCATGCGCGGTACGCGGATGAGCCAGACGATATGTTCCTGGCCGGTGCTCCAGGCCGGTGTTTCCGGCGCAATGCCGAAGACCTTGAACAGCAGCACACGCCATACCACCTCGACCGGTACCGGCGCAGCGCCAAAGCCCAGGGACACGACGCAGGACACCAGCAGCAGGCCGATCAGGCCGAGCAGCAGCAGACGATAGCGACTCATGCGCCGTGCAGGCCCGCGGCGATGGCTTCGATGGCTTCGACGTTTTCCAGGCTCGGTGTGGCGGCCACGTAGGGGATGACCACGAAGCGCTTGTTACGGATCGCCGATACGGACTGCAAGGCCGGGTGCTGTTCGAGAAAGGCCTGCTTCTGGGCGGCGCTGACTTCGCCGTAGTCGACGATGACAATCACCTCGGGGTTGCGCTCGACCACACTCTCCCAGTTCACCCGGGTCCAGCTGGCGTCGATATCGTCCAGTACGTTGCGGCCACCGGCGGCGTCGATCAGCGCCTGGGGCATGCCCAGGCGGCCGGAGGTCATGGCCCGGTCTTCACCGCTGTCATACAGGAACACCCGTGGGCGCTGCGCGGGCAGATGCTGCTGGACGACGTTGATCCGCTGTTGCATCTGGCTGATCAACTGTTCGGCGCGCGCCTGCACATCGAAGATCCTGCCCAGGTTACGCAAGTCGTTGTAAGTGTCGTCGAGGCTGGCTGCCGGGCGCGTCATGACGAAGGCGCAGGACTCAGTCAGTTCGTAGACCGGGATGTCCAGAGGCGCCAGGGTCTGCGGGGTCAGGTCGCCACCGACGCGCATGCCGTAGTCCCAGCCGGCGAAGAAGAAGTCGACGTTGGCGTTGAGCAGGGTTTCCACCGAGGGGTACTTGCTGGCCAGCTCCGGCAGGCCTTCAAGTTCCTTGCGCAGTTCAGGGGTGACGGCTTTCCAGCCGCTGACGCCGCTGTAGCCGACCATGCGCTGACGCAGGCCGAGAGCAAGCATCATCTGGGTCATGTTGATGTCATGGCTCAGGGCATGTTCGGGGGCCTTGTTGAAGGTCACCTGGCGGTTGCAGCTCTGTACGGTCAAAGGGTACTGGGTCGCCTGGGCGCAGACGCTGGTGCTGGCGAGCAGGCCCAACAGCAGAAGCAGGGTGGATCGAATCATCGCTGGGTTATCCAGGTAAGGCGTGGGTGGTCGGCGAGGGGGTGGCGGTCGATCAGCGCCCGTACACCAAAGACCTCGTGTAACAGTTCGCTGGTGAGCACTTCGCTTGGGCTGCCGCTGGCGACGATACGCCCATGGTCCAGGACATACAGGCGATCACAGAAGGCCGCGGCCAGGTTCAGGTCATGAATACTGGCCAGGGTACCGATGCCCAGACGGCGGACCTGCTGCAAAAGCTCCAGCTGATAGCGCGGATCGAGATGGTTGGTCGGCTCATCGAGAATCAACAGCTGCGGTTGCTGAACCAGGCCCCGGGCGAGGATCACCCGCTGCTTTTCACCGCCCGACAGACTGGCAAAACTGTGGTCGTCGAAACCCTCCAGGCCGACTGCGTGCAGTGCCGTTTTGACCAACCGGCGGTCTTCGTCGTTGTCGCCGTCGAACAGGCCTTTGTGCGGGGTACGGCCCATGGCAACAACTTCCTCGACGTTCAAGCCGAAGGCATCGGGAAACTCCTGCAGAACCACGGCGATACGCTGGGCACACCAGCGTGGCGATTGCCGCCACAGGTCGTGTTCATCCAGGCGCACCCGTCCACGCTCGGGCTTATTGAAGCGATAAGCGCAGCGCAGCAGGCTGGTCTTGCCACTGCCGTTGGGGCCGATCAGACCGACGAATTCCCCCGTCTTGACCTGCAGATCGACCTCGCGCAGCTGGAACTGGTGATGACAATGGCCGTGGCCCAGGGGCGACCAGTGCAGGTCGCTGATACTCAGGGTACTCATGACAGTCCTGTCGAAAGCGGGTGCCTATGTTAGCGGATTTGTCCGGGCCAGCGGTTGTGCATAGCGATCCACCAGCCACACCAGCAACATCGAGCCGCCCACCAGCGGAAAGCAGCGCCGAGCATCAGCATGATCACAGTCGCAGTCTTCCAGCGTGGCAGATCATGACGCAGTGGCGGTACGCCAAGACCGCCCTCGGAACGACGCTTCCACCACATCACCAGGCCGCTGACCGAGCCAAGCAGAATCATCAGGCACACCAACAAAATGATGATCTGATTGAGCGGGCCGAACATCTTGCCCTCATGCAGCATCACCCCAAGCTCAGTTGCGCGAGCAACGTTGTTGTAATCCTGCCAGCGCACATCCACCAGGACCTTGCCGGTGCACTTGCCCCCATAGTGTGCCCGGCATGTTCGGCGTGGGCGCCGGATTGCGGCATGGGCGTGTTTTCCACGGCCCAGGGCACGGTCTGACGGGTTGCGCTGTTTAATTCACGGGCCTGCTGATCGGACGTGGGCACGTCGTTCCACATCGCTGCCGGGAAGCTGTTCCACACATCGGCGTAGTGCTTGCCCCAGAAGCCGGTCCAGGTCATCCCGCTGAGCAGCATCAACAGCAGCAGTGCCGAACCCCAAAAGCCGGTAACGGCATGCAGATCGCGCCATAGCAGGGGGCACGGGCGACCGCTTGCAGGTTGTTTTTTGCGTCCTGCTCACCCAGCAGCTTGCCGTTGTAAGGGTTAATGAATACATTCAGTTCCCCCGCTTGCATCCGTCACCACGAACTGGGCGCTACGGCCGGTAGGTACTGGCTGACCTGGCCCTTGGGGTAAGCCTGGTGCATCTGCTGCAGCAAACTGTCGGCGCTTTGCGTGTGGTGCCCGGCCTCGACCACCATCAAATCGCGGTAGAGCAAGGGATCAAGCTGCGGCTTGAACAGGTAGATGATCCCGGTGATCGCCAGCAGGATCATGATCGGGGCGACGAACAGCCCGGCATAGAAGTGCCAACGCCAGGCCAGGTTGTAGAAGGTGATCGGCGGTTTGCTCATGGTGTGCTCCCATGTTGTCCAGGTAAGGCGCGATCAACGATCGCGCCCAGGGGTTGGATCAGAAACTCAGGTCGACTTTGGTCCAGAGCGTGCGCCCCGGCTCATTGATGGCCTGTGGATCGGTTGCGGGATAGCCAAAGCCGGCATTGCCTGCCAGGTTCAGGTGTTCGGCATAGGCCTTGTCGAACAGGTTGTCGACCCCGGCACTGAGCTTCAGGTGCTGGCTGACCTTGTAGCTGCCATTGAGCGAGAACACCCCGAAGCCCGCGCTTTTTTCATAGTCCTTGCCGACCACGTTGCCGTAGTTCTCGGCGATGCGGTTCTGGGCTGCCACTACCCGCCACAAAGCCCCGGCGCTCCAATCGTCACGGCTGTAGGTCAGGCCCAGGCGGCTCTCCAACGGTGGCATCTGCGGCAGCGCTGTGCCATCACTGCTGTTCTTGCCCCAAGCGTAGGCCAGGGTTGCGTCGGCTTTCCAGTTTGAGGTCAACAGGTAAGCTGCTCCCAGTTCGCCGCCCATGATCCGGGCGTCGATGTTCTGCGCCCGCGAGCGGCTCATGCCCATCATGTTGGTGCGGTAGTCGAACAGGATGTAGTCGCGGATCTGCCCGACGTAGCCTGACGCCCAGGCTTGCAGGTCTTCGCTCTGGTACTGGATGCCGAAGTCCAGCTGAGTGGTTTTCTCAGGTTTGATGCTGTCGAAAGCATTGACCGAACCGGCTGGCCCCGATTTGGGCGAAAACAGCTCCCAGTAATCCGGGAAGCGCTGGGCGTGGCCGAGGCCAATGTAGGTGGTGGCCGGGATTTCGACCAGGTCATGCTCGTAGCGGACAAAGCCGCTGGGCAGGGTGTCAGCGCGGGTATCGCCACTGGTGGCGCTGGTTCCCCGATAGTCCTTGGCCGAGGCGCGGTCCAGGCGCGCACCGGTGATCACGCGGTCCTGCTCGGCCGCATACCAGGTCAGTTCGCCGAACATGCCGTAGTTGTGGAAGTCGGCGTCTTTGGTCCAGGGCATCGCCTTGTGAACATCAATGCCCATGCCGCCTCGTTGGCGGTGCTCGTTGGTCTGTGCGTCGACGCCGGCGATCAATTGCAGCTCGCTCCAGCGCCAGGTGCCCTTGAGCCGGCCACCCATCGTGCGGCGGTCGACGTTGCTGACCATGGGCATCCCCATCATGCCCATGCCCGAGGGCGTGCGCAGGCTGTAGTTGTCCATCACATGGTCGGCGTAGTTGTAGTAGACCTGGGCTTCGAGTTTGTCCCAGACCTCGCCAATGTTGGATTTCTCGAAGCGCAGGCCCAGGCTCTCGCGCTTGAACTGCGAACCGTCCATGCCGCGTCCGGCGTAACGGGCTTCGCCATCGCCCTTGCCGGCAGTGAGTTCCACCAGAGTGTCGGCATCGGGTGTCCAGCCCAGGGCCACATCGCCGTTCCATTTGTCCCAGCGCGACGGCACAGTATCGTCATTGCCGTCCTCGTAGTCGTCCGAGTGCGACTGGTTGCCGACAAAGCGCACATAGCCAAGCGCGTTGCCCGCAGCCGTGTCGAGGACTTTATCGAAGCGCCCATTGGAACCGGCCAGCAAGCTGGCGTTGACCCGGCTGCCGAGCTCGCCGAATTTCTCCGGGTCACGGTCAAAGAGGATGGTCCCGGCGGATGCGCCTGGGCCCCAGATCACGCTTTGTGGGCCCTTGATCACGGTCAGGCGGTCGTAGGTTTCCGGCGAGATGTAGGAGGTGGGGGCGTCCATTCGGTTAGGGCAGGCGCCGAGCATCACACCGCCGTTAGTGAGGATGTTCAGGCGTGAGCCGAACATGCCGCGCAGCACCGGGTCGCCATTGGTGCCGCCCGCGCGGATCGCGGAAAAGCCGGGGATGGTTTTCAGGTAGTCGGCGCCATCGCTGGCCGGCACCGGTTGGCGCGGGTCTTTGGGGTTGGTGACGATGGTCAGGGGTGAGCTGGGGGCGACGGCGGTGATGACCGTCGGGCTCAGCTCGGAATTGTCGTGAGCGTGTTCGTCAACGGGCTGGCTGACGGCCAGAGCGAAGGGGCTGAGCAGGGTGCCGCAGATCACGGCGAGGGTCCCGCGCAGGGACAAACGAAAGACAGCAGTACAGCTGGACATAGTGATTCCAACATCGATCAGTCATGAGGGCGCGCAAAGTCAGCGGCGAGGTGCCGGAGCCTTGAGCGCGGAAGGTGTTTTCAGACGACGATGAAGGACGGTGGGGCGCGGGTTCGGGCGCCGGGGAAAACGGTCTGCCGGGCATGGGCATGGCGGGGCTGGACGATCAAGGTGCCGCTGGCAGGTGCTGCCCCGGTATTGAGCAGGCTCAAGGCCTGGGGTAGTGCCGGGCAGTGGAAGAACAGGCTGCAGTAGCCGCACTTCTCCCAGATCACCTGCAGTGAAGAACTGTTGCCGTGGTGGTTTTCAGCATGGCAATCAGCACTGCTGTCCATGCTTATGTCTGTCGACATGGCACGGTGATCCATCGGCATCGACTGGGAAACCAGTGGGCCGATAAAGATCATCAACATGGCGAACAGGCTCAGCCAGCTGCCGCGAACCCTTCTGGAGTCAGGGCGCGCGGGGCGGGTGAGGCTGCTGCGGGCGATGCTCATGGTGAGCAGCGTTCAGCGGTCAGTGGCTGTGTGTTTCGCCTTCGGGAGCTTGCTTCTGGACCGCGACTTCGACGGTGATATCGCCGGCATTCTTGAAATGCAGGGTCAACGGGAAGTGTTTGCCGTCAGTGAGCAGGCTGCGGTCCTTGGGCTGCATCAGCATCACGTGGTAGGCGCCAGGGGCAAATTTCAGCTCCCCGCCAGCGGGCACTTCGACGCTCTGCACCTGCTGCATCTTCATCAGGCCGTCCTTGTGCATATGCTCGTGCAACTGGGCATCGCCGCTGATCGGGCTGTCGACACTGAGCAGCGTATCGGCGCTCGTGCCGTTGTTGTGTACAACGAAGTAGGCGGCGACGTTAGGCGCGTTGGGCGGCAGCTCCTGCGACCACGGATGGGAGATATGCAGGTCACCCTTGGTGTATTCGTGGGCAGTGGCCAAGGTCGCCGGCAGCAACAGGGCAGCCAGCAGCAGGGCGTTCTTGAACATGGTGATTCTCCAGTCGATTCAGGTTCGCAATAGTGAGCGTAGTGAAATCAGGCCAGAGGGGAGGCGCGCGGGTTCAGCGCCGGCCACAGCTGGCGCGGGGTCGGCTGGTTGGCAGTGAGCAGTACTTTGGGAGGAGCAAAGTCCTGGGCAGGCAGCAGCAACCGCGGTGGATGCCCTGGCAGTGCCAACAGGGGCGCGGCCCCGGAACAGCACCAGCAATGCTGCATGGTCGAGTGATCATCGTTCTGCTGGCCGCCATCAGGCGGGCTCAGGGAAATGGCGATCAGCTTGGTGCCGCCAGTGGAGCAGAACGCCCCCCAGAGCAACTGTTCGCTCTGGCTTTTCGGCGCGGCAGCAGACAACGGCATGGCCAGCAGATTGAACAGCACTGCAAAGCAGGCGATCCAAGCATGGGCAAGCCGATGTGAAGGCATGGAGAGATCCGGTCAGGATTCGAGTGGTGGCTATTTAGCCAGAGTTGGAAGTATATGTAAAAAAGCCGGGCATGCGATGAAGTGTCGCAGAGGCCCGGTTTTTGACTGGAACTGAGGGTCAAACGGCCTTGTTACGGCCCATCAATCCACGAACGGTTTCCTGCAGGTCGGCCGGGAGCACCACGACCTTGGCGTTGCCGCTGCCGGCCAGGTTTTCCATTGCACCGATGTAGCGCTCGCCCAGCAGGTACATCGCTGGTGTGATCTCGTTGCCTACGGCGTCCCTGACCAGGGTGATCGAGCGGGCCGAGGCTTCGGCCAGGTTGATTTGTGCCTCTGCATCGAGCTTGGCCGATTGCAGGCGTGCTTCGGCTTCGAGAATGGCGGCCTGCTTGGCACCTTCGGCGCGGGTGACGTCGGCTTTGCGCTCACGCTCGGCAGCGGCCTGGCGTTCCATGGCGGCCTGCATGTTTTCCGATGGCTTGATGTCCTGGATCTCGACCGAGCGTACAGTCACGCCCCAGTCCTCGGTCTGTTCCGACATCGCTTCGCGCAGACGGGCCTTGATCTGCTCGCGGCTGGAGAGTGCTTCGTCCAAGTCCATGGCGCCGACAATGGCGCGCAGCGAAGTCATGGTCAGACTGGTGACGGCATAGGCGAAATCCTGCACCCCATAGGCGGCCTTCTGCGGATCGACGACCTTGGCGAAACACAGCGCGTTGGCGACGATGACCGCGTTGTCGCGGGTGATGATTTCCTGTTGCTGCACGTCGAGGATCATGTCCTTGGTCGGTAGGCGATAGGCGACCACGTCCATGTAGGGAATGACGATGTTCAGGCCGGGTTTGAGGGTGGCGTGGTAGCGACCCAGACGCTCGACGATCCACTCCTCGCCCTGGGGCACAATGCGCACCCCCTTGAACAGGGTGATGATGACGAAGGCGGCGAGGGTACCGGCGATGATGAGACTGGTCATGAGTCAAGCTTTCCTTCTGCTGATCAAGCCCGGGTAACCCGGGCAGTATTGCCTTCGATGGCAGTGATGCGTACACGCTCGCCCGAGGGGATTTCGGCATCGGCAACGCAGACCCATTCCTCGTTGCCGAGGATAGGCTTCTGGAATCGCACACGGCCCTTCTGGAACTCCGAGACCGCCGCGGTGAGCAGGCCGACCTCACCGATCACGTTGTCGGCGGTCCAGCGGGTGTCCGGTTTCTTCTTGCGAAACACCTTGAACCACAGCAGCGTGGTGATGGACGAGAGCGCCACCCAGAGCAGGACCTGCATGTCGAGCTGCAGGCTTGGTGCCAGGTAGGCGATGAACGACACCAGCACAGCGCCGATGCCGAACCAGAGAATGAAGAAGGTCGGCAGAACGAGTTCGAGCACAATCAGGCCGAATCCGAACACCAGCCAGATCCACCATTGCATTTCCATATGGGCGAATTCTTCCAGGAGAGAAGAGGGCAGTGTAAGACAGGGGTGGCTGGTGGGCTATTCAGAAAGTTCTGAAACAGTAGTGGGGCTGCATTGAAAACTTCAGATTTCCTGCCTTTAGGAACTATCCTACGGACGCTGCCGCCTTTTCTCTGTTGTAGGAGAGATTCATCAGGGCTAGTTTCCTCAGGTCGTCCATTGGCGACCGGGCGTGAGAACCCGATGATGTGTGAGTGGTAGTCATGTTATGGCAGCTGTGCGCGGGCAGGCTTCGGTCTGGCCGAGTCCTCACATCCTCGGTTTCTCACCCCGCGTATGGCTGCCACCCTTTTCCCGTGAGAAGGATCAGGTGGCGGTTCCTGAGAATGATGTGAGGATAACGCCATGAAAAAGCTCGTCCCCGATCCACCTCCCCACCAGATCATCACCACCCCGTACTTCAGCATCCACAGCAACTTGATCCCCACCGACTCTCTGGCCTATGCCAGCGAACTGCTGCGCGGCATTTCCGAGACCACCGACGAATACTGTCGGGGCCGTGCCCTCGAACCCGGCCAGGGCATGCTGGTGAATGTGCTGCATTCGGCGGAATGTGCCAGGGCCTTGGTCGAGCATGCGCTAATGCAACTGGAGTCCGGCAACGGTCAGGGGGCGAAAGCATGAGCGAGGATGAGCAAGCCAAGGCGGGCAAGACACCGGGTGTCGCTGGGTTCATCAGCAGCAAAAAACCACCTATGGACCTTTTTACGGTAGCTCCTGACATCCCCTGCGACTATGCGCTGGAGCAGGCCCCGATAGTGTTGAAGTGCGCGCACAAGCTGATTTTGTCAGGTGTTCTGGAAGAAGACGGCGACTGTCTCTGGGCAGCTTACTACTTGAGTGGGTTTGCCAAGGCGCTTATCGATGACGTTGAACTTGGCCGACAGAGGCCTACCCTAATGCCTTGATTGGATGTGTGGCTTCCACGCATCTGCCGGAATTTGCTACCGGCGCAGGCGGAAAAAAGGCGAGTCCATGGGCTCGCCTTTTTCGTCGCTGTGAATTTTTAGCTTTGCGATAATTTAATCAAGCCAAGGCCGATGAACATCCAGGCCATGCCAATAATTATCAGCCAGGTAGCCACCAGTAATCGCCTGCGCAACGCGGGAGGGAAGTTACGTAAGTCATCTGCATCGAACATCCCCAACCGAACACTGGTTTTGGGATAGAGCAACGCTCCGCAGATTGTACCGAGCAGGTAGCAGCGTGACGTCAACCGGGTCACTCCAAAAAAAGGGACCTGTTGTTTAACCCAAAGACTGTTTTGAAGACTCGCAATCATGAGTTCAAAGTCACGGCTCCAAGCCATATAGGTGCTCATTGCTACGCCTAACAAACTGAAAACAAAAGGGGCGAACAGGAAAGTCAAGCGTAATCCCGGATGCCACGAAAGATAGAAGTCAGGTGTCATTTCTCAGTCCAGTTGTAAAGTTCCTCTCCCATGAGCTCCCCTGTCTTGCCCCCTCCGACACCACCTGCAATTGATCCCCCGCCTACTAGAACAATTCCGCATACAGCTCCCCCCACTAGGGCTGTGGCCGCTGCTACAGCACCACAGGCGAAAACAGCAGCATGGGTTCCGGCGAAGGCGCCAGCCGCTCCGCCAGCCAAGCCCCCGGAAAAACTCCCAGCTTCGGTAAAGCGGATTCTCTTGCACGCCTCAGTTTCCCCAGCCCGACATACCTCCTGCACCTTGAGCACTGAAGCACTGCCACCTAGCGCAATCCCGACATATCCCCCGTACTTAAGGTATTTCGCTGTCTTGGCCACCTGGTCCAGATGCGTGGCATAACCCGGAATCTCACCCGGCGCACCGGCGCGGCTCCAGTGGTGCACCAGGCTTTTAGTTGAGATTCCGAGATCACGACGCAAGCTGTCGTAGCCGCCCAGATTCAATTGTTTGCTGAGAAACGCGCTCTTCAACTGAGCATCTAGCTGGCGGTACAACTGCTGACGTGAGGCGAAGAACTCCGGGCTATTCAGGTGCCCATAAGTGCTGAACATGCGTTGGTGCAGTTGCTCAAGCGCACGCAAGCTGCCTTGGACCTGCCGTAACCCCTGGTCGAGCATATCTTTACCAACCCCCATCGACAGGCTCGCACCACTGAGCAACCCGGCAATCTCACCTTGGTAGCGGACCATGAAATTGGCCTCTTCCTCGTTGAGTGGCGCCAAAGCCTCACGGACCTGAGCGGCAGCAGCCATCAATTGAGCCTCTTCTCGCGTGCAGGCCGTGTCGTTGTTCAGATCGCCCATGACGAACAACTCGCCCGCCTTGAAGCCCTGAGCAAAGGTGGGATTGAGCCGGTGTAGCCGAGCCGACAAGTAGCGGCTGTCACTGCCTAACTGGGCCAGCACCTGCTGGCCGGACATGCTGCGCGGCACCACATAAAAGCCAGGCTCCAGTGTTCCCGGCGCGGCGGACGTGGCCGGCATCGGGCGGGCCGAGGAAGCGAAGCTGGATGTGGTCGTCGACGAAGACGCATTGCGGGCCTGAGGGCTTGGCTCGGAATAGCCGCCGGAGGTGCGCGTACCCGGAGACCCCCTGCCGCCCAAGGGCGCTAACAGCCGGTTTCTGCCGGGCGGACAGCCGCAGTTGATCTGCGCACCATCAACGGCAATCGGTACTCCGTTAACCTTCCAGGCCGGATAGCCTTCGGCAATAACCCCAGCCCGACCGCACTGCGGACAGGGCGTGGTGGCGTCTCCCAGACGCAGGTGGCCGACCCCGTTCTGGGTGTGAGCGGCCTGACTGCTGAGGCAGGTGGCTCCGGTGGTGGTCTGGTCGCCATGCAACCCGGCGCCACGGCCATTCATGTTCATACGCTTGGCCATGCACTGATTCCTTGAGCAAGTGGAGCCCGGAACCTAGCACGGCATTTACAGGCAAAACTCAGTAGAAAACGATACGGAAATGTCCTACGCCACTCTCGGAATTAATTGTCAGTCCTGACGGATTGATGCAAGAAAATCCCCTGAGAAAAGACAGGCTTGTGTCTGCTGATGTCTTCTTGCCCCCCAATCGTGATGGGCAGGAGCGGACCCGAATACGGATTCATTGCGTTTAGGCGCGGCTGAATTCACTGCTGTTGCTGTCGAGCATGAATTTGAGAGTCAGAACCCTTCAGGCTCCTGATCAGATGACTGCTCCGGCGAGGCCATGAAATCCGGGCTTACGCACTCACCCTCGAACCAGCTGCCCCACTCTTCACCCGCGGGTGAAATGATTCGAGTGCGACCGATGGCGACAACATCCACACGCGTGACAGTCCTTGGGTAATGCGACAGATTGTGGCAAGCGGATGAGCTGGCCGCGGTTGCTTTTGAAGACTGAACCTTGATCCATGCATGGCCTCCTTGGAAGCGTAAATGTACGTCTGAGGCTATGCCGAGCGAGATATATGTCAAAGGTATAAACGTTACAGGTTGAGTGCTGTGACTATCTCACCAACAGCAAAGAACTCCCTATCCACCACCGGCAACTCAGGCCGCTTCAAAACCAGCACTGGCAGACCACGCTCCCGCGCAACTTCGAGCTTGGGTTCAGTAGCACCGCTGCCACTGTTCTTGCTGATCAACACATCTATCTGCCGACGCTCGAACAACGCACGTTCGTCTTCGAGGTGAAACGGCCCGCGTGCACCGATGACTTCGCAACGCTCATTGCCCGGACAGGCTTCCAGAGCACGCAAGGTCCAGAACTGCTGCGCCGGGATTTCGTGGAGATGCTGCAAGGGCTCGCGACCAAGGGTGAACAGCGGGCGCCGAAACGGCCGCAGCGCTTCGATCAATTCAGCCCAGTCAGCCACTTCGCGCCAGTCATCTGCGGCTTGCGCCTGCCAGGCCGGCCGTCGCAGGGCCCAGCAGGGGATGCCGGTGAGCCGTGCGGCGCGGGCTGCGTTGGCGCTGATCTGTGCGGCATAGGGGTGGGTGGCGTCGATCAACAGGTCGATGTTTTCGGTGAGCAGATAGGCGGCCAAGCCCTCGCCCCCACCAAAACCGCCAACCCGCACCTGGCAACTCAAGTCACTGGGCACCCGGCCAATCCCGGCCAGGCTGTAGACATGCGCAGGGCCCAGGGTACGGGCAATGGCCAATGCCTCGGTGACGCCGCCGAGCAGCAAGATACGTCTCATACGGTCGCTTACCTCTCGGTGGGAGCGGGCTTGCCCCGCGATTGCGTGTTTCCAGTCACATAGTATCGCGAGGCAAGCTCGCTCCCACCAGAGTGATCGGCATGGCCGACGATGCCACCTTGCCGATCGATGGCAAATACTTCTACCTGCACCTGGGCAGGCACCACGCTACGGGCAAAGGCCAGGGCATGGGCGCAGACCGCATCACCCAAGGCGATGCCCGCAGCGCTAGCCATGGCCAAGGCTTGCTGGCTGGTGTTGGCCAGACGAATCGCGGCTTGTAAGTCACTGTCGGCACCAATGGCCGCAGCCCATTCGGCCAGTTGCGGCAAGTCGATGCTGGAGTGGCGGCTGTGCAGGTCCATGTGCCCGGCAGCGAGCTTGCTGATTTTGCCGAAGCCGCCGCACAGGCTGAGTTTATCCACTGGCACCTTGCGCAGGTGCTTGAGCACCGCACCGACGAAGTCGCCCATTTCGATCAAGGCAATTTCCGGCAGGTTGTAGACCCGGCGCATGGTGTCTTCACTAGCGTTACCGGTGCAGGCGGCGATGTGCAGGTAACCGTTGGTTTTGGCTACATCGATGCCTTGGTGGATCGAGGCAATGTAGGCCGAGCAGGAGAAAGGCCGAACAATGCCACTGGTGCCGAGAATCGACAGACCGCCAAGAATGCCCAGGCGCGGGTTCATGGTTTTCAGCGCCAGGTGTTCACCGTCTTGCACGTTCACCGTGACTTCGAAACCGCCGTTGTAAGCGCACTCATCGGCAAGCCGCTGCAGGTGCTCGGTCATCATCCGCCGCGGTACCGGGTTGATTGCCGGTTCGCCCACCGCCAGGACCAGGCCGGGGCGGGTCACGGTGCCAACGCCATTGCCGGCGACAAAGCGCACGCCGGGTTCGGCCAGCAAGCGCACACAACTGTAGAGCAGGGCGCCATGGGTGACATCCGGGTCGTCACCGGCATCTTTGAGGGTTCCGGCTTCGGCTCCGCCTTCAAACAAGCGGCAGAACTCAAGGCGCATCTGCACTTGCTTGCCCTTGGGCAAGGTGATCTGTACAGCGTCGTCCTGAGCGCCGATCAGCAGCAGGCGTGCCGCCGCAAGACTGGTGGCGGTGGCACAGCTGCCGGTGGTCAGGCCGCTACGCAGTGGGGCGGGGTGTTCCTGGGTTTCGTCACGCATCTGCGGGCTTGATCGCTTCTAGCAGGGTGATCGGCAGGGCCTGGCGCCAGGTATCGAACTCGCCCAAGGGCTGGGCCTGGGCGATGTGGATGCGGGTCAGTTCGCCGCCATGCTGCTCGCGCCAGCTGACCAGGGTCAGCTCGCTTTGCAGGGTGACGGCATTGGCCACCAGACGACCACCCGGGCGCAGTTGCTCCCAGCAGTGCTGCAGCACACCTTCACGGGTCACGCCACCACCGATGAAGATGGCATTCGGGCGCTCGAGGCCGTGCAGCGCTTGCGGAGCACGGCCACGGATCAGTTGCAGGCCGGGGACGCCGAGGGTATCGCGGTTGTGCTCGATCAGTTGTTGGCGACCCTCATCGGACTCAATGGCCAGCGCCCGGCAACTGGGATGTGCGCGCATCCATTCGATGCCGATCGAGCCACTGCCAGCGCCGACATCCCAGAGCAACTCCCCCGGTTGTGGCGCCAGGCGGGCGAGGGTGATGGCACGTACGTCACGCTTGGTCAGTTGTCCGTCGTGCTGGAAGGCGGAATCAGGCAGGCCTGCCAGTGGCGACAGGCGCGGCGCATCGGGTGCAGCCAGGCATTCGATGGCGACCAGATTCAAGTCGGCAATTTGTGTGTGCGGCCAGTGCTCGGCAGTGCCCTCAAGGCAGCGCTCGGCACTTGCGCCAAGGTGTTCGAAGACTTGCATCCGGCTTGGGCCAAAACCGCGCTCACATAACAGGGCGGCAATGGCTGCCGGGCTGCTGCCGTCGTTGCTCAGCACCAGCAAGCGCACGCCGCTGTAGAAATGGGCATTGAGCGCGGCGAGGGGGCGGGCTACCACGGACAGTGTCGTCACGTCCTGCAGGGGCCAGCCCAGGCGGGCGGCGGCCAAAGCGCAGGAGGAAGGCATCGGCAACACACGCATTTCTTCAGGTGCAAGTTGGCGGGCCAGGCTGGCGCCAACGCCGAAGAACATCGGATCGCCGCTGGCCAGTACACATACCGGTTCACCGCGCAGGGCCAGCACTGGCGCCAGGGAGAAGGGACTGGGCCACAGCAGGCGTTCGCTGCGGATACAATGCGGCAGCAAATCCAGCTGGCGCTGGCCGCCAAACACCTTTGCTGCGCCCAGCAGTGCACGCCGGGCATTTCTGCCCAGACCACTGAAACCGTCCTCACCGATACCTACTACTGTCAGCCACGGCGACATGTATTTTCCTCAATACCCAGCAATCCGACCGGCAGGCTTTTCATGCCTTCGGACAAAGCAGGCATAATACCGCGCCTTCTACACTGAAGTGCCTTTTCACGATTGTCGGGTGACCTTTTGAACCAGCCTGTATCGGCCCACCAGCCCCACGCTTCGCTGCGTCCCTCGGCCTGCCCGGGGTTGCTGCGTATTGTCCAGGCCAAAGACGGTGGGATCTGCCGGATCAAGCTGGCTGGCGGCGTGCTTACCGCCGACCAGGCCGACGCGGTCGCCACAGCCGCCGAGCGTTTTGCCGCAGGCGAGATCGAGGCCACCAACCGGGGCAACCTGCAGATCCGGGGCATTGGCAGCGAGCAGGCAGGACTGATCGAATTGTTGCTAGCGGCGGGCCTAGGCCCGCGCGATGCAGCGGGTGACGATGTGCGTAACCTGATGCTCAGCCCTGTGGCCGGCGTTGATCCGTGGATGCTGATTGATACCCGTCCTTTAGCGGAGCAGTTGCTGCAGACGCTTGAAACCACCCCGCGCTTGCATCAGCTCTCGGCCAAGTTCGCCGTGCAAGTGGATGGCGGCGAAGCGCTGGCGATGCTCGAACACCCCCATGACCTGTGGCTCAGTGCCCTGCAGCTGGATGGAGAGCTGTGGCTGGCGTTTGGCTTGGCAGGTTGCCCGGCACAGGATTCACCCTTGGGGGCCGTCCCCCTGGCTCGGGGGCATGAGCTGGTGTTGGCGGTGCTCAATCGCTTTCTCGATCTGGCCCGGCCTGAGCAGGCGCGGATGCGACAATTACTGGCCGAGTATTCGCCAGAAGCGTTTGTTGCGGGACTAGGCCTGACGATTCGCCGTGACACGGCTGTCTTGCAATGGCGCCGCACAGCAACGGCAGGCAGCGGTTATCTGGGCATTTATCCACAGCATCAACCGGGCCTGAGCGCCGTCGGTGCCGCAGCGCCATTGGGCCGTCTGAATCCATCGATGCTGCGCGGCGCTGCCCAGCTGGCCCGCGAACTGGGTGACGGCAGTCTGCGTATGACACCTTGGCAGAGCCTGTTACTGCCCAATATCGCGCAATGTCATGTGGCCGCTGTCAGTAGCGGGTTGGCCCAACTTGGCCTGCTTTGCTCCGCCGATGAACCGCTGGCCCGCCTGGTTGCCTGCACCGGCTCCGCCGGTTGCGCCAAGGCCCAGGCCGAGACCAAGGGCGATGCCCGCGTGCTGGCCCCGTTGCTCACCACCGGCGCCCCGGCCAGTGTGCACCTGAGCGGCTGCCCGCGTTCCTGCGCCATGGCCCACGCCGCTCCGGCAACCTTGCTGGCGCAAAGCCCGGGCCACTACGACTTGTATCTGCGTGACGCAGCCCAGCCGGGTTTCGGCAGCCTGCGTGCACGCAACCTCACACTGAAAGAAGCCGGCGCACTGCTAGACGCCTGCTCACGGAGCCCCCTTGATGATTGATTACATCCGCGATGGTCAGGAGATCTATCGCAATTCCTTCGCGATCATTCGAGAGGAAGCGCGGCTCGATCGTATTCCTGCCGACCTGGAAAAACTCGCGGTTCGGGTGATCCATGCGTGCGGCATGGTCGATGCGATCGATGGCCTGCAGTTCTCGCCAGGCGCTGGCAAGGCCGGGCGCGATGCCTTGGCCGCTGGCGCACCAATCCTCTGCGATGCACGCATGGTCTCTGAGGGCATTACCCGTGCACGGCTGCCAGCGGACAACCCGGTGATCTGTACGTTGCGTGACGAACAAGTGCCTGAACTAGCCCGTGAACTGGGCAACACCCGTTCGGCGGTGGCCCTGGAACTCTGGCGCCCGTACCTTGAAGGCAGCGTGGTGGTGATCGGCAACGCACCGACCGCATTGTTCTATCTGTTGGAAATGCTTGATGCCGGCGCACCGAAACCAGCCTTGATTCTCGGCTTCCCGGTGGGCTTTGTCGGTGCTGCCGAATCCAAGGCGATGCTCGCCGCCGATAGCCGCGGCGTGCCCTTCGTGATCATGCAGGGTCGCCTGGGCGGTAGTGCCATGGCGGCTGCGGCGGTCAATGCCCTGGCCACGGAGGTCGAATGATGCAAGCTCGTGGACGTTTGCTTGGCCTGGGCGTGGGCCCCGGCGATCCGGAACTGATTACCGTCAAGGCCTTGCGGCTGCTGCACGAATCGCCAGTGGTGGCTTACTTCGTCGCCAAGGGCAAGCGTGGCAATGCCTTCGGCATTATCGAGGGGCACTTGCAGGAAGCTCAGACGCTACTGCCGCTGGTGTACCCGGTGACTACCGAAGCGTTGCCCGCACCGCTGTCATACGAACAGGTGATCAGCGATTTTTATGATGAGGCCGCACTGGAAGTTGCTGCCCATCTGGACGCTGGGCGTGATGTGGCGGTGATCTGCGAAGGCGATCCGTTCTTCTACGGCTCCTACATGTATCTCCACGACCGTCTGGCCGAACGCTACCAAGCTCAGGTGATTCCGGGTGTCTGTTCGATGCTCGGCGGTGCGTCGGTACTGGGCGCGCCCTTAGTCTATCGCAATCAAAGCCTGTCGGTGCTTTCCGGTGTGTTGCCGCACGATGAGCTCAAGCGGCGCCTGACCGATGCTGATGCGGCAGTGATCATGAAGCTGGGGCGCAATTTTCCCAAGGTCCGTGAAGTGCTGGCTGAACTCGGCTTGGCCGAGCGTGCCCTGTACGTGGAGCGGGCGACCATGGCTAACCAGAAAATCGTCGCCCTTGATGAGGTCGATCCACAGTCGTCGCCATATTTCTCGCTGATCATCGTTCCGGGTGAAAGGTGGCAAGGTTGATGACGTGCAAAGCTCCGGCCATCGTCATTCTCGGTAAAGGCAGCCTGGCCACTGCCCGCAAGATCCAGCAGCTGTATCCCGATGCACTGATTCACGGCTTGGCGGGTCGGGTTGAAGAGGTCGATTGCAGCTATCAGGAGTTCGGCGCCACCTTGCGTCAGCTCTATCAGCAGGACACGCCGATCATCGCCCTGTGCGCAGCCGGTATTGTCATCCGCACCCTCGCCACCTTGTTGCTGGAGAAGGGCGTCGAGCCACCGGTGCTGGCCGTGGCCGAGGATGGCAGCGCCGTGGTGCCACTGCTTGGTGGCCTCGGAGGGGTCAATGTCATGGCCCGGGAAATAGCGGCGGGCCTGGGTGTCGCGGCGGCAATCACCACCAGCGGTGAACTGCGTTTCGGTACCTGTCTGCTCAATCCGCCCAGTGGCTACGCCCTGGCCGACCTGGAGCTGGGCAAGCGCTTTGTTAGCGACCTGTTGGCGGGCGAGTCGGTGCGTATCGACGGTGAGGCACCTTGGCTCGCCGATGCACAATTGGCGCAGAGCGAGCAGGCGCAATTGGCCATTCATGTTGGCTGCGACACACGGGAAGTTTCGGCTTACGAACTGGTGATCTATCCGCGTTGCGTCATGTTTGCGGTGACTGCCGCAGGACCGGAGCTGGCGACGGTGGTGCGTGACGCGTTGCGTAATGCGCGCATCGCTGAACCTGCACTGGCCTGCCTATTGGCGAGCGAATCGCTGATGGCTGATCCGGCCTTGCACGCGGCAGCCGCTGAACTGTGTGTCCCGCTACGTTTCGCGCCAGGCGCCGAAAGCGCCAGTGCGCTGGCAGCACAAGCGTTGCCGCAGTTGTTGCCACCGCAGCCGGTAAGCGAAGGATTGGCGATTCTTGTCTCCAACCAACCCATCGATCCATTGCTCATAGGCCGCGCCCGCGGTCGCCTGGCAGTGATCGGCCTGGGGCCGGGCGCCGCCGAGTTCATGGTGCCAGCGGTCAAGGCGGAGCTGGCCCAGGCTAACGATATCCTCGGTTACGAAACCTATGTGCGCATGGCCGGCCCTTTCCGGGCGGACCAGGTCATGCACTGCACTGACAACCGCGAAGAAATGCAACGTGCCCGGCATGCCTTCGAACTGGCCGCACAAGGACGCTCGGTGGTAGTGGTATCTTCCGGCGATCCTGGCGTATTTGCCATGGCCGCAGCAGTGCTTGAAGCGTTGCACGAATCCACCGATCCGCGCTGGCATGCCGTTGACCTGGAGGTGTTGCCTGGCGTTTCCGCGTCGCTGGCCACCGCCGCACAAGCCGGCGCGCCACTGGGTCATGACTTCTGCGTACTGTCGCTATCGGACAACCTCAAACCCTGGTCGATTATCGAGAAGCGTTTGGACCTGGCCTGTCAGGCCGATCTGGCGTTGGCATTCTACAACCCAATCTCGCGTTCACGGCCTTGGCAGCTGGGGCGGGCATTGGAGATCGTACGCCAGCATCGTCTTGGGACCACGCCTGTAGTCCTTGGCCGTGATGTGGGTCGGCCAGGGCAGACACTGCGGGTCCTACAGTTGCAGGCGTTGACACCGGAGGATGTGGACATGAGAACCATGGTGCTGATCGGCTCCTCTACAACCGTCGCTTTCGATCGGCCGGGCCAGCAACAGTGGGTCTACACGCCGCGGTGGTACGGTCAAAAGCCCTGACGGCATTTTTGCCGACGATGAACATGCCCGACAAAACTTGACGGATGTGCAGGCAGTTCCGATTACAGCTCCAGGTAACCCTTGATCCCGCTGAAAATGATCTGCGCTGCCAGTGCGCAGACGAACAATCCCATCAACCGGCTGACGATCTGCAAGCCCTGGTCGCCGAGAATTCGTTCGATACGGTGCGAGAGGTACAGCACCAGGCCGACGGTGAAGCTGGCCAGGGCGATACTGACGATGGCCAGCAACTTGTCGTCCCAGTGCGGTTGGCCGACACCCATCACCAGCAGGGCGCCGATGGTCCCGGGACCGACGGTCAGGGGGATGGTCAGCGGCACGATGGTCACGTCCTGCTGGATGTTGTCGGCCTGTATTGCCGATTTGCCCTGAGCCATACCCAGCGCAGAAATGAACAGTACGCTGCCAGCGCCGATGCGAAACGCGTCGGCGGTAATCCCGAATACCCCGAAGATCGCCCGACCGAACAGATACAGCAGTACGCTGGCGATCAGCACGGCGATTGCTACCCGCCAGGCGAGCTGCTTGCGCTCCTTGCTGGAGTAACCGCGGGTCAGGCTGATAAAGCAGGAGAGGACGAAGAACGGGCTGTAGAGCACGAGCATTTTCAGGTAGACGCTGAACAACTCATGGAGCATGGTCGGAGCTCGCGACGGACAGGGGACGAGAAGCAAGTGTATCAGGGGTCTGACTGTTTACGGGGTTGGTACCTGAGAGGATTCGGCCTCTCGCTGGGCGACCCAATGCTCGATCAATTCGCGCAACTGTGACAGTTCGACCGGTTTGGCCATGTGGCCGTCCATGCCGGCCAGACGTGCGCGTTCCTTGTGCTCGGCCAGAATGTGCGCGGTCAGGGCCACCACGGGCGTGCGCTTACGCTGCTGGCTGACTTCCCAGATGCGCAGTTGCTGGGTTGCCGAGAAGCCGTCGAGCACCGGCATTTCGCAGTCCATCAGTACCAGGTCGTAGCGTTGGGCTTTCATCGCTTGCAGAGCTTCTTCGCCATTGCTGGCGGTATCGGGTTTCAGGCTGAGCTTGCCAAGCATGCCGCGGATGACCTTGGTCGAGATGCTGTTGTCTTCGGCCACCAGGATGCGGAAATCGCTGGGTAAGTTCAGCGGTGTGCCCAGGCTGGCAGGTACCGGGAAAACAGGCTGCTCCTTGCTGCGTTGGGCCAGTTCTTCAGCCAGGGTGGTCTTGAGGGTGTAACCGGCGACCGGTTTGGCCAGGATCCGCTTGACCCCGGCATTGCGCGCGATGACCTTGCTTGGCGCATTGCTGATACCGGTGAGCATGATCAGCAGGATATCGTGGTTCAGGCTCGGGTCTTCCTTGATCTTGGCGGCCAGTTGCATGCCAGTCATGCCCGGCATGTTCTGGTCGAGCAGGACCGCATCGAAATAATCGCGCAGGTGCGCCTTGGTACGCAGCAAGGCCAGGGCCTCCTTGCCCGAAGGCACCGCGCTGACGTTCATGCCCCAGGCACTGCATTGTTGTACCAGGACCTTGCGGCAGGTGTCGTTGTCGTCCACCACCAGTACCCGGGCGCCGCGCAGCGGGCCGTCGAGGTCGGCGGGAGGCTGTTCGAGGCGCTGCGGATCCAGCGGCAGGGTCAGCCACAAGGTGTTGCCCATGCCGTGGCTGGTCTTGATACCGAACTCACCTTGCATCAGGGTAATCAGCTGCTTGGCAATGACCAGGCCCAGGTGCCCGCCCAGTTTGTTACTGGAAAGAAAGTGCTTGCTGTGCAGCTCGGCCTGCAACAGTGCTTCGCGTTCGCCTGGGGAGATGGCCTCGCCACTGTCCTGCACGGCAATGCGCAGACGTGGCGCGCTGCCGCGTTGGTCGAGCGCCACCACCAGGAGGACTTCGCCCTGCTCGGTTTTCTTCAGGGCGTTTTCCAGCAGGCTCAGCAACGCCTGGCGCAGGCGCGTCGGGTCACCGCTGATGACCCGTGGCACTTGCGGCTGGGTGAAACTGATCAACTCGATGTTCTGTTGCTCGGCCTTGGCGCGGAAAATACTCAGGCAATCCTCGATCAGCGCGTTAAGGTCGAACTGCACGTCGTCCAGCTCGATCTGTCCGGACTCAAGCTTGGAAATGTCGAGAATCTCGTTGATCAGGGTGAGTAGTTCGTTGCCGGCACTGTGGATGGTCTGCACGTAGTCGCGCTGTTTGACCGACAGCGGGGTGCCCAACAGCAGTTCGGTCATGCCCAGGACGCCGTTCATTGGCGTGCGGATCTCATGACTGATCTTGGCCAGGAACTCGGCCTTGGCGTTGATCTCGGCGTTGCTGGCGGCCAGCGCGCAACTGGCGCTGAAACGCTCTTCACTGATACGGCGCAAGCGCTCGCTGACCGACAGATTGAGCAGCAGACCGCTGAAGCTGGTCAGGCCCAGGAGAATGAACAGCAACCATTGCGTCGGCGTACGGGTTAAACCGAGCAGGGCGGGTAGTACCACCAGGCAACCAATGTTGAAGGCCAGCATCGACAAGGTAAACAGGCGCGCTGGTGCATAGCCCTTGTACCAGTGGTAGCTGGCGACCAGCAGCATACTCAGAATACCCAGGGCGAACAGCCCATAGGTCATCAGGTTGAGCGGCAGGGTATCGACGAATAGCAGTAGCAGGCCAAAGAGCCCGATCAGGATCATTTCTGCCTGCAACAGGCGGCTCAGGCGTGGTTGCTCACAAGGGCTGAAAAAGCGCAGGGTGAAGGTCAGGCCGGCCAGGCTTGCCAGCAAGGCAGTGAGATAGGCGGCAGGGGTCTGTGCCGAGTGCCAGAGGCTCAACCAGGGGCCGCTGAGGTTGAGCAGAATCAGTGCGCTGAGCAGCATCAGTGCGTGATAGACCGCCAGGCTCAGGCTAGTGCTGGAGCGCGAATAGGCAAAGCGGATGAGGTTGTGCAGCATCAGCATCAGCAGGCAGCCAAACAGCAAGCCGAACATCAGGGCCTGGCGCTGATCGGCGGCGACCTGGGCGGCAGGTTCCAGGCTGATGCTTGGACGCAGTTGATGCTCGGAAACCAAGCGCAGATAAATATCCAGCGTACGCGAGCTGCTCGGCAAGGCCAGTTGGTGGTCGCTGCTGCGTACGGTCGGCTCGCCGCTTTCGGATGGACGACCGTTATGCATGCGTTGGATCAGTTGGTCGCCGTCGAGGGCATAGAGGTCAAGACGGGAGAGATCCGGCGCGAACACCCGCAGCAGCTGTTCATGCTGCCCGGGTTCCAGGCGGTAGTGCAGCCACAGCGCCTGGTCCGGTGTTGCGGCATCGAGCTGGTTCAGCTGGATGGGGCTGAATTGGTTGCGGTAGCGTTCGGAGCGCACATCACTGAGCTGCAGGTTGGCCTGTTCGTCGAGCAAAACCGCCCAGCCACTGCTTTGTTCGGCCGAAGCCGGGAACAGGCAGAGCAGGGTCAGCAGGCTGACGGTGAGGCCAATGGCGATCCTGAGCCAACGCACGACGAGATCCTTTCTTAGCAAAGTGCCGAGTGATAACTATGCGCGGCGCGCCAAGGCGAAGGCAAGGCCCATGACGGGCCCTGTCGACGAGCCGGAAGCAGGACGCCTGTGGCATCACTGCTTCCAGGCGCGGTTTTACTGCTGATGTTCACCACGTTCGCGGGCAATAGCGCGATAGCCGATGTCCTTGCGGTAGAAGCTGCCTTCCCAGTTGATCTCGGCAGCCAGACGATAAGCTTGTTGTTGGGCGGCTTCTACGGTTTCGCCCATGGCGGTGGCACAGAGTACCCGGCCACCGCTGGCAACCACTTGGCCGTCCTTCAGGGCGGTACCGGCATGGAATACCTTGCCGGTCAGCTTGGCGGCAGCGTCCAGGCCGTTGATCGCGGCGCCCTTGCTGTAGTCGCCAGGGTAGCCGCCGGCAGCCAGGACCACGCCCAGGCTTGGTTGCGGGTTCCACTGCGCTTCGACTTTGTCCAGGGCCTTGGCGAAAGCTGCTTCGATCAGCAGCACCAGGCTCGACTCCAGGCGCAGCATGACCGGCTGGGTTTCCGGGTCGCCGAAGCGGCAGTTGAACTCGATGACTTTCGGGTTACCGGCCTTGTCGATCATCAGACCGGCATAGAGGAAACCGGTATAGACGTTACCTTCCTCAGCCATACCGCGCACGGTTGGCCAGATCACCTGGTCCATGACGCGCTGGTGCACCTCAGCGGTGACCACTGGGGCAGGCGAGTAGGCGCCCATGCCGCCGGTGTTCGGGCCGGTGTCACCGTCGCCAACACGCTTGTGGTCCTGGCTGGTGGCCATTGGCAATACATTCTGACCATCGACCATGACGATGAAGCTGGCTTCTTCGCCATCGAGGAACTCTTCGATCACCACGCGCGAGCCGGCGTCGCCGAACGCGTTGCCTGCGAGCATGTCGCGCACGGCGTCTTCGGCTTCGGCCAGGGTCATGGCGACGATCACGCCTTTACCGGCGGCCAGGCCGTCGGCCTTGATCACGATGGGTGCGCCTTTTTCGCGCAGGTAGGCCAGGGCCGGCTCGATCTCGGTGAAGTTCTGGTAGTCGGCGGTAGGGATCTTGTGCCGGGCCAGGAAGTCCTTGGTGAAGGCCTTGGAACCTTCCAGCTGGGCTGCGCCCTTGGTCGGGCCGAAGCAGTCCAGGCCGCGGCTGCGGAATAGATCGACGACACCGGCAACCAGCGGGCCTTCAGGGCCGACGATGGTCAGGGCAACATTTTTTTCGGCGAAGTCGGCCAGTTGTTCCAGGGCCGTGACGTCGATGTCGACGTTCTCGCACTTGGCTTCGGTGGCGGTGCCGGCGTTGCCCGGGGCAACGAAGACTTTCTCGACGCGTGGGTCCTGAGCGACTTTCCAGGCCAGGGCGTGTTCACGACCGCCGCTACCGATAATCAAAACTTTCATGTCAAAACCTCGATGACGCTAATTCTTCAATCAGGAGGCAAAGCCTCCTGCGCTTCTGCTGTGTATGCATTGCGGCCGTTTTGACGATTAGTGGCGGAAGTGGCGCATGCCGGTGAAGACCATGGCGATGCCAGCTTCGTCGGCCGCGGCAATCACTTCGGCGTCACGCATTGAGCCGCCTGGCTGGATCACCGCAGTGATACCCACTTTAGCCGCGTTATCGATACCGTCACGGAACGGGAAGAAGGCATCCGATGCCATGACCGCACCCTGTACCTGCAGGCCAGCATGCTCAGCCTTGATTGCAGCAATGCGCGCCGAGTTCACGCGGCTCATCTGGCCTGCGCCGACACCGATGGTCTGGCGGCCTTTGGCGTAGACGATGGCGTTGGATTTGACGAACTTGGCTACTTTCCAGGCGAAGATCAGGTCGTCGATCTCCTGCTGGGTCGGGGCACGCTTGGTCACCACCTTCAGGTCCGCAGCAGTGATCATGCCGATGTCGCGGCTCTGTACCAGCAGGCCACCAGTAACACGCTTGTAATCCCAGGCAGCGGCACGTTCAGCCGACCACTGGCCGCAGGCCAGCAGGCGCACATTGGCCTTGGCCGCTACCACGGCGCGGGCTTCGTCGCTGACGCTCGGGGCGATGATCACTTCGACGAACTGGCGCTTGACGATGGCCTTGGCGGTTTCGGCATCCAGTTCGCGGTTGAAGGCGATGATGCCGCCGAAGGCCGACTCGGTGTCGGTAGCGTAGGCCAGTTCATAGGCCTGGCGGATGCCGCCTTCGGCGTCCGGGCTCACGGCCACGCCGCACGGGTTGGCGTGCTTGACGATGACACAGGCCGGTTTGACGAAGCTCTTCACGCACTCCAGCGCAGCGTCGGTATCGGCCACGTTGTTGTACGACAGTTCCTTGCCCTGCAGTTGCACGGCGGTGGCGATGCCGGCTTCGGCAGGTTTGCCCTCGACATAGAACGCCGCGCTCTGGTGCGGGTTCTCGCCGTAGCGCATTTCCTGGGCTTTGATGAACTGGCTGTTGAAGGTGCGCGGGAATTCGCTGCGATCGGAGGTCGACAGGGTTTCAGCAGCCTGGTTAACCGTACCCATGTAGTTGGCGATCATGCCGTCGTAGGCGGCGGTGTGTTCGAACGCCTTGAGCATCAGGTCGAAACGCTGGGCGTAGGTCAGGCCACCGGCCTTGAGACTTTGCACAACCTGACCGTAGTCGCTGGCATTGACCACGATGGCGACGTCTTTGTGGTTCTTGGCTGCCGAGCGAACCATGGTCGGGCCGCCGATGTCGATGTTCTCGATGGCGGTCGGCAGGTCGCAGCCAGGCTTGGAGATGGTGGCTTCGAACGGGTAGAGGTTGACCGCGACCAGGTCGATCGGCTTGATCCCGTGTTCGGCCATGATCGCGTCGTCGGTGCCGCGACGACCAAGGATGCCGCCGTGGATTTTCGGATGCAGGGTCTTGACCCGGCCATCCATCATTTCGGCAAAACCGGTGTAGTCGGCAACTTCCACCGCGGTAACGCCATTGTCCTGGAGCAGCTTGAAGGTGCCGCCGGTGGACAGGATCTCGACGCCGAGCTGTTCCAGCTCACGGGCAAACTCAAGGATCCCGGTCTTGTCGGAGACACTGATCAAGGCGCGGCGGATCGGCAGGCGGGTAGTCTGGTCGGTCATTTCAGATTCCATAACGCGGTGGAGTCAGCAAAAAAGGCGACCTCATCGAATGGGAGCCGCCTTTCCTGGTTTGGATGCTTGCTTACAATAAATCGTACTGCTTAAGCTTTTTGCGCAAGGTGCCGCGGTTGAGTCCGAGCAGCTCGCTGGCCTTGGTCTGGTTGCCCTTGACGTAATTCATCACGCTTTCGAGCAACGGCGCCTCGACTTCCGAGAGCACCAGGTTGTACACGTCCGTGACGGCCGCGCCCTCGAGATGGGCGAAATAGTTGTGCAGCGCCTTTTCCACACTGCCGCGAAGGGTCTGGCCCTCTTCGCTCGGTGTATTCAGGTGCTGTTTCAGGTTGACGTTGTCGCTCACGGGCGTTGTTCCACTCACTAAAGTCTCGGTCATCATCGTCATGCGGCCACCCCTTGTCCGTCCTCTGTCTCAAGGCTCTGTTCACGCTCGCGGAAAAAACCGCGAACGTTGGCGCATTGCGCTTGTGTATCTTCCAAACGATTGAACTGGGCGCGAAACTCCCTGGCGCCTGGAAGCGTTGCCAAGTACCAGCCGACATGCTTGCGGGCGATGCGTACGCCCATCACCTCGCCATAGAAGGCGTGCAGCGCGGCCAGGTGCTCCAGCAGAATACGTTCCACTTCTTCCAGCTGCGGCACCGGCGAGTGTTCGCCGGTGCGCAGGTAATGCTCGATCTCGCGAAAGATCCACGGTCGCCCCTGGGCGGCCCGGCCAATCAACAAGCCATCGGCGCCGGTCGCCTGAAGCACGGCCCGAGCCTTTTCTGGCGAAGTGATATCGCCATTGGCAAAAACCGGGATCGACACCGCCTGCTTGATTGCAGCGATGGTGTCGTACTCGGCATCGCCGGTGTAGAGGTCGGCACGGGTGCGGCCATGTACCGCCAGCGCCTGAATGCCGGCCTGTTCGGCAATCTTTGCCACGGTCAGGCCGTTTTTGTTCGCCTGGTCCCAGCCCGTGCGGATCTTCAGCGTGACCGGTACATCCACTGCGGCAACTACCGCGTGGAGGATCTCACTGACCAAGGCTTCATCTTTCAATAAAGCAGAGCCTGCAGCCTTGTTGCAGACTTTTTTTGCCGGGCAGCCCATGTTGATATCGATGATCTGCGCGCCTGCCTCGACATTGGCCCGGGCTGCAGCTGCGAGCATCTGTGCGTCACCACCGGCGATCTGTACCGAGCGTGGCTCGGGATCACCTTGGTGAATCATGCGCAGGCGCGACTTGCGGCTGTTCCACAGGCTCATGTCGCTGCTGACCATCTCCGACACCACCAGGCCTGCCCCCATTCGTCGGCATAGCTGACGAAATGGCTGGTCCGTGACCCCGGCCATCGGGGCGAGGATCAGGTTGTTCTGCAGTGTGTATGGGCCGATGCGTACCGCCGACATAGGAGTTCCCTGTTGTGGGGCCGGATCATTAGAGTTCGAAAAAGGGTGGGCATGATACCCGCTCTCGGTGACCGGATAAAGATCGATTTGGATAAAATCTGAACAGCTGCAGTCTTGCAGCTTTGGCTTGCAGCTTGCAGCTGCCTCATTCCGGCGAGCGAAAGCTCAGGCTGTAATTGACCGCCTTGGGCCCTGGGTCGAGGATATCCAGGGCGATGTGGATCGGTACCTGGCTGGGCATTTCGCCCTTGCCGGCCAGTTCACCGCTGAGGTACTCGACGGGCTTGAAGCGCCGACTGGCGATCAGTTGGCCATTGAGGTCGGCAAACCGCAGCTCCAGCAGCGGGAATGGCTGGGTGAATGGCGCGCGGTTGTAGATAATCGCATCGACGATCAGCGCACCGTTGAAGTCCGGGTGGCTGCGCACCACCAGGTTGCTGCTCTTGATCCGGGCGATATCGACGCGCGAAGGCACCTTGCAGCCAACCTGCGGGCAGATCTGCTGGAACCAGGGGCGATACTGGTCCTGACGGGCCAGTTCGTCGAAGTGATACCAGATGTACTGGCCCGCCAGGGCGGCGGCGGCCAGCAGGACCAGGAAGATCCACAGCAGGCGCTTACCCCAGTGGGTCTTGGGCTTTTGCCAGTCCAGCTGCAACGGGTCGTCGACCAGGTCGAGTAGCGGCTCCTTGCGTGTGGGGCGGTTGGAGACCGGACCCAGGCCAGGCTCGCGGCGCTCGTCGAGGTCAGGCTCGGGGGTGTCGAGGTCGTCCTCCGGCTCCCTTGCCGACAGGTGTTCGACAGGCGGTTCGTCACTTTCTGCCGCTACTGGGTGACGGTGATCGGGCTTGGCGTCCAGGTCGTCGTGCAGCACGTCCAGGTCCAGAGACAGCGAAGGTTCGGTGCGCTCGCCTGGCGCTGGAGCAAGGTCCAGCGGTTCTTGTTCAATCAGCGGCGGCTGTGACTCATCGAGCGCCTCGGTCTGTGTTTCACGTTCGCTGGCCGGGGTGCTGAACAGGCTGTCGGGCCATTGCGGGTCGTCGCTTTCCGGCCCGTCACGGTGGGCACTGAGGTTGTCTTCACGAGGGGCGCGGGCCTTGAACTCGGTGGTCGGCTGGATTTCACGTTGCTCCAGACGCGCCAATTCCTGGTCCAGGTCGAGCTGGTCGAGGTCCAGCTCGGTGGCGCTCCACTGGTGCTGACTGACCGGCGTCACTGGCACAGGAGGCGCGGGCTCAGTGGTCGTAGGTTCGGCCGCAGGCTGTTGCGCTGCACTTTGTTCCAGCAGCTGTTTGGCGGCGTTGAACACCTGTAGGCAGGCGCCGCAACGCACCACGCCGCGGGCCACGCTCAACTGATTGTGGCTGACGCGAAAGCTGGTCTGGCAATGCGGGCACTGGGTGACGAAACTGTCGGTCATGCGGCGGTCCGGGTTATACAGATAGTTATTCTAGGCGCACTTAACGGCGGCGACCACTGATGCGTACCCAGCCGTCACGAACGGTAATGGGGTCCAGGTCGAAGTCCTTGGCGTAGGCAACTGCAACCTCTTCGCCCTGTTCGGCGAGGATCCCCGACAGCGCCAACAGACCACCCGGGCGCACAAGCCCAGACAGTTGTGGAACCAGTGAAACCAGAGGGCCAGCCAGGATGTTGGCTACCAGCACGTCGGCCTGCATCGCCGGCATGTGTTCAGGCAGGTACAGGGCGAACTGCTCGTCGGCGATGCCATTGCGCCCAGCGTTGTCGCGGGAGGCTTCCAGGGCTTGGACGTCGATATCGGTGCCGACCGCTTCGCGGGCACCGAGCAGCAGGGCGGCAATGGCCAGAATCCCCGAGCCGCAGCCGAAATCGAGTACTTGCTTGTCTTTGAGGTCCTGACCGTCGAGCCATTCCAGGCACAGGGCGGTGGTCGGGTGGGTGCCGGTGCCGAACGCCAGACCCGGATCGAGCAGCAAGTTGACTGCCTCAGGCTCTGGTGCGGCGTGCCAGCTCGGCACGATCCACAGGCGTTGGCCGAAGCGCATTGGCTGGAAGTTGTCCATCCAGCTGCGTTCCCAGTCCTGGTCTTCGATGACTTCGGTCTGGTGTTCCGGTAGTGCGGCGCCGGTCAGCAGTTGCAGGTGAGCGAACACCGCAGCAGCGTCGGTATCGGCTTCGAACAACGCCAACAGGTGGGTGTGCGACCACAGCGGGGTGGTGTTGAGGTCCGGTTCGAAGATCGGCTGGTCTTCGGCATCCATGAACGTCACGGAAACCGCGCCGACTTCAAGCAGGGCGTCTTCGTAGGTTTCGGCTTGTTCCGGGCTGATGGCCAGGCGTACTTGCAGCCAGGGCATGGCGGGCACCTTTGGTAAATCGACAGGGGCAGCCTGAGGCTGCAGAAGACGCGCAGTTTACGCCAGCACGGCGACAAAGTGGATAAATCGCCGCAACCCCGGCCAGCATTATGTATCGTCTCCGGTTCTGCGGCCGCTGCCATAGTGATCTCTTCAATCAAGGAGGTCATCTAATGGACTACAACCCACTCGCACTGCCACCTGCCGAAAGCGCCGCCGTGACCTTGCTCAGGCTCACCGCCTGGGCCGAAACTTTCGATGTTCATCTGCGTGGCCAGTCTACTTGGCTGGAGGTGCTTGAAGACAATCTCCTGGTGGAGTTGCGGACCTACTTCAGGGAAGGTGAGTTTTCGCCGTCCTTCATCAATGGCCTGCTTGACACCGTCTTGAGGCGACGGATCAGCGGTGTGTCCGGGGGGGGTATGCGAGGCGACCTTTAATCAGGCGCTGACCGGCTGGAGCACCGATAACCTGCGCCAGGCGATGGCAGCGCTGCCTGCCATCTGAGCACTGCCAGCGCAGACCTGCTGGGGGCCAGTTGGGTGGAGCAGGGTGGTGAGCTGGAAGTCTGCGATGTCCTGCCAGTGGATGGTCTTCAGCTTCAATGCCGTCGGCATACCGGGTAAGGCGCACGCGGTCTTGCGGCGCGTCCGGGGCGAGCCTTTGGTCCAGCGCGCAGACGGTGTCGTGGTGGACTCGATAGGGCATCCGGCGACAGCGCAAGCTCTGGCACTGCAGGTTTTCAGGGGCGCTGCAGTGAATTGAGGGTTTCAGCTGCTGATCCAATAAAAAACCCCGGCACCAGGCCGGGGTTCTTTCACCTTACACTGCGATCACTCCTGGTTAGCCAGTTTGTGTTCCAGATAGTGAATGTTGACGCCACCTTTGCAGAAACCTTCATCGCGCACCAGGTCGCGGTGCAGCGGGATGTTGGTCTTGATACCGTCGACGACGATCTCGTCCAGGGCATTGCGCATGCGCGCCATGGCTTCGTCACGGTCTTTGCCGTAGGTGATCAGCTTGCCGATCAGCGAGTCGTAGTTCGGCGGAACCGCATAGCCACTGTACAGGTGCGAATCGACGCGAACGCCGTTGCCGCCTGGGGCGTGGAAGTGCTTGACGGTACCAGGGCTGGGGATGAACTTCCTCGGGTCTTCGGCGTTGATCCGGCACTCCAGGGAGTGACCACGAATCACCACGTCATCCTGGGTGAACGACAGCTTGTTGCCAGCGGCGATGCTGAGCATCTCCTTGACGATGTCGATACCGGTGACCATCTCCGAAACCGGGTGCTCCACCTGCACACGGGTGTTCATTTCGATGAAGTAGAAATGACCGTTTTCGTAGAGGAACTCGAAGGTGCCGGCGCCACGGTAGCCGATCTCGATGCACGCCTGGACGCAGCGCTCGAAGACTTCCTGGCGGGCTTTCTCGTCGATGCCCGGGGCTGGCGCTTCTTCCAGAACCTTCTGGTGGCGGCGCTGCAGCGAGCAGTCGCGGTCACCCAGATGGATGGCGTGACCCTGGCCGTCGGAGAGCACCTGGACTTCCACGTGACGTGGGTTGGTCAGGAATTTCTCGAGGTAGACCATCGGGTTGCCGAACGCGGCACCGGCTTCGCTACGGGTCAGCTTGGCCGAGGCGATCAGGTCTTCTTCCTTGTGCACTACGCGCATGCCGCGACCACCGCCGCCACCGGCGGCCTTGATGATCACCGGGTAGCCGACTTCACGGCCGATGGCCAGTGCGGTCTCTTCGTCTTCCGGCAGCGGGCCGTCGGAGCCCGGTACGGTTGGAACGCCAGCACGCTTCATCGCGTCCTTGGCCGATACCTTGTCGCCCATCAGGCGAATGGTGTCGGCTTTCGGGCCGATGAAGGCAAAACCGGAGTTCTCGACCTGCTCGGCGAAGTCGGCGTTTTCCGCGAGGAAGCCGTAGCCCGGGTGAATGGCGGTAGCGCCGGTCACTTCGGCAGCGGCAATGATCGCCGGGATGTGCAGGTAGGACTGGCTGGCCGAAGCCGGACCGATGCAGACCGACTCGTCTGCCAGGCCCAGGTGCATCAGTTCGCGGTCAGCCGTGGAGTGTACGGCGACGGTCTTGATGCCCAGCTCTTTGCAGGCACGCAGGATCCGCAGGGCAATTTCCCCACGGTTGGCAATCAGGACTTTTTCCAGCTTCGCAGACATCGTTGGCTCTCCGCGGTTCAAACGATGGTGAACAGCGGCTGGTCGAACTCAACCGGCTGACCGTCTTCTACCAGGATGGACTCGATCACACCGCTGGCTTCAGCTTCGATGTGGTTCATCATCTTCATGGCTTCGACGATGCACAGGGTGTCGCCTTTCTTCACGCTCTGGCCGACTTCAACGAAGGCTGGCGAACTAGGCGAGGCTTTGCGGTAGAAGGTGCCGACCATTGGCGAGCGGGCAACGCTGCCGTTCAGTTTTGGCGCGGCTGGTGCTTCGGCGGCTGGCGCTGTGGCAGCAGCAGGAGCGGCGACTGGTGCGGCAGCGGCAACTGGCGCCGGTGCGTAGTACTGCTGGGCCGGGGTCTTGCTGTGACGGCTGATCCGTACGGATTCCTCGCCTTCCTTGATCTCCAGCTCGTCGATGCCAGACTCTTCCAGCAGTTCGATCAGTTTCTTGACTTTACGGATATCCATTAATCATCAACTCCCAAGGTTCGGTCAGGGGCGTAAATATAAAAACGTGTTAGCAAACGTTTCTTGTGAGCCCCGGCCTATAGGCCAGGTTCTCGTCATCAGGGCTTTGCGTTAGCAGCCAGGTGTTCCAGGGCAGACTCCAGGGCCAGCCGATAACCGCTGGCGCCCAGGCCGCAGATCACGCCTACAGCGACATCAGAAAAGTAGGAGTGATGGCGAAAAGGTTCACGCTTGTGCACGTTGGATAGATGCACTTCGATGAATGGGATGCTCACTGCTAGCAATGCGTCACGTAATGCGACACTTGTATGTGTGAAAGCCGCCGGATTGATCAGGATGAAGTCGACGCCTTCGCCGCGTGCGGCATGGATGCGGTCGATCAATTCGTACTCGGCATTGCTTTGCAGGTACTGCAGGTGATGGCCGGCGGCGCGGGCGCGCTGCTCCAGGTCCTGGTTGATCTGGGCCAGGGTAACGGCGCCGTAGACGCCTGGTTCGCGAGTGCCAAGCAGGTTCAGGTTGGGGCCGTGCAGCACCAGTAGCGTTGCCATCTGTGGTTCCTTTTATCGTTAGGCACAAACGTTGCGCGGCGACTATGCCGTAAACCGCCGGGCAGTGTCTAGTTACCAGCAATAGCCAGCACGATGACCGAGATTCACGCCAAATATATGACTAATTTATTAATTTTGGTCATCGATGATGGCTTTTCAGCAGCCAGAAGAAGTTATAGACCCAGATCGGCGCGAATGCGCGTCAGATGCTCGGCAAATTCGCCGGCGTTTGTCTCACCTACCACCCGAGCGTCGGTTTTTTCGCTGCCGTTCGCAGCAAAGAACAACAGCGCTGGCGGCCCGAACAGTTGGTAGCGGTCGAGCAGGGCGCGCTGTTCGGCGTTGCTTTCAGTGATATCGAAGCGCAGTAGTGTGTAGCCCTGGAGCTGGCGCTTGACCGCGGGGGCGGTCAGGACCTCGCGCTCAATGACCTTGCAACTGATACACCAGTCAGCGTACCAGTCCAGTACCACCGGCTTTGCGGCGGCCTTGGCCTGGGCCAGGGCGCTGTCGAGGGCTGCGCGGGTGGTCACGGTCTGCCAGTCGTTTTGGGCTATGGCCTGGGCGTTGGCAGCGCTGTCGGAGACGGTGGCCTGAGGCAGTGGGCGCAGCGGGTCGGTCTGGCCACTCAGTGCGCCATACCAGCAAGCCAGGGCGTAGACCAACAGCAACAGGCCGAGCAATTGCGCCAGACGCTGCAGCGTGGTTTTCACCGTGAATTCCAGGGTGCCGAGGAATACGGCGACACCAGCACTCAACAGACCCAGCAGCAGCAGGGTGACCTGGCCGGGCAATACTCGGCTGAGCAGGCCGATGGCCAAGCCCAGCAACAGCACGCCAATGGCATTCTTCACCGTGCCCAGCCAAGGGCCGCTCTTTGGCAGCCAGGCCGCGCCACCAGTGGCCACCAGCAGCAAGGGGGCCCCCATGCCCAGGCCCAGGGCAAACAGTTTCAATGCGCCACCCAGCGCGTCGCCACTGGCGCTGATATACAGCAGCGCACCGGCTAGCGGCGCCGACACGCAGGGCGATACCAGCAAGCTTGAGAACACCCCGAGAATTGCCGCGCCGAGCAGCGAACCGCCTTTGGTCTGGCCGACCAGGCGCTCCAGGCGATGGCTGATGGCGTGCGGCAGCTTCAGTTCGAACAGGCCGAACATGGCCAGGGCGAACAGGACGAAAAACAGCGAGAACGGCACCAGCACCCAGGCTGACTGCAGGCGTGCCTGCAGGTTCATACCCGCGCCGAACAGGCCCATCAGGGCGCCGAGCAGGGCGAAGCAGGCGGCCATCGGCAGCACGTAGGCCAGCGACAGGCTGAGACCGCGCAGACCACCGACCTGGCCACGCAAGACCACGCCGGAGAGGATTGGCAGCATCGGCAGTACACAGGGGGTGAAGGTCAGGCCAACCCCGGCGAGGAAGAACAGCAGCAGTTCTTTCCAGGTCCAGACCTTTGCATTTGCCCCCGCTGCGCTGGTTGCTGGCGCGACAGCGCTGCCATCGATACTCAGGCGTTCGGTTTCCGGTGGGTAGCACAGGCCCTTGTCGGCGCAGCCCTGGTAGCCCACCAGCAGGGTGAAGGCGCGCTGGTCGTTGGCCGGGCGTGGGATGTCGATATCGAGGATGCCGTGGTAGACCTCAACATCGCCGAAGAACTCGTCGTGCTTGGCTTCGCCGGGCGGGATCCGTGCAGCGCCCAAGGTGATGTCGGCAGGCTCGGCACGAAACTGGAAGCGATGGCGATACAGGTAATAGCCATCGGCGGCGACGAAGCGCAGCTTGAGGGTTTGCGCATCGCTTTGCACCAGGCTCAGCTTGAACGCTTCGTGTACCGGCAGGAAGTCGGCGCTGTTGTTCAGCGACGGCGCACCCAGGGTAGCGCTGGGACGGTTGTCGAGCAGGCCGGCGCCAACGGCGGGCAAGGCCAGGAGCAGGAAAAGGAGGCAAAGCAGGCGGCGCATGGCGGTCTCGCAGTACAGAAGTGCCTGCATGATAACGGACTTTCTGACCCTATAACCCCAATCGCGCACTCAGACCCGAAACGCTCGCACCGCCGTGTTCAACTCGCCCCCTAGCCTGAGCAAGTGCTCGCCCTGCTCACGCCCTTCACCAATACGTTGCAAGTTGTCTTCACCCAGGCCATGAATCCGCTCGCTGTGGTCGCGAATCTCGCTCACCGCGCCGCTCTGTTGTGCCGTGACGTCGGCAATCCGCACCGCAGTGGCAGAGATGGTCTGGATCGCCGCGACGATTTCATCCAAGGCACCGTCGGCGGCCTGGGCCTGGTCTGCGGTGGCTTCGGCATGTTCGAGTTGGGCGCGCATGCCTTGCACTGACTCGCGGGCGGCTTGCTGCAGGCGGCCAATAAGGGCTTGGATCTCGCCGGTAGCACCCGTGGTACGTTGGGCCAGGGAGCGTACTTCTTCGGCCACTACGGCAAAACCACGGCCCATTTCCCCGGCGCGTGCAGCTTCAATCGCGGCGTTCAGGGCCAGCAGGTTGGTCTGTTCGGCAATCGAGCGAATGACCGTGAGCACACCACCGATGGTGGCCGACTCTTCGGCCAGTTGTTCGATCATTTGTGCATTGCCTTGCACTTCATCGACCAGGGCGCGCAGGCCGGTCAGGCTCTGACCAATGACTGCCTGGCCTTGCTCCACCGCGCGTCCGGCATCGCGGCTGGCGTCGGCGGCCTGGCTGGCATCGCCGGCTACTTGCAGGATGGTGGCTTCCAGTTCGCCCAGGGCATCGCGGATTTGTGCGGTGTCACCGGCCTGGCGCTCGGCACCTTCATGCAGGGCACTGCTCATGCCGGCCAGGGCATGACTGCTGCCAGCCACCTGTTCAGCATTGCTGCGGATGGTCCCGACCAGTTCCACCAGGTACAGGCGCAGGCGGTTGAGGGACTCCTGGATGTCATGCATTTCGCGGTTGCTTTTGCCCAAGGCAATGGCCTGGCCGAAGTCACCCTCGGTCCAGCGTGAAAGGGCGGGCGCCAGATTGGTCAGCACCCGCGCCAGGCGCCGCTGCAAGGTATCGATGAGCAAGGCGATCAACAGGATCAGGCCAATCATCAAGCCCTGGATCAGCCGCACTTCGCCCTGGATCGTGGCGTGCTGGCTGCGCACTAGCGGTTCAAGGGCGGCAATCGCCTGTTGCACCGCGTCAATCTGCTGATGGGTGCTGTTGGCCAGTTCACTGCGGCGCTCGATCTGTGCGCGGGTGCGTTGCAGTTCGCCAGGGTAGCGGTTGAGCAGACTGTTCAATTCCCGTTTGAGCACGACGCCGCTGTCTTCGGTTTTGCTGTTGCTTTGCGTCTCCAGGCCCATCAGGGCAGCAAAGTCATCGGCGTTCGATTCGCGGGCGGTAGTGACGCCGAGCAGCGGCAGTTCATCAAGCGTCCGGGCCTGGGCGACGATTTGCTGAAGCTCGCGCTCCACCTCGTCAGCCAGCTCGCTATGGCCACTGCTGACCAGCTTGTCGCGGGCAAGTGACAGCCGAGAGAGGAACAGTGATGCCCGGAACAGCGGCGCAGCATATCGCCCGGCATCGCTGCTGGTGCTGCTCTGGGCGTAGCTGGCCAGTTGATCGAGGCTCGCCCCCAACTCGCGTTCAGCTTGTAGCAACAAGGCCTGAGGGTCACCGGCCAATTTACCGGCAGCCAACAACTCGTTGCCAGTAAAGCCTTGCAGGTTGTCCAGGCTTGGACGCAGAGAGGCTGCCAGCGCTGGCGGCAGTTGTTCCAACTGCTCCTGCAGGGCGCTGGTCGCCTGAACCGCAGTGGCGTGGCGCAAGGCGTCGCCGCTATTGAGGTAGTCGAGAATGTTGCGTGCCGCCTGGTTCTGGAACTGCTGCGACAGCGACAGGTAGCGTTCCATGATCTGATAGGGGCGTTCCAGGGCGCGCTGCGACCACCACAGGGTGGCGCCCAGGGCGATACAGACGGTGACCAGCAACAGGGTGTTGAAATTGGTGAGCAGCTTCAGGCGCATGTCCAGGGTCTACCAACGGCCGAATGGTAAGTCACTGAAGTTATTGCGTTTTTGTGACCGTGTTATGACGAGGTCGGGTATGAAGCTAAAAAAGTGGCACTTTGCCTAGGATCGTCGACGCGTTGCACCCGGTTGCGCCCGGCCCCTTTGGCCCGGTACAGGGCTTCGTCGGCGGCGGTAGCCATACTCAAGGCATCGAGCCCATCACTCAGTTGCACCACCCCGGCGCTGAAGGTACAGGACAGATCCCGTGGTTGGGCGGGGTAGTGGATCTCGGCGAAGCGTCGGCGGATTTCATCCAGGACTTTATGGGCGGCCGCCAGATCGGTATTGGGCATGACGATGGCGAACTCTTCACCGCCATAGCGTCCGATGAAGTCGGTCTTGCGCAGGCGCTGTTTGAGAAACAGCGCCAGGCTCTTGATCACCCGGTCGCCCATGGGGTGGCCATGGCTGTCATTGACCTTCTTGAAGTGGTCGATGTCGAGCATGGCAAAGCTCAGTGGCTGCTCTTCGCGGCGGGCGCGGAAGCTGCAGTCTTCGAGCAGTTGCAGGATATGGGTGTGGTTGTACAGGCCAGTCAGGCTGTCGCGGACCATCCGCGCCTTGAGGTTGCGCGCGCGGGCGGCACGGTTGCGCACGGTGGTGATCAGGTGGCGCGAGCGGATTGGCTTGGTCAGGAAATCATCGCCACCTTCGCTCATGGCGTCGAGCTGCTTGTCCAGGTCGTCCTCGGCTGACAGGTAGATGATCGGCACGCTGACGTAGCGGTCATTGTGACGAATCACCTTGGCCAGCTCAGTGCCCGTGCAATCGGGCATGTACATGTCGAGGATGATCAGGTCGGGCTGGAAATCGGCAAGCTCCGCCATGGTGCGGATCGGCTCGGTCAAGGTCCGGGTGACGATGCCGGCACTGTTGAGCAGGCGCTCGGTGTGCATGGCCTGGGCCCGGGAGTCGTCGATGATCAGCACCTTGAAGGGTTCGTACTGGGTGACGCTGGTGAGCAATTCGACCTTTTCCAGCAGGCTCGAGGCTTCCAGGGTGCCGGTGAGAAACTCCTGGCCACCGGCGCGCACTGCGGCAAGGCGCGTTGGCGTGTCGGTTTCATCCAGGCTGAAGAACAGCAATGGCACCCGCTGCTCCAGGCCTTGTTGAGCCTGGGCAGCCAGTTGCAGGCCGATACCGCTGCCGGTGAAGTCGACATCCATGACGATGGCTGCTGGCAACCGTTCGTTCATCGAGGCACGAAACGCATCGGCGCTGTACAAGGCTTGTACACCAAGGCCGAAGAACTCCAGTTGCTGGGCCAGGCGCTCAGCCCGGTCATGGTCCTGGAGCATGATATAGACTGGCTTGCGCAAGGGCGGCAAGGGCACCTGTTCGAGCTGGTCACCCTGGCGCAGGCCAGTGCGCGACAGGCGCTGCATCAGGCGGTTGAGCTCGCTGATCAGGTGACTGCTCAAGCGGGCGCTGTTGGCCTCGACGGCGTCCAGGGTTTGGCCGATGGCCTCGGCCAGCTCGCTGTGCTCCGGTTGTTCGAAGCGCGTGGCGTAGCGCTGCAGGCGCAGGTTGGCCTCGCACAGTTCGCCCAGATCGCCAGTCGACCACTCGCTGCGCTGCAGGCGCTGCCAGATCTCGAGTATCTGCCGAGCCTGGTGAATCACCCGCTGGGCAAAATGTTGCTTGAGGCGCTCACGATTGGGGTCTTCTGGCTCGGTCATGTCCTGACTACTTATAAGGGGTGAGGCAGTTCGAGTGATGGCTCTATGCTAGCACCACTTTTCGGACAATCGAGTGTCTTGTATCAATTTACTGTACAAGTCTCTTTATTCAATTGCTGACTCGATAGTCGCTTATGCGAACCGACGCGCTTGATTTATAGTGCTGTGATACTTGCCGACCCCGGCAGGCAGTGCTCAGTGGAATACTGCACAGCGCTGGCACGAAGCCCGGGGGTTGCGGTCGAACCCCTTGAACCGACGTGACAGAAAGGACAACGCCATGCTGGACTGGAAAAACCGTACAGGCAAAGCCGAAACGCGCGAGCGGATCGAGCCCCGCAGTGCCGCTACCCGCAGCTACTTCGGCGGATTGTTTTTTAGTCGCGCCCTGGGCACGCTGATTGGCCTGTACCTGTTGGTGTGCATCGGTCTGGGTTGGTACTGGAGCGCTGAGCCGGAGCTGTTCCCGGTCCAGCAGAATGCCCAGGCTGCCGCCGAGAAGACCGGTCAGCAGATGGTCGTTGGCTATACCACGGTAGAAACCCTCAAGACGGTTGCTGGCACCTTGCTCCACAAATCGGGCGGCTACATTTCCAACGACCGCTTTCCACCTGGCTTGTGGATGGACAACATGCCTAGTTGGGAATACGGCGTGCTGGTCCAGGTCCGCGACCTGAGCCGGGCGCTGCGCAAGGACTTCGCCCGTTCGCAGTCGCAGTCCGCTGAAGATGCAGATCTGGCCAAGGCCGAGCCGCGCTTCAACTTTGACAACAAGAGCTGGATCCTGCCTTCGAGCGAGTCGGAGTTCCAGGAAGGCATCAACTCCCTGACCCGTTACCAGAAACGCCTGGCCTCGCCGGATCAGCAGGGCGCGCTGTTCTACACCCGTGCTGACAACCTCAACAACTGGCTGGGCGACGTTGCCACCCGCCTGGGCTCGCTGTCGCAGCGGCTCTCGGCCAGCGTCGGCCGGGTCAAGCTCAACAGCACCCTGAAGACCGAGACCGTCGCCGCAGGGCAAGCGCCGCAGCTGGATGAAGAAGTGGTCGAAACCCCGTGGCTGCAGATCGATAACGTCTTCTATGAAGCCCGTGGTCAGGCCTGGGCGCTGTCGCACCTGCTGCGCGCCATCGAAGTGGACTTCGCCGACGTACTGGCGAAGAAGAACGCCACCGTCAGCGTGCGTCAGATCATCCGTGAGCTGGAGGCCTCCCAGGAGCCACTGTGGAGCCCGATGGTGCTCAATGGCAGCGGCTTCGGCATGTGGGCCAACCACTCGCTGGTCATGGCCAACTACATCTCCCGCGCCAACGCGGCGGTGATCGACCTGCGCCAGCTGCTGTCGCAAGGCTGATCGGTGGCTATTTCCAAGCAGGAGGCGGCGCACCGCGCTGCCTCCGATGCCGAGCTGATCGCCTGGGTAGACGAGAATGATCAGCTCCTTGGGGCTTTGCCCCGCGCCGAGTTGCGTGAAAAGGGCCTGATCGGGCGCGGTACCTATATCCTGCTGTTCAACTCGGCCGGCGAGCTGTGCGTGCACCGGCGCACCGAGAGCAAGGCGATTTATCCGGGTTACTGGGACGTAGCCGCCGGTGGCATGGTCCAGGCCGATGAAAGCTTTGCCGAGTCAGCCGCCCGCGAACTGGAAGAAGAACTTGGCGTAAGCGGCGTCGAGTTGACCGCCCACGAACGCTTTTTCTTCGATCAACCTGGCAACCGGCTCTGGTGCGCGGTGTTTTCAGCGGTCTGGGACGGGCCTTTGCGCCTGCAGCCCGAGGAGGTCAGCGAAGCCCGCTTCCTGCCGCTCGGACAGGCCCTGGCCGACAGTCGGCTGCAGCCTTACTGCCCCGATTCGCTGGCCGCTTTGCAACGTTACATCGACCGTCGGGCCTGACGTCGCGAATCCCATGTAAAATGGCGCAGTTTTGTACTTAGCATCCGCGGATTTTATCGTTACACTGCGCGGCCTTTTAAGGCTGCCGTACCCTGGGTGCGGCAGTTGCGCTGCCCCTGCCAGAGTGGGGCTTCGCGGTCGGTACCCTGCCCGGGGCATCGACCAGTTTTTGTCCTCACCGTACGAGGATCAAAAGTGGCCAAAAAAGCCGCATCATTCGCCGCCCTTGGTGGCCTGGTGTTCTCCACCGATGCAGGTCGGCATTGTCCGGACTGCAGCAAACCCATAGATGCCTGCATCTGCAAACAGACGCTCATCCCCGAAGGCGATGGCATTGCTCGCGTGCGCCGCGAAAGCAAAGGCCGTGGCGGCAAGACGGTGACGACTATCAGCGGTGTACCGCTGCCCCTGGAACAGCTCAAGGACCTCGCCAGCACGCTCAAGCGCCGCTGCGGAACCGGCGGCGCGTTGAAAGACGGGGTCATCGAAATCCAGGGCGATCACGTCGAGCTGTTGTTGGCAGAGCTGATCAAACAAGGCTTCAAAGCGAAAAAGTCCGGCGGTTGAAGACCGCATCGCGATTTTTTGCAATTCGCTTTCTAAACTCGTTCCCGTAGGAAGGGTCTATCCCTGAACACGGAAAATCGTCATTTCCAGGTTTTACACTGCGCCCGCCGTCCGTGGGCCGGTGTTATTCGACTTTTTATATAGGGGACTTCAATGTCCGTACGACGCACACGCAAAGATGATGGCAGCCAATGGACAGTTGCGGACAGCCGCAGTGTTTACGGGATTCGCCATTGGGGGGCCGGTTACTTCGCAATCAACGAGGCCGGCCGCGTCGAAGTTCGCCCTAACGGGCCTGGCAGCGCGCCAATCGATCTGTTCGAAGAGGTCGACGAGCTGCGCAAGAGCGGCCTGTCGCTGCCGTTGCTGGTACGCTTTCCCGACATCCTGCAAGACCGCGTGCGCCAGCTGACCGGTGCCTTCGATGCCAACATCGCGCGCCTGGAGTACCAGAGCCAGTACACCGCGCTGTACCCGATCAAGGTCAACCAGCAGGAGGCGGTGGTGGAAAACATCATCGCCACCCAGAACGTGTCCATCGGTCTTGAGGCCGGTTCCAAGCCTGAGCTGCTGGCGGTACTGGCCCTGGCGCCAAAAGGCGGCACCATTGTCTGCAACGGTTACAAGGACCGCGAGTTCATTCGTCTGGCGCTGATGGGCCAGAAGCTTGGCCACAACGTGTTCATCGTCATCGAGAAAGAGTCGGAAGTGGCGCTGGTGATCGAAGAAGCGGCCGAGCTCAAGGTCAAGCCGCAGATCGGTCTGCGCGTGCGCCTGTCGTCGCTGGCGTCGAGCAAATGGGCGGATACCGGTGGCGAGAAATCCAAGTTCGGCTTGTCGGCCGCGCAGTTGATCTCGGTGGTCCAGCGCTTCCGCGATGCGGGCCTGGACCAGGGTATCCGCCTGCTGCACTTCCACATGGGCTCGCAAATCGCCAACCTGGCTGACTACCAGCATGGTTTCAAGGAAGCGATTCGTTACTACGGCGAGCTGCGCGCCCTGAACCTGCCGGTCGATCACATCGACGTCGGCGGCGGTCTGGGTGTCGACTATGACGGTACCCATTCGCGCAACGCCAGCTCGATCAACTACGACATGGACGATTACGCCGGTGTCGTGGTCGGTATGCTCAAGGAGTTCTGTGATGCCCAGGGTCTGCCGCATCCGCACATCTTCTCCGAGAGCGGCCGTTCGCTGACGGCCCACCACGCCGTGCTGGTGGTGCAGGTCACCGACGTCGAGAAGCACAACGACGAAGTGCCGGAGATCGAGAATAAGGAAAGCCTGCCAGAGACCGTGCAATGGCTGGCCGACCTGCTGGGCCCGACCGATATCGAGATGGTCACCGAGACTTACTGGCGTGCGACGCACTACATGAGCGACGTCGCCGCACAGTACGCCGACGGCAAAATCACCCTGGCCGAGAAAGCCCTGGCCGAGCAGTGCTACTTCGCCGTGTGCCGTCGCCTGCACAACTCGCTCAAGGCCCGTCAGCGCTCGCACCGTCAGGTGCTGGACGAACTCAACGACAAACTCGCCGACAAGTACATCTGCAACTTCTCGGTGTTCCAGAGTTTGCCGGACACTTGGGCCATCGGCCAGGTGCTGCCTATCCTGCCGCTGCATCGCCTCGACGAAGAGCCGATGCGCCGTGCGGTGCTGCAGGACCTGACCTGCGACTCCGATGGCAAGATCAATCAGTACGTTGACGAGCAGAGCATCGAGACCAGCCTGCCGGTACACGGGATCAACGAGGGTGAGGACTACCTGTTGGGGATTTTCCTGGTCGGTGCCTACCAGGAGATTCTCGGTGACATGCACAACCTGTTTGGTGACACCGACTCGGTGAACATCTACCAGAACCCCAACGGCAGCGTGTACCACGCCGGTATCGAGACCCATGACACCATCGAAGACATGCTGCGCTACGTGCACCTGTCGCCGGAGGAGTTGATGACTCACTACCGTGACAAGTGCGCCAGCGCCAAGATCACCGCGCGTGAGAAGACCCAGTTCCTCGATGCCTTGCGTCTGGGGCTGACGCGTTCGTCTTACCTGTCGAGCTGACGCTATCGCGGGGCAAGTCGAGTCGTTGCACCGCCGCTCCCACCGAGTTTGTGGGGGCTGGCTTGCCCCGCGATGCTTTTAGCGACGAACGAACCACCCATCCCGCCGCTGCAAGCGCCAGCCCATCACCCCCAAGGTCACCCCGCGCAAGGCCATGAACAGCAGAAAGCCCAGCCACAAGCCGTGGTTGCCCAAATCCCGAGCGGCATAGGCCACCGGCAAAGCCAGCGCCACACTGGTCAGCATACCGTTGCGCATCTCCCGCGCCCTTGTCGCACCAATGAACAGACCATCCAGCAAATAGCTCCAGACTGCCACCAGTGGCAATAACGCCAGATAGGGCAAGTACTGGTACGCCGTTGCACGCACGCTTTCGATGTCCGTCTGCATGTTGATAAACAGGTGCCCGCCAAACAGGAACAGCACGGCAAAGCCGCTACTGGCCAGCAACGACCAGCCGCAGGCCACGGTCAGCGAACGACGCAAGGCCTGACGATCACCGGCGCCGATGGCGTGGCCGCACAAGGCCTCGACCGCATGGGCCAGACCATCGAGGGCGTAGGCAGTGAGCAGCAAACCATTGAGCAGCAGGGCATTGGCGGCGACGGTGGCCTCACCCAAACGTGCACCCTGCACGGTGATCAGAAAGAACACCGCCTGCAAGGCCAGGCTGCGAATGAAGATGTCGCGGTTGACGGCCAGCAGTGGCCGCCAGCTTTGCCAGCGGGCGAGTAGCGCCCAGGCGATCCCCCCAGGGTAGGCGCGCAAGGCCGGCCGGGTCAGGGCCAGGCCGAGCAGGGCGGCACTCCACTCGGCAATCACCGAGGCGCGTGCCGAACCCAGCACGCCCCAGTCCAGACCCAGCACGAACCACAGATTGAGGGCGATGTTGAGCAGGTTGGTGGTCAGCAGAATCGCCAGGGGCGCCCTGGCGTTCTGGGTACCGAGGAACCAGCCGACCAATGCGAAGCTCGCCAGGGCGGCAGGCAGACCGAGCAGACGAGTCTGGAAGAAGTCCTGAGTCGATTGTTCCAGTGCCGCCGACGGCTGCATCAATTGCAGAGCCAGGTGACTTAAGGGCAGGGCCAGCAAACCCAGCAACAGCGCGAACAGCAGCGCCAGCAACAGGCCTTGCACCAATACCTGACGCAAGGCCGCACCATCGGCGCGCCCGGCAGCCTGGGCGGCAAAACCGGTGGAGCCCATGCGCAGAAAACCCATCACCCAGGCCAGGAAGGTGTACAGGCTGGCACCGACGGCCACAGCGCCAAGCTGGTGAGCGTGGGGCAGGTGGCCAATCACGGCGCTATCGACCAGCGCCACCAGGGGCACGGAGATATTCGAGAGAATCATCGGCGCGGCCAATGCCCAGACCTTGCGGTGGGTCGGGCGGTCGCGCCAGTCGGTCAGCAATCGGGACATGTCGGCTCCAGGCAAGCCGGACATTGTAGCGCCAGCGCACGGTGACGACGTTGTTGATATATAGTTCTTCCCTCAGAACCTGCTGCCAAAGAGTTACCTCCATGCTCAACAAAGGATTGTTGCTGGCCTGCGCGCTGGCCTTGCTCAGTGCCTGCGACTCGTCTGTACCAGACAAGCCGGCCCCGGCAACCACGCCCGCGCAGACTCAGGAAACGGCCAAGCCTGCCCGTGAGGACGCCGCAACCCTGGCCAAGCGTTATGCCGGTCGCGAACTGAGCGTGGTAGATGTCTCGGAAGTTCAAGTCGATGGTGCCAGTGCCCTGTCCCTGACTTTCTCGGTGCCTCTGGATGCGCAGCAGAATCTTGCCGACCGGATACACTTGGTCGATACCGTCAAAGGCAAGGTGGATGGTGCCTGGGAGCTCTCCGACAACGGTATGGAGCTGCGCCTGCGCCACCTGGAGCCGCAACGCAAGTTGGTGCTGACCATCGATGCTGGCCTGCAGGCTGTCAATGGCGAGCGTCTGGCTGCCGAGTCGGTAAGCCGCCTGGAGACCCGCGACATGCAGGCCACCATCGGCTTCGCCAGCCGTGGTTCGCTGCTGCCGACACGCCTGGCCGAAGGGCTGCCGGTGATCGCGTTGAACGTCAACAAGGTCGATGTCGAGTTCTTCCGCATCAAGCCTGAATCGCTCTCGCCTTTTCTCAGTGCCTGGGGCCGCAACAGCAGCCTGTACTACTACCAGTCGAAAGAAACCCTGGACATGGCCGAGCTGGTCTACAGCGGTCGTTTCGACCTCAATCCGGCGCGCAACACCCGTGAAACCGTGTTGCTGCCGATCGCCGGGATCAAGCCGCTGCAGGAGCCAGGCGTGTACCTGGCGGTAATGCGCGCCTCGGGCACCTACGACTACTCGCAACCGGCGACCCTGTTCACGCTCAGCGATATCGGCGTTTCGGCCCACCGTTACCAGAACCGCATGGACGTGTTCACCCAGGGGCTGGAAGGTGGCCAGGCCCTGAGCGGCGTCACCCTTGAGTTGCTCGACGCCGAAGGCCGAGTGCTGGGCCAAGGCAAGACCGACAGCGATGGCCATGCCCAACTGCCGATGCCGCCGAAGGCTGAAACCCTGCTGGCTCACCAGGGCGTGCATACCACCATGCTGCGCCTGAACAGTGCCGCGCTAGACCTGGCGGAGTTCGACATTACCGGCCCGCAGGCCAACCCCCTGCAGTTTTTCGTGTTCGGTCCACGCGACTTGTACCGGCCAGGCGAGACTGTGCTGCTCAATGGCTTATTGCGCGACCAGGATGGTCGCCCGCTCAAGCCCCAGCCGGTGACGGTGGAAGTGCGTCGGCCCGATGAACAGGTCAGCCGCAAGTTTGTCTGGGAGCCTGGCAGCAGTGGCCTCTACCAATACCAGCTGCAACTGGCCACTGAAGCCCCGACCGGGCGCTGGCAGTTGTTGTTTGACCTGGGCGGCGGCAAGAAGCAGATCTATGAGTTTCTTGTTGAAGACTTCCTGCCTGAACGCCTGGCCCTGGAACTCAAAGGCAGCGATGTGCCCCTGAGTCCTGAGCAGAGCGCCGAGATCGACGTCAATGGCCGCTATCTGTACGGCGCCCCGGCCTCCGGCAACCGCTTGAGCGGCCAGGCCTATGTACGCCCGCTGCGCGAAGCGGTACCGGCATTGCCGGGCTATCAGTTCGGCTCGATCACCGAGCCGGAGCTGAGCCAGGACCTGGAGCTGGATGAAGTTACTCTGGACGCCAACGGCAAGACGACCATAAGCATCGAAAGCAAATGGTCGGAGGCCCGTTCGCCGCTGCAGCTGACTGTGCAGGCCAGTTTGCAGGAGTCTGGTGGTCGGCCGATCACCCGGCGCCTGCAGCAGCCGATCTGGCCCGCCGAACGCTTGCCGGGGCTGCGCGGGTTGTTCGACGGTGAAGAAACCGACAGCGATGGCCCCGTGGAGTTCGAAGTGCTGGTTGCCGACCGCGACGGCAATAAGCTGGCCGCCAACGACCTCAAGGTGCGCTTGATTCGCGAGCGTCGTGACTACTACTGGAACTACTCGCAGAGTGACGGCTGGAGCTACAACTTCAACGAAAAATTCCTCACCCAGAGCGAAGAGACGGTCAACATCAAGGCCGGCTCCACCGCTAGGCTCAACTTCCAGGTTGAATGGGGCCCGTATCGCGTCGAGGTCGAAGACCCGCAGACCGGCCTGGTTTCCAGCGAGCGCTTCTGGGCCGGCTATCGTGCCCAGGACAATGCCGACGGCGGTGCTGTGCGTCCGGACCAGGTCAAGCTTGCCCTGGACAAACCGTCCTACGCCGATGGCGCTACCGTCAATGTCACCGTCACGCCACCTGCGGCCGGTAACGGTTACCTGATGGTCGAGTCCAGTGAAGGTCCGCTGTGGTGGCAGGAGATCGACGTGCCCGCCGAAGGCAAGACGTTCGCCATCAACCTCGAGCGCAAATGGGCCCGGCATGACTTGTATGTCAGCGCCCTGGTGATTCGTCCGGGCGAGCGCAAGGTCAACGCCACGCCCAAACGTGCGGTCGGTGTCCTGCACCTGCCGCTGGACCGTGCCGAACGCAAGCTGGACGTGACCCTCAGCGCGCCGGAAAAGATGCGTCCCAAACAGCCGTTGACAGTCAAGGTCCAGGCCCGCAATGCCGACGGCAGTGTGCCCAAACAGGTGCACGTGTTGCTGGCCGCGGTAGACGTGGGCATTCTCAACATCACCGACTACCCGACCCCGGACCCTTTCACCGGCATGTTCGGACGCAAGGCTTACGGTGCCGACCAACTGGACATCTATGGCCAGTTGATCGAAGCCGGTCAGGGCCGTCTGGCTAGCCTGGCCTTCGGTGGTGATGCGGCCATGGCCAAGGGCGGCAAGCGACCTAATACCAGCGTCACCATCGTCGCCCAGCAGAGTGCGCCGGTGACCCTCAACGAGAACGGCGAAGGCGAGGCCAGCGTCGATATTCCCGACTTCAACGGTGAGCTGCGCTTGATGGCTCAAGCCTGGACCGACGAACGCTACGGCGTGGCTGAAGGCAAGACCGTGGTCGCCGCGCCATTGATCGCCGAGCTGTCGGCGCCGCGCTTTCTCGCAGGAGGTGATCGCACCACCCTGGCGCTGGATGTCTCGAACCTCTCCGGGCAGGCGCAAAAGCTCACTGTACAGCTGAGCACTGAAGGCCAATTGAGCCTGATGCGTGCGGCCGAGCAAACCCTGGATCTGACCCAGGGCAAGCGTGTCACCCTGCAGGTGCCGGTGCAGGCCAGCGGTGGTCTGGGCCAGGGCAAGGTCAAAGTCGAGGTACTGGGGCTGCAACTGCCAGGGGAGACGGCCACGGCCTTCAGCCGTGAATGGACTCTGGGCATCCGCCCGGCCTATCCGGCCATGCTCAAGCACTACCGGGTGGCACTCAGCGATCAACCGTGGAGCCTGCCGGAGGCTGATCTGGCCGAGTTCGAACCGGCCGGTCTGGAGGCAATGCTGGCCTTGTCCAGCCGTCCGCCGCTGAACCTGGCCGAGCAGATCCGCGCCCTGGAAGCCTACCCCTATGGTTGCCTGGAGCAGACCACCAGTGGTCTGTACCCATCGCTGTATGCCGACGCCGCAACCCTCAAGCGTCTGGGCATCACTGGCGAGCAGGCCGAGGTGCGCAAGCGCAAGATCGAGATGGGCATCGAACACTTGTTGGGCATGCAGCGCTACAACGGCAGCTTCGGCCTGTGGAGTTCGGATTCCGAAGAGGAGTACTGGCTGACCGCCTATGTCACCGACTTCCTCCTGCGTGCTCGCGAGCAGGGCTATGCCGTGCCTGCCGATGCCTTGAAGAAGGCCAGCGAGCGTCTTCTGCGTTATCTGCAGGAGCGTAACCTGATCGAAGTCAACTATAGCAACAATGCCGAGCACAGCCGTTTTGCCGTGCAGGCTTATGCCGCGCTGGTGCTTGCCCGTACTCAGCAAGCGCCGCTGGGGGCGCTGCGCAGCCTGTTCGAGCGGCGCAGCGATGCCCGCTCCGGCTTGCCGTTGGTGCAGTTGGCCATTGCTCTGGAAAAAATGGGTGACAAACCACGTGCCGAGCAAGCTTTGCAGGCGGGCTTGGCTGTCAGTCGTGATGCTAAAGACTGGCTCGGCGACTACGGCAGCCCGGTGCGCGACCAGGCATTGATCCTGGCCTTGCTCGAAGAAAACAACCTGGCCAGCAATACTCTTGATCAACGGCTGTTCCAACTGTCCGATCAGGTCGCGGCCAACCAATGGTTGTCGACCCAGGAACGCAACGCCTTGTTCCTCGCCGGTCGCGGTCTGCTGAGCAAGCCGGAGGGCAAGTGGTCGGCGCGTCTGGACAGTGCCGGTGAACTGCGTGATCTGGATAGTACACAGTCAGGCCTGAAGCTTGAAGGGTCGCTGCTGGCCTCACCGTTGACCGTGCAGAATCAAGGCAGCGACACGCTGTACCAGCAATTGACCCTGTCCGGCTATCCACGCCAGGCCCCGGCGGCGAGCAACACAGGTATGAGCATTCGCCGCGAGTACCTGGGGATGAACGGCCAGGCCTTGGATATTCAGGCGCTCAAGAGTGGCGACCTGGTGCTGGTGCACCTGGCCGTGACTGCTACGTCCCGAGTGCCGGATGCTTTGGTGGTTGATTTGCTGCCCGCGGGCCTTGAGCTGGAAAACCAGAACCTGGCGCAGAGCGCGGCCAGCCTGGAAAACGCCAGCAGCGCGGTCAAGCAGTGGCGTGAGTCGATGCAGAACGCCAACGTCGTGCACCAGGAGTTCCGCGACGATCGCTATGTGGCGGCGCTGCCTGTGGACAGCTATGGCACCACTCATTTGTTGTACCTGGCGCGGGCGGTGACACCCGGTACCTACCGTGTGCCGCCGCCGCAGGTGGAGTCGATGTACCGGCCGAATTTGCAGTCGGTGGGTGAGTCGGCAGGTGAGATGGTGATCAAGGGCCGCTGAACCATTGCGCAGGTGGGTGTTGGGCTAGTCAGTGAATGATCCAGCTCAGCACCCACAACCCCAGCAGCAGCCAGATGATGCCGAGTATGATCGAGGCTCGCATGAAGGCACGGATGGCCGAGTACAGCAGCATCAGGCCGATGATCAGGGCGATGATGCTGACCAGCGAGGTGTCCATGCCCAGCGTGCGTGCCAGGCCATCGATGAAGTTGCCACCGGCGTTGGCCAGCAGGTTGAACAACCCGCTCAAACCATCGACGATAAAACGGATCAGTGCCCCCAAGGCCTGGCCGAGCCACTCGAAAAAACCTTCTACATGCATAGTTGCTTCCTGATGATCGTGTCGGCGAGTCTGCCGTTGCCAAACCTTTGGCCGTGTATTGGCCTGCTCAGTTCCCTGTCCACCGCCAGCGACACGGAGGCCTGATGCCCATCTTAGCTAAACGCCTGAGTGTCGTATCGGCTGTCGTGCTGTTGTGCTGCGCGCTGCTGTGGGTTGCCGACCGCCTGTGGCCTTTGCCGCTGCCGGCCGACGACCTGGCGCGGGTGGTGCTGGCCGAGGACGGCACGCCATTGTGGCGTTTCGCCGATGCCGAGGGCGTCTGGCGTTATCCAGTCAGCGCCGATCAGGTCTCGCCCTTTTATTTGCAGGCGCTGCTGACCTACGAGGATCGCTGGTTCTATCACCACCCAGGGGTCAACCCGCTGGCCCTGGGCCGTGCAGCCTGGCAGAACCTGCGTGATGGTCGGGTGTTGTCGGGCGGTAGTACCCTGTCGATGCAGGTGGCCCGCCTGCTCGATCCGCATTCGCGCACCGTGCCTGGCAAGCTGCGCCAATTGTTGCGTACCGCTCAATTGGAGTGGCACCTGTCCAAGGCACAGATTCTAGAGATCTACCTCAATCGTGCGCCCTTCGGTGGCACCTTGCAGGGCGTGGCCGCGGCCAGTTGGGCCTACTTGGGCAAGTCTCCCCAACACCTGACGCCGTCTGAGGCGGCAATGCTCGCGGTATTGCCCCAGGCGCCGAGCCGCTTGCGCCCGGACCGTCACCCGGCACGCGCTCAGGTGGCCCGTGACAAAGTGCTCAAACGCCTGGCTGAGTATCAGATATGGCCACAACAGCGGATCGTCGAGGCCATGGAGGAGCCGCTGTTACTGGCTCCACGCCAGGAACCGGCCTTGGCGCCTTTGCTGGCGCGGCGCTTGAACCGGCCGCACAGTCCGCCGCTGATCCGTACCACCCTCGATGCCGCGCTGCAGCGTCGCCTGGAAGACTTGCTGCTGGGCTGGCGCGCCCGGCTGCCCGAACGTACTTCGGCGGCGATCCTGGTGGTGGAGGCACAGAGCATGGCGGTGCGCGCTTACCTTGGGTCGGTCGATCTGAGCGATGAGCGTCGCTTCGGGCATGTCGACATGATCACTGCGCTACGCTCCCCCGGTTCGACCCTCAAGCCGTTTCTCTATGGCATGGCCATGGACGATGGCCTGATTCATTCCGAGTCCTTGCTGCAGGATGTGCCAAGGCGCTACGGCGACTATCGGCCCGGAAACTTCTCCATGGGCTTCAGCGGTCCGGTGGCGGCCAGCTCCGCCCTGGCGCTGTCATTGAATCTGCCTGCAGTGCAGTTGCTCGAAGCCTATGGCCCTAAGCGTTTTGCCGCGCAAATGCGCAATGGTGGCGTGCCGCTGACCCTGCCGCCGCTGGCCGAGCCGAACCTGTCGTTGATTCTGGGCGGCGCCGGCAGTCGCCTGGAAGACCTGGTGGCAGGTTATGGTGCGCTGTCTCGCGGTGGCTTGAGTGCTCCCATGCGCTTGCAGCCAGATGCGCCGCTGCTTGAACGGCGTCTGCTGTCGCCAGGCAGCGCCTGGATCATCCGGCGCATTCTCAGTGGCCAGGCGCGTCCAGACCGTGATCCCCATGCTGAACTGGTGCAGCGTCCGCTGCTGGCCTGGAAGACGGGCACCAGTTATGGCTTCCGGGATGCCTGGTCGATCGGCGTCGGGCCGCGTTATCTGATCGGCATCTGGATTGGTCGGCCCGATGGCACGCCGGTGCCCGGGCAGTTCGGCCTGGCGTCGGCGGCGCCGTTGATGCTGCAGGTGCATGATGTGCTGAGCAACCGTGACAGCCAGCGCGGCATCGCCGTGCCTGTGGCGGCGGTCCCGGATAATGTCGGCGTGGCCGCGATCTGCTGGCCGCTGGGCCAACCCCTGGCCCGGCAGGACAGCAATTGCCGGCGCCAGCGCTTTGCCTGGACCCTGGACGGTACCACGCCGCCTACCTTGCAGGCGGCCGACCAACCCTTGAGCGTCGGCTTGCGCGAAACGGTTTGGGTCAATACCCGAGGGCAGCGGGTCGATGCCAGTTGTCCAGGTGCTCAGGCCCGGGAGATCGCCTTGTGGCCAGCGCCGCTGGAGCCGTGGTTGCCGCGCCTGGAACGTCGTGAAGCGCGGCTACCCAAGGTTGATCCGGACTGCCCACCACAAGTACCGGCCAGTGCCCCGCCGTTATCCATCGACGGTGTGCGACAGGGCGATCAGTTGCGCCGTCCGGCCACCAGCAGCGAGCCGTTGCGCCTTGAGGTTTCTGCATTGGGCGGCAGTGGTCGGCGTTGGTGGTTCCTCAATGGCGCGCCGTTGGGTGAGTCGCAGGGTCAGGAGCACTTGAGCGCCCGATTCGAACAGACCGGGCGCGTGGAATTGAGCGCGCTGGATGAAAGCGGTCAAACCGCGCGGGTCGAGTTTCAGATTAGTGAGTGAATGGGGCTCAGTAGTTGCCCCAATTCTGATTAGACGGTAGGGCGGGCACCACCTACGCTTGAACCTGACGAGGGAACCGTCTTGGTGCTCTTGTATCTGTAGGGATCATGGAGCGTCAAATGCGTCCGTTGGCCGTCGCGATTCTCAGTCTTTCATGGGCAAGCGGGCTGAGCGCCGAACTTCTGCCAAGTTTTCTCAATAGCAATGAAGTCGAGCGCAGCCTACCCGCGCCAAACCTGCCCGCCGATAGCTTTCGACCCACCACGTTAGCCTTATACGTAGCAACGCCAGCGCCTCAGTCGCCGCAATTAATGTCGAGTACCCGGATCTTGCTGCACAAGGTGCGCTTTGAGGGCGGCACTATCTACCCCCTGAGCGATCTGCGGGACAATTATCAGGACCTGGTCAATCGCGAAATCACCCTGGGCGAGTTGATCGAGGCAACCCAGCGCCTGACCCGGCGTTATCAGCAGGACGGTTACCTGTTGTCCTACGCATACTTGCCGCCACAGGACTTTGCCGACGGGCGGGTGCAGGTGGTGCTGGTCGAAGGCTACATTCGTGACTATGAACTGCAAGGTGATATCGGACCTGCGTCAGCTTATCTGGACCGGTTGGTTACCAAGCTCAAAGCCGAGCGTCCGCTGACGCGCAAGACTTTGGAACGCTACACCGCACTGATGAGCCGCGTGCCCGGGGTCACGTTCCAGGCGCAGGTGCTGCCTGGTACCGTCGACGGCGCGAGTACATTGATCGCCCAGGCCTCGCGCAAACCCGTTAGCGCGACGCTGAACCTGAGCGACGGCAGCTGGGCTGATATCCAGGCGCTTCTGGGGGGCAGCAGCAATGCCCAGACTTCGCTGGCCGAGCAGGTGAGTTTCAGTGCGCTATTTCCACCCAGTGACGACCACGCGCACTACTACCGCCTGGACTACGCCCAGTACGTGGATGGTGAAGGCACCCAGCTGAACCTTTCAGCCGCGCGCTACCGCAGTGACCCAAGCGCGCTGGTGCGCCTGAACAATGGCACCGACCTCAGGCAGCATCGTGAGAACGACCGCTATTCGATTGGCCTGAGCCAGACGCTGACTGCTGCACCCAACGAGTGGCTGAGCATTGCCGGACGCCTCTATGCGGTGAATGACAATACCGATTACGAAGCCGTCGGTTTGCCCCTCAGCATCAGTAGTCGGACTGACCTGCGTGCTGTGGCATTCGAAGGTGACTGGCGTCAGAGCGATACCCGGCAATTGCGCATCATCAGTGCCGGTGCCTATCAAGGCCTGGACTACCTGGGGGCGAAAACCGACAGCGATATCGACCTGGACTTTCTGCGCCTGCGTTTGTCCGGGTTACAGAGCGATCGCTACTTCGACAATTGGCAGGGCGTGGTTTCGGCGGTTTTGTACTGGAGCAACGACAGCTTGCCTGACAGCGAGCGGGCGGTGTTTGGTGGCCAGACCTTTGGCCGTGGATACCCCAGCGACCAGGCCTCGGGTGACAAGGGCTGGGGAGCAGGCTATGAGTTGAACTACAGCTTCAAGCGTGCCAGCGACTGGTTCAAGGTGGTGCAGCCTTATGTGGTCGTGGACGCGGCTCGCAGTTGGTTCAACGAACTGGAGGTGCGTGATTCACGCCTGTCCTCGGCTGCACTGGGCCTGCGCTTTGGCGATATGCGCTACTTCAACATCTCCCTCGAAGCTGCCAAGCCGATGTCGGACATCGCACTGGACAGCCTCAACCGGCGGCCGCGCTTTACCTTGAGTTTCAGCTACCAGCTGTAGCTGCCCCGCGGTCAATCAGTTCACCAGATGCAAACGAGGCTTGGGAAAGAGGTTGTCCAGGGTTTCCAGCAGGCGGGTGTGAAAGATCGGCTTGCGAAACAGGTCCAGCACCTGCAGGCGCAGCAGGTCACTGATGTCGTCCATGTCGGCATGACCGGAGGTGACGATCACCGGCAAGTGCTGGCGGGCAGTGTGCTCGCGCAGGCGCTTGATCAGTGAAATGCCACTTTCTTCCGGCATGCGCAGGTCGGTGATCACCAGGGCCACGTCCGGGTGGCGGGTGAGCTGTTGCAGGGCGAGCTTTACCGAGGTGGCCGTGTGGCAGCAGAAACCCTCGCCCTCAAGCAGTTCGGCAAGTTCCAGCAAGGCGTCCTCTTCATCATCCACCAGGAGAATCTGTTGACGCAGGGAAGAGGTCGGCATGGTGTGTTCCTGTTACAGGTCAAAGGTCAGGCAACGCGGCCCATGAAGCTCCAGTCTAGGAAGTCACTGGGGGTCACCAGTGGTGCCTGCGTTTACCATGGAGGTCTTGACCTTTTCAAAGATCGTAGTGACATTTTCGGAAATGGGCCCAGTAAACCCGCTTAGCACCGCCGCCACCATCGCCGCGGCAATGGCGTACTCGATACCTGAAGCCGCGTCCTTGCGGTAGAAGAATTCCTTGCAGCTCTTGAGAATTCGGGAAACACGCATGGTACTTCTCCTTGCGCGCAAGGCGCAGATGGCAGGGGACTGCTCAGTGATTCCCCTTTGCCACCACAGCATCGCCAAAGGCTGAATATCCGGCAAATGTAAGAAGGTATTAATCCGAAAGTGATAGCGCCTGGCTGACGCCAATAACCCGTTGTATTCAGGGGATGTCGGCTTTGCGACGGAAAATAAACTGACGGGTAATGGCATTTTGACCTAGCTGAGCTACCGTCAAATAGCGAAATAGTTACTTCCCATGACAACGCTGTGCGCTGCTTCACAGCACCGGTGGATGCAAAGGACGAACAAGGGTAGAGGAAGTGCCGGCATGAGCAGTCGCATTACCATCATCCTCGCTGGCTTTTTTCTGATTGGCGCCTTGCTGGCCGGCTATTGGGGCTTGCTATTGAGTCGCCCTCCCGCCGAGCCGGTTGCCGTTCCCGCAGCGCTAACGCCTGCACCCGCTGCTGTGCAGGTGGTCGAAAAGGCTGCCGATGAGGTGCGCCAGCCGGTGGTAGTCCTGCGCCGGGATGTTGCCCCCAACACTGCGCTGACGGCCGATGATCTGCTGGTGGAGCGTTTGCAGGTGGCGCCTTCCGGCAGCTTCCAGACCCTGGAGCAAGTGCTTGGCCGCAGCAGCTGGCGCGCGCTCAGTGCCGGTACCTGGCTGCAGGCGAGTAGCTTCGAGGCTGGTGGTCCGCTGGCACGCATGATCCATCCTCATGAGCGTGCCCTGGCCCTTGCGGTTGACGATGTGGTCGGTGCGGCAGGGCAGTTGAGCCCTGGCGACTACGTGGACGTATTGCTTTACCTGCGGGAGGAAAACAACAACCCGCAGGCCACCGCCCAAGTGCTGTTGCCGGCTCTGCGTCTGCTCAGTGTCGGCAAGCAATTGGGCCTGGGCAATGATGGTCAGCCGGTAGAGCCAGGGCTGGATGAGAAAGCCCGCCAGGAACAGCAGCGCAATGCTGCCCGTACCGTGGTGCTGGCGGTGCCCGAAGCCCTGGCGAGCCGGCTGTTACTGGCTGCCCAGGCTGGCAGTCTGCGCCTGGCTGTGCGCAGTGCCGAAGAGAAACGCCTGGCCCGCTACTGGGCCGACCCGCAAAGCAGCGCCCGCGAGGTGGACAACGCCAACCGCGAACTCTATCGCTTCAGTCAGCTGGCCCAGACACCGGCCGCTCCGTCTGTCGTCAGTACAACGCCACATCGTGGCATGGAAATTATCCGCGGTAATCAGTCTAGCCAGCCAACTCCCTGACCAAGCAAGGATGCCCTTAAATGAGCAGTCGTTCCGTGCGGGTAATCAAACAAGTGCTGTGCGCCCTGCTGTGCGGCGGGCCTGCGCTGCCCGTGGCCCAGGCGGCCGGAGGTGGTTGCGCTGGACTGGCTCAAGTGCCGGCGGTGATCGAGATCGATCAGGGGCTGCAGCAGGAGTTGCGTGCGCAGGTGCCCATCACCCGTGTGGCGGTGGGTGATGCGAAAATTGTCGACGTGTTCGCCAGCGGTGACGACGCGGTATTGCTCACGGCAATGAGCCCTGGCGCCACCAGCCTGATGCTCTGGACGGCCTGTTCCAAGACCCCGTTGCAGTCCATGCTGTTCGTCAAAGGCGTGGCCACCGCTGACTTGGCCGAGAGTGCTTTGCCTCCGTCCCAGGACCCGTCGCTACCCAGTCAGGTGCAGGCCGATATCCGCTTTGTCGAGGTCAACCGCACCAAGTTCAAGGAGGCCGGTGCGCGGCTGTTCTTCAAAGGCTCGAACAACTCCCTGATCGGCTCGCCTGGTACAACGTTCAATACCCTGGCCAGGCCTGGTCGGGTGGCAGATGTGATAGGGGGTGTTCCGCTGGACAACGATGTGTTCAACATCGTCTGGGGCGGCGGCAGCAGTCGCTTCCTGGCCGCCATCAACGCTTTGGAGAACAGCGGCTTTGCCTACACCCTGGCGCGTCCCAGCCTGGTGGTGCTCAGTGGCTTGACCGCCAGCTTCCTGGCCGGTGGCGAGATTCCCATTCCTGTGCCCAGCAGCGGCAGCGACAGCGTGTCGATCGAATACAAGGAGTTCGGTATTCGCCTGGCCCTGTCGCCAACGGTGGTCAGCCGTGATCGCATCACCCTCAAGGTCGCACCGGAAGTCAGTGAACTGGACTTCGTCAACGCAGTGAACATCGCCGGTACCCTGGTGCCGGGGCTGACCGTACGGCGCACCGACACCAGCATTTCCCTGGCCGATGGCGAAAGCTTCGTCATCAGTGGCCTGATCAGCAGCACCACGCGCTCTGCGGTGGACAAGTTTCCGGGGCTTGGCAACATTCCGATCATTGGTGCGTTTTTCCGTCAGTCGCGGCTCATGCGCGATGAAACCGAACTGTTGATGATCGTCACCCCGCACCTGGTCCAGCCACTGGCCGCCAACGCCCAGCTGCCGTCGCTGCCGGGTGAGGGGTTGCGCAACTATGATCCGAGCTGGGGGCGGCTGTTCTTTCTCGAAAACGGCGATTTTGAAAGTCGCAGCGGGTTATCTCAATGAGCGAAAGCCTGAGCCAGACCTTTCTTGCCATCACCCGCAACAGTATTGACCTGCAATGGCTGCAAGGCGCCCTGGCGCCTTTGGGGCAGGTGGTCGGCGCTGGCAGTGGCAGCCTCGACGAGTTGCTGGCGCTGGTTGATGTGACGTTCGCCAGCCTGGTCTTCGTCGGCCTGGACCGTGAGCACGTGGTCAACCAATGCGCGCTGATCGAAGGTGTACTGGAAGCCAAGCCGATGCTGGCGATCGTCGCCCTGGGCGATGGCATGGACAACCAGCTGGTGCTCAACGCCATGCGCGCCGGTGCCCGTGATTTCGTCGCCTATGGCTCGCGGTCGAGCGAGGTGGCCGGGTTGGTGCGACGCCTGAGCAAACGTCTGCCACCGGTTACCAACAACCCGAACCTGGGAGGCCTGACTGTGCTGTACGGCGCCCAATGCGCGGCCGATGGCGCCTTGCTCACCACCCATCTGGCACGGGTGGTACAGAACAGCGGTCAGCAGACCCTGCTGCTCGACCTGGGTTTGCCCCGCGGCGATAGCCTGGCCCTGCTGGGCCTTGAGGCATCCTTTCATTTTGGCGATGCCCTGCGTCACTTGCGCCGCTTGGACAACACCTTGATCGACAGTGCCTTCAGCCGTGAGAGCTCCGGCCTGCGCCTGCTGGCCTATGCCGAAGGCGACGAGCCGCTGGAGCGCACCAGTGCCGCCGAGTTGTACATGCTGCTCAGCGCCTTGCGCCAGCATTTCCAGCATATCGTGGTGAACCTCACCGGGCAGGCAGACAGTGAAGCCTTGCGCACCTTTGTCAGTCATTGCGACAAGCTGATCTGGTACACCGACCAGAACATCCTGGACTGTCGGCGCAATCTCGAAGTACTGGCCATGTGGCGGGAAAAGGGCATGAAGCTGGAGCATGCCAGCCTTCTGGTTGATCGTTTCCTCAAGGGCGTGGCGCCCGATGCCGAAGCCCTGGCCAAACGCTATGGCCTGCCGCTGTTGGTGGTACTGCCCTACAGCCCTGAAGCACGCCTGAATGCCAAGAACCAGGGCTTGACTCTGTTCGAACTGGCCCCACGGGAAAACCTCACCCATCACCTCAAGGCTCTGGGTGAGCGCTTGGCCCGGCGCTCGGAGAACAGCACGCCTGTCACTGGCAACTGGCTCAACCGGCTCTGGAGGCACAAATGAGCAGCGTCGACGAACTGTTCGGTGGCCAGCGGCACAACCTGGGCAACGACCCCCAGGCACTCAAGCGCGCATTGCACCGCTATATCATCGATGCCATCGAAGACAGCGGACGTAACCTGCTGGAGGGGTCGCGCCCGGCGCTGGCGCAGTTTGTGATGGAGCAGGTGGGCGACTACATTTCCCGTCTGCACCTGGCCTTGTCGCGTTATGAGATGGAGCGCCTGGCCGAAGAGATCGTCGATGAGTTGACCGGCTTCGGGCCGCTGGAAGTGCTGCTGCGCGATACCAGCGTCACCGAGATTCTGGTCAACGGCCCGCATCGAGTGTTCGTGGAGCGGGGCGGGTTGCTGCAACAGACCGACCTGCGCTTTATCGATACCCACCATGTGGAACGGGTCATGCAACGCATACTCGCACCCTTGGGCAGGCGTCTGGACGAGTCCTCGCCGATGGTCGATGCGCGCATGCCCGATGGCAGCCGGGTCAATGCGATCATCCCGCCGGTTGCGCTGGACGGCCCCTGCCTGTCGATCCGCAAGTTCCGCAAGGACATGCTCAAGAGCGCCGACCTGCTGGCCACGCGCACCATCGATCAGCCCATTCTCGACTTTCTCCAACTGGCGGTGGCTCGGCGCTGCAACATCCTGGTCAGTGGCGGTACCGGTACCGGCAAGACCACCTTGCTCAACATCCTCAGCCAGTTGATCACCCCCCATGAGCGCTTGGTGAGCATCGAGGATGTCGCTGAACTGCAACTGGACCACCCCCATGTGGTGCGCCTGGAAACCCGGCCGCCAAATGCCGAGGGTCATGGCGAAATCAAGTCCAGTGAGCTGATTCGCAACGCCCTGCGTATGCGTCCTGACCGTATCCTGCTGGGCGAGATTCGTGGTGTGGAAGTGCTCGATGTGCTGACTGCGATGAACACCGGGCACGACGGCTCCATGAGCACTGTGCACGCCAACACTGCCCAGGATGCCTTGCTGCGCCTGGAAACCCTGGTCGGACTGACCGGGCGCCAGGTGGCGGAAAAGACCTTGCGCCAGATGATCTGTGCCGCCCTCGATGTGGTGATCCAACTGACCCGCCTGGCCGACGGCCGGCGTTGTGTCAGTGAAGTGTTGGAAGTGGTTGGGGTGCGTGATGATGTCTATGTCACCAACACCTTGTTCCGCCTCGACCGACGCAACGGCGAGAGCTTTTTGCGTGAAGCGCAGAACCCGGCGGGAGACAAACTACGCCGGGTATTTTCCGAGCCGCAGCCATGATCGCCGTGCTGCTTGGGCTTGTCTGCCTGGGGTTGCTGGGCTTATCCCTGCGGTTGTTCTATAGCGCCATGCGCAAGGCTGGAACCGAACGTGCCCTGGACCGGCTCGGTCGGGTGCAGGACGTTTCGCCAGTGGTGCCCAGTGGTCGCGACTGGCTGGACCGGCTGTTGCAACGTGCGGGTCTGGAACGACGCAATGACCGCCTGTTGTCGTGGTTCGCCGTTTGGACGCTACTGTCGCTACCGGCTGCTCTTGCGCTGGGTTGGCTGGTCGGGGCCGCCCTGTTGTTGGCCGGTCCGCTGCTGTTTCGCCTGTACCTGGGCTGGCGCTACCGCCGTCGTTTGCAGCGCATGATCGAGCAATTGCCAGTGCTGCTCGATCACAGCGTGCGCAGCCTCAAGTCCGGCCGGACCTTGAGCGATGCGGTGCTGGGTGCCATTGATGCCTCCCGCGAGCCGTTGCACGGCGCCATGCAACGAGTGCGTCGCAACGTGCAGATGGGCATCGGCCTGGACGATGCCATGCAGGAGCTGGCTGAACTCTATGATCAGGACGAACTGCGGCTGTTCGCCTTGGGTTTGCGCATCAATCATCGCTACGGTGGCAATGCCAGTGAATTGCTGGAGAACCTGATCAAACTTATCCGCGAGCGCGAGCAGGGCGCCCGGCAATTGCGCGCCATGACCGGTGAGACGCGGATGACGGCCATTGTCCTGGGCTTGCTGCCGGTGGGCATGGCCAGTTATTTCCTGTTCAGTAATCCCAAGTACCTGCTAGCCATGTGGCACGACAGTCACGGCCAATTTATGTTACTCGGCGCTTTCGGCTTGCAGGTGGTCGGTTGTCTGGCGCTGTGGCGCATGTTGCGGAGTATCTGAAATGGTCTTGATGCTCAGCGCCGTTCTGTTCTTCGCCGCCTTTGTGTTGTTGCTGGGCCAGTTCCTGCGCCAGCTGCGCAGGCAACGCTTGGTGGCCCAGCGCCTGCAAGGGCAGTTGACCAGCGACAATCGCCTGCGCAACTGGTTGCAGCAAGTCGGTGACAGCCCTGTGGCCCAGCGCTTGCTGAACCTCGACGGTGAAAGCCGTCTGCTGCTCGATCGTGTCGGTTGGCGGCGCAGCCGTCAGCGTGCCTTGTTTGCGGCTTGTCAGGTCGGTGTGCCATTGCTGGCCTTGGGTGTTGGCGTACTGGTTGAGGAGACCTTCTACCGCGACAGTCCGACCGCCTGGCTGGTGGTGCCGATGTGTGCGCTGGGGATTGGCTACCTGCTGCCTAAACGCCTGCTGGCGCTGGCGGCGGCACGGCGTCAGCAACAGATCGTGCGCGAAGTTTCAACCTTCATTCCGTTGCTGCGCATTCTTTTCGAGTCGGGGCTGGCGGTGGAGCAGGGCTTGCGGGTGTTGAGCCAGGAGTCGCGTCAGCTGCTGCCGGCGCTCAGCGACGAGTTGCGGATGATTTTGCTGCGGGTCGATTCTGGCCTGGCCCTGGCGCCAGAGCTTGAGAAAACCGCGCAGCTGCTGGCAGTGGACGAGTTCAGCGATACCTGCGTGATCCTTCAGCAGTTGCTCGCCCAGGGTGGTGGGGCGATGAAATCGCTGTTGGCGCTCAAGCAGCTACTTGATGACCGGCGCCTGACGCGGATGCAGGAGCGGATATCGAAAATGTCGGCAAAGATGTCGATGGTGATGATGGTGTTTCTGTTTCCCGCCTTGCTGATCGTGCTCGCCGGTCCCGGCTTCACGGCATTGGCCAAGGCGATGGGCTCGTGAACGGAGGAGCATGGATGAAAGCAGTCATGGTAGTCATGAGCCTGGTGTTGCTTGGCGGTTGTGCCACTGACGGTGGTGCGCCGTGGCTGGCGCTACAGGGCAGCAACGCCAGTTGTGCCAAGCCTGACTCAAGTCAGGAACTGGCCCTGAGCATGGCTGACGAGATGCTTGGCGAAGGGCGTCCGCATGCCAGTCTGGCGCACCTGGAGGCGTTGCCGGCAGACCTGGCCCAGGTGCGCTTGCGCAAGGCCAAGGTGCTACGCCTGCTCGGGCGCAGCGATGCCGAACCCTTGTACCGCAGTCTGCTCGGCGGCTGTCTGGCGTCCGAGGCTGAGCATGGCCTGGGCCAGTTGTCGGCGGCACGTGGCGACAATCTCCAGGCCCAGCGCCATCTGTTGCGGGCGGTTCGCCTGGCCCCTACTGACGAGAAAGTACGCAATGACCTCGGCGTGGTTTACCTCAACCTTGGCAATGTCGAACAGGCGCGTTTCGAGTTTCTGACCGCGATTGAGCTTAAAGACAACAACGCCCTGGCGGCAGTCAATCTGGTCAGCTTGCTGTTGTATCAGGACAAGTGGCAGCAGGCGGCCGATCTGGTGTCGCGCTTCAACCTCAGTCCCACCCAGTTCAGCGAGGCCAGGTCACGTGCCGAGCTGTTGAAGAAACCGGGCAAATCGGCGCCGGCACGCGCCGACCAGGTCGCGGCGGTGCAAGAGCCCGCCCCTACACTCAGGCAACCGTGAGGTCTTTATGAAGCCCGCATGTTTACTACTGCTTACCTTGAGTTCACTGCCATTGACAATCTTCGCGATGGAGGCGGGGCCCTCGTCCAAGGCGCAACAGACCACTGAAGCCTGGTTGCAACTGCAAGCCCGTAACATGCAGGCCTCGAAGATCCCGCAGTCGGCCACGCCCAAGGAGCGCGAGCAGAGCATGCAGCGCTGGCTGGACAGCTACAAGTATGTGATCCCGGACTTCTACCGCTGGGAGAAGGTCGGCTCATCCGACAGGTAGACGGATGATTGGCAGGAACGGCGCCCTAGTGCGCCGTTACCCGCAGACGCAGCGGCGAATTGCCCGGTGCCAGGGCCAGCGCCAGCTGCGTGCGGTTGTGCATATGGGTCAGACGCAGCACTTGGGAGACATAGAGTTTGACGGTGTTTTCGGTGATGCCCAGTTCGCAGGCGATCTGGTAGTTGGTCTTGCCCTTGCTGACCAGGCGCGCCACTTCCAGTTGACGCGGTGACAGTTGCTCGAAGATGGCCGGAAGGTTTTCGTTGTCCGGCTCGCTCTCGACGTCGCTGGCGCGACGTTGTGCGCCCAGGCCACGGGCCTTGTCCAGGTCCTGGTAGAGGTCGTCGATCGAATCGGCCAGGAACTGCAGCTTCTGGTTCAGCTTAACCAGGTGCTGGAAGCTTTTCTGCCGCTCTTGTATCGCGGCTTCCTGGCGTTGAACGCCTTCGAGCAGTTCGTTCAGGTCGGCGGGCTTCTGGTAGTAGTCGGCAAAACCTTCGCGCAAGGCCTTGATCACATCCTGTTTGTCGGCTCGGCCAGTAAGCATGATGGCCTCGAAAATCCGCTGTTGCCCGGCAATGACCTTGAGTGCCCTGAGCAGCTCGATGCCATTACACTGCGGCATGTGCAGGTCGCACAGCACCAGGGCAATAGAGGCGTCGGCGGCAAAGCTTTCGATAGCCTGGGTGCTGGAGTGGCAGGGCACGCAGCGGTAGCCGCTGCTGTCGAGAAATTCACACAACTCTTCGACGATCGAGGGCTGGTCATCAACCACCAACACCTTCACTTCACTGACGGTCTTGTCCACACGCTACTCCCTGCCTGCTCATAAGCCCCTCTCTCCCGGAGCCTGGGGTCTTGCAATCGGCTGCTGACTCTGTAGAAAGTAGTCGTACTTTGCGAATATGTACAAGCGTTGTACGGCGTAGATACACGCGAGGATGACTAGCGAATCCATACGCAAGCCAGTAAAAAGCCAGCCAGAATGAAAGGTGCAAAAGGTTGTTTTTTTGACGACTCTTCGGTCAGTTGTTTGAGTCGGTTCTTAACCTTTTGACTTAAAAGAGACCATAGCCAGCGGCGACTGGACAACCAGATCAGCACCGCAATCCCGGCACCGATGAAGGTGCCCAGGACATACATGCGATCGGTGGCCAGGGCCAGGGCGGCGAGCAATTTCACATCACCGGCGCCGAAGCGGCCGAGCATGTAGCCGGGCAGGGTCAGGAGCATGACGATGGCCAACGCCCAGCCCCCTTCGCTGGCGTCGGCACCGATCCAGGTGTGTCCGGTAATGAACAGATAGCCCAGGGCGCATGCCGCCGCGCCAAGGGTCAGGGTGTTGGCGATCTGGCGTTCACGCATGTCTTGTTCAGCGCACAAGGCAAGCCACAACAGCAGGACAATGCTTTGCATTGGCGAAATGCATCCCTTTGTGGTGAATGATTCTATGCTGTCAGTCAGGTGTCACTGTCAGGGTAGACGCGATCATGAAAGCAAGCTTGGTCAGACGGCAAAAAGGTGCTGCGGCGCTGGAGTTCGTGGCAGTATTCGTGATCTTTTTTGCGGTGTTCTATGGCGTGGTCAGCTACGGCCTGCCCATGCTCATGCTGCAATCGTTCAATCAGGCCAGCAGCGAAGCGGTGCGTCGTTGCGTGGCACTGGATCCCGGCAGCGAAACCTATCGCAGCGATGTCGACAAACTGGCCAAGGACGTGCTCGGCGAACAGTTGGCGTGGATGCCCGGCTCGTTGGATTTCCAACTGGCCAGTGATGCCAGCGTCACCCTGACGCCGGACAACCTGTTGACCGTCAAGATCGACTATGCCAAAGCCAAGTTGACCGCTGTGCTGCCGGTGCTTGACCTGCCGGTGATCGGTGAAGTGCCGCGGCTACCCCCGAGCCTCAAGGCCGAAGCGAGCCTGCAACTGTGAATAGCGGACAACGGTTGTTCGGGCGTTGGCGTGGGCCTTCCACACCGGTCGCTGTGGAGCCTGAGCAGCCGCCCAGTGTGCCCGCCGTAGGGTTGCAGCTGTGGCTTGACGATGAGGCCAGGGTGCAGCGCCTGGACGGCCCGTTGCGTTCGGCATTGGCCTTGCCTGCGCATAGCAACGTGCGTTTGCAGGACTATGTGCAGCCCTACAGCCTGTTGGTGCTCGAAGGTGAGCCAATGGACTGGCAGGCGCACCCCCTGGATCTGGATTTCAAGGCGGCCGGTGGCGGCACCTTGCATACCCGCGGCTGGTTGTTGGGCCAGCCCGGCAGTTGGTTGTTGCAGTTGTTCGACATCGGCGACCTGTTGCAACACCGCCAGCAGTCGCTGGGCGCAGAACGCCAGCGCCACCTGAGCAGTCATCTGGCAGCCGAATTGCGCGATTGCAGCATCGAGCGCCTTGGGCCGGTGGCCCAGGAGCAATTGCAATGGCTGGTCCGTCATTGGCGAGCCAATGCTGGACGGATCCTGCTGCGAGGGGAGCAGGGCTGGCAAACCTATGCCAGCAGCAGTGACCCGCTGCATTGGCCCAGCGATGAAATGATGGGGCCGCTGTTGGATCGGCTGGCACCTGGACAGATGGTCTCAAGCACCACGCACGCAGGCTTACAATTGCTGCTGCCGCAGGCCGACACGTACCTGTTGCCCTATGCGCAGGGGCATATTGTCCAGGCCTGGTTGATTTGTGTCGGCCCACTTGAAGCACTGGTTGCGGCAGATGCGCTCAATGCTTGTGCCGCCTATGCCGAACCGCTGGTCAGCCGCTTGGCTGCGTTCGACCTGCAACAGCAAAGCGAGCGCCTGGACAGCTTGCAACTGCAACTGGGCGCCGGTTGGTGGCAGTGGCGTTTGAACGAGGCAGTCCTGCAATTGGCCCCCGGGTTGGCGACCAGCCTGGGGATGCCGATGCAGTTGACCATCAGCCAGTGGCTAAGCCGCGTACACCCGGCCGATCGGGAAGCGGCACAGCTGGCCCTTGGCGAGCTGCAGCGCGAGGGCTGTGCCTTGCACCTGAGCCTGCGTCTGCTCGACAACAACCTGGCGGCCAACCCGCGCTGGTATCGCTTGTGCGGGCAAGTGCGCGGCAGTGGCCAGCAACGCCGTCTGCAAGGTTTCATGCTCGATATCAGTGATATCAAGTGCCAGCAGCTGCAGGCCAGCGCCGCCCAAGCGCGCCTGGAAAACCTCATTGCCAGCTCGCCGGCGGTAATCTACATCCAGCGTTATGCCGAGGGTGCCCTGCAGGCGGAATTCTTCAGCGCCAGCCTGCAGCCAATGCTTGGCTGGGAGCAGACGGGGGAAGCGCCCCTGCAGCCCGGCCAATGGGTCCACCCTGAGGACCAGGCACTGTGGCTGGCGCGCACCCGCACCTTGTTGCGCGAGGGGCAGGCGCGCAGCCGTTATCGCTTGTGTGACCGACACGGTGGTTATCACTGGGTGCTCGATGAGGCGCGCCTGCTGCGTGATGACCTCGGCCTGCCGGTGGAGGTGGTGGGAATCTGGCTGGACGTCACCGAGGCCACCGAGGCCGCCGAGCGGATGCGTGCAAGCGAGGAACGCTACCGGGTGCTGGTGGAGGACTCACCGGCAATGATCTGTCGCTATACACCTGAGTTGAACCTGGTGTTCGGTAACCAGCCCTTGGCCGACTACCTGGAATGCTCGACCGCGCAACTGGCCGGAATGAACCTGGGGCAGTGGCTGTCGGCAACTCAGCGTCAGGCTTTCGTCGAACGCCTGGCCGGGCTGACTGTGGAGCAGCCGGTGAGCACTGCGGAAATCTGCCTGGAACTGCCGGGGCGCGAGCATGCCTGGTGGGTGTGGGCAGATCGAGGCCTGTTTGACGAGCAGGGGCGGCTGCTGGAAATTCAGGCGGTGGGCCGCGACAACACCCAGGTCCGGCGCACCCACCAGCAGCTGTTGCAAAGCGCGAAGATGGCCACGCTCGGCGAAATGGCCACCGGCCTTGCCCACGAGATCAACCAGCCGTTGAACGTGATGCGCATGGCGGTGGTCAACGCCCTCAAGCGCTTGGAAAGCGGCGATGTGCAGGTCGATTACCTGCAAGACAAACTCAAGCGTATCGACGCCCAGGTGCTGCGTGCCTCGCGGGTGGTGGATCACATGCGTGTGTTCGGGCGCCGCTCGGCGCTCGAGCAGCAACTGTTCGATCCTTGGCAGGCGGTGGAAGGCGCCTTGTCGCTGCTCGCCGACGGTTTGAGTGGCAAAGGCGTGGAGTTGCGAGTCGATACCCCGCAACAGCAGAGCGCGGTCAGTGGTCATCAGGACCAGCTGGAGCAGGTGTTGATCAACCTGCTGGTCAATGCCCGCGATGCGTTGCTGGCCCAGCGCGAACAGCATCGCGAGCTACAGCCGTGGATCGCCCTGCGCATGGAAATGGATGAGCACCAGGTGCGTCTATTGGTCGAGGACAACGGTGGCGGGATCGAGCCGCGTCTGCTCGAACGCATTTTCGAACCGTTCTTCACCACCAAGCCGGTGGGTGTCGGTACCGGGCTGGGGTTGTCGGTCAGCTATGGGATCATTGATGCCATGGGCGGCTGCCTGAGTGTGGATAACGGCGCCGACGGGGCGCGGTTCTGTATCGAATTGCCCACTCACAGTACAAGCTGAGTGCGGCTGCTGGAGCAGGTCAGGTTGGCACCGACCTCGACCTTCACCAGGTCGATGCCCAAGGTTTTCAGCAAGGCATCGACCAGGGGATCGACCAGGGGACTGAGCAGGCCTTTGATCAGCGGTTCAAGGATGGCCTTGACGTCGTCCAGCAGGCCGGCCGTCAACGTCAGTATGCTGCCCAGAATGTTGCCATTGAGTGGTTTGTAGGCCTCGAGCTCAATGCCGGCGATGGTGGTGTTCAGGCTGCTGATGATGTTGCTGGCGGTGGTACTTAGATATGCCGGTGGCTGATCGATATCGGGCGGAGTATGGTCTGGGGGCGAAAATTTCAGCTCAGTGGAGTTGCTAGCCAGCAAGGAGGTGTTGATCTTCAGGCCGATACCGCCACCGGCAAACGGCACACGGGTGCCGCAGATGCCTGGAAGAAACAGTAGGCGGCTGCAGATATTGGTGCCGATATCAATCAGCGGCAGCGGGGTCACCGCCGCCACGCCCGTACTGAAGAAATCATCCCGATTCTTGAATTGGCCCACCGCCAGGTCCACTGCCGAACTCTGGGTGTCGGCGGTCAAGGTTTTTTCCGGGGCGCAGCTGTAGTCACTGACCTGGCTGGTGGCTTTTGCCACCTGGATACCCACATCCAGGCTGACAGTGCCTGGCAGTAGCTGGATGTCGCTGACCTTGCACGGAATACCCAGGGCACAGGTCAAGGACTCCAGGGTCCCCAATAGGTTAAGGCCAAGCAGGTTATTGAGGATATTGGTCAAGGGCGAGGCAAGGTCCAGCACGGCGTTGACCAGGCCGACGACGGTGGACAGCACCGGCAGGTCAAGGGAAATCAACGCCAGAACCTGTGCGGTGTGCACCTTTATCTCGTCGGTTTGCGGGTTGCCGATGGCCGAAATCTGCTGCGGCTCGATGACCTTGAGGCGAATCTTGCCATTGACCAGCCCCAACAGGCTGATCGGCATTTCAACGGTTGCCGCGCTGTCCTTGGTCGACAGCAGGATAACACTTTGCACCAGGTCCAGCACTTGCAGGCTGGCGTCCAGACCCGCTTTGGTCGTGCCGCTTTGCAGGTCGAGTATGTCACCCAGATGCAGCAAGCGGGTGTTGTCGGAACCGACGGCAATCTTGCCCAGGTTGCTCACTACCTCGACAGCGGCGCCGCCTGTTTGCAGGACCTTGGCGGCGGCGTCGATCAGTTGGGTCGCTGTGGCGTCGGCGCGCAGCAACTGCTGGTAGTCGCCCGCGCTCACGCCGACGCTGATGGCCAACTGGTCCAGGTATTTGAGCAGGTTGATCTGGGTGTCGGCCAGGCCTTGCCAGCTTAGAAGGTCGAGCTGGACGTGGCCGCCAAGGGGGTCGACCAATGCGTTAAGCAGTGCTGACTGGCGCGTATCGACCGTTGCCAGTGTGCTGCGAATACGCAGCATGGCCTGGGGCGGCTTGGGCGTTGCCGCGATTGCGCTGGCGCGCAAGGTCGTGGTGTCAGGCACGCTGTTGCCGCTGGCCAGGGCCCACACCCCTGCGGCGACACTAGTGGTGGCCTGGGTCGTGGCGATTACGCGGATTGCTTCGTTGCGTGCGGCATCGACACTGAAGCGACGCAAGCTGTTGGCCCCGGTCTGTAGAGTGCCACAGGCGGTGTCCAGCGTTTGCCCGGCACCCAGCTCGAAGCCGTTGCGAAGAGCGCCGGTACGGGCCAAGGCGTCGGCCCGTGGGCCGCTACCCGAGCAGACTGCACTCTGTCCTGCGGCCTCCAGCGCGGCCATGTCGGCGACCCGCTGCAAACGGCGCTGCTCCAGGTAGAGCCTGCTGCTGTCGACCACCATCAGCATGAACACCAGCCCCATGCCCAGGGTCAAGGCCGCCATCAGGCCTATAGCGCCGCGTTGTCGTGTGGGGAAGCGAGAGGACACGCGCACTCCTTTGCCGGGCAAGGCCGTCAATCGCGGGACAAGACTCACACCCATGTAGCAGAAGTGTAGTCCTGGTAATGGCTATTCGCCTTCAGCGCGGCGGATAGTTTGACAAGGCACTGGTCACGGTCTTCTGGATCGCGCTGCTACGTTCTTCGGGGCCCGGCGGGTAACTGTTCATGATCTGTTCGGCGCTGCCGCGCCACACCAGCTTGCCATCCTTACCGTCGAACAGGTCGATCTGGATGGTCGCCACCTTGTAGTCAACGCTGCGGGTTTCGTTGTACATCGGCCCGCCCCAGTAGTTCCCCCAGTAGCCACCCCAGGCGCCGCCATAGTTGGTGGTGATCTGCTGCTGGCGGTTCTCGACGATCAGGTAGGTCTGCACTTTCAGATCGCCCTTGCTGCTGCCCTGGGCCGGGCGCAAACCACGCTGATCAAGCTGGCCGGCGACGGCCTGGCGGATGCGTTGTTCGGTCAGGTCGCTCTTGATCCGCGGATCGTCGGGGCGGTACTGCAGCGCCGGTTCCTGCCAGACCCAACTGCGGTAAGCGGCAAAGTTGCGGCTGGCATCGAAGTCCTGAGTTACGTTGCTGCTTTGGCAGGCGCCCAGCAACACCACTAACGAGAGTAAAGCGAGACGGCGCAACATGATGAATCTCCAATTGCCTTTAGCTGGGAGGATAGCCGTTGAGGGCCTTTTTTACGGATTCACGCAGGGCATCCTCGCGTTCACCCTGGGAACCCTGGCTGGCGGTCTCGGCGCTGGCGCTCCAGACGGCCTGCCCATCGCGGGCGTCATAAAGATCGATACGGACTACCATCACTTCGACTTCGTAGGTGCGTACCAACGGCACGCTGCCATAGACCCCATAGCCGTTACGGTAACGGCCATAGCTGCCATAACCGCCGTAGGGGTAGGCATCGTAGGGGTAGTAGTCTTCGCGCGCCTGACGCAGGCGGCGCTCCAGGTGCACGTTGGCGCTGACCAGCAGATCGCCGGCCTGGCCATTGCGCGCCGGACGCAGGCCGCGCTGGTCCAGGGCGTTGCTGACCGTATCGGCCAGTTGCGCGGGTTCAGCCAGGGCGCCGCCGACCGGCAACTGGCCGTTGCGCCAGGCCCAGCTGCGGTAGCGGGCAAAATCCCGTGGTGACGCAGGATAAGCGCTGGCATCGAAGGTAGTGGCCGCCTGAGGCGGGGCTGGTGGCAGTGGGCGGGAGCTGGCGACATAGGGGTTGCTGCTCTGGCAGCCTGCCAGGGCCAGGCATAGTAGGCCCAGGGTCAAACGGTACGGCATGTCACCCTCCCGGCGTGATTCAGCGTGGTCTACAGATCCAGTGCAGGTAGCGCCCCAACCCGGCAAAGGCTGGATGACGTCGATGGGCCAGTTCCATTTCCAGCAGGTCGAGCAACTCGGCCTTGGCCTGGAATTCACTGGGCATGTAGTCGTGAAACACCCGTACACCGCTTTCTGTTTCGACCTGCCACAGATCTTCAAGTTGCACCTTGAGTGTGCGCGGATCAAGTGGTTTCTGCGGGGTCAGGCTTTGCTTTTCACCGGCCATGTCATCGCGTCGCAGTTTGCGGAAATGGCCCTTGAGCAGGTTGCGATAGACCAGCGCATCGCGGTTGTAGAACGCCAGCGACAGCAGGCCATCGCTGCGGGTCAGCTGGTGCAGGACCGGCAGGATGGTTTCAGGTTCCGCCAGCCATTCCAGTACCGCATGGCACAGCACCAGATCGTAGGGTTCGGTCAGTTGTCCGAGCAGGTCCTGCCAGGGCGCCTGGATGAAGGTTGCTTGCTTGCCGGCTTCGGCAAACCGCACGCGAGCGCCTTCGAGCATGGGCGCGGCGGGCTCGGCCAGGGTGACCTGGTGGCCGCGTTCGACTAGCCACAGGGCCATGTGACCCAGGCCGGCACCGATATCCAGCACGCGCAAGGGACGTTCGGGCAGGGTTTCGGCAAGGTCGGCCTGCAGCACCGCGAGGCGGATCGCACCTTTGGCACCGCCGTAGATTTTCTCGGCAAAGCGGGTGGCCAGGGCATCGAAATGTCGGTCTTTCATCGCGCAAAACGCCTTTCGCTGTCGGCCAGTTTGGCGCGCACCACCTGTTCCATGTCCAGGCCCAGTTCGCTGCACAGCAGCAACAGGTACAGCACCACATCGCCGACCTCCTGTCCGGCATGCTGCAGTTGCTCAGGTGCCAGCTGGCGCGACTGGTCTTCGCTCAGCCACTGGAAAATCTCCACCAGTTCGGCCATTTCAACACTGGCGGCCATGGCCAGGTTTTTCGGGCTGTGGAAGCCGCGCCAGTCGTTGTTGTCACGGATGCGGTGCAGGCGTTGGGTCAGTTCGTGCAGGTTCATCAAGGCTCTCCTCAAGGCGCATAGCTTCAAGCGGGCGCCTGCGCAACGCAAGAGGGCCGTTTCAGTCCAGTGGCCGCCAGGCTCCGCGCATGTGCACCAGCTCACCATGACCGTCCAGGCGCAGCTGGCCCTGGTCGGCGGTGGGGCTAGCGTTGAGGATTACTTCGCTGGGCAGGCGCACGGGTTTGAGAAAGTCCACCGCAATCTGGTAACCACTGACGGGCAAATGGCCGCGCAAGGCTGCCAGTGTCATGGCCTTATTCCACATGCCGTGGGCAATGGCGGTGGGGAAGCCGAACAGCTTGGCGCTGGTGGCGCTCAGGTGGATCGGGTTGTAGTCGCCGCAGGTCTTGGCGTAACGGCGGCCGATATCGCTGTCGGCGTACCAGCGGGTCAGTTCATCCAGGGGGTCGCCGACAGGCTCTTCAGTGACTGCGGGCTCCCGGCTCAGCTTCACGCCGCGACAGAGCATGCGGCTGGTTTCGGACCAGAGCAGGCCCAGGCCGTCTTCGGCCTCAGTGATCAGGTCGCAGGTGGCGCCTTTTTCGTGCGCTTGCAGGTTATCCACATGCACGCAGAAGCGCAGCTGGCTGATGCCGCCCAGTGGACGTACTACGCGGATGCTATTGTGCAGGTGGACCATGCCCAGCAAGGGGAACGGGAAGTCCTTGGCAGTCAGCAATTGCAATTGCAGGGCGAAGGCCATCACGTGGGGGAAGGTCGGCGGCAAGCGTCCATCGTCGCTGAAATGGCAGAGCTTGCGATAGGCCTCAAGCCGCCGCGGCTGGACCTCCAGGTAACAGCGCAAACCCATGTCGGGCAAGGTGTCGCCGCTGATCTTGCGCTTGCGTGCGGCGCGCAGGTAGAGGCTGGAAAGTGCCGCTGTGTTGCTCAGGTCCTGCCAGTGTCGAGTCATGCTCAGGCCCCCATCACGGCTTGGCCGCAGACGCGCAGCACCTGGCCGTTGACCGCGCCGCTGCCAGGTTGCACCAGCCAGGCGATGGCTTCGGCAACATCCTGGGGCAGGCCGCCTTGGCCCAGGGAACTCATGCGCCGCCCGGCTTCGCGTAGGGCGAAAGGAATGGCGGCGGTCATGCGGGTTTCGATGAAACCGGGGGCCACAGCATTGATACTGCCCCCGCGCGCAGCCAGTTTCGGCGCCCAGGCCTGGGCCAGGCCGATCAGCCCGGCCTTGCTGGCGGCGTAGTTGGATTGGCCACGGTTGCCAGCGATACCGCTGATCGATGCCAGCAGCACGACGCGTGCGTTGTCGTGCAGGGCGCCGCTGTCGAACAAGGCCTGGGTCAACAGCTGCGGAGCCTTGAGATTGACCGCCAGCACCGAGTCCCAGTATTCCGGGGTCATGTTGGCCAGGGTCTTGTCGCGGGTGATGCCGGCGTTATGCACAACGATGTCGATGCCTTCCGGGAGCCCTTCAATCAGTTGTGCCGCAGCGTCGGCTGCGCAGATGTCCAGGGTCAGGCTGCGTCCGCCGAGGCGTTCGGCCAGGGCCTCAAGGTCGGTCTTGGCCTGGGGTACATCGAGCAGCACGACCTCGGCGCCGTCGCGGGCCAGGGTTTCGGCAATGGCCGCGCCGATACCGCGGGCGGCTCCGGTGACCAGGGCCTTGCGCCCGGCCAGTGGCCGGGTCCAGTCCTGAACTTGAGTGGCGCAGGCCTCCAGGCGCAGGACCTGGCCAGAGACAAAGGCGCTCTTGGGCGAGAGGAAAAAGCGCAAGACCCCTTCGAGCTGGTCTTCGGCGCTATCGCTGACGTACAGCAATTGCAGGGTGCCACCGGTGCGCAGTTCCTTGGCCAGCGAGCGACTGAAGCCTTCCAGGGCACGTTGAGTGACTTGCGCCAGTGGATCATCGAGCTGCTCCGGCGTGCGCCCGAGAATCACCACATGAGCGCAGGGCGCCAGGCTGCGCAGCAGCGGCTGGAAGAATTCGCGCAGTTGCTTGAGCTGGTCGCTGTCGTCCAGTTCGCTGGCATCGAAGACCACCGCCTTGAGCTTGGGGCCAAGGCCTGCGACCCATTGCGTGGCGCTCAGGTCGGGGCTGGCGAAGCTGTAGACATCATCGGTCAGGCGTTGGGCAAACGTCTCGATCTTGTTTGCCAGGGGCCCGCCGCCGAGCAGCAGGGCGCCTTCGACCGGCCGCAGGCGCCCGGCTTGCCAACGTTCCAGGCGAGCGGGGCTGGGCAAGCCGACGGCGCCGACCAGACGGCGGCCAAGGTTGGAGTTGGCGAAGTCGATATAGCGGTCGCTCATGTGCGGCTCTCCCTGAAATAAGCTTCAAAGTGTGGACCATCTTTGGCCGTTGGTCGTTCGAACGCTGAAAAAACACCTACGCTGTAGCGCAATGCTTCGTAGAGAGAGGACGTCACGCATGCGTTCATTGCGCCGGGTCGCGATCATTGGCGGCAACCGTATTCCCTTCGCCCGCTCCAACGGCGCCTATGCCACGGCCAGCAACCAGGCGATGCTCACTGCCGCGCTTGAAGGGCTGATCGAGCGTTTTCGGCTGCATGGCCTGCAACTGGGCGAGGTAGCCGCCGGGGCGGTGCTCAAGCATTCATGGGACATGAACCTGACCCGCGAATGTGTGCTCGGTTCGCGCCTGTCGGCGCAGACCCCGGCCTACGACCTGCAGCAAGCCTGCGGCACGGGCCTTGAGGCGGCCTTGCTGGTGGCCAACAAAATCGCCCTGGGGCAGATCGACAGCGGCATTGCCGGTGGCGTCGACACCACGTCCGATGCCCCTATCGCGGTCAATGAAGGCTTGCGCCGCATCCTGCTGCAGGCCAACCGCGGCAAGACCACGGCGGACAAATTCAAGGCGTTTCTCAAGCTGCGCCCGGGGCATCTGATCCCGGAACTGCCACGCAACGGTGAGCCGCGCACTGGGCTGTCCATGGGGCAACATTGCGAGCTGATGGCGCAGACCTGGCAGATTCCACGAAAGGATCAGGACGAACTGGCCTTGCTCAGTCACCAGCATATGGCGGCGGCCTATGCCGAGGGCTGGCATGACGATCTGCTCACACCTTTCCTCGGCCTGACCCGCGACAACAACCTGCGCGCCGACCTGACCCTCGAGAAACTCGCCAGCCTCAAGCCTGTGTTCGAACGTAGCGAAAAGGGCACTCTCTCCGCTGGCAACTCCACACCGCTGACCGATGGCGCCTCGGTGGTCTTGCTCGGCAGTGAAGACTGGGCGCGTGAACACAATCTTGAGGTGCTGGCCTATCTGGTCGACGGCGAAACCGCGGCCGTGGACTTCGTCAAAGGCCAGGAAGGGCTGCTGATGGCACCGGCCTACGCGGTGCCGCGCTTGTTGGCCCGCAACAGTCTGAGTCTGCAGGACTTCGATTACTACGAGATTCACGAAGCCTTTGCCGCCCAGGTGCTGTGCACCCTCAAGGCCTGGGAAGATCCCGACTACTGTCAGCGCCGGCTGGGGCTGAGCGAGCCGCTGGGTGCGATCGATCGCCGCAAGCTCAACGTCAAGGGCAGCTCACTGGCGGCCGGACATCCGTTTGCCGCCACCGGTGGGCGTATCCTGGCCAACATGGCCAAGCTGCTGGCTACGGCCGGCAAGGGCCGTGGCCTGATTTCGATCTGCGCCGCCGGTGGTCAAGGCGTGACGGCGATCATCGAGCGCTGACCCGCGTCAGCGAAGCCGCGCTGGGCTGCGGTTACGATTCCGCCTCGGCCTGGATTGCCGCCTTCAAGGGCTTGTTCGGTAAAGAATACTGATGATTTTTGTGAACGATTGTGCACCAACATTTACAAAAACTATGGCAAGTCAGACGGATTGCCGTTACAACGCAGTGCGGTCTTGCTATAGCGACAAGCCGGTGCAGCACCGGTGACCTAGAAAAAACACGTGTCTGGCAGAACAGGACCCCCGACAAAAGCCGATGAAGACTCCAAAACGCATTGAACCACTGGTTGAAGATGGACTGGTCGATGAAGTACTTCGACCATTGATGAGTGGCAAGGAGGCCGCTGTGTACGTGGTGCGCTGCGGACAGCAATTGCGCTGTGCCAAGGTCTACAAGGAAGCTAACAAGCGCAGCTTCCGCCAGGCGGCCGAGTATCAGGAAGGGCGCAAGGTGCGCAACAGCCGCCAGGCCCGGGCCATGGCCAAAGGTTCCAAATACGGGCGCAAGGAGGCCGAGGACGCCTGGCAGAACGCCGAGGTGGCGGCCCTGTTCCGTCTGGCCAATGCCGGCGTGCGGGTGCCGCGGCCCTACGACTTTCTCGACGGCGTGCTGCTGATGGAACTGGTAGCTGACGAGTATGGTGATGCCGCCCCACGGCTCAACGATGTGTACCTGGAAGCTGAGCAAGCGCGTGAGTACCACGCGTTCGTGATCCGCCAGATCGTTCTGATGTTATGCACCGGCCTTGTGCATGGCGACTTGTCGGAATTCAATGTGCTGCTCGGGCCCGAGGGCCCGGTGATCATCGACCTGCCACAGGCGGTGGACGCGGCGGGCAACAACCACGCTTTCAGCATGCTTGAGCGCGATGTCGGCAACATGGCTGCCTATTTCGGGCGTTTTGCCCCGGAGCTCAGGCACACCCGTTATGCTCAGGAGATGTGGGCCCTGTACCAAGCCGGCGAGCTGTTGCCGGAAAGCGAACTCACCGGTCAGTTCGCGCTAGACGAGCACAGCGCCGATGTCGCCGGGGTCATGCGCGAGATCGATGCGGCGCGCTTCGACGAAGCCCGTCGGCGCGCCATCAGGGAGGACGCCGAACGGGGTTTGAGCAAGGAAGAAGAGCCCGCACCGCCCTGGCTGCAATAAAGCATTAGTGACAGCTGCTGCTGCCGGCTGCCAGGTCCTTGAGGATCGGGCAGTCGGGACGATCATCGCCCTGGCAATGGGCAACCAGCTCGCTCAAGGTATCGCGCAGGCTTACCAGTTCTTCGATGCGCCGGTTCAGGTCATCGATATGCTGGCTGGCCAGGGCCTTGACGTCGGCACTGGCGCGCTGGCGGTCTTGCCACAAGGTCAGCAGACGGGCGACTTCCTCCAGGGAGAATCCCAGGTCTCGCGAGCGCTTGATGAACGCTAGGCGGTGCAAGTCTTCCTGCTGGTACAAGCGATAACCGCTGTCGCTGCGCAGGGCTGGCTGGAGCAGGCCGATGGACTCGTAGTAACGGATCATCTTGGCACTCAACCCGGAGCGGCGAGCAGCTTGGCCGATGTTCATTGGGCGTGCTCCTGTGGTGGGGTTTCGGGCTTCCAGGTTTTCAGCCAGAGCGCGTTGCTGACCACGCTGACACTCGACAGGGCCATCGCCGCGCCTGCCAGCACCGGGTTGAGCATGCCGAAGGCTGCCAGCGGAATCCCGATCAGGTTGTAGATGAAGGCCCAGAACAGGTTCTGGCGAATCTTCGCATAGGTCTTGCGGCTGATTTCCAGAGCGGCCGGCACCAGGCGTGGATCACCGCGCATCAGGGTGATGCCCGCAGCCTGCATGGCCACGTCAGTGCCACCGCCCATGGCGATGCCAATGTCGGCTGCGGCCAGGGCCGGGGCATCGTTGATGCCGTCACCGACCATTGCCACCACCCCCGACTGCTTGAGCGCTGCGACGTGGGCGGCCTTGTCGCCTGGTAGCACTTCGGCGTGCACGTCGGTGATGCCCAGCGCCTGGGCGACGACTTTGGCGCTGCCACGGTTGTCACCGGTGAGCAGGTGGCTGCTGATGTCCTTGTCGGCCAGTTGCTGCACGGCTTGTCCGGCGCCAGGCTTGAGGCTGTCACCGAAGGCGAACAGGCCCAGCACACGCAACTGCGGGCTGCGTTCGATCAGCCAGGACAGGGTCCGGCCTTCGGCCTCCCACTCCTTGGCACTGGTTTGCAGGTCACCCGCTTGCAGACCGCTCTCGTCGAGCAGGCGGCGGTTGCCCAGCGCCAGCTCGCGGCCGTCCAGGCTACCGGCGATACCGCGTCCGGTCAGGGACTGGCTGTTGCTGATATCAGCGACGGCCAGGCCTTGTTCTTCACAGGCATCGAGCACGGCCTTGGCCAGCGGGTGCTCGCTGCCGCGTTGCAGGGCGCCGGCCAGTTGCAGCAGGTGGGCTTGCTCACCGAGCGCAGCCTTGCTGTGGACGATGCGCGGGCTACCGGAGGTCAAGGTGCCGGTCTTGTCGAACACCACTCGGTTGACCGCATAGGCACGCTCCAGGGCTTCGGCGTCCTTGATCAGAATGCCGTGGCGAGCGGCGACACCGGTACCGGCCATGATCGCCGTTGGTGTGGCCAGTCCTAGTGCGCAGGGGCAGGCAATGACCAGCACGGCGACGGCATTGATCAAGGCGGTTTCAATCGGCGCGCCGGCCAGCCACCAGCCGACCAGGGTAATCAGCGCCAGCACCAGCACGGCCGGTACGAACACCTGGCTGACCCGGTCCACCAGTTTCTGGATCGGTGCCTTGGCCGCCTGCGCGTCTTCGACCAGGCGAATGATGCGCGCCAGTACCGTTTCGGTACCCAGGGCCAGGGTGCGCACGATCAAGCGGCCTTCGCCGTTGATTGCGCCACCGGTGACCCTGTCGCCCGGCTGTTTTGGCACCGGCAGGCTTTCGCCACTGATCAGTGCCTCATCGGCGTGGCTCTGGCCTTCGATCACCTCACCATCCACCGGAAAGCGTTCGCCAGGCTTGACCGCGACCAGGTCGTGCAGGCGCAGTTCGCTGATCGCCACGTCGCGTTCCTGGCCATCGGCCAGAAGCAACGCCCGCTCCGGGCGCAAGGCTTCGAGGGCGCGGATGGCACTGGCGGTCTGGCGTTTGGCACGGCTTTCCAGGTACTTGCCGAGTAGCACCAGGGCAATCACCACAGCGGAGGCTTCAAAGTACAGGTGTGGCATCACCCCGGGGCTGGCCTGGGCCCACTCATAAAGGCTCAGGCCGTACCCGGCGCTGGTGCCGATGGCGACCAGCAAGTCCATGTTGCCAGCGCCGGCGCGCACGGCTTTCCAGGCGGCGACATAGAAACGAGCGCCGAGAATGAACTGCACGGGCGTGGCCAGGGCGAACTGGGCCCAGACCGGCAGCATCCAGTGCACGTCGAAGGGCTGCAACAGCATCGGCAGCACCAGGGGCAGGGCCAGCAGCACGGCCAGTGCCACCGACCAACGCTCCTTGTGCAGGCGGCGTTCGGCATCGGCCTGATTGGCCTGGGTGCTCTGCGGCAGGCTAGCCGAGTAGCCGGCGTGGATGACGGCATCGATCAACAGGGTGCTGTCGATCTGGCCGAGTATTCGGATGTGGGCTCGCTCGTTGGCCAGATTGACGCTGACCTGTTGGACGCCGGGCACCTTGGCCAGGGCGCGTTCGACCCTGCCGGTACAGGAGGCGCAGGTCATGCCGCCAATTTGCAACTCCAGCGTCTGGCTCGGCACGTGGTAGCCGGCTTGTTCGACCGCCTCGACCAAGGCGGGCAGACTATCGACCGGTGCTTGAATCCGCGCCTGTTCGGTGGCGAGATTGACGCTGACCTGCTCGGCGCCGCTGACTTTGCGCAGGGCACGCTCGACCCGGCCAGCACAGCTGGCACAGGTCATGCCGGCAATCGGCAGATCGAAAGTGGTAGATGCAGACATGGGCACTCCTCCTTGGACAGGCCACCAGCATCAACCTTGCCATTTGGGTAAGGTCAATAGCCCAGGCCGGCTCTGATCAACTTCAGGCCATTCTGATCGGCAGCAACCCGGTATTTATTGATCTGGCCGGCCTGCAGCTTCAGTCGGGTGCTGCGTTGGTTCTCGATGCCTGGCTGGCAACCTGGTGCCTGCCCTGGCAGGTAGCGCAGACGCACATCGAGTTCGCCGGCTGGCAGATTGAATGAGGTTGATTGTTCCTGGAACACCCGTCCGGCCAGTTGATCGTTGATGTATACGCCGATCTCGCATGAGGTCGCCACTTCCAGGCGTTCGCGGGAGATGATCAGAATGCTGTAGTCGCTTGGCCCCTCGGCGCTGGCCTGGGGAAGCACGCCGAAAATACCCAGCAGGCCGAAGAGGCCGAAAGCTGCCCTGCGCATGAAATGAAACTCCTGCATCGTCAATCGTCAGGCTCGCAGCTTGGCCGACCCGGACGATGATTTCCACCCCGGCAGCGTGAAGAGGAACTTGACCTTGCCTCGATGGCAAGCTTGAGACTGGCTAAAACCCCACAGGAGGCAGTCCCCATGCAAGTGTTCAACGTTCAAGGAATGACCTGCGGCCATTGCGTCAAGGCCGTGACCCGCGCGGTTCAGGCTCAGGATGCGGCGGCCGTCATCGAAGTCGATCTGGGCGAGAAACAAGTGAAAGTGCAAAGTTCGTTGCAAGCCCCAGAGATTCTTCAGCTGATCCGTGAAGAGGGTTACCAGGCCGAAGCGCTCTGAGCCTGGCGGGCCGTGCTGTGGATACAAAGATTCACGGCGCGGCCACAACTCTTCGCAGCGCAACCCCGGCAGGGCGGTTAGACTAGCAGACTTGCTTAGCCTGCTATGGATCTCCGATGAACCTGCGAACCATCCTGATTCTGGGCGCCCTGAGTGCGTTCGGGCCCCTGGCGATCGACTTTTACCTGCCGGGCTTTCCGGCGATGGCACTGGCTTTCGGTACGGACGAAAAACACATCCAGACCACCCTGGCCGCCTACTTCCTTGGTTTGTCCATTGGTCAACTGGCCTATGGGCCGGTGGCTGACCGCTTTGGCCGCAGGATTCCGCTGTTGGTCGGTGTCTGCCTGTTTACCCTGGCATCCCTTGCCTGTGCCTTTGCCCCCAACCTGGATGCGTTGATCCTGGCGCGGTTCGTCCAGGCCCTGGGAGGTTGTGCCGGCATGGTGCTGTCGCGGGCAATTGTCAGTGACAAATGCGATGCGGTGGCCTCGGCCAAGGTGTTTTCCCAGTTGATGCTGGTGATGGGCCTGGCGCCGATCCTGGCGCCGATGCTTGGTGGGGTGATGGTCAACCTGTATGGCTGGCAATCGATCTTTGTTGCCCTGACCCTGTTCAGTGCCCTGTGTGCCCTGTGTGCCCTGTGTGCCCTGTGTGCCCTGGCTGTTGCCTTGGGCTTGCCGGAAAGCCTGTCGGCCAACCAGCCACGCCAGCCACTCTCCGGTGCCTTGCGTCAGTACGGGCGCCTGATCAAGGATCGGGTTTTCATTGGTCACGCCCTGACCGGTGGCATCGCTATTGCCGGGATGTTTTCCTATATCGCTGGTTCACCCTTTGTCTTCATCAAACTCTATGGCGTGCCCGCCGAGCACTATGGCTGGTTGTTCGGCAGCAACGCGGCAGGTTTCATCCTGGTGGCGCAGGTCAATGCGCGCTTGCTGGCCAAGCGCGGGCCGGCGTTTTTGCTGGTACGGGCAGTGTGGGTGTACCTGGCGGCAGGGTTGACGTTGCTGGCGATCAGCGCCTTGCATCCGGCCAAGCTATGGCCGCTGCTGATCCCGTTGTTTGTCTGTATTGCCAGCCTGGGTTGCATCATCCCCAATGCCTCGGCCTGTGCGATGAGCGGGCAAGGCGCACGGGCCGGGAGCGCCTCGGCGCTGCTCGGTTGCCTGCAGTTCAGCGTCGCAGCGGGTGCAGCGGCATTGGTGGGCGTTTTGCACGATGGCAGTGCAGTGCCCATGGCCCTGGTCATCAGCTTATGTGGCTTGGCAGCAGTAGCGATGTCGATGAACACGCGTCGCTTACAGCTTAGCCGACCCGTTTGAGTGGGTGCGGTGCCTGCAAGCGGGCCTGCAAGGTGCTGACGAAGGCGCGGGCTTCAGCTTCGCTGCGAAAACTCACCACGTGCTGGTCCAGTCGAACCTGCCAGGGGCACCCGGGATTCTGGGCTGATGCACTGACTTGAATAATCATCGTGGCATACCTGCGTTTAGCGTTGGCTGAAGAATTGTAGCGCTGCCTCACGGCAGGGAAATGACCTGGGTCAGTTCTCGGACTGACGGTCATGCCCACCCCGATACCGGGGTGGGCGCCTTGCCTCAAAAACCTTCGAGAACGATCTTGCCCTTGGCCGCACCGCTTTCCAGCAAGGCGTGGGCGCGACGCAGATTGGCCGCGTTGATGGTGCCGTAGTGCTCGCCCAAGGTGGTCTTGAGGGTGCCGGCATCGATCAGCTCGGCGACCCGGTTGAGCAGTTTGTGCTGCTCGATCATGTCGGCGGTTTCGAACAGCGAGCGGGTGTACATGAACTCCCAGTGCAACGACAGGCTCTTGCGCTTGAGCAGGCCGACATCCAGTTGCTTGGGGTCGTCGATCAACGCCAGTTTGCCTTGGGGCGCCAGGGCTTCGACCAGTTGCGCCAGATGCTGGTCGGTCTGGGTCAGGCTGGCGACATGGGTGACGTGCTCGATGCCTTGCGCCTTGAGCACGGTGGCGAGCGGCTGGCTATGGTCGACCACCTGGTCGGCGCCCAGTTCACGGACCCAATCCTGGGTGTGTGGACGGGAAGCTGTGCCGATTACAGTGAGCCCGGTCAACTGGCTGGCCAATTGGGTCAGGATCGAGCCCACACCACCGGCGGCACCGACGATCAACAGGCGTTGACCCAGGTCGTCCTGCCCTTCGGGAACCTGGAGACGTTCGAACAGCAGTTCCCAGGCCGTGATTGCCGTCAGCGGCAGGGCTGCGGCTTCAGCAAAGCCCAGGGTTTTGGGCATATGACCAACGATTCGTTCGTCCACCACATGCAGCTCACTGTTACCCCCGGCACGGGCGATAGAGCCCGCGTAATAGACCTTGTCGCCTGGTTGAAACAGGCTGACCTCACTGCCCACCGCCTTGACCACACCGGCCACATCCCAACCCAGTACCTTGGCGGCACCTGCTTCAGGCTGCACGTTCTGGCGGACCTTGGTATCCACCGGATTCACCGAAATGGCCCGTACTTCTACCAGCAGGTCCCGTGGCCCCGGCTCGGGGGCTGGCAATTCGACGTCCTGTAGGGCGTCTGGGTCGGTAATGGCCAGGGAGTGGTAATAGGCGATGGCTTTCATGTGGGTCGTCCTCAAGGGGAAATCGTTGGCCGCCATGATTGGCGCTTTCACTTCATGTTAAAAGGCGCTAGAACGACAGATACTTTCAATGTTTTTTTGATAATGATGAGGCCCTCCTGTGCGATTCGATGACTTGCAGCTGTTCGTTCGTACAGCGGAACTGGGTAGCCTGTCAGCTGCTGCGCGGCTGCTCGACCTTTCCCCCGCGGTGGCCAGTGCCGCGCTGAAACGCCTGGAGCAGCAGTTGGGTGCGCGATTGCTTGCCCGATCTACCCGCAACCTGCGCTTGACAGCCGAAGGAGAAGGCTTTTTGTTGCACGCCCGCAGTGCACTGGCCAGCCTGGATGAAGGGCGGCGCCAGCTGGCGCAGGGGCAGGATGACATCAGCGGCATCTTGCAGTTGTCGGCGCCATCGGACTTCGGGCGCAATGTCCTGTTGCCCTGGCTGGATGAGCTGCAGCGCGAGCACCCAAAATTATCCGTACGCCTGTTGTTGGGGGACCGCAACGCCGACCTGTTTCGTCAGGCAGCGGACATTGCCCTGCGCTATGGCACGCCGGAAGATTCGAGCCTGGTGGCGCTACCGCTGTGTGTGGACAATCGGCGCGTACTGTGTGCCTCGCCAGCGTATCTGGCCCGTCATGGCGAGCCAAAGGAAATCGCCCACCTGGCCCAGCACAATTGCCTGCTCTATCAGTTGGGCAGCCGCGTTCACGATCATTGGCGATTTGGCCGGGGGGCGAGTGAAGTGGGTGTGACCGTCAGTGGTGACCGCTTCTGCGACGACGCCGATGTGGTTCGCCGCTGGGCGCTGGCAGGCCTCGGAATTGCCTACAAGTCCTGGCTGGATGTGGCGTTCGATGTGCAGGCCGGGCACTTGAAGGTGCTGTTGGGGCACCTGGAGGGAGAGTCCGCGCCGCTGAACCTGATGTGCACACACCGAGCGCAGTTGAGCAAACCGGTGCAATTGCTGCGTAATCTGCTCAGGGAACGTTGTCAGGCCCTGCTCGAGCAATTGAAGGGCGTGAGCCCGTAGAACATGTTTTGGTATTTGAGAGCTTGCCGATTTATTTGTGGCTTTTTATTACGCTAGTTGTAGGTTTAATTTCTGTTTTTTTTAGCGCTATTTATTTGTGACTTGAAGCGAACAGGTATGGACTGCGGTTCTACAACAATCGTATCGAAAGTTAACCTACGAGTTATCCGGGCGAGTCATGGCCATGGTTTTGCTGAGCTGGGTTGTTTTGCCAAATTGCCTACATACTGGCTTGGAAATTGTTTCCCCGAGGCGGCTTATAATCATTCCAGCAGTCGTTTCCAGCGAGAGAAATTTCCATGTCAACGGCCGGCAAGTATCGCTCTCACACTAACTTTGCCTGGTTCGTAGTGCGGGCTGACTGCCGGTGAGTCATCACTAAAACTTCCAGCCGCTCTGGCATCGGGAACCTCGCAGTAAATGCTGCTGACATGGTTATTCAATCGATTTCAGATGTGTTCTCGCAGGGAGTTGAGATATGAAACCTGTAACAAGTATCAGCCAGATTGCCAGCCTGCTTGCCGACCCCAAGCGTAGCGCGATGCTTTGGGCGTTGATCGACGGCGTGGCACGCCCCTCTGATGAGCTGGCAGACATGGCCGGCCTGACGCCTTCCTCTGCCTGCGCACACCTGGCAAGGCTTTCGGCCAGTGGCTTGCTCAAACTTGAGCCGCGTGGGAGAAAGCGTTATTTCAGGCTTGCCGGACCTGAGGTCGGTGCTGCTGTCGAAGCATTGGCCAGTGTTCAGGTCACTACCCGGGAAGTGGAGGAGGACCGAGAGGATGTCGGCATTCCATTGTCCATGCGCCGAGCCCGCCTGTGCGGTGATCACCTGGGTGGTGAGCTGGCTGCGGATCTTTATCAGCGCCTGTTCGACGCCGGTTGGCTGGAGGGCATGGAGCAGCAAATCACGGTGACCCAGGAGGGACGGCTGCAGTTTGCCCGCTATGGCATCTTCATTGAGTCCCTGGCCCGGCATCAACACAGAAGTTTCAGCAGTTGTCGCTGCTGCAGCGAGTGGAGTGAGCATCGTCCGCACTTGGGCGGAGCGTTGGGCAGCAGCTTGCTGAAACTATTCATGCAGTCTGGCTGGATCTGCGAGAGTGAAACTTCACGCAGGTTGCAGATCAGCGCGGCAGGTTTGCATCAAATCAACCGGATTGCTCAACCGATGGCACTGAAGTCCGTGGGCTAGAGACCAGAAACAACAAGCCCGCTCCAAGGAGCGGGCTTGTCCCACGATGCTGCCAATGATTTCTACGGCTTGACCAATCGCGCATCCAGGCTGTTCTGCGCCAGGCGCCGAGCCTGATCCTGGGTCATCCCCAGGTGGGTATGCAGCGCATGAAAGTTTTCGGTGACATAACCACCGAAGTACGCCGGATCATCCGAGTTCACCGTGACCTTCACGCCACGCTCGAGCATGTCGAGGATGTTGTGCTGGGTCATGTGGTCGAACACGCACAGCTTGGTGTTGGACAGCGGGCAGACGGTCAGCGGGATCTGCTCGTCGATGATCCGCTGCATCAGGCGCTCGTCTTCAATGGCGCGCACGCCATGGTCGATACGCTGGATCTTGAGCAGGTCGATGGCTTCCCAGATGTACTCGGGCGGACCTTCTTCACCGGCGTGGGCAACGGTCAGGAAACCTTCACTGCGGGCGCGGTCGAAGACGCGCTGGAACTTGCTCGGCGGGTGGCCCATTTCCGAGCTGTCCAGGCCAACGGCGATAAAGGCATCGCGAAACGGCAGGGCCTGGTCGAGGGTTTTGTGCGCTTCTTCTTCGCTCAGATGGCGCAGGAAACTCAGGATCAGGCCGCTGCTGATGCCCAGCTGCTGCTGGCCATCCTTGAGCGCGCCGCTGATGCCATTGAGCACCACTTCGAAGGGAATACCACGATCGGTATGGGTTTGCGGGTCGAAGAACGGCTCGGTGTGGATCACGTTCTGCGCCTTGCAGCGCAACAGGTACGCCCAGGTCAGGTCGTAGAAGTCCTGCTCGGTGCGCAGCACGTCGGCGCCCTGGTAGTAGAGGTCGAGAAATTCCTGTAGGTTGTTGAACGCGTAGGCCGAGCGCAAGGCTTCGACGTCGTTCCAGGGCAGGGCGATTTTGTTGCGTTCGGCCAGGGCGAACAGCAACTCGGGCTCCAGCGATCCTTCCAGGTGCAGGTGCAATTCTGCCTTGGGCAGCGCGTTAAGCCAGTCGTACATAAAGTCTGTTTCTCATCAGGTGCGGTTGGTAGCATTCTACAGGGGATGGCCGCTGCTGGCCGAGAAAGCTGACCAGGTGGTAAATCCGGTAAAGCTTCTACAGTGACGCGATCAACCATCAACCATCAACCATCAACCATCAACCATCAACCATCAACGATGGCGAAACCAACACGATCGAAGGCATGACCCACTTCGTGCTGTTCGCCACCGTTATCATGCTGGCGTTTCCTGGCCGCTGAAACCTCAGCCGGCAATCAGTTGCGCGGCAGCCTGGCGGTGATCGGCGATCAGGCCCTGGACGTCCAGGCCTTCGATCTGGCCGTCAATCACCCGCCACTGGCCGGCGACCATGACCCGGTCGGCGCGGTCGGCGCCGCACAGCAACAGCGCCGAAAGCGGATCGTGGCTGCCGGAGAAACGCAATTCGTCGAGTTTGAACAGGGCCAGGTCAGCCTGTTTACCCACCGCCAGCTCACCGATGTCGGTACGCCCAAGCAGCTGCGCCGACCCACGGGTAGCCCAGCCCAGGGCGAGTTCCGGGGTGATCGCTTCGGCGCCGTAACGCAGGCGCTGCAGGTACAGGGCCTGGCGCGCTTCGAGGATCATGTTGGAGGCATCGTTGGAGGCTGAACCGTCGACACCCAGGCCAACCGGGGCGCCGGCATTGGTCAGGTCAACGGTCGGGCAGATACCCGAGGCCAGGCGCATGTTCGAACTCGGGCAATGGCAGATGCCGGTACCGGCAGCGCCCAGGCGGGCAATTTCGTCCGGGTTGAAGTGAATGCCGTGGGCCAGCCAGGTACGTGGGCCAAGCCAGCCGACACTGTCCAGGTAATCCACGGTACGCAGTCCGAAGCGTTGCAGGCAGAAGTCTTCTTCATCGAGGGTTTCAGCCAGGTGGGTGTGCAGGCGCACATCCAGATCTTCGGCAAGGCTTGCACTGGCGCGCATGATCTCCGGGGTGACCGAGAACGGCGAGCAGGGGGCCAGGGCGATCTGGATTTGTGCACCTTCACCACGCTGGTGGAAGCTGTGGATAAGTCGCTGGCTGTCGGCCAGGATCACTTCACCCTGCTGCACGGTCTGCTGTGGCGGTAGACCGCCGTCGGCTTCGCCCAGGCTCATCGAGCCGCGGGTGAGCATGGCGCGCATACCCAGCTTGCGCACGGCCTCGACCTGTACGTCGATGGCGTTTTCCAGGCCATCCGGGAACAGGTAATGGTGATCGGCCGCCGTGGTGCAGCCGGACAGCAGCAATTCAGCCAGGGCCACGCGGGTGGCCAGCTCCAGCTTGGCTGGGGTCAGCCGGGCCCAGACCGGGTAGAGGGTCTTGAGCCAGGGAAACAGCGGCTGATTGACCACCGGCGCCCAGGCGCGGGTCAGGGTCTGGTAGAAGTGGTGGTGGGTGTTGATAAGTCCTGGCAGGACCACGTGCTCGCGGGCGTCGAAGACTTGTCCACAGGGGCTGGACGGCGTTTCGCCGAGGGCCAGGACTTCAGTGATACGGCCGTCTTCAAGGACCAGGCCGCCACGGGCATCGAGGCTGTTGGCGGTGAAGATGGCAAGCGGGTTTTTCAACCAGATACGGGTCGCAGGCATGGTGCCGGCTCCTCTGAAAGTGGGTTCAGGTTAGCCAGCTCAGTGTTGCCCTGTCTGCTGATCCAGGTTCGCCACGGTGGGCGCGGTGCCGAGTTTACACCCACCGCAAGCGATTTCACCAGATCAGGCTGTCGCCCTTGTAGTTGGTAAAGTGCAGGCCACCTTTGCCGCTCCAGGCGTTGACCTGGTCGAGCATGCCACGCGTACTGGTCTGTACGTCAATGTCGGCACCTTCGCCGCCCATGTCAGTTTTTACCCAGCCCGGGTGCATGGCCAGAACGGTGAGCGGGACGTCTTCCAGTCGCATCACGAAGCTGTTGATCATCGAGTTCAGGGCTGCCTTGCTGGCTTTGTAGAGGGACAGCTCCGGCTCATTGGGGATGCTCACGCTGCCCAGTGCCGAGCTCATGAAGGCGATCACCCCGGTGTTCCTGCGCACCTGCGGGGCGAAGCGCTGGGCGACGCGGATGGGCGCGACGCTGTTGGTCATGAACAGCTCGCCGATATCGGCAAGCCTGGCGTTTTCCGGGTTCTGGTCGTCCGGTCCCTTGATTCCGGCGTTGACGAACAGCAGGTCGAAGGTCTGCATGCCAAGGCGTTCCTGCAAGGTATCGAGCTGGTGGATGTTGTTCATTTCCAGGGTTTCGATCCGGACTCGGGGCAGGGTGCTGAGGGTCTCGGCTTTGGCCGGGTCGCGCACCGTGGCGACAACATTCCAGCCGTCTTCCACCAGGCGTTGCACCAGACCCAGTCCGAGGCCGCGCGAGGCACCGATTATCAGCGCGGTTTTGTTCGAGGGCATGAAGGAACTCCTTTCAATGGATTGGTCGTTGATCAAAGAATAACCAGTCTAGTCAAACCGTGGCCGAGCAGGCTATTGGTGAAGGGTTACACGGCTTATCCACAGCTTGCTCCACAGGATCTGTGAGCAAGCGCAAGAGGCGGATATAAGCGCCTGCAGGCTTCCTTCCGAGGGTAATAAATGGGGGTAACTGTCTGATTTTGCGACGATTGAAGTGCTGTTATCAAATCTTGATCAAAATATGATCGTTTGCCTGAAGGCCACGTAACTCAAGGGACGCAGACGAATGCCCAGAGGTTATCCACAGTCGGGCCCACAGTGAATGTGGGCAATTGTTCAGCGTCGCTGCAGCAGGATCCGGCCCCGGCTCAGGTCTGCCAACTGGCGTTGCAGCGCTTCGATCTGTTCTTCACCCAGGGCCAGCAGCAGGTCGACGCCATTGGCCGTGAAGTGTTCCTCCAGTACCAAACCGTCTGCTTCGGCCACGCGCAACTTGAGCAGCGCCAGCTCGCTGAAACTGCAGCTGCAACTGACTTCGCTGCGGCTGACGAGCAGACGCTTTTCTGCCTGCTGCAGGCATTTATTGGCGCCGCCGCCGTAAGCACGGGCAAGACCACCGGTGCCCAGCTGAATACCGCCGTACCAGCGGATCACCAGCACCACGACCTGATCACAGTCCTGGGCTTCGATGGCCGCCAGGATCGGACGACCAGCAGTACCGCCGGGTTCGCCGTCGTCGCTGCTGCGATACTGCGCAGCCAACTTCCAGGCCCAGCAGTTGTGAGTGGCGGCCAGGTCGCTGTGTTGTTCAATGAAGTCCATGGCCTCGGCGGCACTGCTGATCGGCGCTGCCAGGGTAATGAAGCGGCTCTTGCGAATCTCTTCGCGAAACTCGCAGGTGTCGAGCAGGGTAAAAGGCATAAATGCAGGTTCAGTCGGGGAGTTTCAGGCCACAGCCTTTGAGAATGATGTGGATAAGATTGTTGCTGGCATCTTCCATATCTTGCTTGGTCAGGCGGCTACGGCCGGTGACCTGGCAGATCTGGGTGGCGAAATCGGCATAATGCTGGGTGCTGCCCCAGAGCAGGAAAATCAGGTGCACAGGATCGACCGGATCCATCTTGCCGGCGTCGATCCAGGCCTGGAACACGGCGGCACGGCCCTTGAACCAATCCCGGTAGTCCTGGCTGAAATAGTCGCTCAGGCACTGGCCGCCACTGATGATCTCCATGGCGAAAATCCGCGAAGCCTGGGGGTTGCGCCGGGAAAACTCCATCTTGGTACGGATGTAGGTACTCAGCGCCTGGGCCGGGTCGTCCTCGACGCTCAGGGCATTGAAGGTGCTGTCCCACAACTCGATGATGTTGCTCAGCACCGCCACATACAGGCTGAGCTTATTGGTGAAGTAGTAGTGCAGGTTCGCTTTGGGCAGCCCGGCCTTGAGGGCGATGGTGTTCATGCTGGTGCCCTTGAAGCCGTGACGGGCAAACTCGTCTTCGGCAGCCTGGATGATGGCTTGCTCGTTCTTCTGACGAATGCGGCCGGCGGGCTTGCCCGGGGCGGTGACACGATGCGCAGGGACTTCGAAGGACATGGGCGGTTCCAGACAAGGCAATGGGTATCACTTTTGATCGGCTAACCTACCAGCATTAGCCGTCAGCGAGTAGCCGCCAGGCTTTCCAGAAAGCTTTCCAGGACCAGATGCGGGCGCCGCCCCTTGCGCGTCACCCAGCACAGGCTCAGGTCATAGAAACGCTGCGCCGGCTTGAGCGCGCGCAGCCTTCCTTGTTGCACCCAGAAGCTGGCGTAGTGATCCGGCAGGTAGCCGATGTAGCGGCCGGTGAGGATCAGAAAGGCCATGCCTTCGCGGTCCGAGGCACTGGCAGTGCAGTTAAGTGCCTGGTAGTGCGCCTGGATATCGGCCGGCAAGCGGAAGGTTGGGGCGATGGCGTCCTGAGCATTCAGACGTTCGTCGTCCAGCTGACGGTCGTCGGCATAAAACAGCGGATGGCCAACTGCGCAATAGAGCAACGAGCGCTCGCTGTACAGCGGCTGATACTCCAGGCCCGACAGCGGGCTGGTTTGCGGTACTACACCGACATGCAAGCTACCGTCGAGCACGCCCTGTTCAACCTGGCTGGGAGCGATCATGCGGATCTGGATGCGCACATCCGGGCCACGGTCCTTGAGCTGGGCCAGGGCGTGGGTGATGCGCATGTGCGGCAAGGTCACCAGGTTGTCGGTCAGGCCGATGTTCAATTCTCCGCGCAGGTGCTGGTGCAGGCCGTTGACCTCGGTGCGAAAACTCTCCAGGGCACTGAGCAGTTGCAGGGCCGACTGATACACCTCGCGGCCTTCCTCGGTCAGAGAAAAGCCGGCGCGCCCGCGCTGGCACAGGCGTAATCCCAGGCGCTGCTCCAGATCGCTCATCTGCTGACTGATGGCCGAGCGGCCAATGCCGAGGACGTTCTCTGCCGCGGAAAAGCCGCCACACTCGACTACGCTGCGGTAGATCTTCAGTAGACGGATATCAAAGTCGCTGACTTGCGCGAGGGGATCGGGGCGGCGGCTCATAGTTTAGTGGTCGTCTATCTGAAGATTAGAAAAGTTGGGTTTTCCAGACTTTATCCCCGTGACAACTTAGTCGCAACAACACTTATCGCTGCCCAATTGCCTTGCGAGGACTTGCCCGATGAATCTGCCTGAAAACGCTCCTGTCGGTCTGGCCAGCCAGCTCAAGCTGGACGCCCACTGGATGCCCTACACCGCCAACCGCAATTTTCAGCGCGATCCACGGCTGATCGTTGCCGCCGAAGGCAGCTACCTGACCGACGACAAGGGCCGCAAGATCTATGACTCGCTGTCGGGCCTGTGGACCTGCGGTGCCGGTCACACCCGCAAGCAGATTCAGGAAGCGGTGTCGCGCCAGTTGGGTGTGCTCGATTACTCGCCAGCCTTCCAGTTCGGTCACCCGCTGTCGTTCCAGCTGGCCGAGAAGATCACCGACCTGACCCCAGGCAACCTTAATCACGTCTTCTATACCAACTCCGGCTCCGAGTGTGCCGATACTGCGGTGAAGATGGTGCGTGCCTACTGGCGCCTCAAAGGCCAGGCCACCAAGACCAAACTGATCGGTCGTGCCCGCGGTTACCACGGTGTGAACATCGCTGGCACCAGCCTGGGCGGCGTCAACGGCAACCGCAAGTTGTTCGGTCAGTTGCTCGACGTTGACCATATTCCGCACACCCTGTTGGCCAGCAACGCCTTTACCAAGGGCATGCCGGAAGAGGGCGGTATCGCCCTGGCCGATGAAATGCTCAAGCTGATCGAACTGCATGATGCTTCGAACATCGCCGCACTGATCGTCGAGCCACTGGCCGGTTCCGCCGGTGTCCTGCCGCCGCCTAAGGGCTACTTGAAACGTCTGCGGGAAATTTGCGACCAGCACAACATCCTGCTGATCTTCGACGAAGTCATCACCGGCTTCGGCCGTATGGGTTCGATGTTCGGTGCCGACGCCTTTGGTGTCACCCCGGACCTGATGTGCATCGCCAAGCAAGTCACCAACGGTGCTATTCCAATGGGCGCGGTGATTGCCAGCAGCGAGATCTATCAAACCTTCATGAGCCAGCCGACGCCGGAGTACGCTGTGGAATTCCCGCACGGCTATACCTACTCGGCGCACCCGGTTGCTTGCGCTGCCGGTATCGCCGCCCTGGATCTGCTGGAGAAGGAAAACCTGGTGCAGTCTGCTGCTGAACTGTCGCCGCATTTCGAGAAAGTGCTGCACGGCGTCAAGGGTGCGAAGAACATCATCGACATCCGTAACTACGGCCTGGCTGGCGCCATCCAGATTGCCGCCCGTGACGGTGATGCCATCGTGCGTCCGTACGAGATCGCCATGAAGCTGTGGCAAGCCGGCTTCTACGTGCGCTTTGGTGGCGACACGCTGCAGTTCGGCCCGACCTTCAACAGCCAGCCGCAGGAACTGGATCGTCTGTTCGACGCGGTCGGTGAGGCAATCAACCAGGTCAGCTGATTTACACACCTATATATAAGAAGAGGACGCGAGTGCGCTCGCGTCCAGATACGCCCCCTTTCTGGAGTTTTGCATGAGCACTGTTCAACATCTGATCAATGGCGAGTTGGTTGCTGCTGACGAGCGCACCGCTGATGTCTTCAACCCCTCTACTGGCCAGGCTATCCACAAGGTCGCGCTGGCCAGCAAGCAAACTGTGCAACAGGCCATTGATTCGGCCAAGGCTGCTTTCCCGGCCTGGCGTAATACACCGCCAGCCAAGCGTGCCCAGGTGATGTTCCGTTTCAAGCAACTGCTGGAACAGAATGAAGCGCGTATCTCCCAACTGATCAGCGAAGAACACGGCAAGACCGTTGAAGACGCTGCCGGTGAGCTCAAGCGCGGTATCGAAAACGTCGAGTTCGCCTGTGCAGCGCCTGAAGTACTCAAGGGTGAGTACAGCCGTAACGTCGGCCCGAACATTGATGCCTGGTCCGACTTCCAGCCGCTGGGCGTGGTTGCCGGTATCACCCCGTTCAACTTCCCGGCCATGGTGCCGCTGTGGATGTACCCGCTGGCCATTGCCTGTGGCAACTGCTTCATCCTCAAGCCTTCGGAGCGTGATCCGAGCTCGACCCTGCTGATCGCCCAGCTGCTGCACGAAGCCGGCCTGCCCAAAGGCGTGCTGAACGTCGTGCACGGTGACAAGGAAGCCGTGGATGCGCTGATCGATGCGCCAGAGGTCAAGGCCCTGAGCTTCGTCGGCTCGACGCCGATTGCCGAATACATCTATGCCGAAGGTACCAAGCGCGGCAAGCGCGTCCAGGCACTGGGTGGCGCGAAGAACCACGCTGTGCTGATGCCCGACGCCGACCTGGACAACGCAGTGAGCGCACTGATGGGCGCGGCTTATGGTTCCTGTGGCGAGCGCTGCATGGCCATCTCCGTGGCCGTCTGTGTGGGTGACCAGGTCGCCGATGCTCTGATTGCCAAGCTGGAACCGCAAATCAAGGCGTTGAAGATCGGTGCCGGTACTTCCTGTGGCCTGGACATGGGGCCTCTGGTTACTGCCGCAGCCCGTGACAAAGTGGTGGGTTACATCGACGACGGCGTTGCTGCCGGTGCACAGCTGGTGGTGGACGGCCGTGGCTACCGCGTTGCCGGCAATGAAGATGGCTACTTTGTCGGTGGTACGTTGTTCGACCGCGTGACCACGGACATGCGCATCTATAAAGAAGAGATCTTCGGCCCGGTGCTGTGCGTGGTTCGCGTGGATAGCCTGGAAGAAGCCATGCGCCTGATCAACGAGCACGAATACGGTAACGGTACCTGCATCTTTACCCGTGACGGCGAAGCGGCGCGGTTGTTCTGCGACGAGATCGAAGTGGGCATGGTCGGCGTCAACGTGCCGTTGCCAGTGCCAGTGGCTTACCACAGCTTCGGCGGCTGGAAGCGTTCGCTGTTCGGTGACCTGCATGCATACGGTCCGGACGGTGTGCGTTTCTACACCCGCCGCAAGGCGATCACTCAGCGTTGGCCGCAGCGTGCCAGCCATGAGGCTTCGCAGTTCGCGTTCCCTAGCCTGTAAGGCCGGTAAAGAAGGGGGAGGCCGGCAGGCCTCCCCTTTTGTTTTAGGGGGACTTTGACCTTTATGGCAGTTTTATTGAAATAAGTCCTTGACGCCCCTGCAGATCTCTCTATAATTCGCCCCACTTCCGGCGTAGTCGGAACGGAAAACTCCTTGAGATTCAATGAGTTAGATGTTCCAGGTGGTGCCGGAGGGGCTTCGGTCGAAAGATCGGCAGCGGTGAAAAAGGTGGTTGACAGCGGATTGAAACGCTGTAGAATTCGCCTCCCGCTGACGAGAGATCGTAGCGAGTCAAGCAGTTGAATTTGAACGAAAAACTTCAAAATAAA
>NZ_JBOICA010000003.1:0-159786 GCF_050739775.1 Pseudomonas sp.
CCTTGCGGGTCTGCTTGCGCTTGCCGGCGTACTCGGCGTCGGCGAAGGTCATCTGCTTCATCAGGTGTCTCGGCGTTTGAGGTTAAGCATTCTGCCAAATCTGGAAGTCTTCTTCAGAGTTTCCCTAAATTTTTTGGACCCTCTTCTGAGTTTGAGTTTCGCCATCCTCATGCTAATTCCTTTTGGGGAGTACGAAGCTCACTACACCCCCCTCCAGAATTTCCTTGATCGCCGGGTGGAAAGCCTGGTTGAAGGCTTCCTGGTTGCCGAACAAGGAACCCCGGAGGTCGTTATAGATAGCCCGCCCGCCAGCTGTCGCAAGTTCTGATGCCCGGTGTGGGCTGGCTCCATTGCCATGGTTGTTGGAGCGGTTCTGATTCAGAAGCCGGATAATCCTGTTTTTGGTTATTTTGGATTCCTTCACCACATACTTGGCAACGTCACCGGCCTTCTCCGGTGCCTCAAGCCTTACCGCCTCGTTTGTGCCGTGTTGTTTGTAGTCTGGCGCCAAGGCATCTGTGAGCGCTTCTGAGACCTGTCTACGCATTTCGACTGGTATGCAGGCGGCGCCGTGAATATGGAGCTTGTGCAGCGTTTTAGCCTGTTTCGGAGCGAACTCTAGGGCGAAGGCGATGTGGTCAGCCGGGATGCCCACAGATTTGAGGGCGCGCTTGATTTTGTTAGCCAACCAATCAGCAGGGCCGCGTGGCGCTGCCAATGCTTTCTCCCCGATCTGAGGGGAAAGCCGAATAGTGATGAACTGCGCTCCGGGTTGGCTGAGCAGGTACGAAAGCTTGAAAAAATGCTTCACATCGGCAGGCAAATCATCCCACTCAGGAAGGTCATCAACCTGGGGAGGGTTCAGGATGATTGCCTGTCCCCAGTATCTGGATCTCAGCCATGACCGAGCAAGCTGCTGTTGGTATTGACTAAAGGGATAATGGCTAATAGCTCCAAACCCAGTACTCAGCAACCCGGTGATAGCAGCTAGAGTCCAAGCATTTTGCGGGCTGTGGAGCTTCGCGGTTCTCTTTCTAACCGTTCCAAATTTGTAGGATTCCGTGAAACTCGACGGAGAGGAGGCCGGGGTGATGCGCTCTTTTTCTAGTGGTGAATACTCCGCATCGATTGATTTTACCGTAGCGAACAGTCCGACTTCCTCCGGCAAAATCTGTCTCTGCTGTGCCGAGAAAATCCGCTGCTCGACATGGCAGCTGGCGCTGCTCTGAGTGGGCGCCAGTAATTCATCGAGCTCTGGAAAATCCTTTTCCGTGGTCCCGGTCAGCTCGGAGCTGCAATCATCCATAGCTTTGCGCCATTGGGACTTAAAATTCGTTTGCTCTTCGCGGCGTTCCACCTGTTGTCGGTTGAAGCTCTCTTGTAGCCGCTGCTGCACCCCAACCACATTTTCTGGGCCGAACAAGGATTTCTGATTGTCCGTCATGATCATCGCTCTGTTGTACCTACCCTACGGAGTACCGATTTTCAAAACCGGTCTCCGCTGGATGGCGCCAGGGGGGTGTAGCTAACTTACACAGTCTAAGGGTTTGACGATCTTGCATGGTCAAGCTGAGGTCAAGGTCCTCTCATCCTTCCATCACGATGTCATCGTCAGGGTGGCGTTTTTTTAGAGCTCTCTGATCTTTCAACCAGCGTATGGTTTCGAGCTCGTCCTCAACTCCATCCCGATCCCCGTTAATCTCAGCCTCTTCAAGGCGTTGCTGTGCTCTGATTTCGTCTACGTCGTCTTCCGTCATGAGTCGGATGTGAAGCTCTGGCAGTTGCTCCACCTCCAAGGATTCATTGAGTTTATCGAGGGGGAGCGCACGTCGTCCGACGTCTTGCGTGAGCTTGAGAGTAGTAGCGCTTGCAGCGAGCGCACGGAAGACTGTTGGATTAGCGGGGTCAAGCAAGTCCATGGCTTCGGCAAGTTTCAGCCGGATCTGCTGACTGATAGCCAAGTCATCAAGCACAAGTGAGGCGGCAATCTGCTGAACATTTTCCAGAACGAAAGCAGTGTTCAGCATTTCCTCCCTGGCCTTTTCAATCAACGCTTGCGAGGTAGCGCCAGCAACCGCGTGATTTTTCTTAAGCAATCGCTGCACAGTGCTGATACTCATTTCCAGCCTTTCGGCGATGGCTGGGATGGTCCAACCAGCTTCTCTAAGCACGACAGCTTGCATGCTCTGATCCGGCGTTGATTTTTTGCCCGGCATGGCTCAGTCCTCGATCAGTGGGGGCACTGTCGGCACCGGAGGACGTCCGGCACGAGCAGTGCAGCAATCTTAATTGGCTTAATGCTTAGTGTCCACGCCCCAGGATCATAATAATTTGCGCTTTGCAAGCGTTTTATACATTTTTGTTCCAGTGACGCTTGACTGTGGCAATACCTAGGCCTGTCTGTTGAGACACCTCAGCCTGACTCAGCATTTGTGCTTTTAGCCGTTGGACTTCTGCCGTTGTCTTAACCGCTTCAGGCCTTCCGAGGCGTTTGCCCTCTGCTTTTGCTCGCTTCAAGCCTGACTGAGTCCTTTCAATAAGAAGGTCACGCTCGAATTCCGCAACTGCGCCTAGAATCTGCATTGTCATCTTTCCAGTGGATGAGGTGAGGTCAACCCCGCCCAAAGCGAGGCAGTGCACCCGGATGCCAGCAGAAGCGAGCAATTCCACTGTGGCGCGCACATCCATTGCATTTCTTCCTAAGCGATCAAGCTTTGTCACAACCAGCACATCAGATGATTCGAGGCGCTCCATGAGTTTCTGGAACCCTGGCCGTTCTTTTGTGGCGACGCTACCGGAAATTACCTCCTCGATGACTCGCTGAGGATGTACGTCGAACCCAGCGGATTTAATCTCCTGCACCTGATTGGTGGTGGTTTGGCTTTCGGTTGAGACTCGGGCATAGATGAAGGTTCGAGACATCACGGCTACCTAGGTGGTATCAGATAAGGTGGTATCACTATAGGCTGGTATCAGAAAGCCTTCAAGGCTAATTTGTTGTTAAGGTTTTACCCGGATTTCACTGGCATCATTTAACAGTCGTTTTTTGATGCTTTATGTGAAGAGTATTTAGCCTTGAGAAGGCTTGTGCTAACGATAGGCGTCTCTCCAGTTGGCTAGCCGCAGCGGCCCCTCCTCTTCCGTAATGAACACTATCGTCTAGATTGTGGGTAAATCGGCCTGGCAGTCATGGTGGCATTTTGCTAGCCTCAAGCCAATTCATGATGATCAATTGTGGGGATCTTGACAGCCGTACTCAGGAGAAGCTCCGTATACGTAAAGAGCTTTTATGGTTGTGGCATATAAAATGTTTTCACCCTGATATTTGCTTTTGAAAAATGTTATGGAAGATTATTAATGCAAAACAATCTGAATATTCGCGGCGAGCCGGTACAGTCAATTTATACTGGATTTCGCCAGGGGCGGTTTATTGTAAATAGACGGTATCAGCGGAAGCTAGTATGGACTCTTGCGGAAAAGCAGAGGTTTATAGACTCGCTAATGAATGAATACCCGGTCCCGCTGTTTCTCGGTGTAAGCTTTAATCACCCTGTTCGGGGGGCATGCTTCGAAATATTGGATGGGATGCAGCGTTTAGAGGCTATTACAACATTTATCGAGGGCGATTTCCCCGTACAAGGGCATTACTTTGATCTTTCTATCGTTGGAGAAACCAACAAACTTCTCAATGAGGGTAAGCTAAAGCAGAATGAGCCTAAGTTATCGTTCGAGTTATGCAATACGATCTTGAATTACCCGTTACCTATATCCACATCTGCTTATACTTCTGTAAATAACGTCGATGAGACGTTTCGCCGTATAAATACGGGCGGGGTACGGCTTTCTCGCCATGAGGTTCGCCAGGCCGGGGCGATTGCGGAGTTCCCACAGCTTGTTCGTCGCTGCGCTACCTACATCCGTGGAGATGCTTCGCACACTGACATTGTCGATCTGGATGCGATTCAAGGGCAACAAGTCGACTTGCAGTGGTGACCAAGCTGTTGAAACGATCATTGTGAACGGCGATATATGCGGTAAGCCTCCAACCTATCGCCTGCATGGAGCCGATGCAGAGAGGAACCGACTTGTCGCTTAGGAGCAGTGGATCAACGTATAGGTAGCATTCTAGGGTCGGGTATTTGAATGCTTCGGGGTATCGAACGGAGCCGTAAAGCTTGATCGCAGTATGCTCTGAATAATGGTGGCCGATTGGCCTTGTATCGGTCCGCGTGGCCATGCTGAACGACCAGGACATATCCCACCCCCATATCCGAGCTTGGAGGATTATTCGCTCAACGGCGGCACGACGCCTTCTAGCCATGGCATTCATCCTCTTCGTTTGAGTTGGCTTCAGACAAACCTAGTTCACTTCGTTACCGCCATTCAGATTCTCGGACAGATACAGAGTTAAGGCCATGGCGTTATGCGGTTTACCTGAAGCAGATCGGTAATTTTCTGCCATCGCGTTGACTACTAGTTGCGGCCTATGCCTAAGTTTTCCGCTTACCTTCGCCTTCACAAGCGCTCGGTGGACATCCGTCCGATGTTCAGGAGGGATTCCTGACATATCCAATTCGTAAGAGGTGGGCAAAGACGTTGGTGTTTTGGTTGAGAGTTTGGGTTGAGGTTTAGTGTTATGTATGACATTGGCTGATACGGTATCGATATGGTATCCGTGTGATATCGAGTCCTCTTCTACGTATCGGTTTGAGCGCGGTCGGAGGGATTCGTCTATCCAATCCTGCTGGTCGTCGCTCAGCCTTTCTTTGAAGTCATTCAGAAAGTCGTCTAGCCACTCGCTTGGGATACGGCGAATTTCTTCCAACGCTCTGGCTCGTAGTTTTGGCCCTGTCACTTGAGTAGCAGAGTGGTGATCCCACCAGATTCTTACCCAAACGATGAGTCTCACGTTGTCATACCTGGCTAGGTCTTCATCCTGGAGGCGGTGGATGACCTGCAACCACTGATCCGCCGTCCATCCAATTTCTGCTCCGGCAATGCGTGGAACAAGTGGGTATACGCCCGTAATGTTGCTGTCAGGAGCAGTTAACAAGTGCAGCAAAGCAACTTTGTCCTCGGTGGTGCAATTCAGTAAGCGTGGGGAGCGCCAAAAATTCTGGTCCCGAATGGTTCGTTGTCTACTCATGCTCACTGCTCTCGGTGCAAAGGAGATGAATTGAGCCAGGACAGGTCATTGTCGCGCCTCCACCTGTGCTTTCTTTGTGGGCCTCCCTGTACGTTTCGGATGTGAAAAAGGTGCGATGACGGTGGCTGAATCTCGACTCTCGGTGTTGCCGGTGCGCATCCAAGTTCTCAGATCACCCAGTCTCCATCTCAACCTTGACAGCCCCGGTACAGGCTCAAGCCCCGGCAATTTGCGCTGACGGACCGTAAGCACGCTGAAGCCTGTCAGCGCCGCAACTTCAACCACGCCAATCAGAACGTCGTCGCCAAGCTTCTGTATTTTCTGGATAGTTTCATAATCTACTGTCATCGCTTTATCGCTCGATTGATCTGGTGAGGCCAGCTTTTGCCAATCAGACGCTCAATCACTAGGACAGCTTTTTAACAGATGAACGGTTTTCTGAAGGAAGGGGCCGCAATAAGAGGCGATTGCTGATCCGGCAACAGTGCCTCGTAGACCTATGCTGAGTTCGCGCGGGCGTCTTGCAAGATCAGTGGTCAGCTCTAAGCTGACCACTGAGAAGTAGCCATAGGTCTGATCAAGCCAGCTTTGCCGCAAGCTCTTCTGCGGTGATGTTGTAGTAACGCTTCAGCATGTTCACCTCCCGATGTCCCGTCACGCTGGCAAGCTCGATCAAATTCGGCAGCTTGGTCGCAAGCCGACATGTCGCTTCATGCCGCAGATCGTGAAAGCGTAGATTGATCAGGAAGTCTTCCTGAGGCGTTACCTGCGCCGCCCCGCAATCCCCCAGGTATTTCAGCCTCGCTCGCTCCAGGCCTCGCACAAAGGCCTTCTTGAGAGCGTCGGCGGTGGTGGGGAAGACTCGACCGCACAGCGAGCGCGGCAAGCCCTTCAGCAGATGAATAGCCTTTGGTGAAAGCGGAACGGTTCTGGGCAGTCCGTTCTTAGTCGCTGGAAGATGCGCGGTCCTGCGATCTAGGTTCACATGCTTCCAGCGCAGCTCGAAAATTTCGCCACGGCGCATGGCTGTCTCAATCGCCAGTTGGACGATGGGCCGTATCCATGGATTGTGTGAGGCGTCGGCATAGGTGCCGTCAGCACGGCGCTCACGAAGCTCCAGTGCGTTGAGGATGTATTCCTCTTCAATTGGGTCGAGCCGCCGCGAGCGTTCGTCGTTGTAGCTGGGACGGCTGACCATCCTGACTGGGTTCTCGGCAAGATGAATTCCCCACTCGCGGCGAGCAACCTCGATCACACACTGAAACAATGCGAGTTCGCGCTTAACCGTGTTGCCCTTGCGGATCTTCAGGCGTTCATCACGGTAGCGGGCAAAATCGGAGGAGGTGAGTGTGGCGACGATGCGTGTTGCCAGCGGATGGCGCTTGAGCGCTTCCAGGCGTTTGATTTCTGAATAGGCGCCTTTGTGCTTCGGAGCGATCTCGGAGATGTAGCGATCAATGAGTTGATGAAAGGCGGTGCGCTCGGCCTCGACACGAGAGACAAAAATGCCTCGGTCGATTTCGCTTTCGATCATGCGGGCCCAGGCTTGGGCGTCGGCTTTGGTTTCGAAGGTTTTGCGCTGGGCTGGATAGCCCTTACGACGAATTTGCGCTTCCCACTGATACTCGCCGCGATTCCTGATTGTTGCCATTTCGACCATTCCCGCCACATTAAGTGTGGCAAATTTGTGGCAAAAACGACTTTCAGGACTAGGACAGGTTTTCGGCAGAAGCGCCAACCCCTTGGAATCAAAGGGAAAGAAGATGGCGCACTCGGCGGGATTCGAACCCACGACCCCTGCCTTCGGAGGGCAGTACTCTATCCAGCTGAGCTACGAGTGCAACGCGGGCGCCATGATACCCATCTAGACTGTCGGCGTCCATCGCCAGAATGGCTGTGTTCGATTTTGCACACACGCGGGTCTATAAGTGACGTTGATCTGAAAAAGGTCGCCGTATAGCGCTTTTTGTTCTTTTTTTCGAACACCCTATTGTCCTTTTTCCTCGTTGCTCCTAGGATTCGTTTGAGATTTCAAACGCTCTCCTTTTTCTACAATCAATAATTCGCGCCGTGTCTGTACGGTGCCGTTAAGGAAGCCGACATGCAGCTTAAAGACGCTCAGTTGTTCCGCCAGCAAGCCTTCATCGATGGCGTGTGGTTGGACGCGGACAACGGTCAGACCATCAAGGTCAACAACCCGGCCACCGGCGAGATCATCGGCACTGTGCCGAAGATGGGCGCGGCCGAAACCCGTCGCGCCATCGAGGCCGCCGACAAGGCGCTGCCGGCCTGGCGCGCGCTGACCGCCAAAGAGCGTGCTGGCAAGCTGCGTCGTTGGTTCGAATTGATGATCGAGCACCAGGACGACCTGGCCCGCCTGATGACCACCGAGCAGGGTAAGCCTCTGGCTGAAGCCAAAGGCGAAATCGTCTACGCCGCTTCCTTTATCGAGTGGTTCGCTGAAGAAGCCAAGCGCGTTTACGGTGACACCATTCCTGGCCACCAGCCAGACAAGCGCCTGATCGTGATCAAGCAGCCAATCGGTGTAACCGCCGCGATCACCCCGTGGAACTTCCCGGCCGCGATGATCACCCGTAAAGCCGGCCCGGCCCTGGCCGCTGGCTGCACCATGGTCCTCAAGCCTGCGTCGCAAACCCCGTACTCCGCTCTGGCACTGGTCGAGCTGGCCCACCGTGCCGGTATCCCGGCTGGCGTACTGAGCGTAGTCACCGGCAGCGCTGGCGACATCGGCAGCGAGCTGACCGGTAACCCGATCGTGCGCAAGCTGTCCTTCACCGGCTCGACCGAAATCGGTCGCCAGCTGATGGCTGAATGCGCCAAGGACATCAAGAAAGTTTCCCTGGAGCTGGGCGGTAACGCACCGTTCATCGTGTTCGACGACGCTGACCTGGACAAGGCCGTCGAAGGCGCGATCATCTCCAAGTACCGCAACAACGGCCAGACCTGCGTCTGTGCCAACCGTATCTACGTTCAGGACGGCGTCTACGATGTCTTCGCCGAGAAGCTCAAGGCTGCTGTGGCCAAGCTGAAGATCGGCAACGGCCTGGAAGACGGCACCACCACTGGCCCGCTGATCGACGAGAAAGCCGTGGCCAAGGTCCAGGAGCATATTGCTGACGCTGTTGGCAAAGGCGCCCAGGTGCTGACCGGTGGCAAGATCATCGAAGGCAACTTCTTCGAGCCGACCGTTCTGGTCAACGTGCCGAAGAACGCTGCCGTGGCCAAGGAAGAAACCTTCGGCCCGCTGGCGCCACTGTTCCGTTTCAAGGACGAGGCTGAAGTCATTGCCATGTCCAACGATACCGAGTTCGGTCTGGCCTCATACTTCTATGCCCGTGACATGAGCCGTGTGTTCCGTGTTGCCGAAGCGCTGGAGTACGGCATGGTCGGTATCAACACCGGTCTGATCTCCAACGAAGTCGCGCCGTTTGGCGGTATCAAGGCCTCGGGCCTGGGCCGCGAAGGTTCCAAGTACGGCATCGAAGACTACCTGGAAATCAAATACCTGTGCATCAGCGTCTGATCGCAGCGTAAGGCTTTACCTCTGCCAGCGGGGCGCGAGAGCGACGTCTCGCTGGCCTTTTTACACCGTACACCCAGTGGCCTGGGCCCCTGCAGCAGTCGATCAACGCATGCTGCCCGCAGTTGAATACCGGCCACTCTGACTTGAATCGCGCCACCTTGTGTGTGGTGAATTGAGGACACTATGAGCAAGACCAACGAATCTTTGATGCAACGTCGTGTCGCCGCTGTTCCACGCGGTGTTGGCCAGATCCACCCGATCTTCGCCGAGTCGGCAAAAAACGCCACCGTCATTGACGTCGAAGGCCGCGAGTTCATCGACTTCGCCGGCGGTATTGCGGTACTGAACACCGGTCACCTGCACCCGAAGATCATCGCTGCCGTTGAAGCCCAACTGCACAAGCTGACCCACACATGCTTCCAGGTCCTGGCCTACGAGCCTTACGTCGAGCTGTGCGAGAAGATCAACGCCAAGGTGCCAGGCGATTTCGCCAAGAAAACCCTGCTGGTCACCACCGGTTCCGAAGCCGTTGAAAACGCCATCAAGATCGCCCGTGCCGCCACTGGCCGTGCCGGCGTGATCGCCTTCACCGGCGCTTACCACGGTCGTACCATGATGACCCTGGGCCTGACCGGTAAAGTCGTGCCTTACTCGGCAGGCATGGGCCTGATGCCAGGCGGTATCTTCCGCGCTCTGTACCCGAACGAACTGCATGGTGTCAGCGTTGACGACTCGATCGCTTCGATCGAGCGCATCTTCAAGAACGACGCTGAACCACGCGACATCGCCGCGATCATCCTCGAGCCAGTTCAGGGCGAAGGCGGTTTCTACGTTGCGCCTAAAGCGTTCATGAAGCGTCTGCGTGATCTGTGCGACCTGCACGGCATCCTGCTGATCGCTGACGAAGTGCAGACCGGTGCTGGCCGTACTGGTACCTTCTTCGCCATGGAGCAAATGGGTGTTGCCCCAGACCTGACCACCTTCGCCAAATCCATCGCCGGTGGCTTCCCACTGGCCGGTGTGTGCGGTAAGGCCGAGTACATGGACGCTATCGCTCCAGGCGGCTTGGGCGGCACCTATGCCGGTAGCCCGATCGCTTGCGCCGCGGCCCTGGCCGTCATGGAAGTATTTGAAGAAGAAAAACTGCTGGAGCGTAGCCTGGCTGTTGGCGAGCGTCTGGTCGCTGGCCTGCGCAAGATCCAGGACAAGCACCCAATCATCGGTGACGTGCGTGCTCTGGGCTCGATGATCGCTGTTGAAGTCTTCGACAAAGCCGGTTCCCACACCCCGAACGCCGCCGCGGTAGCCTCGGTTGTGGCCAAGGCTCGCGACAAGGGTCTGATCCTGCTGTCGTGCGGCACCTATGGCAACGTCCTGCGTATCCTGGTTCCGCTGACCTCGCCTGATGAGCAACTGGACAAAGGTCTGGCAATCATCGAAGAGTGCTTCGCAGAACTCGCGTAAACTGTGACGCATTAGAAGAAAAGCCCGCTTCGGCGGGTTTTTTTCGCCTAAAGGAAGGCCAGGGGGCAAAGGTTGCCGGTAAGGAGACACCTTGGAGGGTGCACTGGATTGCGTGTAGCGAAATATCGGAGAGTCGAGTATGAGCGTTGTAGAGCCCGCCCAGGCACCTTGCGTGTTGATTGCCGAAGGGGAACCCCTGGGTACGGAACATGCTGAGTCAGACGCTCCTCAGCGTGCGCTGCGATGCGCGCTTGCAGGTCTGTGCCGATGGCTCGCAAGCATTGGCGGCGTTGGCCAGCAAGCCCGACCTGATTATCGCTGCGCGCGAGCTGCCCGGTGGTGATGGCCTCGACCTGCTGCGCAATGTGCGGGCCAAGGGTCGCCAACCCGCGTTGCCATTCATTCTCATGAGCAATCGCAGCGATGCTGCCAGTGTGCGTGAAGTGTTGCCGTTCGCGCCGACTGCCTACCTGAGCAAGCCGTTGAACATGGACTCCTTGCGCCAGCGCCTGGAGGACCTGTTGCTTAGCGGCGGTGAGGAAGTGGCCTGTCCGGTGCCGCTGCTGCAGCCGGGTTCGACCTTACCGCGGTTTCTCGAAGGGCGCCGGGCCACCTCCGATGGCGGCCCGCTGCTTGCCGACGTGAAGCTGGCGATCAAGCGCAGCCTGCAGCCTCAGGGGCTGGACCTCAAAGTGCTGGAAGCCGAGATTCGCAATGACCCGCAAATCGCCGCCGTACTGATCGCCGCTGCCAACAGCGCGGCGCTGCATCGCGATGGTACGGTGCAAAGCCTGTTGCAGGCGCTGAACAAGCTGGGCACGACCCAGAGCATGAATCTGATCCTGGGGCTGGCGCTCAAGCGCAGTGCCAAGCTGCGCGATCCAATGCTTTCCCGGCATGCCGAGCACTTCTGGGCGCTGTCGCTGCACATGGCGGAGTACGCGAGGAGCTTGGCGCGCATGCTTGAGCTGGACCAGGAGCGCTGCTATTGCGCCGGGTTGCTGCATTGCCTGGGCGATCTGGCGCTGCTGCGTTGTTTGCAGGAGTGGCAGCAGGCCGGAGGTGAGCTGGATGAGGATTCGGTGGAGCTGTCGCTCAATAAGTTTGGCGCGGCTTTTGGGTCGGCATTGCGCACCCGCTGGCGCTTACCGCTGGAGCTACGGGAGCTGATTGCAGCGATCTACCAGTTGGGCGGCGGGGTGTATTCGCGTGAAGCGCTGGTGATGAACCTGGCCGGGCAGTTGGCGCGGTTGCCGGCGGATCAGGGGTTGGAGGCGTTGGCCGAGGGCAAGGCGGCGCGGTTGTTGAAGGTGGGGATGGTGGAGTTGGGGCGGTTGCGCAAGGTTTGAGTCCGCTACCACAGGTTCGTCAGTCTTTCAGCCAATCACAATCTGATTCTTGCCCTGGCGCTTGGCCTGGTACATCGCCGCATCCGCCCGGGCAAACAGGCTGTCCAGCGATTCATCCGCCTTGGTGATAGCCGTCAGCCCCTGACTCACCGTAACCCCGAACTCCCGCTCATCATGACTGAAACCTAAACGCTGAATTTCCCGCTGCAAACGCTCGGCAATCTGCTGGGCGATTTGCGGCGTACAACCGGGAAATACTGCCGCAAACTCCTCACCGCCTATACGCCCGAACAGATCGCCACGGCGTAGCACAGCCTTGCCGGTGTCGGCGATGCGCTGCAGCACATAATCGCCTTGCTGATGACCGTAGGTGTCGTTGATCAGTTTGAAGTCATCGATATCCAGCAGCAGAAAGGCCAAGGGTGTTTGCTCCCGCCGGGCGGTTTCGAAGGCTTGTTGAGCACAGTCGAAGAAGTGCCGGCGGTTGCTGCTTTGGGTCAGGACGTCAGTAGTGGCCATATGCTGCAGTTCGACTTCGAGTCGTTTCTTTTCGGTGATGTCTTCGGCCATGCCGACCACGATCACCCGATGGTCGCTGTCGGCCTGCTGGTTGATAAAGCACTTGTCACTGAGCCAGCGGACTTGTCCATCGGCGTCGATGATGCGGTACTCGCGGTCTTCCACAGCGCCTTTGACCAGCACTTCGGCCAGGCTGCGCTCGGCATAGTCCAGGTCGTCGGGGTAGATGCTGTCGCGCCATTCATTGAAGTCGGCCAGTAGCAGGCTCGCCGGGCGGCCAAAGATTCGTTCATAGGCGGGGCTTACATAGAGCACCTGGCGCGATTCCCAGTCGAACGCCCAAAGCACGGCGTTGACGCTGTCGAGCAACGAGCTGAACAGCTGCTCGCGCTCGCTCAGGCGTGCCACTTCGCCTTGGGCGTGCATCAACGCCAAGAGGGTCTGGGTCGCTTCAGGGGGCGGACTGTGGGGGTGAGACGAGAGTTTTTTATTGACCATTTGCGCGGAACTTCTCACACAGAGGCGGGCGGTCATGACCCGGCCCGCCACGCGGGCGTTATGCCAGTCAGAGTGAGGATAGGTGGTGAAGTTCCGGATGGCGCGCCCGGTTAAGGAGCGCGCCGATCAACGGCATCAGCTCAGGGCAGGACGCAGTGAGTAGGTTTTCAGCTGAGCGGCGAAATCGCGCAGGGATTGGATACCGCTGGCCTCGGCCTCGTGTACCCAGTCTTTCATTGCGGCCAGCATGTCGTGACCGTTAGCGCTGGTGCGTAGCCAGATATGCTGCAGGGCCAGGCGCTTCTCATAGATGGTCTTGAGTGCCTGGCTGTGTTCGAGCATGGTCTGGATGCGCTGGTGATGACGGTCTTCAAGCAGGCTGGTTTCCCGCGACAGCAGGCGCTTGGCGCGCCGGAACTGATGGCGGACCGAGTCATCGACCCGTGCCAGTTCCTGTTTGACCAGCGGCGCGATCACCAGTTTGCGGTACTGGGCCATGATCTGGAAACGGTTGTTGAGGATCGCCATGGCGGTGTCCATGTCCAGCTGGCCCTTGCCTTCGACCCGATGGGCGATGGGCGCGACGCGCTGCACCTTGGCCAGGCGCAGGAAGCAGAACAGCTGGATCCAGGCCCAACCCATGTCGAACTCCCAGCGCTTGACCGACAGCTTGGCCGAATTGGGGTAGGTATGGTGGTTGTTGTGCAGCTCTTCGCCGCCGACGATGATGCCCCAGGGCACCAGGTTGGTGGCTGCGTCGCGGCACTCGAAGTTGCGGTAACCCACGGCATGCCCAAGGCCATTGATGACGCCGGCGGCCCAGAACGGAATCCACATCATCTGCACGGCCCAGATGGTGATGCCGATGGTGCCGAACAACAGCAGGTCGATCACCGCCATCAGGACGATGCCGCCCAGTTTGTAGCGCGAGTAGAGGTTGCGCTCGATCCAGTCTTCCGGGCAGTTCTTGCCGTAGATCCGCAGGGTTTCCGGGTTGCGCGCTTCTTCGCGGTACAGCTCGGCGCCCTTGCGCAGGACAGTGGACAGCCCCTTGATTACCGGGCTGTGCGGATCGTCGACGGTCTCGCATTTGGCGTGGTGCTTGCGGTGGATGGCCGTCCACTCGCGGGTGTTCTGCGCCGTGGTCAACCACAGCCAGAAACGGAAAAAGTGCTTGAGCCCGGCGTTCAGTTCCAGCGAGCGGTGGGCTGAATATCGGTGCAGGTAGACGGTGACACTGACGATGGTCACATGGGTCATGACCAGGGTAACTGCCAGCAGCTGCCAGACCGACAAGTTGAGCAAACCTTGGTACCACATAGGCGATAGGGCCCTCTAGAACATAAGGAACAGCGGCAAGCATTATCCCTGCGCGGGCAAATAAAACCAGTCGGCCTTTTAGATAGGAGGTCACGGGATGTTTCTACCCTATAATCCCCCATCATTTTTTGTGGGCTTGTCAGGACCTTATGTCTGCTTCCATTCGAGACGCCATGCGCATGGCTGCGCTCTATCTGGTGTTGTCTGTGCTCTGGTTGGCGCTGTCTGATCAATTATTGAGCAGTTTTTTCGATAATCCTCAGCAGCTGGCCCGTTGGCAATTGCTCAGTGCCCATGTCTGGGTGCTGTGCAGCGCAGTACTGATCTTCACGTCCCGTGCCCGTCTGTTGAATTTCATCGGTGTCGGCGCGCGCCTGCGCCGCGAGGACCGCGAACGGTTGCGCATGGCCGCGGCGGTGTTCGACAGCACCCTCGAAGGCGTGCTGGTGACCGATAGTAACGGGGTGATCGTGCATGTGAACCGTGCGTTCATGCAGATCACCGGCTACGAAAAGGATGAAGTCATCGGCCAGCGGCCGAACAAGTTCAAGTCCGGACGTCATGGACCGGCGTTCTATCAGGAGATCTACGCGGCCCTGGCCGAAAAAGGTGAGTGGAGCGGTGAGGTCTGGAACCGGCGCAAGAGTGGCGAGGTGTACCCACAGTGGCAGACCATTTGCTCTATCCGCGATGACAGCGGCGAGCTGAGTCACTATGTGGCAGTGTTCAGCGATATCAGCGCGATCAAGCATACTGAGCGCGAGCTTGCCCACCTGGCCCATCATGACCCGCTCACGGATTTGCCCAATCGCCTGCTGTTCAACGACCGTGCCGAGCAGGCGCTGACTGCTGCTCAAGCCAACAAGCGCGGTTGTGCCCTGCTGTTGCTGGACCTGGATCACTTCCAGAGCATCAACGACGGTCTTGGGCACAATGTCGGTGACCAGTTGCTCAAAATGGTCGGCGAGCGGCTCAAGGCGTTGCTGGGCAGTGGCGTGACCCTGGCCCGTTTGGGTGGCGACGAGTTTGCCGTGCTGACCGAGCAATGCCCGCAGGTCGGCCAGGCCGCGGCGCTGGCACAAAGTGTCATCGATGAGATGAGACAACCCTTCGAGCTCGATAACCAGCGCCTGTTCGTCAGCGTCAGCATTGGTATCAGCCTGTTTCCCAGTGATGCCCTGAGTGCCGAGCAACTGTTGCGCAATGCCGACTCGGCCCTGTTCAAGGCCAAGGCCAGTGGTCGTGCAGGCTATGCCCTGTATACCGAGGAATTGACGGCCCATGCCCAGCAGCGCGTCGAGACCGCCGCAGAGCTGCGCCGGGCGTTGGAGCAGGAAGAACTGCGGGTTTACTACCAACCGGTGCATGACCTGTGCAGCGGCGCGATGATGGGTGTCGAGGCGCTGGTGCGCTGGCAGCATCCTCAGCGTGGGCTGGTGGCTCCCGGTGAGTTCATTGCGATCGCCGAACGCACCGGTCTGATTGCTGATATTGACACCTGGGTCTTGCACCAGGCCTGTGCGCAGATGGTGCAGTGGCAGGCCAGTGGGCGGCCGCTGCAGTTCGTGGCGGTGAACATTTCCAGTCGTTTGTTTGGCCATCGCGACCTTTACCAGCAGGTTGCCAAGGTGCTGCATGACACGGGTTTAGCCCCGGCGATGCTGGAACTGGAGGTTACGGAAAGCGCGGTGATGGAGGATCCCGAGGTCGCGCTGGAGCAACTGCACCGCTTGCGCGAATTGGGGCTGCGCCTGGCCATCGATGACTTCGGCACGGGTTACTCTTCACTGTTGCGGCTCAAGCGCCTGCCGGTGCAAAAGCTCAAGATCGACCAGGGTTTTGTCGCGGGCTTGCCTTGCGATGAAGACGATGCGGCGATTGTCCGGGTAATAATTGCCCTGGGCCAGAGCATGGGCATGCAGGTACTTGCTGAAGGTATCGAGCAGGCCGAGCAAGCGCAGTTTTTGCTCGAGCATCAGTGCCAGCTGGGGCAGGGGTACTTTTTTGGCCGGCCGGTTCCGGCGCAGCAATTGCGCTGTGGAGCAGCCTCAAGTGCATAACTATTTTTAGTTATATAAAAATTCTTAAATAGTATTTTTAAGAATATTTAGCTCCCCCTAAGATTGCCCTCAAGCCAGGCGCAGTCGCCCTCAACGACGCAACTGCACGGCACCCTTATTCACAGGAGCACGAGCATGAGCGCATCTCTGCGTAGCGTTGACGGTCAGGACGAAGCCACTATTCTGCGCGAGATCCAGAGCGCCCTGCGCGACCTGCGGTTCGGCGCGGTGGAAATCACCGTGCACAACGCTCAGGTCGTGCAGATCGAGCGCAAGGAAAAGTTCCGCCTGCAGAGCCCCGGCAACAAGCCCAGCTGATACCCCTAATTAGAAAAAATAGCCAATCGGGAGCTTCACCATGTCCATCCGCCGTTATGCCCTGGCTGCACTCGCCAGCGCCGTGTTTGCCGGTTCCGCCATCGCCAAGGACTACGAGTTGTTGAACGTGTCCTATGATCCGACCCGTGAGCTGTATCAGCAGTACAACGCCGAGTTCATCAAGCACTGGCAGCAGGCTCACCCGGACGACAAGGTGAAGATCCAGCAGTCCCACGGTGGTTCGGGCAAGCAGGCCCGAGCGGTGATCGACGGCCTGCGCGCCGACGTGGTGACCCTGGCCCTGGCCGGCGACATCGACGAAGTGGCCAAGCTCGGCAAGAGCCTGCCGGACAACTGGCAGACCCGCCTGCCGGACGCCAGCACGCCATACACCTCGACCATCGTGTTCCTGGTGCGCAAAGGCAACCCCAAGGGCATCAAGGACTGGGGCGACCTGATCAAGAAAGACGTTTCGGTGATCACCCCGAACCCGAAAACCTCCGGTGGCGCCCGCTGGAACTTCCTCGCCGCCTGGGCCTACGGCCTGAAGGCCGGTGGCAGTGAAGCCAAGGCTCAGGAATACGTGCAGGCGCTGTTCAAGCACGTACCGGTGCTCGATACCGGTGCCCGTGGCTCGACCATCACCTTTGTCAACAATGGTCAGGGTGACGTGTTGCTGGCCTGGGAAAACGAAGCCTTCCTGGCCCTCAAGGAAGACGGTGGCAACGACAAGTTCGAAATCGTCGTGCCGTCGCTGTCGATCCTCGCTGAGCCGCCGGTGGCCGTGGTCGACAAGAATGCACAGAAGAAGGGCAACGAGCAGATCGCCGAGGCATACCTCAAGCACCTGTACAGCCCGGTCGGGCAGAAGATCGCCGCCGAGAACTTCTACCGTCCGCGTGACCCGAAAGTTGCTGCCGAATACGCCAAGCAGTTCCCGAAACTGGACCTGGTGACTATCGACAAAGACTTCGGTGGCTGGAAGACTGCCCAACCCAAGTTCTTCAACGATGGTGGTGTGTTCGACCAGATCTATACGGCGCAGTGATACATGGCCGTCAGGATAATCGCCGTTCAGTAGCCAGCATGGGCCCGGGATTCGTCCCGGGCTTCGTGCGTTCAACCAGGGACCTTTATGTCACGTCGTATCTCCCCCGTCATACCCGGCTTCGGGCTGACGCTGGGCTACACCTTGGTGTACCTCAGTCTGATTGTGCTCATACCGCTGGGGGCCATGTTCGTGCATGCCGCCCAGCTCACCTGGGAGCAGTTCTGGGCCATCATCAGTGCACCGCGGGTACTCGCTGCACTCAAGCTGAGCTTCGGCACTGCCCTCTGCGCCGCCATCGTCAACGGCATCATCGGCACCTTGCTGGCCTGGGTGCTGGTGCGTTACACCTTCCCGGGGCGCAAGATCATCGAGGCGATGATCGATTTGCCGTTCGCCCTGCCCACGGCCGTGGCCGGTATCGCCCTGACGGCGCTGTACGCGCCAGCGGGCCTGGTTGGCCAGTTTGCGACCGACCTGGGTTTCAAGATCGCCTACACCCCCCTGGGTATTACCTTGGCGCTGACCTTCGTGACCTTGCCGTTCGTGGTGCGTACGGTGCAGCCGGTATTGGCTGACATCCCTCGGGAAGTCGAAGAAGCCGCTGCCTGCCTGGGCGCCAAACCGCTGCAGGTGTTTCGCTATGTGCTGTTGCCGGCGCTGTTGCCCGCCTGGCTGACCGGTTTTGCCCTGGCCTTTGCCCGTGGTGTCGGTGAGTACGGCTCGGTGATTTTCATCGCCGGTAACATGCCGATGAAAACCGAGATCCTGCCGTTGCTGATCATGGTCAAACTCGACCAGTATGACTACACCGGCGCCACTGCCATCGGCGTGTTGATGCTGGTGGTTTCCTTCGTCCTGTTGCTGCTGATCAACCTGCTGCAGCGGCGCATCGAAACCCCTTGAAGGAGGCCACGTCCATGTCTGCATCTACCCTTGGCGCGGCCGCATCGGCCAACGCCGCCCGCCGTGGCAGCTCGACCTCGCGGCGGATCCTGATCAGTCTCGGTTGGTTGATCTTTGCCCTGTTCCTGCTGCTGCCGCTGGTCATCGTGGTGTCCCAAGGCCTGAAAATGGGCTTGGGGACGTTCTTTGAGGCGATCTTCGAGCCTGACGCGCTGTCGGCCCTGAAGTTGACCCTGATCGCCGTGGCCATCTCAGTGCCGCTCAACCTGGTGTTTGGCGTCAGCGCCGCCTGGTGCGTGAGCAAGTACAACTTCCGCGGCAAGAGCATCCTGGTCACGCTGATCGACTTGCCATTCTCGGTCTCACCGGTGATTGCCGGTCTGGTCTATGTGTTGATGTTCGGCGCTCAGGGCCTTTTCGGGCCGTGGCTGCAGGATCACGATATCCAGATCGTCTTCGCCTTGCCGGGCATCGTTCTGGCGACCATCTTCGTCACCGTGCCCTTCGTCGCCCGTGAGCTGATCCCGCTGATGCAGGAGCAGGGCACCCAGGAAGAGGAGGCCGCGCGCCTGCTGGGGGCCAACGGCTGGCAGATGTTCTGGCACGTGACCCTGCCCAACATCAAATGGGGCCTGATCTACGGCGTGGTGCTGTGTACCGCGCGGGCGATGGGTGAGTTCGGTGCGGTGTCGGTGGTCTCCGGGCACATTCGCGGGGTGACCAACACCTTGCCGCTGCATGTCGAGATCCTCTACAACGAATACAACCATGTCGCGGCCTTCAGCGTGGCCAGCCTGTTGCTGATCCTGGCGCTCTTCATCCTGCTGCTCAAGCAGTGGAGCGAGTCCCGCATTAACCGTCTGCGCCACAGCGCAGCGGAGGAATAATTCATGTCGATCGAAGTTCGTAACGTCAGCAAGCGCTTCAACGCTTTCCAGGCCCTGGACAGCATCAACCTGGATATCCACAGCGGCGAGCTGGTGGCATTGCTCGGCCCGTCCGGCTGCGGCAAGACCACCCTGCTGCGGATCATCGCCGGGCTGGAAACCCCCGACCAGGGCAGCATCGTCTTCCATGGCGAAGACGTTTCCGGTCATGACGTGCGTGATCGCAACGTCGGTTTCGTGTTCCAGCACTATGCCCTGTTCCGCCACATGAGCGTATTCGACAACGTCGCCTTCGGCCTGCGCATGAAGCCCAAGGGCGAGCGGCCGAGCGAGAGCAAGATTGCCGAAAAGGTCCATGAATTGCTGAACATGGTCCAGCTCGATTGGCTCAGCGACCGATATCCCGAACAGCTTTCCGGTGGCCAGCGCCAGCGTATCGCCTTGGCCCGCGCCTTGGCGGTGGAGCCCAAGGTGCTGCTGCTCGACGAGCCTTTCGGTGCCCTTGATGCCAAGGTGCGTAAAGAGCTGCGCCGCTGGCTGGCGCGCCTGCATGAGGATATCAACCTGACCTCGGTGTTCGTCACCCACGACCAGGAAGAGGCGATGGAAGTCGCCGACCGCATCGTGGTGATGAACAAGGGTGTGATCGAGCAGATTGGCTCACCGGGCGAGGTTTACGAGAATCCGGCCAGTGATTTCGTTTACCACTTCCTTGGCGATTCCAACCGCTTGCACCTGAGCGAAGGTCACCACGTGCTGTTCCGCCCTCATGAAGTGTCGCTGTCGCGGCATGAAGTCGAGGGGCACCATGCGGCTGAAGTGCGTGATATTCGGCCGCTGGGCGCGACTACCCGGGTGACCTTGAAGGTCGAAGGGCAGAGCGAGCTGATCGAAGCTGAAGTGGTCAAGGACCATGACAGCCTGACTGGGCTGGCCCGTGGCGAGACGCTGTTCTTTAAGCCCAAGGTCTGGCAGAAAGTCGCCAATATCTGAGTACCCCTCCAATCGCGGGGCAAGGCCGTTCCCACAGGGTGAGTGAAAACCTGTGGGGCGGCCCTGCCCCGCGATCGTATTTCCCCTCCCGTCCTGCGAATCAAGCACCACGCCTAGCGCGTTGTAGCTGCTCGTTCGCGCCTGCGTGCTATATGCATTTTTCTCATAAAAAGTATCGGGCAAAGGCATTTGCTCTACCTCGGCTGCACTCCTTATAAAGGCTATCTCTTATTCGATAAATATATTTCAACTAATAAATAAATAGCTATCAGGAATATGCATTCCTGGCCAGGAGCCGCCCATGAGCCCGACCCATCGTCTTGCACCTCTCTCTTCACGGCGGCTCCAGCGCCTGCCCCTGGCCCTGCTGCTGGCCGGTAGTGCGCACTGGTTGCCGGCTCATGCCGCTGAGCCGGAGCAGGCTGCGGTGAAGGCCAGCGACAGCCAGCTCAAGACCGTCACCGTGACCGCCCGACGCCGGGAGGAAAGCGCCCAGGACGTGCCGACACCGATGAGCGTGCTCGATGGGCAGGCGCTGGAAAGCCAGCGCATCTACCGCATCCAGGATCTGCAGCAACTGGTGCCGAGCGTCAACGTTGCCTACATGCACGCCCGCCAGTCCAGCGTGTCGATCCGCGGCTTGGGCAACAACCCCGCCAGCGATGGTCTGGAAGGCAGCGTTGGCCTCTATCTGGACAACGTTTACCTCGGCCGTCCGGGTATGGCCGTATTCGACCTGATGGACATCGAGCAACTGGAGGTGCTGCGCGGTCCGCAAGGCACCTTGTTCGGCAAGAACACCACCGCCGGGGTGATCAACATCAGCACCCGGGCGCCGAGCTTTACCCCGGAGCGCAGCCTCGAAACCTCGGTGGGTGAGGATGGCTATTTCCAGACCAAGGGCACCTTGTCCGGACCTTTGACCGAGACCCTGGCCGGACGTATTTCGGCCTACCGCACCCGCAGCGATGGCGACATCAAGAACGAGTACGACGGTCACACCCTCAATGGCGGTTCGCGCCAGGGCTTTCGTGGTCAGTTGCTGTACAAGCCCAGCGAGCAGTTCAACCTGCGCTGGATCGGCGATTACAACGAAGAGGATTCCAGTGCCGGGACCCGTTTGCTGTACAGCATCGGACCGACCATCAATGGCGTCAACCGCTACGAAGCCCGGGCCAGGGCGGCAGGTGCCACGCTGATCGATGGCAGTAAGCGCAAGGTCAACCTGGACAGCGACCAACAAGTTACCGTGTTCCAGGGCGGCACCTCGCTGGAAGCCAACTGGACCCTGGATAACGATTTCACCCTGACCTCCGTCAGTTCTTACCGCTGGTGGGACTTCACCCCGCGCAACGACGAGGGCCTGAATGTGCCGGCGGCGTACAACTCCGGGGTTTCGGTGCGTGACAAGCAGTACTCGCAGGAATTTCGCCTGGCGTCGCCCACCGGTGGCTTCTTCGACTATGTACTGGGCGCCTATTACTTCGGCTCCGACCTGGATAACAAATCCTTCGTCTACTACGGGCCCCAGGCGGATATCTGGAACGGCACCCCGGCCGGCGCCCTGGCCAATGTCACCACCCTCGGCAAGGGCCATATCAGTACCGACAGTTTTGCCCTGTTCGCCCAAGGCACCTGGCACCTGACCGAGCGCCTGGACTTCACTGCCGGTATTCGTGGCACCTATGAAGAAAAAAGCGCCTGGGTCGATCGTGCCGCCCCCGTTGGCGGTGCCGCTGTCACTGGCGCTGCGGCCGCTGCCCGACAGGGGCGGGTCGGTGCTTATGAGTCGGGCGGCCTGAACCAATACACGTTCAGCCCGTCGGGCCTGCTGAACCTGAGTTATCGCTTTACCGATGATCTGTTGGGGTATGCCACCTTGTCCCATGGCGAGAAGTCCGGGGGGGTCAACCTGACAGTGGCGACCGCGCCGGTGGCGGGTGCTGACTCGCTATTGATTGGCACCGAGCGCGCCAACAACGCCGAGCTGGGTCTCAAGAGCACCCTCTGGGATCGACGCCTGCAACTCAATGCCAACCTGTTCTGGACTGAGGTGCATGGCTACCAGACCAACGCCTACGACGAAGCCAACCGTGTGCAGTACCTGACCAACGCCGGCTCCGTGCGCTCCCGTGGGGTGGAAGTGGAAAGTACCCTGGTGCCGCTACGCGGCCTGACCTTGAACCTCAACGGCTCCTACAACGATGTCCGCTACCTCTCCTACAAGGATGCGCCATGCGCCCCGGAAGTCGCCCTGCAGCCAGGTGCGCCCGCAGCCTGTGATCTGACCGGTCACCAGGTGGTCGGCGCCTCGAAGTGGATCGGCAACGCCAACGGCCAGTACCAGTGGGGCCTGGACAACGGCCTGCAGCCCTACGTTACCGCCAGCTACGCATTCCGCTCCAAGGCGGTAGGCACGGTCGAGGACTCCGACTTCGCGCAGATTCCCAGCTACGCCGTGGTCAACCTGTCCACAGGCTTGCGCGGCGATCTCGGCCAGGGGCAGTGGGATGTCTCGCTATGGCTGAAAAACGCCTTCGACAAGACCTACTACACCACCCTTTGGAGCGCTGCCAACGGTGGTTACGAGGGGTTGGTGGGCACGCCGAGAACCCTCGGTCTGACCGGTCGCTACGACTTCTGATGGCGGTTTTTGCATGCCTGCTTTGAATACTTTTCATGCGCGGCAGGCATCGCCAATTCAACGATTGGCCCGAGGCCTTGAGTGGCGGGGCATAGCGCGGAGCGTTGAATTTTATTATTCGTTTAAATTCTATACATAACTTCAAAGATTGCTTTAAGAAATAAGCAACATGCAGTGATGATCCACACAGCGAAGGCAATTGAGCTGCCTTCAGTGAAACACATAGAGATCCCAGGAGCTGATCAATGGGTAATGTCCAGACCGCCGCCACCGCGCTCGATGTGCTTTGGCGCCAGACGCCGAGCGGCGAGCTGGTCGATCTTGGCCGACCGCACCGTGTACCCCTGGGGTATCAGCGTCTGCAGCGCACCCCGAAAAGCGCCTTGGGTCGCCGGGAAAAAATCGTCCTGGGGATCTTTGCCCTGGCCCTGCATGGAGCCGTGGCGTACTGGATCAGCCAGACGCCAACGCCAGTGCTGCCGGTGGTGCCGCCGGAAATTCCACCGATGACTATCGAGTTCTCGCAGCCGGCGCCGCCTGTAGTCGAGCCTGCACCACCGCCGGCTGTGGTTGAGCCACCGCCACCTGTAGTCGATGAGCTGGCGGCCAAGCCGGCACCTAAGCCTGTGCCCAAACCCAAGCCAAAACCGGTGCCCAAGCCCGAACCCCTGCACCCAAGGCGGTCGAGCAACCGCCCGCGCCACCTAAACCCGTTGCCGCGCCGACACCGCCTGTGCCAGCACCAGTGACGCCAGCTTCGGCCAGCGCCGGGTACCTGAAGAACCCTGCGCCGGAGTATCCGGCACTGGCCCACAGGCGCGGTTGGGAAGGCACGGTGTTGTTGCGGGTGCATGTGTTGGCCAGTGGCAAGCCAGGCGAGATTCAGCTGCAGAACAGCAGTGGTCGCCAGCAGCTCGACGACGCAGCCCTGGCAGCGGTCAAGCGCTGGAGTTTCGTCCCGGCCAAGCAGGGTGAGGTGGCCGTGGACGGTTGGGTCAGCGTACCCATCGAATTCAAGATCCACTAATTCGCGCTAACAGAGAGAGTATTGATCATGACGTTATTGGCATCCCCCCTCGAATCCATCGAAAGCGCGGTGATCTGGCTGCTGGTGGGCTTCTCTGTCATCACCTGGGGCCTGGCCCTGGTCAAGGGTGTGCAGTTCGTGCGCTTGAAGAATCAGGACAAGCGTTTCCACCAGCAGTTCTGGGCGGCATCCAGTCTGGATGCTGCTGCAGAACTGAGCGAAACCCAGCCCGGCGCGGCCGCCCGGGTGGCCCAGGCCGGTTACGCCGCCATTGCCGTGGGTGAGCCCGGTCAGGCCAGCGACCTGAGCCAGGCCATCAACCATCAGGATCGCCTGGAGCGTGCCCTGCGCCAGCAGATCGTACGTGAGCGGCGCTCCCTGGAAACCGGCCTGGCGGTGGTCGCTAGTATCGGCAGCACCTCGCCATTCATCGGTCTGTTCGGTACGGTCTGGGGCATCATGGAGGCACTCAAGGGCATCAGCGCTGCCGGTTCCGCCAGCCTTGAAACCGTTGCTGGCCCTATTGGTGCAGCGCTGGTCGCCACCGGTGTGGGGATCGCCGTCGCAGTACCGGCGGTGCTGGTTTACAACTACTTCCTGCGCCGCCTGAAACTGACCGCTGCCGACCTCGATGACTTTGCCCACGACTTCTACAGCCTGGCGCAGAAGAGTGCCTTCCGTGTGTTGGTGCATCCGACGGTCTACAAACCAGCTGGCAGCAGCCCGCAAAAAGTGAAGGAGGCCTCCTGATATGGCCTTCTCGACCCAGGACAGTGACGAAGTACTCAGCGAGATCAACGTAACGCCGCTGGTGGACGTGATGCTGGTGCTGCTGGTGGTGTTCATCGTCACCGCGCCGCTTTTGACCAACGCCATCCCCATCAACCTGCCCAAGACCGAGGCCGTGGCCCCGGTGGAGCAGAAAGACCCGTTGGTGGTGAGCATCGATGGTGATGGCAAGTTGTTCATCAACAAGGATGAAATCCAGCCCGACCTGCTGGAAACCAGCCTTCAGACAGCCAAGGCCAAGGACCCGCAAGTGCGTGTGCAGCTTCAGGCGGACGATGGCGTGAATTATGGGGAGGTGGCACGGGCCATGGCCTCGATCGAACGTGCGGGGATTACCAAGTTGTCGGTGATCACCGCCCGCTGAGCAACACACCTCAGGCAAGTCTTCAGGGGCCATTCCTGGGCAGGGGGTGGTCCCTTTTTTTATTTCTGTGGGTTGGTGATTTTTCATTTTGGTTATTAATAAATACCTTCTTATTCCTTTGCGAATATAACCACTTCCCTATACTTAGCCTCAAGCACGCAAACCCAACAGGAGGCGTCCCCATGCGCAACACGTCGATCCGTTACCTGATTGTGCCGGGCTGGCAAGGTTCGCCAGAAGATCATTGGCAGAGTCACTGGCAGCAAGTGCTGCCCAACAGTGCGCGGGTCGAGCAGCTCGACTGGCTGACGCCCCAGCGCCACGAATGGGTGGCTGCTCTGGAACAGGCAGTGGCCGCCGACGATTCGCCGGTGATCCTGATTGCCCACAGCCTGGGCTGCATCACCGTCGCTCATTGGGCTGCACAAGCCAGTGTCAGCCTGCTGCATCGTGTGCGCGGCGCTTTGCTGGTGGCGCCGGCTGATGTCGAGCGCCCAACGTGCTCGCCAGCCTTGCGTAACTTCGCGCCGATTGCCCAGCAGTTGTTGCCGTTCCCAAGCCAAGTGGTCAGCTCCGACAACGATCCGGCGATCAGCGCCCCGCGGGCCATGCAACTGGCACGCGCCTGGGGCGCCGAGGTGGGCTTTCTGGCCGGGGCCGGGCATATCAACGTCAAGTCCGGGCACCGTCGCTGGGAGCAGGGGTTTGCCTACCTGTACCGCCTGCAGAACCGCCTGGAACAGCACGCCCTTCGCCGCGCCTGACCTCAGGCGCAGACTTTTCTCCAGATTCAACGCCCGGCCCCAGGTGCTGAGGGCGGGAGTTTGCCATGAGTATTCACGACACCTTCGGTCAGCCGCTGCTGACCTTTCCTGAACTGGACAAGAGCCCACTGAGTATCCGCGCCAAGGCGCTGGTATTCGTCGACCCGCGCTCGCGGCAATTGCGCGAGGAGCTGGAGTTGCTGGCGCCATTGGCGCTGCCGGTGCTGATTCGCGGCGAGACCGGCACCGGCAAGGAACTGCTGGCCCGGCAGATTCATCGCGCCAGTGATCGCGCTGGTCTGTTCGTTTCGGTCAACTGCGCGGCGATCAGCCCGACCTATGCCGATGCCGAGCTGTTTGGCTACAGCGCCGGCGCCCACAGTGGTGCGGCCAGCAGCCGCGCCGGTTGGTTCGGCTCGGCCAATGGCGGCACCTTGTACCTGGACGAAATCGCCGACTTGCCGCTGGCAATCCAGGTCAAGTTGCTCGCCGCCCTGGAAAACCGCGAAGTCACCCGGGTCGGCGCCCAGCAACCCAACCCTGTGGACGTGCGCCTGGTCGCCGCGTCGAGCATCGACCTGGGCGAAGCGGTCAGCGCCGGCAAGTTCCATGAACGGCTCTACCACTATCTGCACGAAGGTCATCTGGAGTTGCCAGCCTTACGCGATCGGATCGGCGATATCCTGCCGCTGGCCGAGTACTTCGTCGGTACCTACAGCCCGCGGCTGAATCTGCCGGTGCCGTTGATCAGTGAAGCGGCCCAGCGTGTGCTGGAACTGCACAGCTGGCCGGGCAACACACGAGAGTTGGAAAACGTCATTCACTTTGCGTTGCTGGTCAGCAGCGGTGAAGAAATTCTGCCCCAGCACTTGAACCTGCCCACGCCACTGCAAGCTCTGGCCAGTCAGCTCGATCAGTTGTGCCAGCGGGCGGTTGCTGGTGAGCGCAGTGCTTTGCAGGGCTTGCTGGAGCAGTCCTTGTTGCGTCTTGCCCAAGGTGCCGTGTAACCCTATGCAGCTTCATGGTTAAAATGGAATAAGCAGCGAAATAAAAGATATTGTTCCGGCATAAAAAATCTCGGTATTGTCCGCTCCAAGCCAGCTAGCAAAGTGCTGGCAACCTAATTTCGCCGTCGACTGATGGCCATGTATTCGAATAAGGACTGCGCATGAAAAAGGCTCTGTTGTTGACTGCTCTGACGGCCGCTCTGTCGGTTGCAGGTTTCGCCCACGCCGGCGAGAAACTGGTGGTTGCCGCCACCCCTGTGCCCCACGCCGAAATCCTCGAGCTGATCAAGCCGACCCTGGCCAAAGAAGGTGTGGACCTGGAGATCAAGGTGTTCACCGACTATGTGCAGCCTAACGTGCAGGTCGACCAGAAGCGCCTGGACGCCAACTACTTCCAGACCCTGCCGTACCTGAAGAACTTCAACGAAGGCAAAGGCACGCATCTGGAAACCGTGATTGGCGTACACGTCGAGCCCTTCGGTGGTTACTCGAAGAAGATCAAGAGCCTGAGCGAACTGAAGGACGGCGCGACTGTTGCCATCCCTAACGAAGGCAGTAACAGTGGCCGTGCCCTGCTGCTGTTGCAGAAAGCTGGCCTGATCACCCTGAAGGATCCGAAGAACGCCCTGGCAACGCCAAAAGACATCGCCGAAAACCCGAAGAAGCTGAAGTTCCGCGAGCTTGAGTCGGCCATGCTGCCGCGCGTGCTGGACCAGGTCGACCTGGACATGATCAACACCAACTACGCGCTGGAAGCGGGTCTGAACCCAGCCAAAGACGCCCTGGTGATTGAAGGCTCCGACTCGCCGTACGTGAACTTCCTGGTGGCCCGCCCAGACAACAAGGACAGCGAGGCGATCCAGAAGCTGGCCAAGGCCTTGACCAGCCCTGAAGTGAAAACCTTCATCGAGAAGAAGTACAGCGGTGCGGTACTGCCGGCGTTCTGATCGCCCCAGTCCCTCGACCCGCCTCACTCAACGCCGACGCCGGCCTCGCCGCGTCGGCGTTTTTGCGCATAGCGTTCAAGGATTTCGCAGGTTAGCTGTTTGGGTGATATCAATATGCAATAAAGGTATTTAAATAAATATTTTTATGCCTTTAGAGTCTTAGTCATTGTGCTCACCCGCACTGACAACCCTGTGTAGAGCGGCCTGTTTACCCTCGGGCCAATCCTAGATTCTGCAATGAGCTTTGATGTCGCTTTTATCCTTGGCGCACTACCGGCTTTCCTGAAGGCCGTCGGGGTCACCTTGCAGGTAGGCCTGATCGCGATTGCCACCTCACTGCTGGTGGCACTGATCAACGCGGCGATCCTGGTGTTCCGTACGATGCCTATCGCGTGCTGGAAGAAAAACTGGGCGAGGAAGCACCGATTGCGCCGGCAGTGAAGAAGGGCAATATCGAGTTGCGTGACTGGGTCAACGCCGAGCTGGCACGTCTGGGTGAGCAGAAATACCTGCTCAAACTGTATGACCAGTACGTCCGTAAAGAGCTGAGCGATGACACCAAGCCTGAGAGCGTGATTGTCGAAGGCGGTAAGTGGCAAGGCTGACAGGCCCCATCGCAACCACTTGTGTAGAGGATTTATCCGCGAAGGGGCGCAACACGCCCCAAAGATGGGACTGCTATGCAGTCCTTCGCGGATAAATCCGCTCTCACGAGCTGCATCCCAATGCTAGTCTGCAGGCACCAGCCTCAAGGTACTCTGCGCCGGAATCACCCCCATCTGTGCCTTGTGATACTGCCCCTCGATGTAGTCCTTGGACTGATCGGCATAGTGCCGGTCGAACAGCACACCACTTTGTCCGACCGGGTTGATGGTCAGGGCCTGCCCGGCATCGGCGAAATCGATCAGGCGCCGGGTCGAAGGACCATAGGTGACCGGCCAAGGGGCCGGACCGATCTTCGCCGACAGGTTGTTCGGCACCTCATGAGCGCCCGGCGCTGCGAATGCGCCGACATTGAACAGTAGGTTCAGCGGCTTCTGTAGCCCCAGCGGATGATTGTGGGTCAGGGTATGCGCCTTGCCCCATTGCCAGGCGGCGGGGTCATTGCCCAACGTCTTGCGCAGGTGTGCCAGGCTGGCCTGCCAGGCCCGTTTTACCGCCTTGCTGCGGCTGCCATGCTCGCTGCTGCCATGCTGGTCCCACCAAGGGGACTCGGCGTCGGCGGCCAGGCGCGGCAAGGCCGCATCGATGACCCGGGTGTTGATCAGGGTCCGGAACCAGGCATCGCCCAGCTCGTCATGCATGGCCGCGTAAGCCAGGTCGTAGAGGAACTGGTTGAACAGCGTGGCACTGACCGAGTCCAGCGGGTAGTCGCCATTCCAGCTCGCCAACTGTTCGACCAGCTCCTTCTCCTGGTCGCCCGTGGCCACTTCTCGCAGGATCCCCAGTAACGGCGCCAGGGTGCGTGGGCCATAGTCGGTGGCGGTGTCGAGCTGCAGTGCTTGGCTGTTTTGCGTATCCCATTTGGGCTGCGAGGCGGCTAGATGGCGGTCCAGCTGCTTGCCGCGGTCGGGGAGGTTGTAGTAGCCCGGAATCGGCATGGCCGCGGGCGGCTGATGGTTGGCCGAGACGATGTAGCCGCTGGCCGGGTTTTCCTGCTGCGGGTTGGCGCTGAAGGGGTAGAAGCCGAGCTTGTCAGCCTGGGCAGTGCTGCCGTCGAGGATAAACGCCGGGTTTACCCCGTCTGGGCGAATCGGCAACTGCGCCGCCGCCCACCAGCCGATATCGCCGCGGGCATTGGCCCATACCAGGTTGAGTCCGGGCGCCTGGATCTTCGCTGCGGCGCTGCGCATCTTGTCCAGAGTGTCGGCGCGATTGATCTGGTAGAAACCCTCGAGGATCGGGTTCTCGGTTTCCAGGAACGCCCACCACATGGCAATCGGTGTGGGCCCGGCGTTAGCGCCGATCACCTTGTTGACGATCGGGCCGTGAGGCGAGCGGCGCAGGGTGATGGTCAACGGCTCCTTGCCCTTCACGGCGATGGTGTCCTGGGTGACGGTCAAGGAGCGCCACTGGCCGTTGATGCGTACCTGATCGGGATTGTCGGGATTGACCTGTTCTGCGATCAAGTCGACATCGTCGTTCTGGAACATGGTCAGGCTCCAGCCGAAGGCGCGGTTGTGCCCCAGTGAAGCAAAGGGGTTGAGCGCCTGATGATAGCCATAGAGGTTGAAGCCGGGTGACGACAGCTCGGCCTCGTACCAGACGGCGGGCACGGCAAAGCTGATATGCGGGTCTCCGGCCAGCAGCGGCTTGCCACTGCGTGTACGGCTGCCGGATACGGCCCAGGCGTTGCTACCTTCGTACTGGGGAATGCCAGCCTCGCTCAGGGCGTGCTGGCTGACTCGGGCCAGGTGTTCCAGGCTTTTCCAGTCAGCGGCGGTCAGCGGCGGGCTGCTGTGCAACGCACCCTCAGGGTTCCAGTCGAGGTCGAAGATCTTCAGGTACTCGCTACCCAGCTGGTCGCGCACATAGGTCAATGCCGGCTCGGTGCGAAAGGCGGCGGCAAAGCTGTAGGCCATGTAACCGGCAATGCTCAGCGTGTCCTGGGCAGTGAAAGGCCGCGGCGTGATGCCGAGCACATCGAACTCCATGGGTTTGGGGTGGCTGTCCTGCCAGGCATTGACGCCATCGAGGTAAGCCTGCAGGGCAAGCCAGGCGGGTGCTTGTTTGTCCTGGCGCTCGACGTAACGCTCGGCCTGCTCACGAATACGCAGGCTGCGGAACAGGGTATCGGTGGGCACCAGCTTGCTGCCGAGTACTTCGGCCAGCTCGCCACGGGCCAGGCGGCGGATGGTCTCCATCTGGAATAATCGGTCCTGGGCATGTACGTAGCCCAAGGCGTGGTACAGGTCGATCTCGTTGCGGGCCTGGATGTGCGGTACGCCACGGGCGTCATAACGCACACTGACCGGGGCTTGCAGGCTGGCCAGAACTACCTCGCCCTCGCGCTGCGGCAACTTGCCTTGCACATACCAGTAGCCGCCGCCGGCTGCTGCGGCAATGACCACAGCGAGGAAGGTCAGGCTGCGCTTCATCAGGACTCCTTGTGCTTTTTTGCCAATAGCATAGCCCCAAAGCCGGGGCCGTGAATCGTGGAGGCCGCTCTGGCGTGGGTGCGCTAGGGCTGCCAGGGACAATAGCAGCCCACTGCCATGGTGTGGGTAGCGCTGACCGCCCGGCCCTGACTCAAGGCCAGCAGAATCGGCTCGATAAAGCTGTTGCTCGAATTGCAGGTCGCCCCTTCGCTGTAGGGGCCGAAATAGGCCAGCTTGCCCTGGCGGTCCCAGATTGCTACGCCAGGGCTGGCCGGCAGGTGTTCGGCTCCGGGCAGCTCAGTCAGCGGCTTGAGTGCGCTGAGCGTGCTTGGCAACTGTCCACGGCTGCCAGGTTTTTGTACGACATAGAACTCCACACCCTGCGCTGCGAAATGCCCGATCAGCTCAGCCAAGTGCTGCTGATTGCCAACGTTACATGGGCAGGCCGGGTCCCAGAAGTGCACCAGGCGAATCGGCCCGGGACCGGCGATGGCGGTGGGTAGCTGCAGACGGTCACCGGAAAACAGCGCGGTCTGGTTGTCGAAGGGGCGAAGATAGCGACTCTGGAAACTGTCGTAGGCCCACCACAAGCCGGCAACGCAAAGGGCAGCGATCAGCAGGCCAAGCAGGGTGCGGGTGGAAGGCGTGAGCATGAGGGCAATATCCGGAAAAAAGTCGCCTAGCTTGCCATGCTGCTGGCAACAGCTGAATATCACAGGTCAATATCCTGCTTTTGCTGTGTGGAAATCCTCTATGCCTGCGTCATTTCAGCCCGACTCGTTACGCGCCAGCCTGCCCCCAATGACTGCGCGCCAGCCGTTGTCGACCCAGGCCCAGGCCTATCAGCGTTACTACGGGCTGGACCTGCCGGCGCGCAAGGTCGCGCCGCAGCGCTGGCTGGGGCGTTTCGAGGCGGCGGGATTCGAATTGGTCGGGCAGGCCTGGGTGCCAGCGGCCCCGGTGGCGACACTGGTATTGTTGCATGGTTTCTATGACCACATGGGCTTGTACCGTCATGTGGTCGACTGGGCGCTGGACCAGGATTACGCAGTGATCGCCTGCGACTTGCCGGGGCATGGCTTGTCCAGCGGCGAGCGGGCCAGCATCGACGATTTCGGTGCCTACCAGCAGGTGTTGCAGGCGTTGTTCGAGCAGGCCCGTGCCCTTGACCTGCCACAACCCTGGCATCTATGTGGGCAGAGCACGGGTGGTGCGATTGTCATTGATCACTTGCTACACGGTGGCGCGCAAAGCCCGGCCCAGGGCCAGGTGATTCTGCTGGCGCCATTGGTGCGGCCACGTTCGTGGCGTTGGTCGAAATTCAGCTATTGCCTGTTGCGCCCGTTTGTAAAAGGCATCGAACGGCGCTTCAGTGAAAACAGCAACGATCCGACCTTCCTGCCGTTCCTGCAGGCGGATCCGCTGCAGTCGCGACGATTGCCAACGGCCTGGGTCGGGGCGCTGGTGGACTGGATCAAGCGCATCGAGGCGGCACCGGTCAGTGCGCGGCGGCCGCTGATTATTCAGGGTGAGTCCGACATGACTGTGGACTGGCCGCACAACCTCAGGGTGCTCCAGGAGAAATTCGCTGCGCCCGACATTCTGCTGCTTCCCGAGGCGCGCCACCACCTGGCCAACGAGCTGCCGGCGATCCGGCAGCGCTACTTCGATTTCATCGACCAGCGCCTGGACTGATCACTTCAGGTCCGAAGTGTTCTGCCCGACGGCCAGGCCTGCGCGGATGGCGGCCAGGGCGGCCTTGTAGTAAGTCTGCCCCTCTGCAGATTCGGCAAAGGTGGCGAACTCATCCAGCTCTTCATCAGACAGGTCGCGATACACGTAGAGCAGGGTGTTGTTCAGTTCGCTGCCAATCTGCTGCATCAATCGTTGACGCTGACCGTCAAGCAGGCTCTGGGCCTGGCTACCGCCGAGCAGGCCAGGGATCATCTGGCTGAGGCTGTCGGCCGCGACCCCGGCAATCGCCAGGCTGACTTCGGCACCGGCTTCGCGGGCGGGCAGGGCCTGGGCCAGGTGACCGATAATCAGCAGGCGGTTGTCGCTGGCCTCGATCTTGGGCAAGCCCTTGGCGTTCTTGGCCAACTGGTCGCGACGGGTGGCCAGCAGTTCGGCGGCGACGATCTTGCGTCCCAGCGCAGACTGGAAGAAGGCCAGCGCGGGGTTGGGATTGCTCAGGTTGGCGCGCAATTGTGCCCGCGCACGCTTGTCCATGGCCTGGGCTTGAAAGCGCTGGTTGCTGTTATTGACCAGCGCCTGGTAAACGGCGGGCGGCAGGCTGTTGCGATAGCGCTGCTGGGCGGCATCGAGGGCATCGGTAAAGTGGGCGCTCTGCTCGGGCCAGCCGGCGACCTTGTAGAGTTGGTCGAGGCTGTCTGCCCAGACAGGCGTGGTGCAGATCATCATCAGCAGAAAAAACAAACGGCGCATTCAGGACTCCTGTCGGCAGGGCGCTATTGTCTTGGCCTGGCAGGGCTTTGTCGAGAAGCCATTGCATACTCTCGGCCAAGTGGCGCTGTCGGTTTGCGCAGCAGATCGATACTATGCGCGTCATGCCCCTATCTCCTGATCACCCACTGCTGTTGCGCATTGTCGACGACCTGGCCACCCATGGCTGGTCACAGCAGGACATCTTTCTTCCAGCGTCTCTGACCCTGGCGCTGGCGGCCGAGTGTCGTGCCCGCGCGGCCGAGGGCGAGCTGGCACCTGCGGCGGTAGGACGGGGAGCGACCCAAGAGGTTCGTGAGGGGATTCGCGGCGACCATATCCAATGGCTGGAGCCCGGCCAGGCCGAGTGCTGCGACCAATACCTTGAGTTGATGGACGGCCTGCGCGAAGCACTCAACCGTGGGTTGTTCCTGGGGCTCGAAGATTTCGAGTGTCACTTTGCCCTGTACCCGCCGGGGGCCTTTTATCGCAAGCACCTCGACCGTTTTCGCGACAACGACCGGCGCACGGTCTCGGCGGTGATCTACCTCAACCCGGATTGGTTGCCCGACGACGGCGGGCAGTTGCGCATGAGCCTGAAGAATGGCACGGAGCACGACGTGCAGCCTGTCGGTGGCTGCCTGGTGGTGTTCCTTTCCGGTGATGTTCCCCATGAAGTGCTGCCGGCCCGGCGAGAGCGTTTGTCGGTCACCGGTTGGTTCCGCCGTCGTGGCAACGAGCCGTTCTAAGCAGCACAAAGTGCTGGTCAGTGCCTGCTTGCTGGGTCAGCCGGTGCGCTATGACGGGCGCGCCAGTGGACACCCCGATCTGCTGCAGCGTTGGCAAAGCGCAGGCCGGATCGTGCCTTTGTGCCCGGAAGTGGCGGGTGGGTTGCCAACACCACGGCCACCGGCCGAGATCCCCGGTGGGCAGGGCAGTGATGTACTCAATGGCCAAGTAAAGGTTGTGACGGTCGCTGGCGAGGATGTCAGTGCGCAGTTTCTGCTTGGTGCGCAGCTGGCGCTGGAACTGGTCCGGCGTCATGGCATCCGTATCGCAGTACTCAAATCGGGTAGCCCTTCGTGCGGCAACCTGCTGACTTATGACGGCACGTTCAGTGGCACCAGGGTAACTGGCGAAGGCGTGACCACGGCATTACTGCGCCGGGAAGGGGTGCAGGTGTTCAGTGAGCTGGAGCTTGAGGCGGCGGAGCAAGCCTTGAAACAGCTTCTGTAGGAGCGGGCCCCGCAATGCTCTGGTTACTTCGGCGGCTTGCTGGCGTCCAGCCCGAACCATTTCTGCGACAGGGCTTCGAGCCGGCCATCGGCCTTGATGCGTTGCAGGGCGTTATCCACAGCGCTTTGGAACGCCGGGTTACCTTTCTGAAACGGAATCGCCAGGCTCAGGGTCGGTCCGACGGTGGCGCCTTCGGTCACCGGCTGCTGGCTGTCACGAATGGCATAGGGCACCAGCAGACGGTCGCTGATAGCTGCGTCGATCTGGTCGCTGGCCACGTCCTTGATCGGCTGGGTGGCGTTTGGATAGCTGTGCAGGTTGACGCCTTCAACCCCACGCGCTTGTTCGGCGAACTGACTCCCCTGGACCACGCCGAGGCTGTGACCCTTGAGCGCTTCAAGGGTGCCCAGTGGGCGTTTGTCTTCCTTGCGCACGATCAGCTGGGCGCTGGAATAGCTGTAGGGCTCGCTGAAACCCAGGCGTTCCTTGAGTTCGGGAGTGGCAGCAACCTGGTTCAGGGCAATGTCGTATTTGCCACTTTCAACGCCCGGCAGCAAGTCGTCGCGGGTAGTCACCACGAACTCGGCGCGTACATCCAGTTCGTTGGCCAGGGCCTGGCCGAGCTCGACTTCAAAGCCCGTCAGCTTGCCGTCATCTTTGAAGTTGAACGGTGGCATGTTGGCTTCGACGGCAATGCGCAACTCGCCACGGTCGTTTATATCATCGATCAGTTCGGCATGTGCCCATGGGCTGAGCAGGGCGGCAAGTAGTATCCCTATGGTCAAACGCATCGAAGTCCCTTGAAATCATTGGCAGTGAAAAAGTTCGCCGTAGCGTTCTGATGATGCCACGGTCGAGCGCAACTTAGGACAACATCAGTTGAAGGATGTTAGCCACAGGGAGAAATATTTTCTGTGAGAAAATTCGGATATGTTCTGGTCCAATTGATCTATGGTGAAAAACCATTGCCTTTCGTTTCACCGGCAAGGTTATAGAAGCAAATCACCGGAGAAGTGAATGAAAAGCCTAGTTTCGCGTGCAGCCGCCGAAAGACGCCAAGGTTTTCATCGTTTCCCCGGCTGATGGCGCGACGGTCGACAAGCCCCTCACCGTCAAATTCGGTATCGAGGGCATGGAGCTCAAGCCAGCGGGTGACCAGACCCCGCACACCGCTCACCACCACTTGCTGGTAGATGTCGACAAGGAGCCGGCCGCCGATCAGGTGTTGCCAGCCAGCCAGTTGCCGGAAAACAAGGCGCCACTGCCTGCCGGTCCGCAAATACTGCACTTCGGCAAGGCCCAGACCGAAGTTGAACTGAGCTTGACCCCAGGCAAGCACACCCTGCAACTGGTATTGGGCGACAAGTTCCACGTGCCGTTCAAGCCAAGCGTTGAATCGAAGAAAATCACCGTAGACGTGAAGTAATCGGCGCAGCATAAAAAAGGGAGGCCACCAGGGCCTCCCTTGTTTTTCACCGGAAAAACTTAGAACAGTACGCGGGAACGGATAGTGCCCTTGACCTGTTGCAGTTTTTCTTGCGCCAGATCCGAGTACTCGGCATCAACGTCGATCACTACATAACCGACTTTCTCGTTGGTCTGCAGGAACTGACCGGAGATGTTGATCGCGTTTTCGGCGAAGACTTTGTTGATCTCGCTGAGTACGCCTGGAATGTTTTCGTGAATATGCAGCAGACGGTGTTTGCCCGGGTGAGCCGGCAAGGCCACTTCAGGGAAGTTGACCGACGAAACCGAAGTACCGTTGTCGCTGTACTTGACCAGTTTCTCCGCCACTTCCAAACCGATGTTGGCCTGGGCTTCGGCGGTGGAACCACCGATGTGCGGGGTCAGGATCACGTTGTCCAGGCCACGCAGCGGGCTTTCGAACTCTTCGTCGTTGGAGCGCGGCTCGACCGGGAACACGTCGATAGCGGCACCGATCAGGTGCTTGTCCTTGATCGCAGCAGCCAGGTGATCCAGCTCGACCACGGTACCGCGGGCGGCGTTGATCAGGATCGAGCCTTTCTTCATCGCGCGGATTTCTTTCTCGCCGATCATCCATTGGGTGGACGGCAGCTCAGGCACGTGCAGAGAGACGATGTCGGCCAGACCCAACAGCTCGTTCAGGCTGGTGACCTGGGTAGCGTTGCCCAGTGGCAGCTTGGTCAGCGGGTCGAAGAAGAACACCTGCATACCAAGGCTTTCGGCCAGGACCGACAGTTGGGTGCCGATCGAGCCGTAACCGACGATACCCAGCTTCTTGCCGCGAATCTCGAAGGAGTTGGCTGCGCTCTTGATCCAGCCACCACGGTGGCAGGAAGCGTTTTTCTCCGGGATGCCGCGCAGCAGCAGGATTGCTTCGGCCAGCACCAGCTCGGCTACCGAACGGGTGTTGGAGTACGGCGCGTTGAACACGGCGATACCGCGCTCGCGAGCCGCGTTCAGGTCGACCTGGTTGGTACCGATGCAGAAACAGCCGACAGCGACCAGTTTCTTGGCGCAGTCGAAAACCTCTTCGGTCAGTTGAGTGCGCGAGCGGATGCCGATGAAGTGGGCGTCGGCGATCTTTTCTTTCAACTCAGCGTCGGGCAGAGAACCGGTGAGGTACTCGATGTTGGTATACCCGGCGGCCTTGAGGACGTCCACGGCGGATTGGTGGACGCCTTCGAGAAGAAGGAACTTGATCTTGCTCTTATCGAGAGAAGTCTTGCTCATCTGCGTAAACCTGTGTCCCGGAGAAAAATGGCAGGGAAGTGAAGCTCTCGCAGCATCGGCTTAAAGCTCGATCAGCGGGGGGCGTATGCTAGCATGAGTACCCCCTGATACGCCCATCCCTGGCACGTGAAGAGTGCTCAGGGTGACTATGAATAGTTCGAGAGTTCTGTCGATGACCAATTCTGCGTTGCTTGATGAGCTGATGACCCTGGTTGAGCCTGGCAAGATGCTGACCGATGCGGTTTCCCTCGAGACTTACGGCAAGGATTGGACCAAGCATTTTACCCCGGCGCCGCTGGCCATCGTATTTCCCAAGAGCACCGAGCAGGTCCAGGCCATTGTCCGCTGGGCCAACCTGCACAAGGTTGCTCTGGTCCCTTCGGGCGGGCGTACAGGTCTCTCGGCGGCAGCGGTGGCGGCCAATGGCGAAGTGGTCGTGTCCTTCGACTACATGAACCAGATCCTGGCTTTCGATGAATTCGACCGTACCGTAGTCTGCCAGCCGGGTGTGATCACCGAGCAACTGCAGAACTTTGCCGAAGACAAGGGCCTGTATTATCCGGTCGACTTCGCCTCTGCAGGTTCCAGCCAGATCGGCGGCAATATCGGCACCAATGCCGGTGGTATCAAGGTCATTCGCTACGGTATGACCCGTAATTGGGTGGCTGGCCTGAAGGTCGTCACCGGTACGGGCGACCTGCTGGAGCTGAACAAGGACCTGATCAAGAACGCCACGGGCTACGACCTGCGTCAGCTGTTCATCGGCGCCGAGGGCACCCTGGGTTTCGTGGTCGAGGCGACCATGCGCCTGGATCGCGCGCCGAACAACCTCACCGCCATGGTGCTCGGCACCCCGGATTTCGACTCGATCATGCCGGTGCTGCACGCCTTTCGCGACAAGCTCGACCTGACCGCCTTCGAGTTCTTTTCCGACAAGGCCCTGGCCAAGATCATGGGCCGTGGCGATGTTCCCGCACCATTCGATACCCCGTGCCCGTTCTATGCCCTGCTGGAGTTCGAAGCCAGCACCGAAGAGGTGGCCAACGCGGCCCTGGCCACCTTTGAGCACTGCGTGGAGCAGGGTTGGGTACTGGACGGGGTGATGAGCCAGAGTGAGCAGCAGCTGCAGAACCTGTGGAAACTGCGCGAGTACATCTCCGAAACCATCTCGCACTGGACACCCTACAAAAACGATATCTCGGTCACCGTATCGAAAGTCCCGGCATTTCTGCGCGATATCGATGCGATCGTCGAAGAAAACTACCCGGATTTCGAGGTGGTCTGGTATGGCCACATCGGTGACGGCAACCTGCACCTGAACATCCTCAAGCCCGATGCCCTGAGCAAGGACGAGTTCTTTGCCAAGTGCGCTACGGTGAACAAGTGGGTGTTCGAGATCGTGCAGCAGTACAACGGCTCGATTTCTGCCGAACACGGGGTGGGCATGACCAAGCGTGATTACCTCACTTACAGCCGTTCGCCGGTGGAAATCCAGTACATGAAAGCGGTGAAGGCGGTGTTCGATCCGAACGGGATCATGAACCCGGGCAAGATCTTCGCTATCGAGTAAGTCAAAGGCATAAGAGCTTCCAATAGCGCCAGGAGTCGGTAATGAGCTATCAGCACCAGTATGTAGACGGCACGCGTATTCACTTTCCCCTGGGCAAGGTGGTGTGCATCGGGCGCAACTATGCCGAGCACGCCAAGGAACTGGACAACCCGATCCCCACCGAGCCCCTGCTGTTTATCAAGCCGGGCAGCTGTGTGGTGCCGCTGGACAGCGGCTTCAAGATCCCGGCCGAGCGCGGTTCGGTGCACTATGAGGCGGAAATCGCGGTGCTGTTGGGCAAGTCGCTGTCGCCCGAGCCCAGCGAAGAAGAAGTGCTCGACGCCATTTCCGGCTTCGCCCCGGCCCTGGACCTGACCCTGCGCGACCTGCAGACGCAACTGAAGGAAAAGGGCCTGCCGTGGGAGCGCGCCAAGTGTTTCGATGGCGCTTGCGTGCTGCCGCCCTTTGTCGCCGGTAGCACTTTCGAGGACCTCGCCGATATCGGCATTCGCCTGACCATCAACGGCGAAGTGCGTCAGGATGGCAACAGTGCGCTGATGCTCAACCCGATTGTGCCGATGATCCAGCACATGGCCACGCAGTTCTCGCTGCTGGCTGGTGATGTAATCCTCACCGGCACGCCTGTGGGTGTCGGCCCACTCAATCCGGGCGATGAGCTGGTGCTGGAGCTGCCGGGCGTCAGCCGCTTCGAAAGCACAGTGTTGTAACCGGCCAGGGCAGCCAGTCACGCTGGCTGCCCTGCGCGCTGTCGGCTTTTGTCATTTTTTTCACAATCAATCCGGATAATGCTCGCGGATCTGGCTCTGCGAACGTGCCGGTAATGTGTTATCAACTGGCAAAAAAGAGCACCAGTCCCATGGCCACTCCCGTTCCTTCCAGTAAATCTGTGCCGTCTGCGCGAAAACGTGGGCTTGCCTTGCGTTGGTCGACCTGGTTGGCTGCGGCAGCGATCATTGGCTATGGCGTGGCGATTGCCATGCACTGGGATGATCGCGGGCTGTTGTGGTTGCAGGAGCGCTTTCAAAGCCCGGTCGAGCAACAAGCCAGCATCTGGCTGCCGGACTACCAGGTCGATATCGATGCGAAGGTATTGCCGGGTATGGAAGATGATGAAGCTTCCGATCTGACCTACAGCCCGGTCAGCAAAACGCTGTTCGCAGTCATGGGCAAGAACCCCTTCCTGGTCGAGCTGAACCTCGATGGCGATGTCCTGCGCAAAATACCTCTGCTGGGCTGGAGCAACCCTGAAGGTGTGGCAGCGCTTGAGGGCGGGCGTCTGGCGATTGTCGACGAGCGTGATCACAAAATGACCATCGTCACCCTGAATGCCGACACCCGCTCACTGAATATTGCTGACTTCCCGCAATACGACCTCGGTCCGTCGCAGAACCAGAACAAGGCTTTCGAAGCGATTGCCTGGGATCCTCGGCAGCAGCGCATTGTCCTTGGCGAAGAGCGCCCTCCGGCATTGTTTACCTGGAGCAGCGATGGCCAGAGCCCGTTGACCGGTGACAAAAAGCCGTTGCCAAGCAAAGAACTGGACCTGCGCAACCTCTCGGCCCTGGGTATCGACCCACGTACCGGGCACATGCTGGTGCTGTCCGCCGACTCCAACATGCTTCTGGAACTGAATGAGACCGGCGAGCAGGTCAGCTTCATGACCCTGCTGGGCGGCTTCAACGGCTTGAACAAGCGTGTTCCTCGGGCCGAAGGCGTGGCTATGGACGAGCAGGGCACCCTGTATATCGTCAGTGAACCAGACCTGTTCTATCGTTTCAAAAAGCCCTGACCAGGATTTAAGCTTGGCTTCAGTTGAGTTTGGTTAGATTCAGGCTGTCATCTATAGAGTTCTCCTGAATGCGTCGCTATATCCGCCTGCCTCTGATTTTCCTGGTTGTCAGCCTGTTGGCCGTACTTGTGCTTGCAGCGGCGGGGCAGCATTACCGCTTGTTCGAGCGTGGCTGGTTCAATTTCAAGACATGGTGGCAGCCCTCCGAGCAGAGTATTGGTCTGGGCCAGTACCGGGTGATAATCGAGGCGCAGCCCCTCGAAGGTCTGGATGACGATATTTCCGCACTCACCTTCGATCCTGACCGCAACAGCCTGTTCACCGTGACCAATCAGCGTTCGGAGTTGATTGAACTGTCACTGGACGGGCGCATCCTGCGGCGTGTACCGCTCACCGGTTTTGGCGATCCTGAGGCGGTTGAGTACGTTGGCCCCGGCAGCTATGTCATCACCGATGAACGTGAACAGCGCCTGATTCGTGTGCAGCTCAACAACAACACGCTATTGCTTGACGCCAAGGATGCCGAGCAACTGACCTTGGGTATTGGCCTGAACGGCAACAAGGGTTTCGAAGGTTTGGCCTATGACTCGGCGGGCAAACGCTTGTTCGTCGCCAAAGAGCGTGATCCGATGCTGATCTACGAGGTGCATGGCTTTCCTCATGACAACCCTGAGCAGCCTTATGCGGTGCATGTGGTGCAGGACCAGAAGCGTGATTCGCGGCTGTTTGTGCGTGATCTGTCGAGCCTGCAGTTCGATGAGCGCAGCGGACATCTGCTGGCGTTGTCGGATGAGTCGCAATTGGTGCTGGAGCTGGATGTGAAGGGTAAACCGCTGAGCAGCCTGTCGCTACGTAAGGGGTTTCAGGGCCTGAAGCAGAGCGTGCCCCAGGCTGAAGGCATCGCCATGGACGATGCCGGGACCATTTACCTGGTCAGCGAGCCGAACCTGTTTTATGTGTTCAAGAAACCGGCCGAGTAGTAAGTCTTGGGGCTGCAAAGCAGCCCAACTATCAGGCCTTGAGGCTCTTCACCCCTTCAGAAGTGCCGAGCAACAGCAGATCCGCCGGCCGTGCCGCGAACAAGCCGTTGGTGACCACGCCAACAATGGCGTTGATCTGGCTTTCCAGCTCCACCGGGTTGGTGATCTGCAGGTTATGCACATCAAGGATGATGTTGCCGTTGTCGGTGATTACGCCTTCACGATAAACCGGGTCGCCCCCCAGCTTTACCAACTGGCGCGCCACATGGCTGCGGGCCATCGGGATCACTTCGACCGGTAGCGGGAAGGCGCCCAGTACCGGTACCAGCTTGCTGGCGTCGGCGATGCAGATGAAGGTCTTGGCCACGGCGGCAACGATTTTCTCGCGGGTCAGGGCAGCGCCACCGCCTTTGATCAGGTTCAGGTGCTCGTCGCTTTCATCGGCGCCGTCGACATAGAACTCCAGGTCGCTGACGGTGTTCAGCTCATACACCGCAATACCATGACCCTTCAGGCGTGCGGCGGTCGCTTCGGAGCTGGCCACGGCGCCGTCGAAGGCGGTCTTGTGCTTGGCCAGGGCGTCGATGAAGCAGTTGGCGGTCGAGCCGGTGCCGACGCCGACAATGCTCTTGTCGTCGAGCTTGGGCAGAATGAAATCGACAGCGGCCTGGGCGACAGCCTGTTTGAGTTGGTCCTGGGTCATGCGGGCTCCGAAGCGGGGAGGAGTATCGTGAAGGCGCGTAGTATAGCGGCTAAAACCCCGGACTTGCTGTGGTCGCCCGACAGGGCGCTGGGGTAGACTCGCAAACCCCGCCCAACCGCTCAGTGATGCTTTCCCGATGCTCGAACAGTACGTCAAGAAGATCCTCACCTCGCGCGTTTACGACGTTGCCGTCGAAACCCCGTTGCAGACCGCCGGCCAACTGAGCAAGCGCCTGGGCAACAACATCCTGCTCAAGCGCGAAGACTTGCAGCCGGTGTTCTCTTTCAAGATTCGCGGTGCTTACAACAAGCTGGCTCAGCTGACCCCTGAAGAACTGGCCCGTGGCGTGGTTACCGCTTCGGCCGGCAACCATGCCCAGGGCGTGGCCCTGGCGGCGCGGAAGCTGGGGATCAAGGCGACTATCGTCATGCCCAAGACCACCCCGGAGATCAAGGTCGAAGGCGTGCGTTCGCGCGGTGGCAAGGTCGTACTGCACGGTGACTCGTTCCCGGAAGCGCTGGCCTATTCGCTCAAACTTGTGGACGAAAAGGGCTTTGTTTATATCCACCCTTACGACGATCCGCACACCATTGCCGGTCAGGGTACAGTGGCCATGGAGATCCTGCGCCAGCATCCGGGGCAGTTGGACGCGATCTTCGTTCCAGTGGGTGGCGGTGGCCTGATCGCAGGCATTGCCGCCTACGTGAAATACCTGCGCCCGGAGATCAAGGTGATCGGCGTCGAGCCAGACGACTCCAATTGCCTGCAGGCCGCCATGGCCGCGGGTGAGCGTGTGGTGTTGGCGCAGGTCGGGTTGTTCGCCGACGGCGTGGCGGTGGCGCAGATTGGCCAGCACACCTTCGACATCTGCAAGACCTATGTCGATGAGGTGGTGACCGTCAGCACTGACGAGATCTGCGCAGCTATCAAGGATATTTACGACGATACCCGCTCGATCACCGAACCTGCCGGCGCGTTGGGTGTCGCCGGGATCAAGAAGTACGTCGAACTGAACGGTGTCAGCGGCCAGACCCTGGTGGCGATCGACTCCGGTGCCAACGTCAACTTTGATCGCCTGCGCCATGTTGCCGAGCGTGCCGAGCTGGGTGAAGGCCGCGAAGCAATCATCGCAGTGACCATCCCCGAGCAACCGGGCAGTTTCAAGGCCTTCTGCGAGGCCATCGGCAAACGCCAGATCACCGAGTTCAACTACCGTTACCATGCCGATGGTGAGGCGCATATCTTCGTCGGCGTGCAGACCCATCCGGACACCGATCCGCGCAGCGCCTTGATCCAGAGCCTGACCGAGCAAGGTTTTCCGGTACTCGACCTGACCGACAACGAACTGGCCAAGTTGCATATCCGTCACATGGTCGGTGGCCATGCGGCGCGGGTCAGTCACGAGATGGTGCTGCGCTTTGAGTTCCCGGAGCGTCCGGGGGCATTGTTCAACTTCCTCAACAAGCTCGGTGGGCGCTGGAACATTTCGATGTTCCATTACCGCAACCACGGCGCGGCCGATGGTCGCGTGGTGGCCGGCCTGCAAGTCCCGGATGATGAGCGCCACCTGATACCAGCCGCCCTGGCCAAGATCGGCTATCCGTACTGGGACGAAACCGATAATCCAGCGTATCGGCTGTTCCTGGGCTGAGCAGCTAAGCTCAGGACAGCTCACAAGGAAGCAATGACATGGAATACCTGACTACTCTCAAAGCCCTGCACATCTCGGCCACTGTACTGTTGCTCGGCAGTGCCCTGGGCCTGGCGATCTGGACCTGGTTGGCGCGCCGTAAAGGCGACACGGCGGCGCCTGGCCGTTTGATGCAGCGGCCGCTGGTGTTCGTCTGGCTGTTGATGGGCATAAGCCTTGTGAGCATGCCATTCACCGGCTGGTGGCTGGTGCACCTGATCGGCTGGCCGTTGGGCCAGACCTGGGTGCTGGGCTCCAGCGTGATCTACACCTTCGCTGCGTTCAGCTGGTTCTGGCTGCTGGCGCGGGTCAATCGTCTGCGTACGGCACCGACTGTGGGTAATCCGAAGTTCACCCTGGCGCTGGCGCTGTTCAGTGGTGTGTGTTTCATCGCCATTGCCGGACTGATGGGCGCCAAGCCGGTCTGACGGGCCCCGCGATGGGATATATATCAGTCGCGCAGGCTGATCACCGGCCAGCCGCGTTTCTCGGCTTCGGCGCGCAGGTTAGGGTCCGGGTCGACGGCGACCGGATTAGCCACTTGCTCCAGCAGCGGCAAGTCATTCATCGAGTCGCTATAAAAATAGCTACCTTCCAGGTTGAAGCCGTTTTCTTCCAGCCAGCGATTCAAGCGCGTCACCTTGCCTTCCCGGAAGCAGGGCACGTCGGTACTGTGGCCGGTGTAGCGGCCGTCGACCATTTCGCATTCGGTGGCCAGCAGGGTGTCGACTTCCAGACGCTTGGCAATCGGTCCGGTAATGAAACGGTTGGTGGCGGTGATGATCACCAGCTTGTCGCCGGCGTCGCGGTGCTTCTTCAGCAGTGCCAGAGACTTGGGCAGGATGATCGGTTCGACGCAGTCGCGCATGAAGTCGCGATGCCATTCGTCGAGTTGCGCCATTTCGGTGGCGGCGAGAATTTCCAGGCTGAAGTTCAGGTAGGCAGCCAGGTCCAGCTTGCCGGCCAGGTAATCCTGGTAGAAAGCGTCGTTGCGGTTCTGATACGCCACCGGGTCGAGAATCCCGCGAGCGCAGAGGTAGTCACCCCACGCGTGGTCGCTGTCGCCACCAAGGAGGGTGTTGTCCAGATCGAATAAAGCCAGGCGCATTGAAGTCACTCGCATAACATCTGAAAAGTCCCACAGAATACGGACTTTTCACATCGGTGCACATAAGGTAAACAGGCGCGTTGCTGGCCTTGTGACCTTTGTGGAACAATGCCGTGACATGCGTTTGCGAGGTTGCTGCCGTGATCGACCCCGATGGTTTTCGCCCCAATGTCGGGATCATTCTGACGAATGATCTTGGGCAGGTGCTATGGGCTCGGCGGATCAACCAGGATGCCTGGCAGTTTCCCCAGGGTGGTATCAATCCTGAAGAGTCGCCGGAAGATGCCCTGTACCGCGAGCTGAACGAAGAAGTGGGGCTGGAGCGCGATGATGTTGAAATTCTTGCCTGCACCCGCGGCTGGTTGCGTTATCGTTTACCCCAACGTCTGGTCCGGACCCACAGCCAACCGCTGTGCATCGGCCAGAAACAGAAATGGTTTCTCCTGCGCCTGGTTTCAAACGAGCAGCGGGTGCGGATGGATTTGACCGGGAAACCGGAATTCGATGGCTGGCGCTGGGTCAGTTATTGGTATCCGCTGGGCCAGGTGGTGACATTCAAGCGCGAGGTTTACCGCCGCGCTCTCAAAGAGCTTGCCCCGCGCCTGCTGGCGCGCGACTGACGACGGAGTTCGACCCCGAGCCATGCTCAATACGCTGCGCAAGATCGTCCAGGAAGTTAACTCCGCCAAGGATCTCAAGACGGCGTTGGGGATCATTGTGTTGCGCGTCAAAGAGGCCATGGGCAGTCAGGTCTGTTCGGTCTACCTGCTTGACCCCGAGACCAACCGCTTCGTCCTGATGGCCACCGAAGGCTTGAACAAGCGCTCGATCGGCAAGGTCAGCATGGCGCCCAACGAGGGCCTGGTCGGTCTGGTCGGCACCCGTGAAGAGCCGCTTAACCTGGAAAATGCCGCCGGCCACCCGCGCTACCGTTACTTCGCTGAAACCGGTGAAGAGCGTTTCGCCTCGTTTCTCGGTGCGCCGATCATTCACCATCGGCGGGTAGTCGGGGTGCTGGTCATCCAGCAAAAAGAGCGGCGCCAGTTCGATGAGGGCGAAGAAGCCTTCCTGGTGACCATGAGCGCGCAGCTGGCCGGGGTCATCGCGCATGCCGAAGCCACCGGCTCGATCCGTGGTCTGGGTCGCCAGGGCAAAGGCATTCAGGAGGCCAAGTTCGTCGGCGTGCCGGGTTCGCCTGGCGCGGCTGTGGGCAAGGCGGTGGTCATGCTGCCACCGGCCGACCTTGACGTGGTGCCGGACAAGACTGTTGATGACATCGACGCCGAGCTGACACTTTTCAACAATGCGCTGGAAGGCGTGCGCGCCGACATGCGCAGCCTGTCCGCCAAACTCGCCACCCAGCTGCGCCCGGAAGAGCGCGCGTTGTTCGACGTCTACCTGATGATGCTCGAAGACGCGGCCCTGGGCGGCGAAGTGGTGCAGGTGATCAAAACCGGCCAGTGGGCCCAGGGCGCCTTGCGCCAGGTGGTGGGTGAGCACGTCAATCGCTTCGAGCTGATGGACGACGCCTACCTGCGTGAGAGGGCATCGGACGTGAAGGATCTGGGCCGGCGTCTGCTGGCCTACCTGCAGGAGGCAAGGCAGCAGACGCTGGTCTATCCCGATAACTCCATTCTGATCAGTGAAGAACTGACCCCGGCGATGCTCGGCGAAGTGCCGGAAGGCAAGCTGGTCGGCCTGGTTTCGGTACTGGGTTCGGGCAACTCCCACGTGGCGATCCTGGCCCGGGCCATGGGTATTCCGACCGTGATGGGCCTGGTCGACCTGCCGTATTCGAAGGTCGACGGCATCGACATGATCGTCGATGGCTACAAGGGCGATGTCTACACCAACCCCAGTGAAGTGCTGCGCAAGCAGTATGCCGAAGTGGTCGAAGAAGAACGCCAGCTTGCCCAGGGCCTTGATGCCTTGCGCGAGCTGCCGTGCATTACGCTTGATGGCCACCGCATGCCGCTGTGGGTCAACACCGGCCTGCTCGCCGATGTAGCCCGCGCCCAGCAGCGTGGCGCCGAGGGGGTCGGGCTGTACCGCACCGAAGTGCCGTTCATGATCAACCAGCGCTTCCCTAGCGAAAAGGAGCAGCTGGCGATTTACCGCGAGCAACTGGCGGCCTTCCACCCCTTGCCGGTAACCATGCGTAGCCTGGACATCGGGGGCGACAAGGCGCTGTCGTATTTCCCGATCAAGGAAGACAACCCCTTCCTTGGCTGGCGCGGTATCCGCGTGACCCTCGACCACCCGGAAATCTTCCTGGTGCAGACCCGGGCCATGCTCAAGGCCAGCGAAGGCCTGAACAACCTGCGCATTCTGCTGCCGATGATTTCCGGTATCCACGAGCTCGAAGAAGCCCTGCACCTGATCCACCGGGCCTGGGGTGAAGTGCGTGATGAAGGCACTGACGTGCCGATGCCGCCGGTGGGCGTTATGGTCGAGATCCCGGCAGCGGTGTACCAGACGCGCGAGCTGGCCCGCCAGGTGGACTTCCTTTCGGTCGGCTCCAACGACCTGACCCAGTACCTGTTGGCGGTCGACCGCAACAACCCGCGCGTAGCCGACCTCTACGACTACCTGCATCCAGCCGTGTTGCAAGCCCTGCAGAACGTGGTGCGCGACGCCCATGCCGAAGGCAAGCCGGTGAGTATCTGTGGCGAGATGGCCGGTGATCCGGCGGCGGCGGTGTTGCTGATGGCCATGGGTTTTGACAGCCTGTCGATGAACGCCACCAACTTGCCCAAGGTGAAATGGATGCTGCGTCAGGTGAGCCTGAGCAAGTCCAAGGAACTGCTGGCCCAGGCCATGGGCATCGACAACCCGCAAGTTATCCACAGTTCGCTGCAGCTGGCCCTGAAGAACCTGGGGCTGGCGCGGATGATCAATCCGGGGTCGGCGAAGAATTTGTGAGCCTTATCGCGGGGCACGCCCGCGCCCACAGGTTTGCTTGGAACCTGTGCGGGCGTGCCCCGCGATGACGTCAGACCAGCAGGTCCACTTCCCCCAAATGCCCCCCAAACGGCCCGAAACTGCGCTCTACCAGCCGTCGCCGACCATCCGCTTCAACAATCAGCACTGTACTGGCCCGTGTCCCATAGTTCTGGCTGGCAATGAACACGCTCGACAGCAAGCGCTCGGTACTCAAGCCGACGCCGGTTTCCGGTAGCTCGCTGTCTGCCGCTTGCTGGTTGTCTCCAAGCAATGCCAGCAACGTTTCGGGTTGCGGGTCGGCCAGATGCTGTGACAGCCCGGTACGGGCCTTGAGCAGCTTCGGCCAGGGTGTGTCCAGCCCAGCATTGGACAGGCCGTAGACCCCTTCGCCCAGCCGCTGTACCTGAGCCTCACGGGCATTCAGGTAACCGAGCGTGGCGCTATCGCCCACCAGCAGGTTGAACCCCGAATACTGCTGGCTGTGGCTGGCGACCTGGTCCAGATAAGCTTCGACGCCCACCTCACCCCGCAGGAAGTCCGCCACCAGCTCGCCTCGTGAGCGCGCGCCTTGGGCTTGTTGTGGGTCGCGGATGTTGGTCAGCGCGGCAAATCGCCCCGCCGGGCCGACGCCCAGCCAGGTGCCGCCTGCTTCCAGGTCGCGCCCGGCGTAGACGCCGGAGGCATCGTCCCAGGCGCCCAGCATGCGGCTGGGGCGGGCATAGAACTCATCACGGTTGGCCGCGACGATCAGCGGCTGGGCATGCCCGGGCCGCCAGGCGAAGACGATCAGACACATAGGATGCCTCTGTGTTTTTGCCCACTTTACCAAAGCGTCTGACACGATCCAGCGACTTAATGTGTCTTCACTAGAGCCGCAGGCCTACCTTCCGTTACCATGCCGGACTGAATTTACGGGGGCGACAATGGAATTCGTGCTCTATTTGCTGTTGGGCGCCTGTGCAGGCGTGCTGGCTGGGCTGTTCGGCGTTGGCGGTGGCATTATCATCGTGCCGGTGCTGGTGTTCAGTTTCACCTTGCAGGGCTTCGATGCCTCGGTGCTGACCCACCTGGCCGTGGGGACGTCCCTGGCGACCATTGTCTTCACCTCGATCAATGCCATTCGCGAGCACCATCGCAGGGGGGCGGTGCAGTGGCCGATCTTTGTCTGGATGACCCTGGGAATCCTGGTCGGTGCCGGCATCGGTGCCAAGACCGCTTCGGCCATCCAGGGGCCGATGCTGCAGAAAATCATCGGCGTATTTGCCCTGGTGATTGCCGCGCAGATGGCCCTGGACCTCAGGCCCAAGGCCAGCCGTGACATTCCCGGCAAGCCAGGATTGACTGCGGCAGGCAGTGTGATCGGTTGGGCGTCGGCGATCTTCGGCATCGGTGGCGGCTCGTTGACCGTGCCATTCCTGACCTGGCGCAGCCTGCCCATGCAGCAGGCCGTGGCGACGTCCTCGGCTTGTGGCTTTCCGATTGCGCTGGCCAGCGCCCTGAGTTTCATCTGGCTCGGCTGGCACGACCCGCACTTGCCCGCGCATAGCTTGGGTTTTGTCTACCTGCCCGCACTGCTGGGGATTGCCCTGACCAGTATGTTTTTTGCCCGCTTTGGCGCGCGTCTGGCGCATAAACTGTCGCCACGCCTGCTCAAGCGGCTGTTCGCCGCGCTGCTGTTTTGTGTGGGCTTAAGCTTTTTGCTTTAACGAGAGGAGTCACCATGCTGCCTTACCCGCAGATAGATCCCGTGGCCATTGCCCTGGGACCGCTGAAAATCCATTGGTACGGTCTGATGTACCTGATCGGCATCGGTGGCGCCTGGCTGCTGGCCTCGCGGCGGTTGAACCGCTTCGATCCGACCTGGAGCCGCGAAAAGCTCTCGGACCTGGTGTTCTGGCTGTCCATGGGCGTGATCGTCGGCGGACGCCTGGGCTATGTGCTGTTCTATGATCTGCATGCCTATCTCGCCAACCCGGCGCTGATCTTCGAGGTCTGGAAGGGCGGCATGTCGTTCCACGGCGGCTTTATCGGTGTGATGCTGGCGGCTCTGTGGTTCGGCAAGCGCAACAACAAGTCGTTCTTCGAGTTGATGGACTTCGTCGCGCCGCTGGTGCCGATCGGCCTGGGTGCCGGACGCATCGGCAACTTCATCAACGCCGAGCTGTGGGGCAAGGCCACTGATGTGCCGTGGGCCATGGTCTTTCCGCCATTCAGTGATCCGGCCCAGTTGCCACGTCACCCGTCGCAGCTGTACCAGTTCGCCCTGGAAGGTGTGGCATTATTCCTGATTCTCTGGCTGTACTCGCGCAAGCCGCGCCCGACCATGGCCGTTTCCGGCATGTTCGCGCTGTTCTACGGGATCTTCCGCTTCATCGTGGAATTCGTGCGGGTACCCGATGCCCAGCTTGGCTACATTGCCTTTGGCTGGTTGACCATGGGTCAGTTGCTTTGCGTGCCGATGATCGTCGGTGGCATCGGCCTGATCTGGTGGGCCTACAACCGCAAACCCACGGCCAAGGCCGCCGTTTGATTTTCCACGGCAGGGTGATCCCCTGCCGTCTTTGCTACAGGTAAGCCATGAAACAGTATCTAGATCTGGTCCGCGACGTGATCGAAAACGGCACCCTGCAGGGCAACCGTACCGGTATCCGCACCATCAGCCTGCCCGGCGCCATGCTGCGCTTCGACCTGCAGAAAGGCTTTCCGGCCATCACCACCCGCAAGCTGGCGTTCAAGTCGGCCATTGGTGAAATGGTCGGCTTCCTGCGTGGTGTGAAGAATGCCGGCGAGTTCCGTGAACTGGGCTGCAAGGTCTGGGACCAGAACGCCAACGAAAACGCCCAGTGGCTGGCCAACCCGTTCCGCCAGGGGCATGACGACCTCGGCGAGATCTACGGCGTGCAATGGCGCCAGTGGCCGGCCTACAAGCGCATCCCGCTGAGCAACCCGGCTGCGATCGAACTGGCGCAGAGCCAGGGCTTCCAGAAGATTGCCGAAGCCGAAGAAGACGGCGAAGCCTTTGTGGTGCTGTACAAGGCCATCGACCAGATCCGCCAGTGCATCGACACCATCCACAAGGACCCGGGCAGCCGCCGCATCCTGTTCCACGGCTGGAACTGTGCCCAGCTCGACGAAATGGCCCTGCCGCCGTGCCACCTGCTGTACCAGTTCCACCCGAATGTCGAGACCAGGGAAATCTCCCTGACCCTCTACATCCGCTCCAACGACCTGGGCCTGGGTACACCGTTCAACCTCACCGAAGGCGCCGCACTGCTGTCGCTGGTAGGTCGCCTGACCGGTTACACGCCGCGCTGGTTCACCTACTTCATCGGTGATGCGCATGTGTATGAGAACCACCTGGACATGCTCAACGAGCAGCTCAAGCGCAAGCCGCTGGCGGCGCCCAAGCTGGTGATCAATGATCGCGTACCTGAGTATGCCAAGACCGGCGTGTATGAGCCGGAGTGGCTGGAGAAGGTCGAACCGAGTGACTTCAGCCTTGAAGGTTACGAGCACCATGCGCCAATGACCGCGCCGATGGCAGTCTGAGTGTCACCTCGCCACGGGCCTTCAGTGCCCGTGGCTTCTACCTACATGCGAATGCTCCGCCTCTGGCGTAGTCACCGCACCATTGATCTCCAGGTGCTGGAGGATCGAGCACTGTACCTCCTTGGAATGGCAATGTTGACGCAGCTCCAGCAGTTGCGCCTGCAAGGCCTGCAATCCATCGATTCGCGCATTGACGTGCTGGATATGCTCATCGATCAGGGCGTTGACGCTTTCACACTGGTCGTCCGGGCTGTCGCGCAGGCGCAGCAGGCTGCGGATCTCTTCCAGGGTCATGTCGAGGGTGCGGCAGTTGCGGATGAAGGTCAGGCGCTCGACATGGGCCTGGGTGTACATCCGGTAGTTGCCCTCGCTACGCGCAGGCTCCGGCAGCAGGTTTTCCCGCTCGTAATAACGGATGGTTTCCACCGCGCAGTCAGTGGCTTTGGCCAGTTCTCCGATCTTCATCTGAAAATACCTCGGCAGGTTGCTTGACCCTATAGTGGCTACAGGGTGTTCACTTGGCAACAGGACATTTAGGGATGAGCCCATGAACCAGCCTGTTAGCCATACCCCGGGTAAAGACACCCATGATCACGCCAGCCATGACCACGCCGAGCATGCCCATAGCTGCTGCTCCCACGATGCCGCACCAGCGCTGGTGCAGCTGAGTGAGGCTGCCAGCAGCGATGCGCGCCTCAGTCGTTTCCGCATCGAGGCCATGGATTGCCCGACCGAACAGACCTTGATCCAGAACAAACTGGGCAAGCTGGCGGGTGTCGAGCAGTTGGAGTTCAACCTGATCAACCGTGTCCTCGGCGTTTGGCATACCCATGCCGATACCTTGGCCATCGAGCAGGCCGTGGCCTCGCTGGGAATGCAGGCCGAGCCGCTGACAGAGGCCAGCGAAGAGCCTGCCTCCCCAGCGGCACCGGGGAAAAAGCATTGGTGGCCGTTGGCGCTGTCGGGGGTTGCTGCCCTTGCCGCCGAGGGCATCCACTTTGCAGAGTTGGCGCCTGCCTGGGTCGTCGCCCTGGTTGCTTTAGTGTCGATCCTCAGCTGTGGTTTGGGCACCTACAAGAAGGGCTGGATCGCCCTGAAGAACCGCAACCTGAACATCAATGCGCTGATGAGCATCGCCGTGACCGGCGCCGTGCTGATCGGCCAGTGGCCGGAAGCGGCCATGGTCATGTTCCTCTTTACTGTCGCCGAATTGATCGAAGCGCGCTCGCTGGACCGTGCGCGCAATGCGATTGGTGGGCTGATGCAGTTGAGTCCGGACATGGCCACGGTGCAACAGGCCGATGGCCAGTGGCGTGAGGTCGAGGTCAAGCAGGTGGCGTTGGGTGCTCTGGTACGGGTGCGCCCTGGTGAGCGCATCGGCCTGGATGGCGAGGTGGTCAGTGGCCAGTCAAGCATCGACCAGGCGCCGATTACCGGTGAGAGCCTGCCGGTGGAAAAAGGCCCGGGCGACAAGGTCTTCGCCGGTACCATCAACCAGGCCGGCGCCCTGGAATACCGGGTGACGGCGGCTGCCGGACAATCGACCCTGGCACGGATCATCAAGGCCGTGGAAGAAGCCCAGGGCGCTCGCGCGCCAACCCAGCGCTTCGTTGACCAGTTCTCGCGGATTTATACCCCGGCGGTGTTCGCCTTTGCCTTGGCGGTAGCGGTGATTCCACCGCTGTTCATGGCCGGTGCCTGGTTCGACTGGATCTACCGGGCCTTGGTGTTGCTGGTGGTTGCCTGCCCTTGCGCCCTGGTGATTTCCACTCCGGTGACCATCGTCAGCGGCCTGGCGGCTGCGGCGCGCAAAGGCATTCTGGTCAAGGGTGGGGTGTACCTGGAAGGCGGGCGCAAACTCGATTTCCTGGCCCTGGACAAGACCGGCACCATCACCCACGGCAAGCCGGTTCAGACCGATCATGTCGTTCTCGATCCGCTGTTCGAAGGTCGCGCCCAGGCGCTGGCGGCAAGCCTCGCCGAGCGTTCCGACCACCCGGTGTCCCGTGCCATTGCCGTATTTGCCGCAGAGCAGCACCTGGGCCTGAGTGACGTCTCGGCGTTCGAAGCCCTGGCGGGGCGGGGCGTGCGCGGCGAAGTCGACGGTGAGCTGTATCATCTGGGCAACCATCGCCTGGTCGAAGAGCTGGGCCTGTGCTCACCACAGCTTGAGGCACAGCTCGACGCTCTGGAAAGTCAGGGCAAGACCGTGGTGTTGCTGCTCGACAAGTCCGGCCCGCTGGCGCTGTTTGCGGTGGCTGACACGGTCAAGGACAGCAGCCGCAAGGCGATTGCCGAACTGCATGAGTTGGGTATCAAGACTGTCATGCTCACCGGCGACAATCCTCACACCGCTCAAGCCATTGCCGTCCAGGTGGGTATCGACCAGGCCCATGGCAACCTGCTGCCGGCCGACAAGCTCAAGACCATCGAGGATCTGTACGCCCAAGGGCATCGGGTCGGCATGGTGGGTGACGGTATCAATGACGCCCCGGCGCTGGCACGTTCGGAGATCGGCTTTGCCATGGCTGCGGCCGGTACTGACACGGCGATCGAGACCGCCGACGTGGCGCTGATGGATGATGACTTGCGCAAAATCCCGGCCTTCGTCAGGCTCTCGCGTCAGACCGCGACGATCCTGACCCAGAACATCGTGCTGGCGCTGGGCATCAAGGCGATCTTTCTGGCGATCACTTTCGCCGGTATGGCAACCATGTGGATGGCGGTGTTCGCCGATATGGGCGTGAGCTTGTTGGTGGTCTTCAACGGCCTGCGCCTGCTGCGAAAATAGAGGATGTATGTTGAGTTCCGAGTTGAAAGCCTTCTACATGGTTGCCCGCCTGGGCAGCATTACCCTGGCGGCGAAGAAACTCGGGCTCAGCCAACCGACGGTGACCACGCAGATCCGCAACCTGGAAAGCCAGTACGCGGTGGAGCTGTTCTACCGTGGCGGCCGGCGCCTGACTCTCAGCGATGACGGCGCGCGGCTGCTGCCGATGGTCAAGACCCTGTTGCAGCAGGAGGCCGATATCGAGTTCTTCCTGCGCAACAGTGGCCAGGCCCAGGGCAGTTTGCGCATTGCGGCGACCGCGCCGTACTACATCCTCGATCTGGTGAAGATCTTTCGCGAGCGTTTGCCTCAGGTTGAAGTCTCGGTGGAAATTGGCAACTCCCAACAGGTGCTGGAGTTGTTAGAGGACTATCGTGTGGACCTTGCGGCTTCGTCGCAGTTGCTTGAAGACGCGCGACTGGTGCGGCGGGTGCTGGGTACCGATCCGTTGGTGGTGGCGGTGCATCGCAATCATCCACTGGCCAGTCGCGAATCACTGCCGCTGTCGGCACTGGCTGGGCACTGCCTGCTGGTACGTGAGCAAGGTTCGACAACCCGCAAATTGACCGAGCAGATGCTTGAAGAGGCTGGGGTCAAGGTGGGTTCGATCCTGGAAATCGGCAGCCGCGAGTCGATCCGTGAAGCGGTGTTGCGCAACATCGGCATCAGCCTCATCGCCCGTCATGAGGTGCCGCATAACCCCGAGTTGCGGGTGTTGAGCCTGGAGAATGCACCGGTGATGCATGAGTACCTGTATTGCCTGAAAGAGCGGAAGCAGGCGCGCTTGCCTGCGGCTTTCCTGGGGTTGGTGCAGGAAGTGTCGGCGCTGGAGATCTAGCTGACACCCAAATCTGCCTATATCACTATCGCCATCTTTTGCCTCCCAGCCACAGAACCTTCGCATTACCCCCCTAGCATGGCCCTCATTCGTTCGATGAGGTCCTGCCATGAACACGCCAGTCGCAAACCCGGGCGCACAGATGAAAGTGCGCGGTATCCACAAGCGCTTCGGCGCCTTTACCGCCCTGCAGGATGTCTCCCTGGACATCGCCGCCGGTGAGCTGGTGTGTCTGCTGGGCCCGTCCGGCTGTGGCAAGACCACGTTGCTGCGCTGCATCGCCGGCCTCGAACGCCAGGACCGTGGCAGCCTGTACATCGGCGATCGTGACATCTCCGAGTTGCCGCCCCAGGCCCGTGACTACGGCATCCTGTTTCAGTCCTATGCGCTGTTTCCGAACCTGACCGTCGAGGCCAACATCGCCTACGGCCTGGCCGGCAGCGGTCGTGACGAGGTACGCCAGCGCGTGGCGCAGATGCTTGAGCTGGTCGGTCTGACCGGCAGCGAGAAAAAGTACCCCGGCCAGCTTTCCGGTGGTCAGCAGCAGCGGGTAGCCCTGGCTCGCGCCTTGGCCCCGGCACCTTCGTTGCTGCTGCTCGATGAGCCGATGTCGGCCCTCGATGCCCGGGTTCGCGAACACCTGTGTACCGAGCTGCGCCAGCTGCAACGCCAGCTGGGCATTACCACCCTGATGGTGACCCACAACCAGGACGAGGCGATGCTCATGGCCGACCGCATCGCGGTGATGAATAACGGTCAGGTCGAGCAATACGCCACGCCCCAGGAAATCTACGACAAACCGGCCACGCCGTTCGTGGCCGAGTTCGTCGGCCAGGGCAACTGGCTGCCGTTCCAGCGTCACACTGACAGCCATGCTCAGGTCGGTGCCCTGAACATGCGCTTGGCCGACGGTGCTGGCCAGGCTCGCAGCGGTCGTTTGTTTTGTCGCCCTGAAGCGATCAGTGTCAACCCGCCGGTGCATGAAGAAAACCTGTTCCCGGCGCGGGTGCGCGAGATTACCTTCCTCGGCAACCGCTGCCGGATGAGTTTCGAGTTCAACGCGCTGCCCGGCCACGCCCTGTTGGCTGAAGTCGCGCCCGAGTCGATGCCGCGCCTGGGCTCCCAGGACATCTGGGTAGCCCTGCCACCGCGCAGCCTGCAGGTGTTTGCCTGAGATGGCCGCGCCAATGACCATGCCGATCGCGCACGCGAAGGCAGCACAGCGCTCCGGCGTGTCACTGGGTGATCGACTGTTCGTGGTCGGCGGTAAATGGTTGCTGCTGCTCCTGCTGACTGCTGCGGTGTTGATGCCTCTGTTGGCGATCTTCTGGCGTGGTTTCAGCAGTGATGCCGGGCAGGGCGGTGGGCTGGTCGCCGCACGTGAGTTGTTTGCCAGCGCCAACTTTCACTGGCTGCTAGGCAATAGCCTCAAAGTTTCGCTCAGCGTCGCCGCGATTGTCGTGCCCCTGGCCTACCTGTTCGCCTACGCCTTGCAGCGCACGCTGATCCCCGCCAAGCGTATCTGGCGCGGTATCTCACTGCTCCCGTTGCTGGCACCTTCGATGCTGCCAGCCATTGCCCTGGTCTACCTGGTCGGCAACCAGGGGCTGCTGCGCGGTCTGCTGAGCGACAATATCTATGGTTTCTGGGGCATTGTCCTCGGTGAAGCCATCTACACCTTTCCCCATGCCCTGATGATCCTCCTCTCGGCGCTATCGTTGGCCGACGCACGCTTGTTCGATGCCGCTTCGAGCATGGGTGCCGGTTCATGGCGCGCCTTCCACAGCATTACCTGGCCGGCCACTCGTCAGGCTGTGTTCGCCGCGTTCTGCCTGGTGTTCACCCTGACCATCACCGATTTCGGTGTGCCCGTGGTGGTGGGTGGCGACTATCAGGTGTTGGCACTGGAAGCCTACAAGGCCGTGGTCGGCCAGCAGCAGTTCGGTCGCGGTGCATTGATCGGCATGGTCCTGCTGGTGCCAGCTTTGCTCAGTTTTGCTGTCGATGCCTGGTTGCGTCGTCGCCAGGGCGATGCCATGAGTGGCCGTGCCCAAGTGTTCCTGCCGCAGCCGTCACGCCGTCGTGATGCCTGGTTCCTGGCCTTGGTGCTGATGGTCTGCGCGGTGCTGTTGCTGGTGGTGGGTATGGCGGTGTACTCGTCGCTGGTGACGTTCTGGCCCTACAACATGACCTTGTCGCTCAAGCACTATCAGTTCGATGAAACCGCCGGTGGTGGTTGGCTGGCCTACCGCAACAGCCTGACCATGGCCCTGGGCACTGCGTTGATCGGCAGTGCAGTGATCTTCACCGGCGCCTACCTGATGGAAAAAACCAAGGGCCAGCGCGCACTCAACCTGGTGTTGCGCCTGCTCAGCTTTGTGCCGATGGCGGTACCTGGTCTGGTCCTGGGCCTGGGCTACGTGTTCTTCTTCAACCTGACCAGCAACCCCCTGCATGTGTTCTACGGCAGCATGGCGTTGCTGGTGGTGTGCACCATTGCTCACTATCTGACCACTGCGCAAATGACTGCAACCACCGCCTTGCGCCAGCTCGACGGCGAGTTCGAAGCCGCTGCGCTGTCGCTCAAGGCGCCGCTGTACCGGCACTTCCTGCGGGTCACCGTGCCGATCTGCCTGCCGGCGCTGCTGGACATCGTCCGCTACCTGTTCGTTTCGGCGATGACCACGGTGTCGGCGGCGATCTTCCTCTACAGCCCGGACACCATCCTTGCCGCTGTCGCCGTGTTGAACATGGACGATGCCGGCAATGTTGGCGGCGCGGCGGCGATGTCGACCTTGATCCTGCTGACCAGCGCCAGCGTATCGCTGCTCCTGGCCTGGACCTCGCGTGGCCTGCTGCAACGTTCCCAAGCCTGGCGCCAGCGTGCGCCGGGTCAGTGATTGCCTTACCCCTCCCTCGTACCGTTCAAAGGAACCGCATCATGTTCAAGCCACTTGCTCTTGCCGCTGCCGTCCTCACTGCGTTCAGTCTGCAGGCCACTGCCGCCGAAACTCAGCTGACGGTCTACACCGCACTTGAAGCCGAACAGCTCAAGAGCTACAAGCAGGCCTTCGAAAAGGCCAACCCGGATATCGAGATCAAGTGGGTACGTGATTCCACCGGCATCATCACCGCCAAGCTGCTAGCCGAAAAAGACCGTCCGCAGGCTGACGCGGTGTGGGGCCTGGCCGCTTCCAGCCTGGCGATCCTCGATCAGCAGGGCATGCTGCAAAGCTATGCACCGAAGGATCTGGACAAGATCGGCGGCAACTATCGCGATGCTGCCAATCCACCGGCCTGGGTCGGCATGGACGTCTGGGCTGCGACCATCTGCTTCAACACCATCGAAGCCGAGAAACAGGGCCTGAGCAAACCAGTGAGCTGGCAGGATCTGACCAAGCCTGAGTACAAGGGCAAGATTGTCATGCCTAACCCGGCATCGTCCGGCACCGGCTTCCTGGATGTCAGCGCCTGGCTGCAGACCTTTGGTGAGAAGCAGGGCTGGGCGTACATGGACGGCCTGCACCAGAACATCGGCCAGTATGTTCACTCTGGCTCCAAGCCGTGCAAGCTCGCAGCGGCCGGTGAGTTCCCGATTGGCATCTCCTTCGAATACCCGGCCGTGCAGCTCAAGCGTCAGGGAGCGCCTTTGGACATCGTCCTGCCGAAGGAAGGCCTGGGCTGGGAAATCGAAGCCACCGCAGTACTCAAGGGTAGCAAGCATGAAGACGCTGCCAAGCGCCTGGCCGACTTCTCCGCAAGCCCGGCGGCGATGGAGCTGTACAAGGAAAACTTCGCTGTGCTCGCCCAGCCAGGTATCGCCAAGCCGCAGACCGAACTGCCGGCTGACTACGAGCAACGCCTGATCAAGAACGACTTCGCCTGGGCCTCGAAGAACCGCGACAGCATTCTGGCTGAATGGCGCAAGCGCTATGACGGCAAGTCGGAGAAGGTGGCGCAGCAGTAAGACCGCGTCACGTTCATCGCCAGCAAGGCTGGCTCCTACAGGGTGGGGTACATCGTCCTCTTGTAGGAGCCGGCCTTGCCGGCGAATGACTCAACACCGCTTTCAAGGATTTACCCCATGACCGATCTACTGATTGTCGGCGCCGGCATCCTCGGCCTGTCCCACGCCTACGCCGCTGCCCGGCGCGGCCTCAAGGTCCGGGTATTCGAGCGCAGCGCCACGCCACTGGGCGCTTCGGTGCGCAACTTCGGCCAGGCGCTGGTCACCGGCCAACCACTGGGTGAGATGCTTGAACTGGCCAAGGCCAGCCGCGGGATCTGGGCACACTGGTCGCGTCAGGCCGGCTTCGAATTGAAGAGCAATGGTTCGCTGTTGTTCGCGCGCACCACCCTTGAGCAAGAACTGCTGGAAGCCTTCTGTGCCGAACGGGCCGTGGAGCAGGGCTACAAGGTCGAACTATTGTCGGGCGCGGCCCTCAACGATCTGTATGGCGGCCAGTTCCGCCACCACCGCGCGGCCTTGCGCGGGCTGGACGACCAGCAGTTGTACTCCCGAGAAGCTATCCCCACGCTGATCCGCTTCCTGCAACAGGAACTGGATGTGCAGTTTCATTTCTCCACCTTGGTTCGCGATATCGAACCTGGAAAGGTGTCGACCACCGCAGGTGATTTCAGCGCCGCTCAGATCGTGGTCTGCTCCGGGCATGACTACCAGACCCTGCTTGCCGAACCCATCGCCAAGCTGCAAGCGCAAGTCTGTCGTTTACAGATGCTGCGTGCCCGACCATGTTTCAATCTGAACCTGCAACATGCCCTGCTGACTGGGCTGAGCTGCGTACATTACGGCGCTTTCGCCGACCTGCCTCAGGCCCAGGCCCTCAAGGCGCAATTGCACAACGACAGTCCGCACCTGATGGCGCACGGCATTCACCTGCTGATCAGCCCCACGCCCCATGGCGAGCTGATCATCGGCGATTCCCATGCCTATGGCAGCGATGCCTCGCCCTTCAATGCCGAGCAGGTCGATAACTGGATGATCGAACTGGCCGAGCACACCCTCGGTGGTCGCATCGAGGTGGTTGAGCGCTGGCAGGGCGTCTATGGTTCTGGCGGTCCCGGGCCGTTTTCACTGTTGCAGGTGACGCCAGGCGTCAGTGCTGCGCTGATGCACAGTGGTGTTGGCATGAGCGTCGGTCCGGCCCTGGCCGAGCGGCATATCGCTCGATTGCTCAACGAAACCGCTTGAGGGGAAAACAATGAGAACAGCCGAGCAGGTTGTCAGCGAGATCTTTGCCCTGTACCAGCAGCATGGTGATGAGGACTACATCGGCGAGCCGGTGTCGCAGTTGGAGCACATGTCCCAGGCGGCCCGGTTGGCCATGGACGAAGGTTTTGATGATGAAGTGGTGCTGGCGGCGTTCTTCCATGACATCAGCCACATCTGCGGCGGCGCCGAAGGTGACATGGGCGGCTACGGCGTAGTCAGCCACGAGCAGGTTGGCGCCAACTATTTGCTTCGCTGCGGATTCAGTCAGCGCCTGGCGACCCTGGTGCAATACCACGTCGAGGCCAAGCGTTACCTGACGCTACGAAAACCGGGCTACTACCAGCGCTTGAGCGAAGCCAGTCGTCGCACTCTGGAGTACCAGGGGGGCGTGATGAGCGAAGCCGAGGCCGATGCCTTCGAGCGTGACCCGTTGTGTACGGTGAGCCTGCGCATGCGCGAGTGGGATGAACTGGCCAAGGAGATGAACGTGCCGGTGATTGACCTGGATGTGCTCAAGGGCAAGGCTCTGGCGCTTTTGCATTGCATTTGAGGCGCTAAAGCTCGAGCACCAAAGCGTCGATCTGCTCCTGCCGCTCAGCCTGATTGAACCGCGCCCCCGGACTGAGCGATGACCACTGCGGATGCGCCCGCGCTTTGTTCAACGCTTCCGGCAGCTTGCCTTCGCGCCAGCTTTGCTCTTGTGGCGCCGTCAATCTGATCCGCTCCATCGCTGCATGCCCGCGGCTGTCCAGCGCTTGAATCAGCTGATGCTGACGCAGGGCCAGCAAACGCAGCACGCTGTCATCCACCGTCAACTCCCGCTGCCCCTTGAGCTTGCCGAGCAGGCGTGAGCCGTAGCTGCGCGCGGTCTGTAACGCACCACCGGCAATGGCCCCGGCCAGCGCCGCGGCACCCAAGGTCAAGCCGCCGACCAGCAGGTCGATACCGGCACCGGCCGCAGCACCGGCCGCCACACCGCTGCCCAGACGCACGCCCAGCAGCTTGAGCGTTTCGGGATTGAACAGATCATCGCCCCAGCGCCCGTCCAGCAGCGGCAACTCGCTGGCGCTGGCGTCGTCCTTGCGGAAGGCATACAGCTTGAGCAAGGCCTCGACGCAGCGTTGTTCGCGCAGGCGAATGTCCTTGCGCAACGCTTCGATGGCAGCCGCTTCGGCGCCAGGCTCGGCCACCACGCTGCGACGGCAAGCGGCGCAATCGAGCAGCAGCTCGGCTATCAGGCGCTTGCCGCTGAGCTGGCGGGCCAGACGTTGGGCCTGTTGATCGTCGATCAGCCGTTGCAGGGCCGGGCGGGACTTTTCCAGCATCAGTGCCAGGCTTTCATAGAGGCGGCGCTCGCCATCTTCCGGGGGCGCGACACTGTCGAAGCGCACCAGCGCATGCAAGCCAAGGCGGGCCAGCGCTTCACGCCAGTCAGGTTCGCGATGGCCGCTGCTGGCGACGAAATTGAGCACCGGCAACAGCGGTTTTGCGCAACCGGCGAGCACTTCCAGCTCATCCCGGTACTTGGCCAGCACCGGCTCGCGGGCATCGATCACATACAGGCCGGCATCGCTGGCCAGCAGTTGGCGCAGTACCTTGGCTTCCTGTTCGAAGCGCTGGCGCGCTTCACTGCCCTGAAGAAAACGCTCCAGGCGCGCCGGGCCGTCGAGGCGCTCGCCCGGTCGCTCCAGGCGCTCAAGGTAATCGAGCAGGGCAATGGCGTCCTCCAGGCCCGGGGTGTCGTAAAGCTCCAGCAAGGGCTCACCCTCCACCGACAGGCGCGCGCCTTCAACATGGCGGGTGGTGCTTGGCCGGTGGGACACTTCACCAAAGCCGACATCACGGGTCAGGGTACGCAGCAGTGAAGTCTTGCCGACGTTGGTATGGCCGACCACAGCCAGTTTCAGTGGCTTAGTCATGGCCATGCTCCAGCCAGTTCAGTGGGGCGCTGTCGGCGTGCTCTAGCCCAAGCTGGTCCAGCGCCTGATGCCAATCGCCCAGGCGATCGGCGTCCAGGGCCTGGCCGGGCGCTGCCTGCAGCAGCCAGATACGCGTAGCACCGGCGTTGCGTGCTAGCTCGGCAAGCAGCGCCAGGCTACCGCGATCCGGCGAGCGTAGCGGGTCGCAGGCGATGGCCAGGCGCGCCGGAGGGAAGCGGCTGAGTTGTTCCAGCAGCTTGTTGCGCGATTCGCGGCTGTCGAGGATGCCGGCGTTGTTGACCGTGGCGGGCAGGGCGGGCGGCCAGGTGCGCTGGTCGTCCAGCTCCAGGCCAACCAGCAAGGCACCGTCGCTGTGCTCGTCGCCTACACCACGGACGATCTCTGGCAAGGCGTCCGGCGCGGCGTCATTGACGCCAAGGCGTTCGCTGCTGGGCATCAGCGCCTCGCGCAGCTGGCTGTAGCCGGGAAGCTTAAGGTCCAGGCCCAGGCGCTTGCGGCCGCTGCGCCAGCGCCACAGGCACAAGGCTGCGAGCAGCAGGCGCGGGAAAATGCCGAACACCAGCAACACCCCGAGCAACCAGCTGGCCCAGGCCTGGCGGGCCAGTTCGAGGGCGGGTTGGCTGTCGCCGCTGGCGCGGATCATGGTGATGTCCGGCACGCTGAAACCCAGCAACGCAGGGAGGGCGCCAAGGGCCTGGGTCAGTCCGACGAAGGTGTCGGCGCCGAGAATGGTGGTCTCCCAGACGAAACCGTAACGCCGGGTGGCCAACAGAATCAGCAGCATCACCAGCGCGGTGCCCAAGGCCACCAGCCACAGGCTGTGGACCAGCAGCCCGAGCAGCCAGCGATTGAGCTTCTGGCGTTGCAGCAACACCAGCAGGGCGGGCGCTAAATGCGCGGCCTGGGCATCGCGGGCGAATTTCTCGCTGAGCCACAGCCACAGCTTGCCCAGGGGCGCGCCTTGCTCCCCAGCGAAGAAAAAGCCCACGGCCCATCCTGTCAACAACAACAGGTTCAAGCCGAGCAGGCTGCCCAGCGCCCAGAACACATTCACCGGGCGCTGGCTGTCGCCCAGGGCGGCCAGGGCCAGACCGGCGCCGCTGACGATCGCCAGTACTAGCAGCAACGCCAGCGCCAACCGCGCACCTTGCTTGCAGTGCTGCAGGGCGCTGCGCATGCCGTCGCGTTCGGCCAGCCACAGGGCACGCTGTTCAATGCGCGTCGGCAGGTCGCCGCCCAGTTGCCGGGCGCGGCGATTGGCTTCCTGATCCTCCAGGGGGCCTGCGTGTTCCTCGCGCAGGCGTACCGCTTCAGTGAGCCAGCGTTTGTCCAGGTCAGTCAGTGCAGTCACACGGTCTTCCATTGATCAAGTCAGCCCAAGCATAACCCAGGCATCGAAGATCGGGCTTTGCTATCCTCGCCGGCATGAAAACATCACTTCCCCTCAGCCTGATCGCGGCGCTCGCCGAGAACCGTGTGATCGGCATCGACAACCGCATGCCCTGGCACCTGCCGGGGGACTTCAAGTATTTCAAGGCCACCACCCTAGGCAAGCCGATCATCATGGGGCGCAAGACCTGGGATTCGTTGGGCCGGCCATTGCCTGGGCGTTTGAACCTGGTGGTCAGCCGCCAGCCTGGGCTGCAGCTCGAAGGTGCCGAAGTGTTTGCTTCGCTCGATGAGGCCATGCTGCGCGCCGAGCAGTGGGCGCTGGAGCAGGGCGTTGATGAGCTGATGCTGATTGGTGGCGCGCAGCTGTATACCCAGGCCATTGAGCGTGGCCTGGCGGATCGGCTGTATCTGACGCGCGTTGAGCTGAGCCCGGAAGGGGATGCGTGGTTTCCTGAGTTTGATGCGGCGCAGTGGGCGCTGGCGTCGAGCCAGGAGAATCCGGCGGAGGGAGAGAAGCCGGCGTATCACTTTGAGGTTTGGGAAAGGATCTAAGAACGCTTCGCCGGCAATGCCGGCTCCTACAGGGCGCCGTAGGAGCCGGCGTTGAGGCCATCAAAGGCAGCAAAAAGCTCAGGAATGCGTCAGCTGCGCATGCTCCTGAGCATCAAGCACTGACTTGTCAGTCTGCTTGAGCATCTGGCTGGTAATCGCCCCCGCCGTCATCGAACCATTCACGTTCAGCGCCGTACGGCCCATGTCGATCAGCGGTTCAACCGAGATCAGCAAAGCCACCAGTTCCACGGGTAAGCCCATGGCTGGCAGTACGATCAGCGCAGCGAAGGTTGCACCGCCACCGACACCGGCGACACCGGCCGAACTCAGGGTCACGATAGCCACCAGTGTGGCAATCCACAGCGGATCCAGCGGGTTGATGCCAACGGCCGGAGCTACCATCACTGCCAGCATTGCCGGGTACAGACCGGCGCAACCGTTCTGGCCGATGGTCGCGCCGAACGAAGCGGCAAAGCTTGCGATCGATTGCGGAATACCCAGGCGACGGGTTTGCGCCTCGATGCTCAGCGGGATGCTGGCGGCGCTGGAGCGGCTGGTGAAGGCAAAGGTCAGTACTGGCCAGACCTTGCGGAAGAAGCGCAGCGGGTTGACGCCGCTGATCGCCAGCAACACGCCATGCACGACGAACATCAACCCCAGGCCGATGTAGGACACCACGACGAAACTGCCGAGCTTGAGGATGTCGTCCAGGTTCGAGCTGGCCACCACCTTGGTCATCAGCGCCAGTACACCATAGGGGGTGAGCTTCATCACCAGGCGCACCAGACGCATCACCCAGGCCTGCAGCGTGTCGATGGCGGCCAGGGCGCGGTTACCCTTTTCCGCGTCATCCTTGAGCAACTGCAGGGCGGCCATGCCGAGGAACACGGCAAAGATCACCACGCTGATGATCGAGGTCGGCTTGGCCCGGGCCAGGTCACCCACCGGGTTGCTGGGGATGAACGACAGCAGCAACTGCGGGATATTCAGGTCGGCGACCTTGCCCACGTAATCGCTCTGGATCGCCTGCATCCGCGCGGTTTCGGCAGTGCCGGCGACCAGGCCTTCGGCGGTCAGGCCGAACAGGTTGGTCAGGACAATGCCGATCAGCGCGGCAATGGCCGTGGTGAACAGCAGGGTGCCGATGGTCAGGAAGCTGATCTTGCCCAGTGACGATGCATTGTGCAGACGCGCCACGGCGCTGAGGATCGAGGCGAAGATCAGCGGCATGACGATCATCTGCAGCAACTGCACATAACCGTTGCCGACCATATCGAGCCAGCTGATGGTGGCTTTGAGCACCGGGTTGCCAGCGCCATAGATGGCATGCAGGGCAGCACCGAACAGCACGCCGAGGACCAGGCCGACCAGGACCTTCTTGGCCAGGCTCCAGTTGCCATGACGGGTTTGGGCCAGGCCTAGCAGCAATGCCAGGAACGCCAGCAGATTGAGTGACAGCGGCAGATTCATTGAAGCTCCAGAGAAAAAGCGGGGGCATCGCCTCTGTGTGCGATTGCGAACAGAAATGCTAACAGCATGAAAACGAACGAATTTATATCAAAAGGTAATTTGCATAGTCGTTTTTGGAATATAGGCATGTCGTAAATGGCATCTGCGGCGCCGCTGAGGGCTGTGTTGGCGTCGCTGTCAGGTCGTGCTGAGCCCTTTGTTTTGGCTAGCGTGGGCGAGCCTCTTTTCTGGAGAAATGCACATGACGTCTGCTCCGAAAGCTCTCGCCGCCGGCCTGGCACTACTGCTGACCGGTCAAACCTGGGCCAGCGAACTCAAGCATTGGCCTGCTGACGCTGCCAAGCAACTGGATACTATGATCGCGGCCAATGCCAACAAGGGCAATTACGCGGTGTTTGACATGGACAACACCAGCTACCGCTTCGACCTCGAAGAGTCGTTGCTGCCGTTCATGGAAAACAAAGGACTACTCAGCCGTGAAAAGCTCGATCCCTCGTTGAAGTTGATGCCATTCAAGGACACCGCCGAACACAAGGAGAGCCTGTTCAGCTACTACTACCGGCTCTGCGAAATCGACGACATGGTCTGCTATCCCTGGGTTGCGCAGGTGTTTTCCGGTTTCACGCTCAAGGAACTCAAGGGCTATGTCGATGAACTGATGGCCTCTGGCAAGCCGATTCCCAGTACCTATTACGAGGGCAATCAGGTCAAGACCATCGAGGTGCAGCCACCAAAGATCTTCACCGGCCAGACCGAGCTGTTCAACAAGCTGATGGCCAATGGCATCGAGGTGTATGTCATGACCGCCGCGTCCGAAGAGCTGGTGCGTATGGTCGCCTCCGACCCCAAGTACGGCTACAACGTCAAACCGCAGAATGTCATTGGCGTCAGCCTGTTGCTCAAGGATCGCGACAATGGCGCCCTGACCACCGCGCGCAAGCAGATCAGCGCTGGCAACTATGACCCTCAGGCCAACATGGGCCTGGAACTGACCCCTTACCTGTGGACCCCGGCAACCTGGATGGCTGGCAAGCAGGCAGCGATTCTTACATACATCGATCAGTGGAAGAAGCCGGTGCTGGTTGGCGGTGACACGCCCACCAGCGACGGCTACATGCAGTTTCACAGTGTCGATGTCAGCAAGGGTGGCATTCACCTGTGGATAAACCGCAAAGCCAAGTACATGGACCTGCTCAACGGCATGATTGCCCAGAACGCGGCAGCCCAGGCCAAAGAGGGCTTGCCGGTGACGGCGGATAAAAACTGGGTGATTGTCACGCCTGAGCAGATCCAATGAGTGGGAGCGGTCAGCGCTTGTTCAAGCCTTTGGCCAAGCGATCGCCGCCAAGCTGGATCAATGCCACCAGCACCACCAGCATGACAATCACGGTGAGCATGATCTGGCTGTCGAAACGCTGGTAGCCGTAGCGGTAGGCGATGTCGCCCAGACCGCCAGCACCGATGGCACCGGCCATGGCCGAGGAATTGATCATGGTCACCAGGGTGATGGTGAAGCCGCCGACGATGCCCGGCAGGGCCTCGGGCAGCAGTACGTGCCAGACGATATGCCAGCGTCGGCAACCCATGGCCTGGGCGGCTTCGATCAGGCCATGGTCGACTTCACGCAAGCTGACTTCGGCGATCCGGGCAAAGAAGGGCGTGGCGGCAATGGTCAGGGGCACCACGGCCGCCCAGACACCATAGGTGGTGCCGACGATCAGGCGGGTGAAGGGGATCAACGCGACCATCAGGATCAGAAACGGGATCGAGCGGAACAGGTTGACGAAGGCCCCGAGCACCCGGTTCAGACTGGGCGCTGCGAAGATCCCGCCCTTGCCGCTGGTCACCAGGATCACCGCCAACGGGATCCCGGCCAGTAAAGCAATCAGCGATGACACTCCGACCATCAGCAGGGTATCGAGTACACCCTGGAGCAGGCGATCAGTCCACATAACCCAGCACCTCTACCTGCGTGGCCCACTGCCGGGCACATTCGATGATCTGCTCATGGCTGTGCGGCGAGTCCGCCACCGACACTACCAGTTGCCCCAAAGGTCGCCCCTGAATGGGTTCGATCCCGCCTTGCAGCAGGCTGATCCGGCCACCGAGGTTGGCGAACAATGTGGATAACTCTGGGGCCTGGCGGTCAGTGCCAGTGACCTTGAGGTTCAGCACCAGGGACGCTGCGGCGCTGCTCGGCTGGGTCTGCAGACGTGCCTGCAGCGAGGCCGGCAAAGCGGCCTGCAAGGGGGCGAGCAAGGTCTTGCTGACCTCGTGCCGGGGATCGCCGAAAACCTGCCAGACCGCGCCCTGCTCAACGATGCGTCCGCGCTCAAGCACCACCACTTGTTGGCAGATATCGCGGATGACCGCCATCTCGTGGGTGATCAGCACGATGGTCAGGCCCAGACGCTGGTTGATGTCGCGCAGCAGCTCAAGGATGGAAGCCGTGGTTTCCGGGTCAAGGGCCGAGGTCGCTTCATCGCACAGAAGAATATCCGGGTCGTGAACCAGCGCCCTGGCGATGCCGACACGTTGCTTTTGCCCGCCCGACAATTGCGCGGGATAGGCGTGGTGTTTTTGCTCGAGACCGACCAGCTCCAGCAGCTCGGCAACCTTGCGCTGGCGCTGGGCCTTGGCCACACCGGCTACCTTGAGTGGCAGTTCGACGTTCTGCCACACCGTCTTCGCCGATATCAGGTTGAAGTGCTGGAAGATCATGCCGATGCGTCGGCGCAGGCGCACCAGACGGTCCTCATCGAACTCACCGATGTCCACCTGGTTGATCAGCACACGGCCAGCGCTGGGTTGCTCAAGGCGATTGATGGTACGGATCAGCGACGACTTGCCAGCACCACTGCGGCCGATGATGCCGAAGATCTCGCCGCGCTGGATGTTCAGGTCGATGGCCTCCAGCGCCGGGGCAGCTTGCCCCGGGTAGGTCTTGCCCAGACCGATGAAGCGTACATGGGCGCTGCCCAGCTCAGGATGCAGGGCCAGTTGCTGAGCCTGGTGCAGTGGCGCAAAGGGCTGTTCCTCCGGCGCCAGGAGGGCGGTGGCGGTGCTCATGTCAGCTCTCCCAGCCTGGCTGGTAGAGCTTGCCGTGGGCCTTGTCCAGGGCGGCACGTACGGCAGGCGAGTGCTGGTAGATGTCGATGAATTTGGCCAGGCGCGGATCGTCCTTGTTCTGCGGGCGGATGACGAACTGGATCACGTATTCCTTGTGGTCGAGGCCGTCGAACAGCAGGGCCGAGGTGGCGTCGAAGGTATTGGCCAGGCGGATGTAGGCCGGATAACCCTGGACCAGATCGGCATCATCGTAGGCACGCACCAGTTGCACCGCCTCGACCTGAAGGATCTTCAACTGTTTGGGATTGGCGACGATGTCCTCTTCGGTGGCCTTGTAGCCAACGCCGGGTTTGAGCGTGATCAGACCGGCCTTGGCCAGCAGCTGCAGGCCGCGTCCGCTGTTTATCGGATCGTTGGCGATGGCCACGCTGGCGCCTTGGGGCAATTCATCAAAGCTTTTGTACTTTTTCGAGTACAGGCCGACGTTGTTGATCACCCCCGGTGCATAGGGCACCAGATCAAAACCCGCCGCAGCCTTGGCGTTTTCCAGGAAGGGGATGTGCTGGAAATAATTTACGTCGATATCGCCGCTGGCCAGGCTGACATTCGGTGCGATCCAATCGCTGAACTCGATCAGTTCGACGCTCAGGCCCTGTTTTTTCGCTTCACTGACGGCCGCTTCCAGCGGGATCGCGAAGGCTGCGGTGGTGCCGACTTTTAACGCATCAGCGGCCTGGGTGGTGGCAAACAGACCGAGGGTCAGGGCTAGGGCCGCGACGGGGCGGGCAAGGAAGGTCTTAAGCATGCTATAGCGCTCCAGTCGGGGTGGTGTGGCGATAGCTGGCGCCGGGATGGTCGGCGGGCAGCAGGGGCTGGTCACTGGCGAAGAGTTTTTCGCGCAGGCTGCCTTGCTCGTAGGCGGTCTTGTAGGCGCCACGACGCTGCAGCTCGGGGATCACCAGGTCGATGAAGTCGACGTAGCTTTCCGGGGTTACGGTGCGGGTCAGGTTGAAACCGTCGAGGCCGGTTTCAGCGATCCAGCTTTCCAGTTCGTCGGCGACCTGGGCCGCTGACCCGACCACGGTGATGTAGCGCCCGCCGAGGGCGTGCTGGTCGAGCAGCTTGCGCCGGGTCCAGTCGTTGTTCTGCAGGGTCTTGGTCGCCGACTGGATGGCGTTGCTTTTGACGTACTGGATCGGCTCGTCCAGTTCGTATACGGAAAAGTCGATACCGGTGGAGCTGGCGAAATGCGCAACACCTGCCTCGGCGCTGGCGTAGCGCAGGTACTCGGCGTGCTTGGCCCAGGCTTGTTCCTCGCTGCGGGCGACGATAACGGTCAGGCCCATGAATACCTTGATCGCCCCGGGATCACGGCCGGCGGCCACGGCAGCAGCGCGTACCTTGTCGACCTGGGCACGGGTGCCGGTCTTGGTCTGGCCACTGATAAACACGCACTCGGCATGCTTGCCGGCAAAGCCCAGGCCGCGCTCGGAGCTGCCCGCCTGGAACAGCACCGGGGTGCGTTGTGGCGAGGGTTCGCACAGGTGATAGCCTTCGACCCGGTAGAACTCGCCTTGGTGGTTCACCTTGTGCACCTTGTCCGGGTGGGCATAGACCCGCTGTTGCCGATCGTTGGCCACCGCGCCGTCTTCCCAGCTGCCTTCCAGGAGTTTGTACAGCACTTGCATGTACTCGTCGGCTTGGTCGTAGCGGCGGTCGTGCTCCACTTGCTGTTCAAGACCCATGGCCCGGGCAGCACTGTCCAGGTAACCGGTGACGATATTCCAGCCCACCCGGCCCTGGCTCAGGTGGTCGAGGGTCGAGAGCTTGCGGGCGAACAGGTAGGGCGGCTCGTAGGTCAGGTTGGCGGTCAGGCCGAAACCCAGGTGACGGGTGACCGCAGCCATGGCCGACACCAGCAGCAAAGGGTCGTTGACCGGCAGCTGGATCGACTCCTTGAGCGGTACCTCGACGCTGTTCTGGTAGACATCGTAGACCCCGACAATGTCGGCGATGAACAGCCCGTCGAACAGTCCACGCTCCAGCAACTGGGCAAGCTCGGTCCAGTACTCCAGGGTTTTGTACTGGGCCGATGTGTCCCGCGGGTGGGTCCACAGGCCGTGGTTGATGTGGCCAATGCAGTTCATGTTGAAGGCATTGAGGAGGATTTTTTTCTTGTTCATCAGATGGTCCCCCGCAGCGGTGGGTTCTCATCGTTGAGGTAGTAGTTGCCGATGGCGTGGTACTTCCAGCGTACCGGGTCGTGCAGGGTATGTACGCGGGCGTTGCGCCAGTGGCGATCCAGGCCATGTTCGGCGAGGGTGGCCTGGCTGCCGGCCAGTTCGAACAGGGTAGTGCCGGCGGCCAGGGATATTTCGGTGCTGATCGCGCGGGCTTCGGCCACGGCGATGGAGGCGGCGGCCACGGTGCTGGCATTGGCTTCGGCCTGGGCCTGGTCGAGGTACTCGCCGGCGCGTTCAAGCAGCGCCTCGGCTGCGTGCAGACGGATCGCCAGGCGACCGAAGGACTTCAGGGTCAGTGGGTCGTCGCTGGCCTTGTCGATGCCAGCATCGATCCACGGGCGGCTGCGGCTGCGCACGAACTGCAGGGCGTCTTCATAGGCGGCGCGGGCGATGCCGGTGTCGATCGCAGCATGAAGGATCTGCGCCAGCGGACCAACGGTGGTCGGCCGTTCGAAGGCGCTCTGGAAAGGAATTACATCCTCAGCGGCGACCCGGACATTCTCAAACAGCACCGAGCCGCTGCCGGTGGTGCGCTGGCCGAAGCCGCTCCAGTCGTCGATCACTTGCAGCCCGGCACTCTCGGCTGGGACGAAGGCCAATTGTTGTACACCCTGCTCGTCGATCACTGAAGTAGGGATGCGCTGGGCATAGAGGGCGCCAGTGGCGTAGAACTTACGCCCGTTGATCCGGTAGGCGTGACCGTCACGGCTCAACGCAGTGGTGCGGTCGTGGGCGGTTTTGGTCCCCAGTTCCGCCAGGGCGTTGCCGAAGCGTTTGCCTGCCAGTACTTCGGCGTACAGGCGCTGCTGTTGCTGCGGGCTGCCATTTACCCGCAGCACTTCCAGGGCATAGAAATGATTCTGTGGAATCTGCCCAAGCGAAGCGTCGGCCTGGGCGATACGGGCGATGACTTTGGCCAGGGTGACGTTCGACACGCCTGCGCCGCCAAAGGCTTTAGGGACACTGATGCCCCACAGCCCGGAATGAGAAAAGAGTGCCAGTTCAGGATATGGCAGACGTCGTTCGCGGTCGCGCAGAATGCTGTCGCGGCGCAGCTCGCCGGCCAGTGCTTCGGCAGTCTGTAATGCCTGGGCGTCAGTGTGGATGACCGCGACGTTTTCGTGCGGTTGCGGCAGAAGGCTCATAAGTAGGCTCCAGTGGTCTGGTCAGACCCAGGAATGCCGGGCAGGCAAGGCACCGTTGAGGTGATAGGCGCCAACGGCGTGGTATTTCCAGCGCACCGGGTCGTGGAGGGTGTGTACGCGGGCATTGCGCCAGTGCCGGTCGAGGTTGAACTCGGCGAGAGTGGCGCGGCTGCCGGCGAGCTCGAAGAGTTTCTCGCTGGCCTGCAGGGCGATCTCGGTGGTCAGCACCTTGGCTTCGGCCACGGCAATCGAGGCCCGGGCTGCCGCGGCAGCATCCACAGGTGCTGCGTTGAACTCATCAAGGGTGCGCGCAGCCTTGCTCAACAAGGCCTGGGCAGCATGCAGCTCAAGTTGCAGGCGGCCGATATCGGCGATCACGTAGAGGTCATCGCTGGCGCGCTCGACCTTGGCATCGATCCATGGCCGTGACTTTTCCCGCACAAAGGTGATGGCGTCAGCGACGGCGGCTTCGGCGATACCGGCATCAATGGCAGCCTGGATCAGTTGCGAAGCGGCGCCCTGGATATTCGGCACCTCGTTCTGGCGCCAGTTGTCGATTACCAGTTGCGCATTGACCTGAACCCGGTCCAGCAGCACGGTGCCGCTGGCCGTGGTGCGCTGGCCGAACCCGGACCAGTCATCGACGATACGCAGCCCTGGCGTGCTGCGACGGACAAAGGCCATGACCTGGCGGCCTTCATCGTTCAGCGCCTTGACCGCCACCCAGTGGGCAAACAGCGCACCGGTGGAATAGAACTTCTGCCCACTGAGCACATAGTGATCGCCCTCGCGAGTGATCCGTGCCTTGAGCTCCAGGGTGTGCTTGCTACCGCGTTCGGGCCCGGCGTTGCCGATCCGCCAACCGTCGAGCACCGATTTGAACAGCAGGTCCTTCTGGCGCTCACTGGCGGTGCCTTTGAGCAACTGCAGGATGCCGAACTGGTTTTGCGGGATTTGCCCCAGCGCCGGGTCGGCGGCGCTGATGATGCGAAACACTTCGGCGATGGTGACAAAGGACACCTGTGCACCGCCGTAGGCGCGGGGAATGGAAATGCTGCCCAGGCCACTGCGGGTGAACTGTTCGATTTCGGCCCAGGGCAGCTTGCGCTGCTGGTCGCGTCGAGCGGCCTGGCTGCGGGCAACCTCGGCCAGCTCATGGGCGGCTTGCAAGGCTTCAGCGTCATTGCGTAGCACCTTGGCCGGCAACAGCAGCGGGGCGCTGTCGAGGTCACTGTGGACGTTGGTATCTGCCAGACTGGACATCAGTGCCGCTCCTTGGCTGCACTCAATGCCCTGACGTTACGCACTGGGGTGATTGTGTTCCTGACCATACCTTACCTCACGTATTGGAAAGGTCGGCGCAGGCTGCGCCGACTGAAATGCGCTGGTCCGGTGGTCCGGTTCATATACCCTAATGCTGTATAAAAATTAAATAAACTAACTTATCGGAATATGAATAGAAGTACTCAACGGTCGCCCGGCGAACACCCGCAGGTGCACCGCAGGCGCCCACTGCGAGCGGTTGCCGACCCGGTCGAGAATGCAGTAACTCAGTTCCAGATGTGGGTCGGGGCCGCTTTCCTGGATCAATGCCAGGGGGATCCTGGCCTGCAGCGGGTGGCCGACCTGACAGGCATTCACGCTGGGCAGGTCCAGGCGCAGGTCGCCCCAGCGCAAGGTGATCCGGTCACCTGCAGCCATGTTCCGGTAAGGCGCCAGTGTGCGGGGCAGGTCGTTGTTCAAGGTGTGCAGAAACAGGCCTTCGCGACGTAACCGGCCCGCCAGCTGCAATGGCTGCAAGTGCTCATGTGTGCTGTTGCCTCCGGGGCAGTCGAGTTTGACCAGGACCTGTAGTTCGGGTGAGCGCAGCGGGTGGTTGCCGGGTTTGAGCAGGCGGTAATGCAGGCGGTGGATACCGTTGTGCAGCAAGCCGGCGGGTATGCGCAGGTCGATACTGTCATCCGGCTCATGGGCTTGCAGGGTGTGGGCGGTTACAAAGCGCTGGCCCCAGAACAAGGTCAGCAGGTCGCCAGCTTCCATGGGCGGCTGGATCGGCACGCGCGCCCGTAATCGCGCGGCGCTGTGGCAGCCAATGCCGGCCGCATTGATGCCGGGGAGGATCGGTGGGGAAAGTTCGGGGCCTTGGCTGACATTGGGCATGGCGCGCATCCTTGGCATGAGCATCTGCAGGATTGGCGGTTATTGGTCAGCAGAGGTAAAGGGTCAAGCCCGAACATTGCCATTTGGTCGGCAGCGGCCAACTTCGGAACAGGACTACGCCCACAGGGGAAGCCTGCGGGCGAGGAGCGTTTGGGGATCTGGCGGGGAACTCAGTACCCAGTGTTCTGGGTGCCGAGGAACTTGCCGAGGAACTGCCGGGTTCGCTCTTCCCGGGGATGAGCGAACAGCGCCCGGGCTTCGCCCTGTTCGACAATCACACCCTTGTCGAAAAAGATCACCCGGTTGGCGACATCGCGGGCGAAGCTCATTTCGTGAGTGACGATGATCATGGTGCGCCTTTCTTCGGCCAGGCCGCGAATGGTCGCCAGCACTTCGCCGACCAGTTCCGGGTCCAGTGCCGAGGTCGGTTCGTCGAAGAGAATCACTTCAGGCTCCATGGCCAGGGCCCGGGCAATCGCCACCCGTTGCTGCTGGCCGCCGGACAGCTTGCGCGGATAGGACGCCTCTTTGCCCGCCAGGCCGACCTTGGCCAACAGTTTCATGCCCAGGGCGACGGCCTGCTCACGAGGCATCTTCTTGACCACCAGCGGGCCTTCGATGACGTTCTCCAGCGCCGTGCGATGGGGAAACAGGTTGAAGTTCTGGAACACGAAACCGACCTGCTGGCGCAGCTTGCGGATCAGCCCTTGCTGTTTGGTGAGGGGGAGGTTGGCATCGATCGCCACGTTACCGACCTGGATGCGGCCGCTGCTGGGGGTTTCCAGCAGGTTCAGGCAGCGCAGGAAGGTGGTCTTGCCGGAGCCGCTGGGGCCGATGATGGCGATTACTTCGCCCGCCTCGACCTTCAGGCTGATGTCGTTCAATACCGTCTGGCCATTGAACTGCTTGCTCAGTCGCTCTACCACGATCATGCCGCGTTACTCCTGGTCGTGCCGGTTGACCCGCACTTCCAGGCGGTTCTGCAGGTGTGCGAGAACGCTGGCCAGCACCCAGTAGATCAGTGCGGCGGCAAGGTACATGGTGAAGATTTCAAAGGTGCGTGCGGTGATCAGTTGGGCCTGGCGGAACAGTTCCGGCACCTGGATGGTGGCGGCCAGGGCGGTGTCCTTGACCAGTGAGATGAAGCTGTTGCCCAGTGGTGGCAAGGCCGTGCGCGCGGCCTGGGGCAGGATCGCCCGGCGCATGGCCTGGCCGCGGGTCATGCCGATACTGGCAGCCGCTTCCCATTGGCCGCGATCGATGGAGCCGATGGCGGCGCGCAGGATTTCACAGGCATAGGCGGCCATGTTCAGCGAGAAGCCGATCAGCGCCGCCGGCAGCGGATCAAGCTCCAGGCCCAGTTGCGGCAGGCCGTAGTAGATCATGAACAGCTGGACCAGCAGCGGCGTGCCACGGAAGAACGACACGTAGACCCGCGCTGTCCAGCTTAGCAGCTTGAGCGACGACAGGCGCATCAGCGCCAGGCCGAAACCCAGCAGCAGACCGAAGAACATCCCGCCGAGGCTGAGGATGACGGTGTAGTACGCGCCCTTGAGCAGAAAGGGCGCACTGTCCAGCGCAAGCTGCAGGCTGTTTTCGATCATTTAGTCACGTCGGCGCCAAAGTACTTCTCGGACAGCTTGGCCAGGGTGCCGTCGGCGCGCAGCTTGTCCAGTGCCTTGTTGATGGCGTCGAGCAGTTCCGGCTCTCCCTTGCGCAGGGCGATGCCGGCTTCTTGGCGCGAGAAAGCTTCACCGGCGACGCTAGTATCCGTGGCCTTCTTGGCGTACTCCAGGGCGGCGAGGCGGTCGATCAGGGTGGCGTCGATGCGGCCAACGCGCAGGTCCTGGAACTTGCTTGGGTCATCGTCATAGGTCTTGATGTCGGCTTGCGGGACGTTCTCTTTCAGCCACTGTTCGTAGTTGGTACCCAGGCCCACCCCGACTTTTTTACCGGCAAGGTCGGCAGCGGTGTTGATATTGAGCTCATCCTTTTTCTTGGTCAGCACCAGCGACTGAATGCCGGAAACGGTGTAAGGCTGGGAGAAGTCGTACTTCTTCTTGCGTTCCTCGGAAATGGTCACCTGGTTGATCACCACATCCAGGCGCTTGGACTCCAGGGCGGCGAGGATGCCATCCCATTTGGTCGGTTGCAGCTTGGCTTTGACGCCCAATTCCTTGGCCAGGGCTTCGGACAGCTCCACCTCGAAACCGGCGAGCTTGCCGTCGGCATCGACGAAGCTGAACGGTGGGTAAGTGCCTTCGAGGCCGACGCTGATCGTGCCCTTGTCCTTGATCGTCTTCAGTTGCTCACCGGCAACGGCCTGGCCGAGCAGGCTGGCGCCAAGCAGCAGGGCGACGCCTGCGTTGAGAATCTGTTTAGTGATTACTGTCATGACGAAGCCCCAATGTTGTTGTGTAGTGGATGGCGACTATAGGGTGACGCTAATAGGCTTAAAAATAATATAAATTCATTTTATTATATTGTTTATGAATAACGTGTTCAGCTATTCCAGACCTCAGGGTAGGCGAATAATGCCGGTGCCCCACCGGTATGCAGGAAAATCAGCGGGCCGTCGTCGAATCGCTGGCGAGCGATACCGTCGAGCAAGCCGGCCATGGCCTTGCCGGTGTACACTGGGTCCAGCAGCAACCCCTCCTGGCTGGCCAGCAAGCGGATGGCAGCTAGCGTTCCGGCATTCGGTTCACCATAGCGGGGGGCGAAGTACTCGTCCCACAGTTCGATCTTGAACGTCTCCGGCAGGCGGACGCCCAGCAACTTGGCGGTACGTTCTGCCAGCCCCTCAACTTTCGGCCGCTGCGCCTCGTCGCTGCGCGATACGGTAACGCCGATCACCGGCAGCTGTGGCAATGTCTCGGCCAGGGCGATGGCCAGGCCACTGTGGGTCCCGGCACTGCCGGAGGCGAGGATCACCCCGGCGAACTGTTCACCGCAGTGCTCGATCTGGGTTGCCAGCTCCAGGCCGGCGCGCACATAACCCAGCGCGCCGAGTGCATTGGAGCCGCCAATCGGCACGATGTATGGCTTGCGTCCGCTGGCGTGCAGGCGTACCGACAGTGCTTGCAGTTGTTCGTCGGCAGTGTCGAGGTTGTCGACCAACTCGACCTTGGCGTCGAACAGGTCGAGCAACAGCCGATTGCCGTTGTGCTGGTAATTGAGCGAGTCGGTGCCGATGGGGTTTTCCAGCAGGGCCACGCATCCGAGGCCGAGTTTGGCAGCCAGGGCTGCGGTCTGACGCACATGGTTGGACTGGATCGCCCCGGCAGTGACCAGGGTGTCGGCACCCTTGCTCAAGGCATCGGCAGCCAGGTATTCGAGTTTGCGCAGTTTGTTGCCGCCCAGGGCAAGAGGCGTGCAGTCGTCGCGTTTGACATAAATGTCGCGGCCGGCCCAGGCCGAGAGGCGGTGCAGCTTTTCCAGCGCGGTAGGCGCGCCAAGCAGGTCCAGACGATTGAAGCGCGATAGCTGTCGGTCGATCATGGCAATCCGTCTGCAAGGGAAAATCCGACTATAGGCAGCCACAGGCCGGTGGGCAACTACCGGGCTTATGCCGTCTTTATAGCGTTATGGAATAAAGGGTTATTTTTTCCCTCACGGCCATTTGCCGTAAAGTGAGTGCCTATCTGGCGGCCTTCTCATTCCATTATCGCCGCCGCGTCAGGAGACGTAACCGTGAGCGAAAACGCGCAAACAGGGTATTGGCAACTGCAGGGCATCGTTGCCGGCTTGCGTAGCGCCCGTGACAAGTGGCGCAGCAGCAATGGTCGTAGCAGTGGCGAGCAAGGTGGGCGTGAGCTGCCTTCGCGAGAAGCCATGCGGCACATCCTCGAGCAACTGTGCGGGGCGCTGTTTCCCATGCGCCTGGGGCCGGTGGACCTGCGTGAGGAGAGCGAGGACTTTTATGTCGGGCATACCCTCGATTCGGCCCTGACCGCCTTGCTTGCCCAGGCACGCCTGGAACTGCGCTATGTCGCTCGCCATGGCAAGTGCAACACCGCCGACGTCGACGCCACGGCGCTGCGCCTGATCCAGGACTTCGCTGCCGCTTTGCCGGGCCTGCGCAGCGTGCTCGACACCGATGTGCTGGCAGCCTTCCATGGCGATCCGGCGGCACGCAGCGTCGATGAGGTGTTGCTGTGCTACCCGGGTATCCTTGCGGTGATCCATCACCGTCTTGCTCATCACCTTTACCGCTCCGGCCTGCCCTTGCTGGCGCGGATCAGTTCGGAGCTGGCGCATTCGGCCACCGGTATCGACATCCACCCGGGTGCTCAAATCGGCCAAAGCTTCTTCATCGACCACGGCACCGGTGTGGTGATCGGCGAAACGGCGATCATCGGCGAGCGGGTGCGTATCTACCAGGCCGTGACCCTGGGCGCCAAGCGCTTCCCGGCGGACGAGGACGGCCAGTTGCAGAAGGGCCATCCGCGTCACCCGATTGTCGAGGACGATGTGGTGATTTATGCCGGCGCAACTATTCTGGGACGAATCACCATCGGCAAGGGTTCGACCATCGGTGGCAACGTCTGGTTGACCCGCAGTGTGGCCCCGGGTAGCAACCTGACCCAGGCCAATCTGCAGCATGATGACGGCACCCAGAAGTAGCCGAACCAGGGCTTGGATTGCGGCATCGGGTCGCATTGCGGACCCCATCCATGTTTAACTTGAACGCTTGTTCAAGTTAAAACGGTGGTCCGCTGCCGGTGTTCAACAGGAGGAACCCCTTTGCTGAACCCGTTCAATCCAAGCCTTTTCCCTCATTTCGAGGTGCACATTCAATGAGTGCACCAAGTTCCTCACCCAGCGGCAAGATCCGCATGAATCCGCCGGTATTCTATTTCGCGGCGAGCTTTATCCTTATTTTCGGATTGGTGGTCATCAGCAATCCGCAAGCGGCCGGTGAATGGTTGCTGGCAGCACAGAACTGGGCGGCCAATACGGTCGGCTGGTACTACATGCTGGCGATGACGCTGTACCTGGTCTTCGTGGTGGTCACCGCCTTGTCCGGCTACGGCAAGATCAAGCTCGGTGCCGACCACGACGAACCCGAGTTCAGCTACCTGTCGTGGGCCGGCATGCTGTTTGCCGCCGGTATCAGCATCACCCTGTTCTTCTTTTGCGTCTCCGAACCCCTGACCCACATGCTCCAGCCGCCCCAGGGTGAAGCCGGAACGGTCGAGGCCGGGCGTCAGGCGATGCAGTTGCTGTTCCTGCATTGGGGCCTGCACGGCTGGGGCGTGTTCGCCTTCGTCGGTATGGCGCTGGCTTACTTCGCCTATCGCCATAACCTGCCGCTGGCCCTGCGTTCGGCGCTCTACCCGCTGATCGGCAAGCGCATCAACGGGCCGATTGGCTATGCGGTGGATGGCTTCGGCATAATCGCCACGGTGTTCGGTCTGGGTGCCGACATGGGCTTTGGCGTGTTGCACCTGAACTCGGGCCTGGATTACCTGTTCGGCATTCCTCATAGCCAATGGGTGCAGGTGGCGCTGATCACCCTGATGATGGGCGCGGCGGTGGCGGTTGCCGTGGCCGGGGTCGACAAAGGCGTGCGGGTGATGTCCGACATCAACATGTTCCTCGCCTGTGCGCTGCTGCTGTTCGTCCTGTTCGCCGGGCCTACCCAGCACCTGTTCAACACCCTGATCCAGAACCTGGGCGACTACCTTGGCGCACTGCCGAGGAAGAGCTTCGATGTCTATGCCTATAACGAAGCCAGAGACTGGCTGGGTGGCTGGACCGTGTTCTACTGGGCCTGGTGGATTGCCTGGGCACCCTTTGTCGGCCTGTTCATTGCGCGGATTTCCCGGGGCCGGACCATCCGCGAGTTCGTCTTCGGCGTGCTGCTGATCCCGCTGGGTTTCACCCTGGCGTGGATGTCGATCTTCGGTAACAGTGCAATGTCCCAGGTGCTCGATCACGGCATGACCGCGCTGGGCCAGTCAGCCATCGACAACCCCTCGATGACCCTCTACCTACTGCTGGAAACCTACCCTTGGAGCAAGGCGGTCATCGCGGTCACGGTGTTCATCAGCTTTGTGTTCTTCGTCACCTCGGCCGACTCCGGCACCGTGGTGCTGTCGACCTTGTCCGCCCGCGGCGGCAACGCTGACGAAGATGGGCCGAACTGGTTGCGGGTGTTCTGGGGCGTGATGACCGCCCTGGTGACCATAGGCCTGCTGTTCGCCGGCAGCATCGACTCATTGAAGTCGGCGGTGGTGCTTACCTCGCTGCCGTTCTCGGTGATTCTCCTGGCCATGATGTGGGGCCTGCACAAGGCGTTCTACCTGGAGTCGCAGCGTCAGATTGCGCAGATGCATTCCCTGGCGCCGTTCGCCAACTCGCGCCGCGGCCGTGGTGGCTGGCGCCAACGCCTGAGCCAGGCGGTGCATTTCCCCTCGCGCGATGAGGTCTATCGGTTCATGGACGACGTGGTGCGCCCGGCGATTGCCGAGGTGACCGAGGTGTTCGTCGAGAAGGGCCTGAACGTTATTACCCAGGAAGACCCGAGCCATGACAACGTCAGCCTGAAGATTGGTCATGGAGAGGAGCAGCCCTTCATCTATCAGGTGCAGATGCGCGGCTACTTCACACCGTCATTCGCCCTGGGCGGGCTGGGCACCCAGGAGTTGAAGAACCGCCGTTACTACCGCGCCGAGGTGCATCTGAGCGAAGGCAGCCAGGACTATGACCTGGTTGGCTACAGCAAGGAGCAGATCATCAACGATATCCTCGACCAGTACGAACGGCATATGCAGTTCTTGCATCTGGTGCGTTAAAAGCATCGCGGGGCAAGCCCACTCCCACAGTGTAGGAGCGGGCTTACCTCGCGATAATAATCAGAACGGCGCATCCCCCAGAATCGTCGCCCGATGCATCACCCGTCGCTGCGGCCGGTAGTCATCCACCGCGTAATGCTGGGTCACGCGGTTGTCCCAGAACGCTACGTCGTTTTCCTGCCAGCGCCAGCGAATGGTGAATTCCGGCCGAGTGGCATGGGCGAACAACAGTTTGAGAATCGCCTCGCTTTCCGCCTCGTTCAGCTCGTTGATCCGCGTGGTGAAACCTTCGTTGACGAACAGCGCCTTGCGTCCGCTGACCGGGTGCGTGCGGATCACTGGGTGTGACAGTGGCGGGTTGCTGCGCCGTGTCGCTTCCCAGCGTTGCAGGTCTTCGGGTGTGGTGCCGAAGCGCTCCAGAGGGAAGGACTTGGTGAAGTCATGGGTCGCGGTCAGCCCATCGAGCAGTTGCTTGAGTGGAGCCGACAAGGCCTCGAAGGCTGCAATGCCGCTGGCCCACAAGGTATCGCCACCATATGTAGGCAGTTGCTTGGCGCTGAGTACCGCACCCATTGCCGGAGTGGGCAGGAAGGTCACGTCGGTGTGCCAGATGGCGTTGTCGCGCACATCGGTGACGGCGGTATCGAGCACCAGCACTTGCGGGGTTTCCGGCACATTGGGGTAGATCGGGTGGATATGCAGGTCGCCAAAGCGTGCGGCGAAAGCGGCCTGCTGTTGCGGGTTGATCGGCTGGTCACGGAAGAACAGCACCTGATGTTTGAGCAGGGCCTGTTCGATGGTGTCACGTTGTTCCTTATTGATTTCGCGGCTGAGGTCGATACCGCTGATCTGTGCGCCGAGTGCAGTGCTCAGCGGGGTAATAATGGTCAGGCTCATGGTTATTCTCGATTGGTCTTCAATGACTCTGGCCGTGCCAGGGCACCAATTTGCGCTGCAGGGCGCGCAGCCCCATTTCCAGGGCGAAGGCAATCAGCGCGATCACCAGGATGCCCAGCACCACCACATCGGTAACCAGGAACTGCGCAGCCGACTGGACCATGAAGCCCAGGCCGCTGGTGGCGGCGATCAGCTCGGCGGCGACCAGGGTCGACCAGCCCACGCCCAAGCCTATGCGTACACCGGTAAGAATGTCGGGCAGGGCGCTGGGCAGGATGACATGGCGGATCAGCTGGGCCCGGGAAGCGCCCAGCGATTGCGCTGCACGCAGCTTGGTCGGGTCGACCGTGCGCACGCCAGTAGCGGTAGCAATGGCGATGGGCGCGAAGATTGCCAGGTAGATCAGCAGCACCTTCGACAGCTCGCCAATGCCGCACCAGATCACGATCAGTGGCAGGTAGGCCAAGGGAGGAATAGGGCGGTAGAACTCGATCAGCGGATCAAGAATGCCGCGGGCAATACGGTTGTGGCCGATGGCGATGCCGATCGGAATCGCCGTGACAATTGCCGCGCCCAGCGCCAGGCCGATGCGCCCCAGGCTCGCGCTCAGGTGTTGCCACAGGCTCGAGTCCATATAGCCCTGGGTCAGCAGCAACCAGGCCTTGGCCAGCACCGCCTCAGGGGACGGCAGGAACAACGGTTCGATCCACTCGGCGGCGGTTACCGCCCACCACAGCAGGAGCAAGGTGGCCAGGGTCAGGCCGCTGATCCAGCGAGTGTTCAGGCTGCGCCGGATCTTCGCAACCGGCTTTGATGGGCTATTGCGTTTGGCCGCAACCGGCACTTCCAGGCTGCTCATGCGAACCCCTGCCGCACGGCGGCGCTGCGTTGAGAAAACACCCGACTCAGTACGTGCTCGCGGGTTTCGATAAAGCGAGGGTCGGATTTGATCGCCCTGGCCGACTCACCGGCAGCGTAACGCTGACCGAAATCCAGCTGCAGACGTTCGACGATCTGTCCGGGATTGGGGGCCAGGAGGATCAGGTCGGTGGCCAGGAACACGGCTTCTTCGATGTCGTGGGTGATCAGGAACACCGGTTTGGCTGTACGTTGCCAGACCTGCAGGAGCAGTTCCTGCATTTGTTCACGGGTAAAGGCATCGAGGGCGCCGAACGGCTCGTCCATCAACAGCACTCGCGGGTCGGCGGCCAATGCACGGGCCAGGCCCACGCGTTGCTTCTGGCCACCGGACAGTTGCCAGATCCGGCGCTTGCCGAAATCGGCCAGGCCGACCAGGACGAGCATCTCCCGGGCCTTGCGTTCACGCTCGGAGCGCGGCACGCCCGCCAGTTCCAGGCCGAAGGCGACGTTAGCCAGCACATCCTGCCAAGGCAGCAGGGCATCGTCCTGGAACACCACGCCGCGCTCGGCACCGGGCCCTTGCACCGGCACACCGTCGAGGGTGATACGCCCGGTACTGGGGGCAACGAACCCGGCAATCAGGTTGAGCAATGAGGTCTTGCCGCTGCCCGAAGGGCCGATGGCCACCAGCAACTGCTGCGGGCCCAGGCTCAGGTTGATATCGGCCAGCACCGGTTCGGCTGCGCCGGGGTACTGTGCGCTGATGCACTCCAGTTCAAGCAATGCCATGACGAGCTCCGATCAGTTGGCGATGAACTTGGCGCTGACGTACGGCGCGTAGTCCGGCAGTACCGCTTCGACCTTGCCCTGTTCCTTGAGGAAGGTGGCGGTGTCGGTGATGGCCTGGGTGGTCGGCGCACCGAGTGCGGCAATCTGGTCGGCCGCCAGCGGGAACACGTTGCCTTGCAGCAGGGCTGGAATGTCCGTGGCTTTGGCGCCGGAGAGCTTGACCAGTTTGTCGACGTTGCTCTGATTGGCCAGCCAGGCCTGTGGGTCTTTGCGATAGTCGGCGTAGGCATCCAGGGTGACTTTGGCGAAGGCTCTGACGATTTCGGGGTGCTTGGCGGCAAAGTCCTTGCGCACAATCCAGGCATCGAAGGTTGGTGCGCCTTTCTCGGCCAGTTCGCCGGAGGTGATCAACACCTTGCCGTTTTCCTTGGCCACACCCAGGGCCGGGTCCCAAACGTAGGTGGCGTCAATGTCACCGCGTTTCCAGGCGGCGATGATTGCCGGTGGTGCCAGGTTGAGAATCTGTACCTTGGCCGGGTCGATGTTCCATTGCTTGAGCGCCGCCAGCAGGCTGTAGTGTCCGGTGGAGACGAAGGGCACGGCGATCTTCTTGCCGATCAGGTCCTGGGGCGAATTGATCCCGGCGCCATTGCGGGCCACCAGGGCTTCGGCAGCGCCGATCTGGGTGGCAATCAGAAAGGTTTCCACCGGCAGCTTGCGGGTCGCAGCGGCAGCCAGGGGGCTGGAGCCGAGATAGCCGATCTGCACGTCACCGGAGGCCACAGCGGTGATCACATCGGCACCACTGTCGAATTTGCGCCAGTCGATGCTGGCCTTGCTGGCCTTCTCATAGTCGCCGTTGACCTGGGCGACTTTCGCCGGATCGACGGTGGTCTGGTAGGCCACGGTCAGGTCGGCCGCCTGGGTGAGCCAACTGGCGCCGGCCAGGGTCAGGGCAGCGAACAGGCGCAGCGGAGCATGCAGGGTCATGGTGAACTCCTTGTCAGACGGTCGGTGGGGAGGCAATGCTTGAAAGACTAGATGATCTAAGAAAATTAAAATAAATAACTTTTTAGCATTAGCTTAGGAGCCAATCGATTTAAGCGACCGGGAGTGCTCGGCGGGATGTCGCGATCTCGTAAACCTGACGGTGGTCAAGGCTGTGGCCGCTGGAAAACGAAATGATGGGGTCTGACGGGGAAAGGGGGCGCGTCGAAGCAGGGAGTGATAAGGACTTCACGGTATAAAAAATATACTGTTAATTTCCTTTAGGAATTAGCTTTTGTGCCGATAACGCCGCGGCAGCGGAGAAAATTTCGGTCCATATTCCGTAATAATCTGAAAAATTACGAAATAAGTCTTTTTGGAATTATAGGATTGTCATTATCCTTCACGCCAGGGCTGGCGCATTAGACCAAAGTCGTGAAATGAATCGTTACGATTGACTTGACGGTCACGCTTTGGTGCTAATCGCCGATCGACGTCGAGCAGGACAACAGATCCTGCCGTAAGCGACACACAAAAATTAGAAACGTAGAGGAGCAAAACATGTACAAGTCGACCTTGGCAGTCGCCGTGGCCGTAGGGGTTCTGGCCCAGCAGGCGGGTGCTGCCGGTTTCGTTGAAGACAGCAAACTGTCGCTCAGTTCGCGGACCATGTATTTCAATAATGATGACCGCGAAATTCATACTCCGGCCAACAACCGTAATGGTGACACTCGTGAAGCAGGCCAGGGCTTCAAGCTGGACTACCTGTCTGGTTTCACCGAAGGCACTGTAGGTTTCGGCGTTGACCTGCAGGCATTGTGGGGTATTCACCTGGATGGCGGTCGTGGTCGTCATCCGAACAGTAGCACCTTCCTCCCAAGCGATTCCGACGGTTCGGCAGTCAGTAACTGGGGGCGTATCGGTGGTAATGCCAAAGCGCGTTTCTCGAAAACTGAAGCTCACTTCGGTAGCGCCCTGGCACCTAACCTGCCAATCCTCGTAGCGAACGATGGCCGTCTGCTGCCGCAAACGTTTGAAGGTGGCACCATCCAGTCGAAGGAAATCGACAACCTGACCCTGAACGCTGGTCAGCTGACCCACGCCATGGGTCGTGCGTCGAGCAACCGTACCGGTCTGGCCGTTGCCGGTGGTTTCCAGGACAGCAACAAGTTCCAGTTCGCCGGTGGCGACTGGAAGGTCACCAAAGACCTGACCCTGCAGTACTACTATGCGAACCTGGAAGACTACTACAAACAGCACTTCCTGGGCCTGACCCACGTTTTCCCGATTGCTGACGACCAATCCTTCAAAACCGATCTGCGTTACTTCGACAGCAGCAGCGACGGCGCGAACGGTGATGCAACTCACTTCTTCAGCAACAACGGTGGCTATGCCAAGAACAAAGGCGAGGTCGACAACAAGACCTGGAGCGCCATGTTCACCTACACCTTGGGTGGTCACTCGTTCCTGCTTGGTCATCAGCAGGTCGGCGATGATGGTGGTTTCGTCTACCTGGGCCAAGGTGACGTCCAAGATGGCAGGGGTCGTAATGAAGGCGCTGGCGGCTCGAGCTTCTACCTGTTCACTGACAGCATGATCAACTCCTTTGTCCGTGCTGGCGAGAACACCACTTTCGGTCAGTACGCGTATGATTTCGCACGACTGGGCGTGCCAGGCCTGAAGGCTTCGGTCAATTACCTGCGTGGTGATGATGTTCGCTTCAAGTCCGGCAACGGTACTTATGACGAATGGGAACGCGACGCTCGTGTCGACTATGTCATTCAGGAAGGCACCCTCAAAGGCCTGGGCGCCAGCCTGCGTCATGGTGTTTACCGTGGTGAGGGTTCTGAGTCCGCTCGCGACCAGGACCAGACCCGTCTGATCTTCAACTACACTTACAGCTTCATGTAAGTCCGGTTGAAACAAGAAGCCTTGCTCTATGCAAGGCTTTTTTTTATCTACCGATTTATAGGCTTAAAAGTTATAAACAAATCTATATTTATTCTTTTTGTTTTTATTCCGTTACAGGCACAGTAACCCCATAACGAACCCAGCCAAGGAGCCGCACCATGAGCCTCAGACTCGGCGATATCGCCCCCGACTTCGAACAGGAATCCAGCGCCGGCAAGATCCGTTTCCATGAATGGCTGGGCACCAGCTGGGGCGTGCTGTTCTCGCATCCGGCCGACTTTACGCCGGTATGCACTACCGAGCTGGGCTTCACCGCCAAGCTCAAAGAGCAATTCGCCGAGCGTGGCGTCAAGGCCATTGCCCTGTCGGTGGATTCGGTGGACTCCCACCACCGCTGGATCGAAGACATCAACGAAACCCAGAATACCCTCGTCAACTTCCCGATCCTGGCCGATGCCGATCGCAAGGTTTCCGACCTCTACGACCTGATTCATCCCAATGCCAGCGATACCCTGACCGTGCGTTCCTTGTTCGTGATCGACCCGAACAAGAAAATCCGCCTGACCATCACCTACCCGGCCAGCACCGGGCGCAACTTCCACGAAATTCTGCGGGTGATCGACTCGTTGCAGCTGACTGACAATCACAAGGTCGCCACCCCGGCCAACTGGCAGGACGGTGACGAGGTGGTGATCGTGCCATCGCTCAAGGACGAAGACGAAATCAAACGACGCTTTCCGAAGGGCTACCGAGCGGTCAAGCCATACCTGCGCCTGACCCCGCAACCCAATCGCTGATCTTTAGCCATAGCAGGGATTTTGGGCCGTTTCGACGGCCCTTTTTTTGTCGATGTTTTTATAGCTCTAAAATGCATAAATAAATGAATAAATATGATTTATAGATATATATGTTGAGCTGTTAAGGTCATTCCATTCCAGCGAGAACTCAACCTCGCGGCCCTCTAGAACACGATCAAGGATGTGCGCCAATGCTGGTTGTTTCTCTCGGTGGTAGTCCCAGTTTGCGCTCACGCTCCGGTGTGCTGCTTGAGCGCAGCCGCCAGTGGCTGCAAGGCCAGGGCGTCGAAGTGGTGACTTTCCAGGTCCGCGACTTTCCGGCCGAGGATCTGCTGCATGCGCGTTTCGATAGCCCCAGGGTGCAGCACTTCCTGCAACTGGTAGAGCAAGCCGACGGCCTGGTGGTGGCGACTCCGGTCTACAAGGCGTCGTTTGCCGGAGCGTTGAAAACCCTGCTCGACCTGCTGCCTGAGCGCGCCCTGAGCCACAAAGTGGTATTGCCCATCGCAACCGGCGGCAGTATCGCCCACATGCTGGCAGTGGACTACGCGCTCAAGCCGGTGTTGTCTGCGCTCAAGGCCCAGGAAATCCTGCAAGGAATTTTCGCTGATGACAGCCAGATCACCTACGGCGAAGGCAATGTCGCCGCGCAGCTGGCAGCGGTCCTGGAGCAACGTCTGAACGAGTCGCTTGAACTGTTTCACAGTGCTCTGGCACGCCGACCGAAACCGGTCGCGCCTGGAGTGTTGAATGAACGTCTGCTCAGTGCGCGCTGGAGCATCTGAGGCGCACCACCCGATTTTCTGCAATTCCCACCTTACTCGCCCGCCAACGGGCAAGCAGGTGCAGCCTGAACCCCAACAGCAAAAGGAGAGCGCTATGCGCACTGTCATTTTGCGTCGTGGTCTGGTCGCTCTGTTTGCTGCGGCTGTGTCCTTCGGCGCCATTACTCAAGCTCAGGCCCAAAGCCTGCGGATCGGTTATCAGAAATACGGCACGCTGGTGCTGCTCAAGGCCAAGGGCTCGCTGGAGAAGCGTCTGGCGGCCCAGGGCATACAGGTTCAATGGACTGAATTCCCCGGTGGCCCGCAGTTGCTTGAAGGCCTGAACGTCGGCTCCATCGACTTCGGTGTCACCGGCGAGACCCCGCCGGTATTCGCCCAGGCTGCCGGAGCAGACCTGCTGTATGTGGCCTATGAGCCACCAGCACCGCACAGCGAGGCGATCCTGGTGCCCAAGGGCTCGCCGATCCAGTCGGTCAAAGAACTCAAGGGCAAGAAAGTCGCGCTGAACAAGGGCTCCAACGTGCACTACCTGCTGGTGCGCGCCCTGGAGGATGTCGGCCTTAAATACACCGACATCCAGCCGGTGTTCCTGCCCCCTGCCGATGCCCGCGCGGCGTTCGAGCGTGGCAGTGTCGATGCCTGGGTGATCTGGGACCCCTATCAGGCAGCTGCCGAACAGCAGTTGCAGGCACGCACCCTGCGTGACGGCAAGGGCATCGTCGACAACCATCAGTTCTACCTGGCGACCAAACCTTACGCGCAGCAGCACCCGGAAGTGATCAACACCCTGGTCGAGGAAGTGCGCGCCGTGGGCGAGTGGTCCAAAGCCAACCCGCAGGAAGTGACCGACCAGGTCGCACCGCTGCTTGGCCTGCCGGCCGACATTACCCTGACCTCGGTCAAACGCCAGGGCTACGGCTCTCACTTCCTGACTCCGGATGTGGTCAGCGCCCAGCAGAAAATCGCCGACACCTTCCACACGCTAAAGCTGATTCCCAAGCCGTTGAGTATCAAGGATGTGATCTGGACTCCCCCGGCCAAGGTCGCCACTGCGCCTTGACGATTCGCCCGTGCCGGGACGCAGTCCCGGCTTGCGTTCCCCTTAGGAGACAACTCCAATGAGCCTCAATGTTTTCTGGTTTCTTCCAACCCACGGCGACGGCCACTACCTGGGCACCTCGGAAGGTGCGCGTGCCGTCGATCACGGTTACCTGCAGCAGATTGCCCAGGCTGCCGACCGCCTGGGGTTTGCTGGTGTCTTGATCCCGACCGGGCGCTCCTGCGAGGACTCCTGGCTGGTCGCCGCGTCGCTGATTCCGGTGACTCAGCGTCTGAAATTCCTGGTCGCCCTGCGCCCGGGCATCATCTCGCCGACCGTGGCGGCACGCCAGGCGGCAACCCTGGACCGACTCTCCGAAGGCCGGGCGTTGTTCAATCTGGTGACCGGTGGCGATCCGGAAGAGCTTTCCGGTGACGGCCTGTTCCTCAGTCATGAAGAGCGTTACCAGGCCTCGGTGGAGTTCACCCGTATCTGGCGCCGGGTACTGGAAGGCGAAACTGTCGATTACGACGGCCAGCATATCCAGGTAAAAGGCGCCAAGTTGCTCTATCCGCCGATCCAGCAGCCACGTCCACCGCTGTATTTTGGCGGCTCCTCCGAAGCGGCCCAGGATCTGGCAGCCGAGCAGGTCGAGCTGTATCTGACCTGGGGTGAACCACCGGCCGCCGTCGCGGAAAAGATCGAGCAAGTCCGCGCCAAGGCCGCCAAGCAGGGGCGCACGGTACGTTTCGGTATTCGCTTGCATGTGATTGTGCGCGAGACCAATGCCGAGGCCTGGCAGGCTGCCGAACGTCTGATTTCGCACCTGGACGACGACACAATTGCCCGCGCCCAGGCGTCGCTGGCGCGCTTTGACTCGGTTGGCCAGCAACGCATGGCCGCACTGCATGGCGGCAACCGTGACAACCTGGAAGTCAGCCCCAACCTCTGGGCCGGTGTCGGTCTGGTGCGTGGCGGGGCCGGCACCGCGCTGGTGGGCGATGGACCGACCGTGGCGGAGCGGGTCAAAGAATATGCCGCACTGGGCATCGATACTTTCATCTTCTCTGGTTATCCGCACCTTGAAGAGTCGTACCGGGTCGCTGAGCTGCTGTTCCCGCATCTGGATGTGCAGCGTGCGGAGCTGCCGAAAAGCGCTGGTTACGTGAGCCCCTTCGGCGAGATGGTGGCCAACGACATCCTGCCCAAGTCCACGGCGCAGCATTGAGGATCGGGTCATGAGTCGTGCATCCACTCCTTGGCCGCAGCACCTGGCACCCTGGGCGTTGCCGCTGCTGCTGTTGGCGGTCTGGCAATTGGCAGTCAGCGTAGGCTGGCTGTCGACGCGCATCCTGCCGGCACCCAGCGCAGTGTTCAGCGCGGGTGTCGAACTGGTGCGCAGCGGTGAAATCTGGACCCACCTGGCTATCAGTGGCTGGCGCGCCGTGCTTGGCTTTCTGATCGGTGGCGCAATCGGCCTGGCGCTGGGCTTTGTCACCGGGCTGTCGAAGTGGGGCGAACGTCTGCTCGACAGCTCGGTGCAGATGATCCGTAACGTGCCGCACCTGGCACTGATCCCGCTGGTGATTCTGTGGTTCGGCATCGATGAGTCGGCGAAGATTTTCCTGGTGGCGCTGGGCACCCTGTTCCCGATTTACCTCAATACCTACCACGGCATCCGCAACGTCGATCCAGCGCTGGTGGAAATGGCGCGCAGCTATGGCTTGTCCGGCTTCGAGCTGTTTCGCCAGGTGATTCTACCCGGTGCCTTGCCCTCGATCCTGGTCGGTGTGCGCTTCGCATTGGGTTTCATGTGGCTGACCCTGATCGTTGCCGAAACCATTTCGGCCAACGCCGGCATCGGCTACCTGGCGATGAATGCCCGAGAGTTCCTGCAGACCGACGTGGTGGTGCTGGCGATTGTTCTCTATGCCGTGCTCGGCAAGCTTGCCGACCTGGCGGCGCGTGGCCTGGAGCGGGTCTGGCTGCGCTGGCACCCGGCTTATCAACCCACCCGGGGGGAGAGCGCATGACCATTCTCAAGGAACCACCAGCGCGGCTATTGCGCGGCATACCGCTGGCGGCGAACAGCCTGCAGAAAACCTTTGGCCAGCGCCAGGTGCTGGGTGATATCGACCTGCATATTCCTGCCGGGCAGTTCGTGGCCATTGTCGGGCGTAGCGGCTGCGGCAAGAGCACCCTGTTGCGCTTGCTCGCGGGGCTCGACCAGCCCACCGGCGGCGAGCTGCTGGCAGGCTCCGCGCCGTTGAGCGAGGCGCGCGAGGACACCCGGCTGATGTTCCAGGAAGCGCGCCTATTGCCCTGGAAGAAGGTGATCGACAACGTCGGCCTGGGTTTGTCCGGTAATTGGTGGCCACAGGCATTGCAAGCCCTGGAGGCGGTCGGCCTGGCCGAGCGCGCCAATGAATGGCCGGCGGCGCTGTCTGGCGGGCAGAAGCAACGAGTGGCCCTGGCCCGTGCGCTGATCCACCAGCCGCGCCTGTTACTGCTCGACGAGCCGCTAGGCGCCCTGGATGCCCTGACCCGTATCGAGATGCAGCAACTGATCGAACGGCTCTGGCGCCAGCATGGCTTTACTGTCCTGCTGGTTACCCATGATGTCAGCGAAGCGGTTGCGGTCGCAGACCGGGTGATCCTCATCGAAGACGGTGAAGTGGGCCTGGACCTGATCGTCGACTTGCCACGTCCCCGTGTGCGTGGCTCCCATCGCCTGGCGGTGCTGGAAACCGAAGTGCTTAACCGCGTTCTCTCGGTGCCAGGCGCACCGCCCGAACCGGAACCTGTAGCACCTTTGCCAACGCAGTTGCGTTGGGCTCATTGACCAGAAGGAAGCAAGCAGATGACCATCAAAGCGATCAACGTACGTAACCAGTTCAAAGGCACCGTGAAGGAAATCCTCGAAGGCCCGGTGCTGTCGGAAATCGATGTGCAGACGGCTTCAGGCATTGTCACCTCGGTGATCACCACCCGTTCGGTGCGCGAGCTTGAGCTGACCATTGGCAGTGAAGTGATTGCCTTTGTGAAGTCCACTGAAGTGTCGATTGCCAAGCTCTGATTCATCGTGAGGCAAGCCCGCTCCAGTCTGTGTGGGGGCGTGCTTGCCTCGCGATGAGGCCCTCAGCGTTTCGGCAAGAAGGGCGGCAGGTACAGCCCCAGATAAGCATCGAATACCCGCATGCCTTCCTCGGCCATGCGCGGCGTGATCTGCCCGTGCAATTGCACCGAGCGGGCATAAACCCGATCGCCGAGTTCCATGGCCAGGGCAAACACATCGACATCATCCGGTAGCACCGGCAATTGGAAGTGCTGGGCGAACAGCTTGTGCATCAAATCGCCCAGTTCGATGTCGTGCTGGCGGTCGGCCTGGGTCACTTCGCTCAGGCCATGCTGGGCGAGGATCAGTTGGCGGGCTGCCGCGTCCTGATTATAGATACTCAGCATGCGCTGTTCGACCAGGCGCGAGAGGTCGTGCCAGGTGTGCAGCGCGCAGGCTTCGATTGGTGCTGCCAGGCAAGCCCGGAAGGCGCCATGGACATCGGCGGTCAGGGCTTCGAGCAAGGCCGGGACACTAGCGAAAAAGTGATACACCGATGACGGCGGGATTTGCGCCCGCTCGGCCACACTGTAGATCGACAGGCTGGCCACGCCTTCGCTGGCCAGCAGGATGCGCGCCGCCTCGAGGATCGAGTCGATCCGCGCCTGGCTGCGGGCGCGGGGTTTGCGCGCGGTGACGGTACGGGTCATGTCAGTTGCTGATCGCCAGGATGCTGGCCTGATAGGCGCTGACGAACAGGTCGAAGTCGGCCTTGTCTTCTTCACGCTCAAGCTTGGCCTGGGCCTCCAGGGACTCACGCGCCGCCGCTTCGAAGTGCTGTTGCTCGTCTGCCGGCAGGGCCTTGGCGCGGAAGAACTCGGCATGCGCCTGGCTCTGGCGCAAGGCAAAGCGGCTGAAGCTTTCCTTGTGTTCGCTCATGCTCGCCAACACCTGGGCCGACGGGGTTAGGGACGGGTCGCTGACCTTGGTCTTCTGCAGTTCCAGGGCCTTGGCGTGCTCATCACCGTCCTGGCTGCGGTCGAGCAGTGCGGCCAACGGCGCAATATGCTCAAGCAGCTCATTGGCCCATTCCTTGAGCTCCACCGGCTTGCCGTGGCGTTGCAGCATCAACCCTGGACGACGACCTTCTTTGACCACGCTGAGGAAGTTGCTGGTGCAGTTACCGCATTCCAGGTAACCCAGCAGCGGGCTGTCTTCCAGGGCGCAGAACAACAGGAAGGCGTCGAGGAAACGCGCTTCGGGCAGGTCGATACCGGTTGGCAGGAACGGGTTGATATCCAGGCAGCGCGCTTCGACATACTGGATGCCACGGGCCATCAGGGCCTGGATCGGCCGCTCGCCGCTGTAGGTCACGCGCTTGGGGCGGATATTGGAGTAGTACTCGTTTTCGATCTGCAGGATGTTGGTGTTCAGCTGTACCCACTCACCATCCTTGTGTGTGCCGATCTCGACATAAGGCGCGTAGGGTGTGGCCACGGCCTTGCGCAGGCTGTCGGTGTAGCTGCTGAGGTTGTTGTAGCACGGCGTCAGGCCGGCCTGGGCGTTGCTCTGGTAGCCCAGGTCGCTCATGCGCAGGCTGGTGGCGTACGGCAGGTAGAGCGTATCGGCGTCGAACTGCTCGAGTTGATGCGGGCGCCCGCGCAGGAAACCGGCGTCCAGCGCCGGCGAGGCGCCGAACAGGTACATCAGCAACCAGCTGTAACGGCGGAAGTTACGGATCAGGGCGATGTAGGCCGCCGACTGATAAGCGTGGTCATCCAGGCTGCTGCCTTCGGCGGCGCGCAGCAGCGGCCAGAGGTTTTCCGGCAGCGAGAAGTTGTAGTGAATCCCGGCAATGCACTGCATGGTGCGGCCGTAGCGCAGGGCCAGGCCCTTGCGATAGACATACTTGAGCTGACCGATGTTGGAGCTGCCGTACCAGGCGATCGGAATGTCTTCCTCGGCGGGTAGCGGACAGGGCATCGACGGACTCCACAGGTACTCGGTGCCCAGTTTGGTGTAGGCGAAGCGGTGGATGTTCTCCAGGCTTTCGAGGGTCTGCGCCGGGTCGGCCAAGGCTGGGGTGATGAACTCCAGCAGCGACTCCGAATAGTCCGTGGTGATCTGCTCGTGGGTCAGCGCCGCGCCGAGAGCCTCGGGGTGCGGGGTCTGTGCCAGGCGACCTTGCTCGGTCACACGCAAGCATTCACGCTCGATGCCGTGCAGGCACTGCTTGAGCAGGGAGAGGTTGTCGCCTTGGCCGAGCAGGCTCAGGCGGCGGTTGAGAAGTTCGCTCAAGATGGATTCCTTCACGCATCAGTCGCCCCAATATGGGGGTGGATATGACGGTCTACAAGGGTGGACAGAGGAACTGGCGTTGTCGCCTGGTGTTGGCCGGCTTTCGGCAGTGCCTGCGCTCTGCCGAAAGTATCGCAATTTGGCTGCTTGCGGCTAGAGGGCGACCTCTTGCCGGGCCTCTATCATTTCTTCTTCAGTTGCTTGGCGCTGGCGAACAGCGCGGCCATGGCATTGTTGGCCGGCGCCGGGCTCTCCTTGGCGCGGGCCGGGGCGCTCTGTTGACGCGGTGCAGAACCCGGACGGCTGCCACGGGCGCCATCGATCTTCTCGCCCGGGGTGTCGCTCATGCGCATCGACAGACCGACACGTTTGCGCGGGATGTCGATTTCCATGACCTTGACCTTGACCACGTCGCCGGCCTTGACCGCTTCACGCGGGTCCTTGATGAACTTCTCCGACAGCGCCGAGATGTGCACCAGGCCGTCCTGGTGCACGCCGATGTCGACGAAGGCGCCGAAGTTGGTCACGTTGGTCACCACGCCTTCGAGAATCATCCCCAGCTGCAGGTCCTTGAGGTCTTCGACGCCTTCCTGGAATTCAGCGGTCTTGAACTCGGGGCGCGGGTCGCGGCCGGGTTTGTCCAGTTCCTGGAGGATGTCGGTGACGGTCGGCAGGCCGAAGGTTTCGTCGGTGAATTTCTTCGGGTCCAGGCGCTTGAGGAAACCGCTGTCGCCGATCAGCGAGCGGATGTCGCGGTCGGTTTCGGCGGCGATGCGCTGTACCAGCGGGTAGGCCTCAGGGTGTACCGCCGAGGCGTCCAGCGGGTTGTCGCCATTCATCACGCGTAGGAAACCGGCGGCTTGCTCGAAGGTTTTTTCGCCGAGGCGGCTGACTTTCTTCAGCGCCGCACGGGTCTTGAAAGCGCCGTTGGCGTCGCGGTGGCTGACAATGTTCTGCGCCAAGGTGCTGTTGAGGCCGGAGATGCGTGCCAGCAGGGCTACCGAGGCGGTGTTGACGTCGACGCCGACGGCGTTCACGCAGTCCTCGACCACGGCGTCCAGGCCGCGGGCCAGCTTTAGTTGTGAAACGTCATGCTGGTATTGGCCAACGCCGATGGATTTCGGGTCGATCTTCACCAGTTCGGCCAGCGGATCCTGCAGGCGGCGAGCGATGGACACGGCACCACGGATCGACACGTCGAGGTCCGGGAATTCGCGGGCAGCCAGTTCCGAAGCCGAGTACACCGAAGCACCGGCTTCGGAGACCATGATCTTGGTCATTTTCAGGGCTGGATATTTTTTGATCAGCTCGGCGGCCAATTTGTCCGTTTCGCGGCTGGCGGTGCCGTTGCCGATAGCGATCAGCTCCACCGAGTGCTTGGCGCACAGGGCCGCGAGCACGGCGATAGTCTGGTCCCACTGGTTCTTCGGTACATGCGGGTAGACCGTGGCGGTGTCCAGCAGCTTGCCAGTGGCATCCACCACCGCCACTTTGCAGCCAGTACGCAGCCCCGGGTCAAGGCCCAGGGTCGCGCGCGGGCCGGCTGGCGCTGCCAGCAGCAGGTCATGCAGGTTGTGAGCGAAAACGTTGATCGCCTCGCCTTCGGCGTTGTCACGCAGTTCGCCGAACAGGTCGGTTTCCAGGTGGCTGTAGAGCTTGACCTTCCAGGTCCAGCGCACCACTTCGCCGAGCCACTTGTCCGCAGGACGGTTGTGGTTTTGCAGGCCGAAACGCTCGGCGATCATCAGTTCGCAGGGGTGCAGGGTGCCAGGCAGCTCTTCGCCGACTTTCAGCGAGGCGGCCAGGACACCTTCGTTGCGGCCACGGAAAATCGCCAGGGCGCGGTGCGACGGCACGCTCTTGAGCAACTCATCGTGTTCGAAGTAATCACGGAACTTGGCGCCTTCCTCTTCCTTGCCGGCCACCAAGCGGGCGCTGAGAACGGCTTCCTGCTTGAGGAAGCTGCGCAGCTTGTCGAGCAGGCTGGCGTCTTCGGCGAAGCGCTCCATGAGGATGTACTTGGCACCTTCGAGGGCTGCCTTGACGTCGGCCACGCCTTTTTCGGTGTCGACAAAGCGTGCGGCTTCGACTTCAGGGCTCAGCTGCGGGTCGTTCAACAGGCCATCGGCCAGCTCGCCCAAGCCGGCTTCCAGGGCGATCTGGCCCTTGGTGCGGCGTTTTTGCTTGTAAGGCAGGTAGAGGTCTTCGAGGCGCGTCTTGGTGTCAGCCAGCTTGATCTCGCGGGCAAGCGCAGGGGTCAGCTTGCCCTGCTCATCGATGCTGGCCAGGATGCTGGCGCGACGGTCGTCCAATTCACGCAGGTAGCGCAGGCGTTCTTCCAGATGACGCAGTTGGGTGTCATCCAGGCTGCCGGTTACTTCTTTGCGGTAACGGGCGATAAAAGGCACCGTCGAGCCTTCATCAAGCAGGGCCACGGCCGCTTCGACCTGTTGCGGGCGGACACCGAGTTCCTCGGCGATGCGGCTGTTGATGCTGTCCATAAAACCACCTGACAAATTGTGAAAACAAAGGCCGCAGGCGGGCACCATAGGGCGCTCGGATCAATGCGGCGCTGGCTGAAAGGGGCGCATTATACCCAGCGCGCAGGGGTTGCGGTGATAGCAGCGCGCCAGCTCTTGGCCAGGTAGAACTGGCGCACAGGGAAAAATCTGCTAACAATGCACACGGCACGGTCAATGGCGGCTAAGCCATAATGCCTGCCGAGATTAGAGGAGCTATCCATGAGCAGCACTGCACAAACCGCTGAAGGCGAAAAAATTCTCATCGTCGACGACGACCCGGGCTTGAGCAGCCTGCTGGAGCGATTCTTCACCAGCAAGGGCTACCGTGCCCGTGCAGTACCCAATACCGAGCAGATGGACCGCCTGCTGGCCCGTGAAGTTTTCAACATGGTGGTCCTTGATCTGATGTTGCCTGGTGAGGACGGTCTTACCGCCTGCCGACGTCTGCGCGCAGCGAACAACCAGATCCCCATCATCATGCTCACTGCCAAGGGCGATGAACTGAGCCGGATCAAGGGCCTGGAACTGGGCGCCGACGACTATCTGGCCAAACCCTTCAACCCCGATGAGTTGATGGCTCGGGTCAAAGCCGTCTTGCGTCGCCAGGCACCCGCGGTGCCGGGTGCACCGGGCAGCGAAGACGAAACCGTCACCTTTGGCGACTATGAGTTGTCGCTGGCTACCCGTGAGCTCAAGCGTGGTGAAGAAGTGCACATGCTCACCACGGGTGAGTTTGCCGTGCTCAAGGCGCTGGTCATGCATGCTCGTGAGCCGCTGACGCGCGACAAACTGATGAACCTGGCCCGCGGCCGTGAATGGGATGCGCTGGAGCGTTCCATCGACGTACAGATTTCCCGCCTGCGTCGCATGATCGAGCCCGATCCTTCGAAGCCGCGTTATATCCAGACCGTCTGGGGCGTTGGCTACGTGTTCGTACCGGATGGCAACAACAGCAAGTGATGTTTCGATTGTAGGAGCCAGTCACTACAAGCAGGGCGGACCTTCGGGTTGCCCTGTTTTTGAGTGTGCCGAGATCCGCAAAGCCTGCGAGCCAAGCTCGTTCCTGCACAGTGTGTAGCCGTTGTCGATGAAAACGCCCTTGTGGTTCCCGCAAAGCTTCTTCGCCCGCACCCTCTGGCTGGTGCTGATCGTCGTGCTGTTTTCCAAGGCTCTGACCCTGGTTTACCTGCTGATGAACGAAGACGTGTTGGTCGATCGCCAGTACAGCCACGGGGTGGCCCTGACCCTGCGCGCCTATTGGGCGGCCGATGAATCCGACCGCGACAAGATCGCCGAAGCTGCAGGGTTGATCCGGGTGGTGGGCTCCGGTGTTCCGGAAGGTGAGCAGCACTGGCCTTATAGTGAAATCTACCAGCGCCAGATGCAGGCGGAGCTTGGCGCCGACACCGAGGTGCGCCTGCGCATCCACGCGCCACCGGCCCTGTGGGTGAGGGCTCCGAGCCTGGGTGACGGCTGGTTGAAGGTTCCGCTGTATCCACATCCGTTGCGCGGTCAGAAAATCTGGAGCGTGCTGGGTTGGTTCCTGGCCATTGGCCTATTGTCCACAGCGTCGGCCTGGATCTTTGTCCGCCAGCTTAGCCAGCCGCTCAAGCGCCTGGTGTTTGCCGCCCGGCAGTTGGGGCAGGGGCGTAGCGTCCGGTTGCCGGTCAGCGATACGCCCAGTGAGATGACTGAGGTCTACCGGGCCTTCAACCAGATGGCCGAAGACGTCGAACAGGCCGGGCGAGAGCGGGAGTTGATGCTCGCGGGTGTGTCCCATGACTTGCGCACCCCATTGACCCGTCTGCGTCTGTCCTTGTCGTTGCTGTCCAGCGATAACGACCTGACCGACGACATGGTGCGTGACATCGAAGACATGGACGCCATCCTTGACCAGTTCCTCGCCTTCATCCGCGACGGACGTGATGAGCCGGTGGAAGAGGTCGACCTGAGCGATCTGGTGCGTGAGGTGGTGGCACCCTTCAACCAGCCAGAAGAGCGGGTACGCCTGTGTCTTGAGCCGATTCCTCCTTTCCCGTTACGCAGGGTGTCGCTCAAGCGCTTGCTTAACAACTTGATTGGCAACGCCTTGTACCACGCCGGCAAGGGGGTCGAGGTTGCGGCTTATGTGTCGGGTGACAGCAGCGCCCCCTATGTGGTGCTCAGTGTGCTGGACCGAGGGGCGGGCATCGACCCGAACGAGCTGGAAGGGATCTTCAACCCGTTCATTCGTGGCGACCGTGCCCGAAGTGGCAAGGGCACGGGGCTGGGGCTGGCGATCGTCAAGCGTATTGCCGCCCAGCATGGCGGCAATGTCGAGTTGCGCAACCGCTCCGGCGGCGGGCTGGAAGCTCGGGTGCGCCTGCCGCTGGGGCTGCTGCTGCCGCGCGACGCAGTCTAGCCCTTGCCTTTTGTGCGGGTCAGGTTTGGCCCGCCGTTCTTCTCCAGATGCTCGATGATCATTCCGGCAACGTTCTTGCCGGTGGTGACCTCGATGCCCTCAAGACCAGGCGAAGAGTTCACCTCCATCACCAGCGGACCGTGATTGGAGCGCAGGATATCCACCCCAGCCACGCTCAAACCCATGATCTTGGCCGCGCGGATGGCTGTCATGCGCTCTTCGGGTGTGATTTTGATCAGGCTGGCGCTGCCACCTCGATGCAGGTTGGAGCGGAACTCGCCGGGTTTGGCCTGGCGCTTCATCGAGGCAATGACCTTGTCGCCGACCACGAAGCAACGGATATCGGCGCCTCCTGCCTCCTGGATGTACTCCTGGACCATGATGTTCTGCTTCAGGCCCATGAACGCCTCGATCACCGACTCGGCAGCCTTGGTGGTTTCGCACAGGACCACGCCGATGCCCTGGGTGCCTTCGAGCACCTTGATCACCAATGGCGCGCCGTTGACCATCTGGATCAGGTCGGGGATGTCGTCCGGGGAGTGCGCGAAGCCGGTGACCGGCAGGCCGATGCCACGCCGCGACAGCAGCTGCAGCGAGCGCAGTTTGTCACGCGAGCGGGCGATGGCGACCGACTCGTTCAACGGGAACACGCCCATCATCTCGAACTGGCGCAGTACGGCACAGCCATAGAAAGTCACGGAGGCACCGATGCGCGGAATCACTGCATCAAAGCCTTCGAGAGGCTTGCCGCGGTAGTGGATCTGCGGTTTGTGGCTGGCGATGTTCATGTAGGCGCGCAGGGTATCGATCACAACCATCTCATGGCCTCGTGCAGTACCGGCTTCAACCAGACGACGAGTGGAATACAGACGCGGGTTTCGCGACAGCACGGCGATCTTCATGCAACACCTGTGGGGGGAGAAATAGTGGCCGGGAATGCCGGCTTGTCCTGAACATACTTGAGGCCCGGATTGACCACCAACTGGCCATGGATCAGGGCTTTGGAACCGAGCAACAGGCGATAGCGCATGGCCTTGCGACAGGCCAGGGTGAATTCTACTTGCCAGACCCGGTCACCCAGTGCCAGAGGCGTTCGGATCACATAGCGGGTTTGCGCCTGGCCATTGGAGCTCTTGATGGTTTTCATGGTCACCAGCGGCGCTTCGCAGCGGCGGTGACGCAGTTGCACGACCGAGCCCAGGTGCGCATTGAAACGTACCCAGGGCTCGCCATTGCGCTCGAAGGGCTCGACCTCGGTGGCGTGCAGGCTCGAGGTACTGGCGCCGGTGTCGATCTTGGCACGCAGGCCGGCCAGGCCGAGGTCGGGCAAGGCTACCCACTCGCGTAGGCCGATCACAGTCAAATGGTCAAATGTCTTCAAATTGCTCAACCAGCATAGAAAGTCGCAAGGCCAGAACCGGCGTGCGCGACAGGTCGGTGAACTGTAAGCACCCCGCGGTTTTTTTGCATCCGCCAGATACGGTAGTACAGTTCCCTTTACGAAATTAAGCGGGGAAATGTCATGGCACAAAAGCCGGAAGAGGACGATAGGGTTCGTCTGGACAAATGGCTATGGGCAGCGCGCTTCTACAAGACCCGGGCGCTGGCCAAAGCGGCTATCGAAAGTGGCAAGGTGCACTGTCGGGGTGAACGATGCAAGCCGGGCAAAGAGCCACGGGTAGGTGACGAGTTTGTCTTGCGTACCGGCTTTGACGAGCGCACGGTGGTGGTCAGGGCGCTGTCTGTGGTACGCCGTGGCGCGCCCGAGGCCCAGGCGCTTTATGAAGAGACTGCCGAGAGTATCGACAGGCGCGAGAAGGCGGCAGTCATGCGCAAGGCTGGCGCATTGGGCGTGACGACCGATGGTCGGCCAACCAAGAAACAACGGCGCCAGCTCCACCAGCTTCACGACAGCGCTGGTTAACGGGCGCGGGGCGCACTGATAAACTAGGCGCCATTAACTCATTTACGCGAATACCCGAACCCATGTCTGAATTGCCGGATACCGATTACACCCAACGCTTCATCTTCGACGATCGCGATGTACGCGGTGAAATGGTCGGGCTGGAGCGCAGTTACGCGGAAGTGCTGGCCAAGCACCCTTATCCGCAGCCTGTCGCACAGCTGCTCGGCGAGCTGATGGCGGCTGCCGCGCTGCTGGTTGGCACCCTGAAGTTCGATGGTCTGTTGATCCTTCAGGCACAGTCGAGCGGGCCGGTGCCCCTGCTGGCCATCGAATGCACCAGCGAGCACGAAATTCGCGGCCTGGCACGCTATGCGGCCGAGCAGATCAAGGATGATGCAACCCTTGCCGACCTGATGCCTGGCGGGCATCTGGTCCTGACCATCATCCCGGTCAACGGTCAGCGCTACCAAGGTGCGGTGGAGCTGGACGGCAAGGACCTGTCGGAGTGCTTCACCAACTACTTCGTCATGTCGCAGCAGGTCAACACCTGCATCTCGCTGGCCGCCGACGGTATTTGCGCCCGTGGCCTGCTGGTGCAGCAGTTGCCTGCCGATCGCCAGAAGGATATTGAGGAGCGTGAGGAAAGCTGGAACCACGTGAAGGCCCTGGCCAACACCGTGAAAGCCGAGGAGCTGCTCGGCCTCGATAACGAGACCGTACTGCATCGCCTGTATCACGAGGACGCTGTGCGCCTGTTCGATATCCAGCCGCTGCATTTCCGTTGCAGCTGCTCAAGAGTGCGCTCCGGTAATGCCTTGGTCAGCCTGGGCGAACATGACGCGCTGGCGCTGGTCAACGAGCATGGCGGCAAGATCGAGGTCGACTGCCAGTTCTGCAACCAGCGCTACCAATTCGACGCAGCCGATGTTGAGCAATTGTTCGCCGGTGGCGGTGTAGACACGCCGTCAGATACTCGTCACTAAAACGTTTCACTACAGGTAAATCTCCTGTCTAACGCCGGAAATTCGCCGTTCTGACAGGAGGGCCCTACTTTTTTTGGGCGTTTCTGGCATAATCCGGCCACTTTTTTCGCTGTAGTAGTTTTCAAAGCTCTACTACAAAACGTTTGGAGCACTCGGCCGCAGGCCGGATGGGGAATCTCATGACGCAAGCCAACAACACCGTGTACACCGACCTGAGCGTCGATGAGCTGGTAAAAGAAGCGCTGAACCGCGGTGAAGGCGAGCTGGCCGATACTGGCGCGCTGGTTGTGAAGACGGGTCATCGCACCGGTCGTTCGCCGGTTGACCGTTTCATCGTCGAAGAGCCGTCCACTCAGGATGCCATCGCCTGGGGCCCGATCAACCGCAAGTTCCCGGCCGACAAGTTCGATGCCCTGTGGGACCGCGTCGAGGCCTTCAACAATGCGCAAGAGCATTTCGTTTCTCACGTCCACGTAGGTGCAGCTGCCGAGCACTACCTGGCCGTCAAGATGACCACCCAGACCGCCTGGCAGAACCTGTTCGGTCGTTGCCTGTTCATCAATCCGCAGCAGTACAACCCTGCTGGCCGTGATCAGTGGCAGGTGCTCAACGTTGCCAACTTCGAATGTGTGCCAGAGCGTGACGGTACCAACTCCGATGGTTGCGTGATCATCAACTTCGCCCAGAAGAAAGTGCTGATCGCTGGCATGCGTTACGCCGGTGAAATGAAGAAAGCCATGTTCTCGGTGCAGAACTTCCTGCTGCCAGCCGCTGACGTGCTGCCGATGCACTGCGCTGCCAACATCGGCGAAGAGGGTGACGTTACCCTGTTCTTCGGCCTGTCCGGCACTGGCAAGACCACCCTGTCCGCTGATGAAAGCCGTTACCTGATCGGTGACGACGAGCACGGTTGGGGCGAGGGCGTGGTGTTCAACATCGAAGGCGGTTGCTATGCCAAGTGCATCGACCTGTCCGAGAAGAACGAGCCGGTCATCTGGAAAGCCATCAAGCATGGCGCGGTCCTGGAAAACGTTGTTCTGGACGACGCCAAGAAGGCTGACTACGCCGACGGCAGCCTGACTCAGAACAGCCGTGCCGCTTACCCACTGGAGCACGTCGAGAAGCGTTCCGAGAAGAACCTCGGCGGCGAGCCTAACGCGGTGATCTTCCTGACCTGCGACCTGACCGGCGTGCTGCCGCCAGTGTCGATCCTCAGCGAAGAGCAAGCGGCTTACCACTTCCTCTCGGGCTACACCGCCCTGGTTGGCTCCACCGAGATGGGTTCGGGCAGCGGCATCAAATCGACTTTCTCCACCTGCTTCGGCGCGCCGTTTTTCCCGCGTCCGGCTGGCGAGTACGCTGAGCTGCTGATCAAGCGTATCCGTGGCTTCGGCTCCAAGGTCTACCTGGTCAATACCGGCTGGACCGGTGGTGGCTACGGCGTTGGCAAGCGCTTCAACATTCCGACCACCCGTGCGGTGATCGCAGCCATTCAGAGTGGCGCGCTGGTCGGTGCCGAAACCGAGCACCTGGATATCATCAACCTGGATGTGCCAAAAGCCGTTCCTGGCGTCGATACCGTTCTGCTCAATCCACGCAACACCTGGGCTGACAAAGCGGCCTACGATGAAGCAGCCAAGGCCCTGGCCAATCTGTTCATCGACAACTTCAAGAAATTTGAAGTGTCCGACGCCATCAAGGCCGCCGGTCCACAGCTGTAAGCTCAAACCGGTGTGATACAAAGAAGCCGCCCTCAGGGGCGGCTTTTTCGTTTGCTGGGAGCGGCGGTGCGACGACTCGACTTGCCCGCGATTGCATTTCGTCAGTTACATCGCATCGCGGGGCAAGCCCGCTCTTACAGGTATTATGGGGACTTTATTGCATCCAACTTCCCAGGCCCACTATGTCGCAATCACCCCAACGCCATGAATATCCGCACCTGCAGCCCATCCTCACGCGCTGGCAGGACAGCGACCTCAACGGTCACATCGGCGGTGCCACGGTGTACAGCTACTTCGACACGACCATTCAGGCATTCCTCCAGCAGCAGGCCGGCCTGGACCCGCAGGAAGGAGAAGTGCTGGGTTTTGTGGTCAGCTCGGCGGCCGACTTCTTCGCCTTGCCAGCGTTCCCTGACACCCTTGAGGTCGGCCTGCGCGTAGCGCGTCTGGCCGGCAGTTCGGTGGAGTACCAGTTGGGTTTGTTTCGGGTCGGCGAGGCGCAGCCTTGTGCTGCTGGGAAGGTGGTACAGGTGTTCGTCGAACGGGCTAGCGGCAGACCAGTGGTATTGCCGATCGAGTTGCAGGTGGCGCTACAGCGATTGTGCGCAGTCCCTGCCAGTTAAGGCAGGGATCAGGCCTCTGGCTTAAGCCCGAGCGTGCTTAGTCGTCATCGCGCCAGTGCTTCTTGTGCTTGCGATGGCCATAGTGGCGGCCACGGTCGTGGTAGTGACGACGGTCGTCGTAGCCACGGTTGCGGTAGCGGCGCTCGTCGTCGTCGCTCTTGTTGCCCATGTAGTTACCCAGGGCACCACCGGCACCGCCGCCTGCGGCTGCACCGATGTAGCTGCCGGTGGTACCGCCCATGCTGCGGCCGACCACGTTGCCGCCGGCTGCGCCCAGTGCGCCACCAATGGCCGCTTCGCCACGGCTGCGTTTGTCGGCACCTACGGCACTGCCTGCCGCGCCGCCAAGGCCCGCACCGATTGCACCACCGGTGCTGCCGCCGATCGACTGACCGACCACCGAGCCCAGTACCCCACCCAATGCGCCGCCGATACCGGCTTCGGTGGTGCCACCTGCCGAGGCAACGCCACTGAGCAGGCCGAGAGACAACAACAGAATCGAGGAGTACTTCATCAAGAGAGCCTCATTAGGATGACGAGGCGATCCTGAGGCTGGCGGAGGGGGCTGGCAATGGAAATCCGACGAGTAGCACGAGTTGTGCACAATTATCTAAGTTGCTGTTTTTGCTATGAAACTTTCTTGAATTTCAGCTGTCAGAGCCTACTTGAGACAAGGCCCCGGCATCACTGCCAGGGCCTTTTTTGTGCGTGTTGATCGACAATTCTGTCAGAGGATACGGGTGTTGTCGCTGGCCGTTTCCAGTTTGATCGCGACGAACTTCGAGGTCGGGGTATGGCTGCCGTCGCCGACGCTCTCCAGCGGCACCAGCGGATTGACTTCCGGATAGTACGCCGCCGCCTGGCCTGCCGGGATATCGAAGGCGAGCAGGGTGAAGCCCTTGACCCGACGCTCGCGGCCATCGCTCCACAACGAAACGATATCGGCCTTCTGCCCCGGGTGGAAGCCCAGGCGGATGATGTCGGCCTCGTTGGCGAACAGTACGTTACGCTGACCCTTGACTCCCCGATAGCGATCGTCGAGGCCATAGATAGTGGTGTTGTACTGGTCGTGGGAGCGCATCGACTGCATGATCAGGTCGGGTACTTGGCCGGTCGCACGCACACGCTCGTGCAGAAGGTCATCAGGCAGCCCGTTGGCTTTGAAGTTGGCCCGGCCGCTGGCGGTCTTCCACTGCCGCTGCCCGGCGCTGTTGCCCAGATAGAAGCCACCCGGGTGTTCCAGGCGTTGGTTGAAGTTGTCAAAACCTGGAATGGTGTCGCTGATCAGGTCGCGAATGCGTCCGTAGTCGGCTACCAGCCAGTTCCAGTCCACCGGCTTGGCACCGAGGGTGGCGGCGGCAATTCCGGCGATCACCGCAGGCTCTGAGCGCATTTGCCGTGATAGTGGTTGCAGCTGGCCGTTGGAGGCATGCACCATACTGAACGAGTCTTCCACCGTGACCGCCTGCGGGCCTGCGCTTTGCAAGTCGATGTCGGTGCGGCCCAGGCATGGCAGGATCAGCGCCTGCTTGCCGTGAATCAGGTGGCTGCGGTTGAGCTTGGTGCTGATCTGCACGGTCAGCGCGCAGCTGCGCAAGGCTTGTGCGGTGCGTTCGGTGTCTGGCGTTGCCTGGGCAAAGTTGCCGCCCAGGCCGATGAACACCTTGGCTTGACCGGCGAGCATGGCGCCAATCGCTTCCACGGTGTTATGGCCATTGTGGCGCGGGGCCTTGAAGCTGAAACGACGCTCCAGCGCATCGAGCAGGGCAACCGGTGGGCGTTCGTTGATGCCCATGGTCCGGTCGCCCTGCACGTTGCTATGGCCGCGTACCGGGCACAGGCCGGCCCCGGGCGCGCCGAGGTTGCCGCGCAGCAGCATCAGGTTGGCGATTTCCTGGATGGTCGCCACCGAGTGGCGGTGCTGGGTGATGCCCATGGCCCAGCACATGATGACTTTTTTGGCTTTGCAGTACATCCGCGCGGCGTGTTCGATCTCTGCCAGGCTCAGGCCGGACTGGGCCTCGATCTGTGCCCAAGAGGTGTTATCCAGAGCTTGCAGGTAGTCGAGCACACCTTGGGTGTGCTGATTGAGGAAGTTATGATCGAAGATGGCCGGTGTGTTATTCACCTGCGCTTCGCGCTCCCACTGCAGCAGGAACTTGGCCATGCCGCGCAGCACGGCCATGTCGCCGCCCAAGGCCGGACGGAAATAGGCGGTGTTGGTCGGGCGGTCGCCGTTGGTCAGCATTTCCAGCGGATGCTGCGGGTGTTGGAAGCGCTCCAGGCCCCGCTCCTTGAGTGGGTTGATACACACCACCTGGGCGCCGCGCTTGACCGCCTCGCGCAGCGGTTCGAGCATGCGTGGGTGGTTGGTGCCGGGGTTCTGGCCCCAGACGAAGATGGCGTCGGCGTGTTCGAAATCATCGAAGGTCACGGTGCCCTTGCCGACGCCGACACTCTGCCCCAGGGCCACGCCGCTGGCTTCGTGGCACATGTTCGAGCAGTCCGGGAAGTTGTTGGTGCCGTAGGCGCGCACAAACAATTGGTACAGGTAGGCCGCCTCGTTGCTGGCCCGGCCCGAGGTGTAGAACTCGGCCTGGTCGGGGCTGGCGAGATTTTGCAGGTGGCTGGCGATCAGGGCGAAGGCCGCATCCCAATCGATCGGGCGGTAGCGGTCGCTGCTTGGCTCATAGACCATCGGCTCGGTCAGCCGCCCCTGGTATTCGAGCCAGTAATCACTCTGGGCCAGCAGCGAGGTGACACTGTGGCGGGCGAAGAACGCCGCATCGACACGGCGCTTGGTGGCCTCCCAGTTCACCGCCTTGGCGCCGTTCTCACAGAACTTGACCATGCCGCTTTCCGGCGAATCGCCCCAGGCGCAGCCCGGGCAGTCGAATCCACCATTCTGGTTGGTCTTGAGCAGGGCGCGGATATTCTTCAGTGCGTTGTCGCTGCCGATCCAGGCCTGGGCCACACTGCGCAGCGCGCCCCAGCCGCCAGCGGCACCGTGGTAGGGCTTGTAACGCGGGACGGGCTTCTGGTCGGCTTGGTGATGCAGGCTCACGGTCAATTCTCCAGCACGGGGCTGAACACCCGTGGCGCACTGTGTTTGGGCAGATGGATCAGGTTCAGGTTGTGGCGGCGCGCCCACTGCAGGGCAAGGCCGGTGGGCGACGACAGGCTGACCAGGGTCTGGATGCCGGCGCGCAGGACTTTCTGGATCAACTCCAGGCTGCAGCGGCTGGTGACAATCGCCAGGCCACCGTCGAGGCTGATGTGCTGGCGCAACAGAGCGCCGATCAACTTGTCCAGGGCGTTGTGCCGGCCAATGTCTTCGCGCCCCAGCAGCAGTTCACCCTGGTTGTTCATGAATAATGCCGCGTGCACCGCACCGCAGTGCTGGCCCAGCGGTTGGAAGGTGTCGATGCGCTGACGCAGGCCATCGAGCCAGTGCGCTGGCGGCAGTGGGGCGCCAGGCAACACCTTAAGTTCAGGCAGGGCCTGCTCCAGGGCTTCGACCCCACACAGGCCGCAGCCACTGGTGCCGGCCAGTTGGCGCCGCTGGTTTTTCAGGTTCCAGAAGGCGCGGCTGGCAATTTCCACTTCCGCGCTGATCGCCGAACCCCGGCCCGTGAGCTTGAGGTCATAAATGTCGTCTGGCGAGATTATGATGCCGCTGCCGATGCTGAAACCGACAATGAAGTCTTCAAGGTCGGTCGGGCTCACCAGCATCACCGCCTGGTTGATGCCGTTGTAGGCAATACCCAAAGCGACTTCTTCGGCTAGCGGTGTGCTGGCCTGGTTGTCGTCGGTCAGGTGGCTGTAGTCATAGCGGTTGCTGGCCGCGGGCGCAGTCAGGAGGGCGGACGCCGCGCAGGCCGGAGGTTTTGTGCTCATTAGAGGTACCGGCGGCTGGTCTGGCTTAAGCCTAGGCTTGCGCTCGGGTATCGTCTAATCGCTAATGCTGATGCCTTGATAGACGGCGTCGATCAGGCACCACTTTGCATGGCTTGGAATTCAGCCAGGCAGGCTTCGGCCAGGGCCGAGCGTGGGGCCGTGCGCCGCATGATCAGGCCCAGTGGCGCCAGGGTGCTGGCTTGCTCGATCGGTTGCAGGCGCAGCCGTTCGGTGAGTACTTCCAGACCTGCCGCCAGTGGCATGATCGCACAACACAAACCGCCGCTGACGGCCTGGACCAGCTGATGGACGGCATCGGTTTGCAGCAGCAGCCGCGGTTGCAGACCCCGGCTGTGGAAGTTGTGATCAATCGACTGGCGAAAATGCATGCCGGCTGTCAGCAGGCCCAGCGGCAGTTCGGTCAATGCTTGCCAGCTTAAGGGTTGCTCGTCGAAGCAAAAATGATCTGGGTCATACAGCAGGCCCATACGGGTCTCACCCAGGGGCAGGGAGACAAAGCGTTCGTGGTCCAGGCGTTCGAGGTAGGACACACCCAGGTCCAGGCGATTGCTGGTCAATTGTTCGAGGATCTGTTCGGAGCTCAGGGCACTGAGTTCGAAGTTCAGTTCCGGGTGCTGCTGGTGCAGGCGTTGCAGCAATGGCAAAGGATCGAAGCTCGACAGTGGCACCACCCCCAGGCGCAGGTTACCGACCAGATGTCCACGACAGGCAGCGGCTTCAGCGTGCAGGCCATCGTAGGCGGCAATTACCGTGCGGGCCCAAGCCAGTACCCGCTCGCCCTGGGCGGTAAAGCCTTCGAAGCGCTGACCACGGTTGACCAGGGCCAGGTCCAGCTCCTGTTCCAGATTGCGCAAGCGCATGGACAGGGTCGGTTGGGTTACATGACAGCGAGCGGCGGCCTGGCCGAAGTGGCGGGTTTCATCCAGAGCGATGAGGAATTTGAGTTGTTTGATGTCCATCGTCGCTCCGTGGCGCAAAGCAGGCGAAGCATTCTAACCTGTCCTAGACTGCAGGCTCCGGGATTCATCACCAAGGAGAGCGGTATGAGCATTTTCAGTTTCATCAAAGAGGCCGGTGAGAAAATCATCGACCTGCTGACCCCAGGTAATGCCAATGCCAGCGAGCAGTTGAAGGATCATGTGGCGAAAGTGGGGCTGGGCAGTCCGAACGTTCAGACTACGGTGGAGGGCGACAGGGTTATCGTGACCGGTGAGGTATCCAGTCAGGAAGAGAAAGAGAAAATCCTCCTGGCGCTGGGTAACATTGCTGGCGTGGCTTCGGTGGACGATCAGATCACCGTCACCGGCCCGGTTGTTGCGGCTGCCCGCTTCGTTGTGGTGAAGAAAGGCGACACCCTGAGTGCAATTTCGCTGGCTGCGTACGGCAATGCCAATCAGTACAACAGAATTTTCGAAGCCAACAAGCCACTGCTCAGCCACCCGGACAAGATCTACCCCGGTCAGACCTTGCGTATCCCCGAGTAACCCTCAAAGCCCTTCGAGCAGTGTTCGGTAGTCCTCTACGGCGGCGAACTCCTCGGTATCACGCGGCCCTTTACGGCTGTCAGGCTGGCGCACCGCAAGCAGGTGCGCCACGCCGAAGCCGCGGGCGCTGCGCAGGATCGACAAGGTGTCATCGATAAACAGGCTGCGCTCTGGCGCAAAGCCGATATCGGCCTGCAAGGCCTCCCAGAATTGCGGGTTTTCCTTGGGGAAACCGTAGTCATGGGAGCTGATCAGGCGTTCGAAGTACGGTGCCAACTCAACCCGTTCCAGTTTCAATGACAACGAGTCGCGGTGGGCGTTGGTGATCAGGATCACCCGCTTGCCGGCCTGTTTGATTGCCTGGAGGAAGGGCGCAGCGTCTGGGCGCAGGGCGATCAAGTGGGCGGTTTCCAACTTCAGATCGCGAACCGAGAGGTTCAGCTCGCGGCTCCAGAAATCCAGGCAGTACCAGTTCAGGGAACCTGCGTGCTGTTCGAACAGGGGCTGCATTTCCAGCTCGGCCATCGCCCGGCTGATGCCGTGCAGATCGGCATAGCGCTGGGGCAGGTGTTCGAGCCAGAAGTGGTTGTCGAAGTGCAGGTCGAGCAGGGTGCCGTCCATGTCCAGCAGTACAGTGTCGATGGTGGACCAGGCTAAAACGGGCATATGAAATTCTCGGACAGTCAGGGCAGCAGTGGCCGGGCAAGCCACGGTATAGTAACCCGTTCACGCCAAGGAGCCGCCCCATGCGCCAGAAACCCATCGTCCTCTCCCGCGAGATTGTCGCCAGCAGCCGCCTGTTCCGGGTCGAAGCTGTGCAATTGCGCTTTGCCAATGGTAACGAGCGCACGTATGAGCGGCTTGTGGGGCGTGGTAACGGTTATGGCGCGGTGATGATCGTGGCGATGCTCGATGCCGAGCATGCGGTGCTGGTGGAAGAATATTGCGGCGGTACCGACGAGTATGAGCTGTCTTTGCCCAAAGGCCTGATCGAACCAGGTGAGGATGTGTTGGCGGCGGCTGACCGCGAGCTCAAGGAAGAAGCCGGCTTTGGTGCTCGCCAGCTCGAACATCTGACCGAGCTGTCGCTGTCGCCGGGCTACATGAGCCAGAAGATCCAGGTGGTGTTGGCCACTGATCTGTATGAAGAACGCCTGGAAGGCGATGAGCCGGAGCCGATGCGCGTCGACAAGATCAACCTGCGCGAACTTTCGGCCCTGGCCCAGCACCCGCAGTTTTCCGAAGGCCGCGCACTGGCGGCGCTGTACCTGGTGCGTGACCTGCTGACCCAGCGTGGGGTGTTCGGCGCATGAATGATCTGCAATTGATGCAAGCGGTGGTTGGATTGGCCCGCCAGGCGGGTAAGGCGATCCTGCCGTTCTGGCGCGCCGATGTTGCGGTAACGGCGAAAGCCGATGATTCACCGGTCACCGCTGCGGACCTGGCCGCCCATGCAGTGATTGCCAAGGGCCTGCAAGCGTTGGCCCCAGAGATTCCGGTGCTGTCTGAAGAAGACTGCAATATTGCGTTGAGTGAACGTCAGCAGTGGCAGCGTTGGTGGTTGGTCGACCCGCTCGACGGCACCAAGGAGTTCATCGCCGGTACTGAAGAATTCACCGTCAATATCGCCTTGATCGAGCAAGGCCGCGTGGTGTTCGGCGTGGTGGCGATTCCCACCAATGGCCGTTGTTATTACGGCGGCCAGGGCATTGGCGCCTGGTGCGCCGAAGCCGATGCAGCGCCGCAAGCCATCCAGGTTCGCCTGGCTCCACCTGTGGGGGTGGGCTTTACCGTGGTCGCCAGCCGACGCCATTCGAGCCCGCAGCAGGAAGCCCTGTTGGCCGGATTGAGTACAGCGGTAGGTGAGCTGGAGCTTGCCAATATCGGCAGCTCACTGAAGTTCTGCCTGTTGGCCGAAGGTGCTGCCGACTGCTATCCGCGCTTGGCGCCGACTTCTCAGTGGGACACCGCGGCAGCCCAAGGCGTACTGGAGGGTGCGGGGGGAGAAGTGCTCAGCCTCGATGGCCAGGCCTTTGCCTATCCACCGCGCGAGTCTTTGCTCAACCCCTACTTTCTGGCCTTGCCAGCCGCCGCCCCGTGGCGTGAGCGGTTACTGCAACTGGCTTCAGCGATGTAGCACGTACTGGCCGCTGAACAGCACGGCGGCCTCATCGCTGCCGACGTTGCTGACCCGGGTGTGCAGGTTCAGGCGCGCCAGGCCGCGGCGCTGGTAAGTGGCAACGAAGCGTTCCCAGACCTTCTCCTCCGGCGCTTGGCACACGGCGAGCGCCGCGCCGGTCACCGGCAGCGGATAACTGATCTGCCCTTCGTGAATGACGATATGACCATCGTCGATCCCCGCCTCGCGCAGGCGCAGGTGCAGCCAGCCCCAACCGACCAGCACGGCAGCGCAGTACAGGCTGCCGCCGAACATCGTGCTCTTGTGGTTGACATTGGCGGCCAGCGGCAATTGCAGGCGCAGCTGTTGCTGCTGCCAATCGAGCACCTGCAAACCCATTTCGCGGGTCAGCGGAATGTCGTTGTGCAGTACGGATTCCAGGTAACGGCTGTCTGTGGTCATGGGCGGTTGTCCTCCATTTCGTCAGCGCTGGTGTTGCTGTCGGCGAAGCTCAGGCCATGTTTGCGCAGCTTGTCGTGCAAGGTTTTGCGCGGAATACCGAGCGCTTCGGCAAGGCTGCGCATGGAGCTATGCGGCTGAGCCAGTTCGGCAGCGATCAACGAACGTTCGAATTGTTCGACCTGATCGCTGAGGTTGCCGCTACCTGAAGTGACCGGTTGTTCGTGGGCCTGCGCCGGGGTCTCGCCATCGAGCGCCAGTTCCAGGCCCAGGGCGAATCGTTCGGCGGCATTTTGCAACTCGCGTACGTTGCCCGGCCAGCCGTGGCGCAGTAACAGCGCGCGCTGCGCCGGTTGCAGGGTGTGAGCCGGCAGGCCATGGCGCTCGCTGGCGGCATTGGCGAAATGCTGGAACAACACCAGGATGTCATCACCGCGCTCGCGCAGCGGCGGAATGCGCAGGGGCGCAACGTTCAGGCGATAGTAAAGGTCTGCGCGAAAGCGCCCCTGCTCGGCAGACTGGCGCAGGTCTTCCTTGGTGGCGGCGATGATGCGGATGTCCAGCGGGATCTGCTGGTTACCGCCCAGGCGCTCGACCACCCGCTCCTGTAGCAAGCGTAACAGTTTGACCTGGACATCCAGGCTCATGCTCTCGATTTCGTCGAGGAACAGCGTACCGCCGTTGGCGAATTCGAACTTGCCAATCCGGCGCTTCTGCGCACCGGTGAAGGCGCCGGGCTCGTGGCCGAACAGTTCGCTTTCGACCACCGACTCGGCCAGGGCACCGGCGTTGATCGCCACGAAAGGGCCGTCGCGGCGGCTCGACAGATCATGCAGAGCACGGGCGACCACTTCCTTGCCAGCCCCGGTTTCACCGAGGATCAGCACGTCGGCACGGGTTCCGGCCAGGGCGCCGATCTGTTCGCGCAGGCGCAGCATGGGTGTCGAGTGGCCGACCAGGCGGGTGCTCAGTTGCTGGCGGTCGCTCAGGGCCAGGCGCAGGCTGCGGTTGTCCAGCACCAGGCGGCGCAGGGCCAGGGCGCGGCGAACGCTGTCGAGCAGGGCGTCACTGGCGAAGGGCTTTTCGAGAAAATCATAGGCACCGGCGCGCATGGCCTGTACCGCCAGCGGCACATCACCATGCCCGGTAATCAGCAACACCGGCAGCTCCGAGTCCTGGGCGTGCACCTGTTGCAACAGCTCCAGGCCGTCGATGCCGGGCATGCGGATATCGCTGACCAGCACGCCGGGCCAGTCCTGCCCGATGCGTCCTGCCAGGTTCTGGGCATCGCTCAGGGACAGGACTTTGAGGCCGGCAAGATCCAGGGTCTGACTCAGGGCCTGGCGCAGGTGCGGGTCGTCGTCGACCAGGATCACCTGTACGCGGCTGTCGATGAGCGGCTCGGTTGTCATGCCGATGGGTCCTCTGAGGTGTGCAGGTTGGCGCCGGGCTTGGCCATGCGCAGTTGCAGGGTGAGCAGGGCGCCACCTTCAGGGTGGTTGCCGAGCAGCAACTCGCCGCCCAGCGCGCGCATCAAGGTATCGCAGATCGCCAGGCCCAGGCCAAGACCCTGGGTGCGCGTCTTGGTGGTGAAAAAGGGTTCGCGGGCACGGGCCAGCGCTTCGCTGGTAAAACCCGGGCCGTTGTCGCGAAGGTAAAGGTAGACGTTGCCTTCGCGCTGTTCGGCACTGAGTGTGAGTTTACGCGGGTTGGCTTTTTCGGTCAGGGCATCGAGGGCGTTGGCCAACAGATTACCCAGTACCTGGCGCAAGCGGGTTTCGCCGGCCTGGACCCACAGCGTAGCGTCCGGCAGGTCGCGCACCAGTTCCACCGCCATGGCCCGCCGGCGCTTGGCCAGCAGGGCCAAGGCGTCATCCAGCGCGGGCTGCAGGGCGACGCTTTCCGGCGCGTGGCGGTCGCGACGGGCGAAGGCGCGCAGGTGGGCAATGATCGAGGCCATGCGCCCGGTCAGTTCGCTGATCAGCTTGAGGTTGCTGCGGGCGTCATCGGTGCGCTGGTGGTCGAGCAGGATCTCGGCATTTTCCGCATAGCTGCGGATCGCCGCCAAGGGCTGGTTGAGCTCGTGACTGATGCTGGCCGACATGGTCCCCAGTACCGACAGCTTGCCGGCCTGGACCAGTTCGTCCTGGGCGCGCACCAGTTCCTGCTGGGCCTGCTCGCGCTCCAGTACCTCGTTTTTCAGGCGGCTGTTGAGACCCTCCAGGTCGGCGGTGCGTTCAACCACGCGCTTCTCCAGTTCCTGGCGCGCGTGGGCCTCGAAGTCGATGCGGTCGATGTAATGACGTCGGCGTTGCATGACCAGGCCCAGCAACAGCATCAGTACCAGCAGGGCGGCGGCGCCGATGGCCACCACGGTGTTCACCGAGCGGTCGATCAGGGTTCGCGGCGCGAGGATGCTGACTTGCCAGCCGGTCTCCTCGATGGCCTGGGTCTGGATCAACCAGGCCTCGGGGGTGAGGTTGAGTGGCTGGGGGGCCTGGGTCGGGTAGGGCTGGATGGCGGCGATGGCCTCGCGTTCGGCATCTGTCAGCGGCCGGGTGGCTTGGAAGCGCCAGTCGGGACGCGAGGTAAGGATTACCACGCCGTTGTGGTCGGTCAGCAGCAACTGCTCAGGCGTCTTGCCCCACAGGGTTTCGGTATGGTCCAGATCGACCTTGACCACCAGTGCGCCGATGATCTGCTCGCCATCACGCACGGCGGCGGCGAAGAAATAGCCGCGTTTGGCCGACGTAGTGCCCTGGCCGAAGAAGCGCCCCAGGCGTCCGGCAATCGCTTCGCTGTAGTAAGGCCGGAATGCGAAATTCCGGCCGACGAAGCTATCGTGCTTGTCCCAATTGGAGGCCGCCAGGGTATTGCCCCTGGCGTCCATCAGGTACATGACTTCGGCGCCAGTCTGGGTGGCGATGTCCTTGAGCAGGCGGTTGGCGTTGGTCAGGGTTTCCAGGCGTAGCGGGTCGGCCAGCACCGCACGCAGGGCCGGCAGGTCGCCAAGGATCTGCGGCAGGGTTTCATAGCGGTGCAGGGTCCCGAGCAGGTTAGCGACGTACAGGTCCAGGGTCTGGCGGTTCTGTCCGGCCAGCTCGCCCTGGTAATAGTGTTTGGCGAGGTGTTGCAAGGGCCAGAGCAAGGGTGCCAGGCACACCGCCAGCAAAGCCAGGCTGCGCCATCGCGGGCGGCGGGGAAGAGGTGGAATCATGGTCATCGTAATTGCGCCAGAATGATCTGGCGCATTATGCGCTACTTCAGGCAGTCGATCAGCGCTTGCTGCCAGTGCGGTTGGCTGACCTGCCACTGGCGTTGCAGGTGGCTGCAATCGAGGCGAGAGTTCAACGGACGACGGGCCGGAGTCGGGTAGTCACTGGAAGGGATAGGCACCAGCTTGGCGCAGAGCAGGCCCTGGGCCTTGAGTTGCTCGCCGATGGCCTGGGCAAAACCAAACCAGGATGTTTCACCCTGGGCGGTCAAGTGATAGGTACCCCAGGCACCAGCCTGGCCTGCCTGCCAGCGTTCGATCAGGGCACGGGTGCTCAGCGCGATGGTGCCCGCCCAGGTCGGCGCGCCGATCTGGTCGGCGACGATGCGCAGTTCAGATTTTTCCTGCAGCAGGCGCTGCATGGTCAGCAGGAAGTTACGCCCGTGCCGCGAATACACCCAACTGGTGCGCAGGATCAGGTGTTCGCCACCGACAGCGGCAATGGCCTGCTCGCCAGCCAGTTTGCTACGTCCGTAGACACCCAGCGGGTTGGGCGCGTCGTCTTCGGTGTAAGGGCTGTCCTTGCTACCGTCGAACACGTAGTCGGTGGAATAGTGAATCAGCGGGATGCCCAGTTTCGCGGCTTCCTCGGCGAAGATGCCAGGTGCCTGGGCATTGATCGCAAACGCCAGTTCCGGCTCGCTTTCGGCCTGATCCACCGCGGTATGGGCGGCGGCGTTGATGATCAGGTCCGGCTTGAGTGCCTGTACACACTGGCGGATGGCTTCGGGGTGAGCCAGGTCGAGCTGATCACGACCCAGCACATGCAGCTGAGCCATATCGCCCAGATGCTGTTGCAGCTCCCGGGAAACCTGGCCGTGCTGGCCGCTGATAAGGATGCTCAGTCGGCGTGCAGTCATGGGAACAGGTCCGCGTCTTTCAGCCATTTACCGGCCTGGTCCTTGGCGGACAATTGCGGCGCCTCGTTCAGCTGCCAGTCGATGGCCAGGTCCGGATCGTCCCAGCGAATGCAGCGCTCGGCCGCCGGCTTGTAGTAGTCGGTGGTCTTGTAGAGGAACTCGGCGCTGTCGCTGAGCACGACAAAACCATGGGCGAAGCCTTCAGGTACCCAAAGCTGGCGGTGGTTTTCGGCGGACAGCCTGACCCCGACCCATTGCCCGAAGTGTGGAGAACTGCGACGGATATCGACAGTCACATCCAGCACTTCACCGTGGGTTACGCGAACCAGCTTGCCTTGGGTATTTTCCAGTTGGTAATGCAGGCCACGAAGTACGCCTTTCTGCGACCGGGAATGGTTATCCTGGACGAATGTTGTGCATACACCGGTTTGCTCCTTGAAGGCTTCGGCGTTGAAACTCTCGTAGAAAAAACCACGGCTATCACCGAACACTTTGGGTTCGATGATCAGCACGCCGGGCAGATCAGTTGTGATTACGTTCATGGGTGTTCTTCAGCCAGGCCGTAGAGGTACTGTCCGTAGCCGGTTTTGCCAAATATCTTGGCGCGTTCCAGCAACTGTGAGCGATCGATCCAGCCTTGCTGGAAAGAGATCTCCTCAAGGCAGGCAACTTTCAAGCCCTGACGATGCTCGATGGTCTGTACGTACTGCGAGGCTTCCAGCAAGCTGTCGTGGGTCCCGGTATCGAGCCAGGCGAAGCCGCGGCCGAAACGCTCGACACGCAGGTCGCCACGTTGCAGGTAGGCATTGTTGACGTCGGTGATTTCCAGTTCGCCACGCGGCGAAGGCTGGACGTTCCTGGCGATCTTCACCACATCGTTGTCGTAGAAGTACAGGCCGGTCACCGCATAGGGAGACTTGGGCTTGGCGGGCTTCTCTTCGATCGACAGCGCGCGGCCATCCTGATCGAAGTCGATAACACCGAAACGCTCCGGATCCTTGACCAGGTAACCGAACACCGTAGCGCCAGAGGGTTGTTTGACGGCGCGCAACAGTTGCTCGCTGAAACCCTGACCATGAAAAATGTTGTCGCCCAGGATCAGGCAGACCGAATCGTCGCCAATGAACTCGTCACCGATCAGGAAGGCCTGGGCCAGTCCATCCGGTGAAGGCTGTTCGGCATAGCTGAGTTCGATACCGAACTGGCTACCGTCGCCCAGCAGTTGCTTGTACTGGGGCAAGTCATGCGGGGTGGAGATCAGCAGAATTTCCCGAATACCGGCCAGCATCAGCACCGAGATCGGGTAGTAGATCATCGGTTTGTCATAGATCGGCAGCAGTTGCTTGGAAACACCCAGGGTTATGGGGTGCAGGCGGGTGCCAGAGCCTCCCGCCAGAACGATACCTTTGGTCATGCAATAAGATCCTTGAAGTCACTGGCGCCCAGGCGCTGACCTTGATAACTACCGTCTTGTACCCGTTGGCACCATTGCAGGTTGTCCAGGTACCACTGCACGGTCTTGCGCAGGCCGGTCTCGAACGTCTCTTCGGGGCCCCATCCCAGTTCACGCTCGATTTTGCTGGCGTCGATGGCATAACGCTGGTCGTGGCCAGGGCGATCCTGAACGAAAGTGATCAGCTCGGCATAGTTGGCAACGCCCGCCGGGTGCTCTGGCGCGAGCTCTTCGAGTAATGCACAGATGCCACGGACCACATCAATGTTCTTCTGTTCGTTGTGTCCACCGATGTTGTAGGTCTCACCGACCTTGCCTTCGGTTACAACCTTGAACAGGGCGCGGGCATGGTCCTCGACGAACAACCAGTCGCGAACCTGCAGACCGTTGCCATACACCGGCAGAGGTTTGCCCGCGAGGGCGTTGAGAATCACCAGCGGAATCAATTTTTCCGGGAAATGGAACGGCCCGTAATTGTTCGAACAGTTGGTGAGCAGTACCGGCAGGCCATAAGTGCGTTGCCAGGCGCGGACCAGGTGGTCGGATGCCGCCTTGCTCGCGGAGTAGGGCGAGCTTGGCGCATATGGCGTGGTTTCAGTGAACAGGTCATCGACGCCATGCAGGTCGCCATACACTTCGTCGGTGGAAATGTGATGGAAGCGGAACGCCGCACGTTCTTGCGCTGGCAGCGCCATCCAGTAGGCGCGAGTTGCCTCCAGCAGGCTGTAGGTGCCGACGATGTTGGTCTGGATGAAGTCTGACGGCCCATCGATTGAGCGGTCGACATGCGACTCTGCCGCCAGATGCATGATTGCATGGGGCTGGAAGCGCTCAAGCACAGCGCTGACAGTTGTCTGGTCGGCGATATCAGCCTGGACAAACTCATAGCGGGTATTGGTCGCGATACTGGTGAGCGACTCCAGGTTGCCGGCATAGGTCAGCTTGTCGAGGTTGAGGACTTCGTGCTCGGTGGCGCTGATCAGGTGACGAATCAGGGCCGAGCCGATAAAACCGGCACCGCCGGTTATGAGTATGCGCATGTCCAGTGACCTTTCGTGAATCTGATGATGTTCTGATCAAGCCTAGCTTGCAGGCAGTTACAAACAGGGGCAAGGCAGTTCCGGTGCTACTTTTTCCCTGCCGTACTTGCTTATCGGCAAAAGCAGTGGCGATATAAGCAACAAAAAAAGAGGTCCCCGTCATGCCGCTCAGTACCCTGCTCCACCGCTCCAGCCAGCCTTGCCCCGAAGTCAGCGAGCAGCAAGCCCTGTGGGTATTGCAGGAGCACTATGGGCTGAGTGGTTCCTTGCAGCCTTTAGGCAGTCAGCAAGACCTGAACTTTCGCGTCGATAGCCCCCGGGGGCGTTATGTGCTGAAAATCTGCCATGGCGATTATACCGTTGCCGAACTGGAAGCTCAGCACGCGGCCCTGAGTTACTTGCACGAACGTGGGTTGCCGGTGCCCGCAGTCATCGCTGCAGGTTCCGGCGCGCAATTGCTGGCGCTGGATCTGGATGGTCAGCCCCTGCGTGTTCGACTGCTCGACTACATTGAAGGGCAGTCGCTGACTCGCCTCAAGTACATGGAACCGCAGTTGATCGCCGAGCTGGGCAGGCTCTGCGCGGGTATCGACCAAGCCCTGGCCGATTTCACTCACCCTGGGCTTGAGCGCACGTTGCAATGGGACCCACGGCATGCCCCGGCGCTGATCGCTCACCTGTCGCCAGTGCTCACCGACGGGCCCCGCAAGGCGCAGCTGTTAGAGGCCACAGGCAAGGCCGAACAGCGCTTGCAACCGTTGATTGGCCAATTGCCGATGCAGGCGGTGCACCTGGACATCACCGATGACAACGCCGTCTGGCAACGGGATGAACAGCGGCAATGGCAGCTGCAAGGCGTCATCGATTTCGGTGACCTGCTGCACACCTGGCGCATTGCCGATCTGTCGGTGACCTGCGCGGCCTTGCTCCATCATGCCGAAGGCGATCCGTTGCGCATCTTGCCAGCCGTCCAGGCCTACCATGCGCTTAATCCATTGACCGAAGCTGAGCTCAAGGCCCTTTGGCCGATGATGGTGGCGCGTGCCGCGGTGCTGGTGCTCAGCAGTGAGCAGCAACTGAGTGTCGACCCGGGCAACCGCTACATTCGGGACAATCTGACCCACGAGTGGGAAATCTTTGACGTCGCGACCAGCGTGCCATTCGAATTGATGGAGGCTGCGATTCTGCAGGTTACCGGCTTCGATCTGCCTGCGCTGCCACTACAGGCAAGTTCGCCGCTGCTGCCTGGCTTGCAGGTCAGTTCCGTCACGTCGGTGGACCTGGGCGTATTGAGCAGTCACTTCCAGGCCGGTAACTGGGAGCAACCGGGCATCGACCAGCAGCTGTTGCGCGAGCAGGCTGGTGCGCAAGGAGCAGCCTGCTCGCTCTATGGTCAGTACAGGCTGTCGCAAACCCATATCGACAATCCGCAAGAGCCTCGGACCTTTGCCCTGCACGTTGAGCTGCAGGTGTCTGCGAGCACCGAGCTGCTGGCACCGTGGGCGGGTGCTTGGCTGCAGATTGCTGACGGCCAGGGTTGCCTGCAAGGCGAGCAGTGCAGCCTCTGGCTACGCGGGCTGGTCGATGCGCCTGAGTCGGGTGCACAGCTGAGCAAGGGACAGCGCCTGGGGCAAAGTGATGGGCTGTTGAGCATCCAGCTATGCCGCGTCCCGGGCTTGTGTCCGCCGCCATTCGTTGTGCCTTCGCGGGCAGCGGCCTGGAAGGCCTTGTGTCCGTCGCCGCAAGCATTGCTGGGATTCACCTGTGAGGCCGAGCCGTTGGTTGATGCGCAGCAACTGCTGGAGCGCCGCGATGCCAGCTTTGCCCGCTCGCAAAAACACTACTACGAGCAGCCGCCGCATATCGAACGCGGCTGGCGCAACTATCTGATCGACATGCAGGGGCGCTCGTACCTGGACATGCTCAACAATGTCGCGGTACTTGGCCATGGTCATCCACGGATGGCGAGCGAGGCGGCGCGGCAGTGGTCGCTGCTCAACACCAACTCTCGCTTTCATTACGCCGCCATTGCCGAGTTTTCCGAGCGATTGCTGGCATTGGCACCCGATTCCATGGACCGGGTGTTCCTGGTCAACAGCGGCACCGAGGCCAACGACCTGGCGATTCGCCTGGCATGGGCCTACAGCGGCGGCCGTGACATGCTCAGCGTGTTGGAGGCCTATCACGGCTGGTCGGTGGCCACCGATGCGATTTCCACCTCCATTGCCGACAATCCCCAGGCGCTGAGCACTCGGCCTGAATGGGTGCATCCGGTGATTGCACCGAACACCTATCGCGGTGCCTATCGCGGCGAAGACAGCGGCGCCGACTATTTGCGTGATGTTGATAGCAAACTTGAGGCCCTGGCTGCCGAGCAGCGCCAACTGGCCGGATTCATCTGTGAGCCGGTGTACGGCAACGCCGGAGGCATCTCCCTGCCATTGGGTTACCTGCAACAGGCCTATGCCAAAGTCCGGGCCGCTGGTGGCGTGTGCATCGCCGATGAGGTTCAGGTCGGCTACGGTCGGCTTGGCGAGTATTTCTGGGGCTTTGAGCAGCAGGGTGTGGTGCCGGACATCATCACCATGGCCAAGGGCATGGGCAATGGCCAGCCCTTGGGTGCGGTGATCACCCGTCGGGAGATTGCCGAGGCGCTGGAGGCTCAGGGCTACTTCTTCTCATCTGCTGGCGGTAGCCCGGTCAGTTGCCGGATCGGCATGGCGGTGCTGGATGTGATGGGCGAGGAAGGCTTGTGGGACAACGCCCGTGACGTCGGCAGGCACTTCAAGGCGCGCCTGCAGCAATTGGTCGATAAACATCCGCTAGCCGGTGCCGTACATGGCTCGGGCTTCTACTTGGGTCTGGAGCTGGTTCGGGACCGCAGCACCCTGGAGCCGGCCAGCGAAGAAACCACCGCCTTGTGCAACCGCTTGCGCGACCTGGGGATTTTCATGCAGCCAACGGGCGACTATTTGAACATCCTCAAGATCAAGCCGCCGATGTGCACGACCCGCGAAAGCGTGGACTTCTTCGTCGACAGCATCGACAGGGTACTGTCAGAAGAGCTCTAGCGCGTGGCCTGAAAGCCGCTTAGGTCGATTCTTATCGGCCTAAGCGGCTTTTTTGTGTCTTAAATTTCTACTTTATGGCTTTCAAAGCCGATATTTATCGGATATAAAGTCGCTCATCACCCTGCAATCTGTCATCGGTCGTCTGCACGGTCAGTCGGCCCAGTCATCCTTCGAGAGGTTTTCATGAGCCGCACCGTTACCGTCGCCGCCACCCAGATGGCGTGCTCCTGGGATCGCCAGGACAACCTGGCCACCGCCGAAAAACTGGTCCGCGAAGCGGCTGCCAAGGGCGCGCAGATCATCCTGATCCAGGAGCTGTTCGAAACCCCGTACTTCTGCCAGAAGCCGAATCCGGATTACCTGCAACTGGCTACGCCGGTTGAAACCAACGCTGCCATCGCCCACTTCCAGAAGCTCGCTAAAGAGCTGCAGGTCGTGCTGCCGATCAGCTTTTTCGAATTGGCCGGGCGTGCGCGCTTCAACAGCATCGCGATCATCGATGCCGACGGCAGCAACCTGGGTGTGTACCGCAAGACCCACATTCCGGATGGCCCTGGCTACCACGAAAAGTATTACTTCAACCCGGGCGACACCGGCTTCAAGGTCTGGCAGACCCGTTACGCCAAGATCGGCGTAGGCATCTGCTGGGACCAGTGGTTCCCGGAGTGCGCTCGCAGCATGGCGTTGCTGGGCGCCGAAGTCCTGTTCTACCCGACCGCCATCGGCAGCGAACCCCACGACAAGACCATCTCCTCGCGTGACCACTGGCAGCGTGTGCAGCAGGGCCATGCCGGCGCCAACCTGATGCCGCTGATCGCCAGCAACCGTATCGGTACCGAAGAGCAGGACGGCTACGACATCACCTTCTACGGCTCGTCGTTCATCGCCAACCAGTTTGGTGAGAAAGTCGAGGAGCTCAACGAGACCGAAGAGGGCGTGCTGGTGCATACTTTCGACCTCGACAAACTGGAGCACACCCGCAGCGCCTGGGGCACTTTCCGTGACCGCCGTCCGAACCTGTACGGCCCGGTGAAGACCCTCGATGGCGCGCTGGAATCCTGATCAATCAATGACCTCGACGCGGGCTTTTAGCCCTGCGTCGGGCACTGCAAAGGTTTACTCATGAAGACCCTGACCAGCACCCCACGCGCCGACGGCTTCCACATGCCAGCCGAATGGGCACCGCAAACCCAGGTATGGATGGTCTGGCCCGAGCGTCCGGACAACTGGCGCCTGGGCGGCAAGCCGGTTCAAGCCGCACATGTGACGCTGGCCGAGGCTATCGCTCGTTTCGAACCGGTGACCGTGGCTGTCTCGGCCGCCCAGTACGACAACGCCCGCGCCCGCCTGGATGCGCCGAACATCCGTGTGGTGGAAATCAGCAACGACGACGCCTGGGTGCGTGACACCGGGCCGACCTTCGTCATCAACGACAGTGGCGAGGTGCGCGGCGTTGACTGGGGCTTCAATGCCTGGGGCGGCTTCGAAGGCGGGCTGTACGCGCCGTGGAACCGTGACGAGCAGGTGGCCAGCAAGGTCCTCGAGATGGAACGCTGCCAGCGTTACCACACCGAAGGCTTCGTGCTTGAAGGCGGCTCGATTCACGTCGATGGTGAAGGCACCCTGATCACCACTGAAGAATGTCTGCTCAACCACAATCGCAACCCTCACCTCGATCGTGAGCAGATCGAATCGGTGCTGCGTGATCACCTGGCGGTGGACACTATCATCTGGCTGCCCGATGGCCTGTACAACGACGAGACCGATGGCCACGTCGACAACTTCTGTTGTTACGTGCGCCCAGGTGAAGTGTTACTGGCCTGGACAGATGATCCGCAAGACCCCAACTATGCGCGTTGCCATGCCGCACTCGACGTACTGCAGAACAGCCGTGATGCCAAAGGGCGCGCGTTTACGGTGCACAAGATGCCGATCCCGGGACCGCTGTTCGCCACTGAGGAAGAGTGTGCAGGCGTCGATCCGGTGGCCGGAAGTCAGGAGCGTAACCCGTCGGTTCGCCTGGCTGGCTCCTACGTCAACTTCCTGATCGTCAATGGCGGCATCATTGCGCCGAGCTTCGACGATCCGGCAGATGCCGAGGCTAGAGCGATTCTCGCTCGGGTTTTCCCTGATCATGAAGTGGTGATGATCCCGGGCCGCGAGATGCTTTTGGGTGGGGGCAATATCCACTGCCTGACCCAGCAGCAACCGGCACCATTCAAGGGCTGAGTTCACGCAAATAAAAAACCCGTCTTCGGACGGGTTAATGAGATGGTCACCCCCACACCCTGCGAGGGCTACGCTTTCGCAGGGTGTTTTGTTCTCGGAGGCCATCATCATGAGTGAGTCAGCGCTGGTCGGTATCGATCTCGGTAAACACAGTTTCCACCTACACGGTCAGGACAAGTCGGGCCGTGAGGTGTTCCGCAAGAAGCTGTCGCGAGCGCAAATGATGCAGTTCTTCGGTAACCTGCCGGCCTGCACCGTGGTGATGGAAGCCTGCGCCGGTGCGCATTTCGTCTCGCGCAAGCTGATCGCCATGGGACACCAGGCCAAACTGATTTCCCCGCAGTTCGTTCGGCCCTTCGTGAAGGGCAACAAGAACGATTTTGTCGATGCCGAGGCCATTTGCGAAGCTGCTTCACGCCCTTCAATGCGCTTCGTTTCACCGAAGACCGAGGCACAACAGACACTTTCTGTTCTGCACCGCATGCGTGAGTCACTGGTTCACGACCGCACCAAGACGGCTAACCAGATGCATGCATTCCTGTTGGAGTTCGGTATCAGCCTGCCCAAAGGCCTGGCGGTCATGAAGCGCTTGGCGAGTGTCCTCGCCGAGCATGAGCTGCCCGCTCAGTTCATCAGTCATCTGCAACGACTGCACGAGCATTTCGCTTACCTGGACGAGCAGATCAAGGCACTGGACAAAGAGCTGGTTGGCCAACTGGCTGCCGATGATCTCGGTAGTCGTTTGCTGAGCATGCCGTGTGTCGGGCCGATCACCGCCAGCCTGTTGGCTGTGGAAATGGGCGACGGCCAGCAGTTCAAGCGAGGTCGCGACTTCGCAGCGTCCGTGGGCCTGGTACCCAGGCAATACAGCACCGGCGGCAGGGCGAACCTGCTGGGCATCAGCAAGCGCGGTGACAAGCATCTGCGACAACTGCTGGTGCAATGCGCTCGGGTCTATCTGCAAAGACTGGAACATCAGAAAGGCGCGTTGGCCGACTGGGTGCGCTCGATGCTGATGCGGCGCCATTCGAACGTGGTGGCCTGCGCTCTGGCTAACAAGCTGGCACGCATCGCGTGGGCGCTGGCGGTCCACCATACACAATATGAAACAGGGTCAAGCGCCTTGAGCGCCTGACCCTGCGGTTGTTGCAGTACCACGTATCACCCTTCAGGTTTTGCGATAGCTGACAATGGATGACGTGAACGGCCCAACGGCCTGGCGAAGAACCTGGCATAAAAATCGGCTTTAGAAGCCGTCGGATTTTTCAGGATCGTCAGGTGCGACTCTCATCGTGGCGCGGGGCATGCCCCAAACAGACGCCGGATAGATTTAAGCAAGCCAACCACTTCACCCAGTAATCAGTATTGCAAAAATGGGGGTGACCATAGATTTTTTATGGGTGGGCGACAATCGGCGTGTGTGCTGGCACACCTCTTGTATTTGTTTTGCATTGTATTTCAAGCAGATAGGACAGCATTGTTCTGTCACAAAGTTTGAGTAGGTTAGCCGCTCACGGCCCAAGGGAGTACGTGTCGAAATGAATGCAGTAAGTGAGTCGGCTTCGCCCTCATCAGCAGTGAATCACGAGTCCCTTCAGCGGGTGGCGCAGTGGTTGAAACACAATGGAGCAATCCGGGGCAGGAAGTCCGACCCACGGCGCGTGTTGCTTGAGCGCTATCCGGCAGGCCTGATTACTGATGCAGAGCTCGAAGCGCTGCTGGGTGGGTGGGAGCGGGCTTGACCCGCGATTGTGCGCTGTCAGGCACATCGCATCGCGGGGCAAGCCCACAGCTCAGAAGCTATAGGTGCCAGTAACCACCAGGCTGCGCGGATCGCCAAACTGGATCTGCGCGGCGCTGGTTGCCGAGCTGTAGTAGGTCTTGTCGGTAATGTTGTTCAACGCCGCGCGCAGGTCCCAGTCCTTGGTGCGGAAACCGGCCAGGGCGTCCCATCGACCGTAGCCAGGCAACACAGCGGTGTTCTGGTTGTCGGCATAGCGGTCGCCGACCAGGGTCAGGCCGGTTTCGCCGTACCAGCCCATCTCCGGTTTCCAGGTCACGAACAGGCTGCCATTGCGCTTGGCGACGTTGCTTACCCGATTACCTTCCTGGCCATTGTTGTCCTCAACGATGGTTGCATCCTGAATACCGACACCGCCACGCACGTACCAATTACCAACGATGTTGCCGGTGGCAGTCAGCTCCACACCACGCGAGCGCTGCATGCCGGTGAGCAGGGTGATGCCTAGGTTGTTCGGGTCGCTGGTGCGGCGGTTGTAGAGTTCAAGTTCGTAGACCGCCAGGGTGGTGCTCAGGCGCTCGTCGAACCAGTCGCTCTTGACCCCGATTTCTTTCTGTCGGGTTTCTTCGGGGCTGGTTTCGTTGCTGTTGCCGGCCGCTCCCGGGGTGATACCGATCAAGCCGCCGCCCACTGGCGAGAAGGTCTTGCTCCAGGAGGCATAGAAGGAATGCTCTTTCCAGGGTGAATAGACCACACCCAGGCGTGGGCTGGCGCTGTTGCTGTCCTGCTTCTCGGAAATGCCCTTGATCTTGTTGGTGGTCTCCACGTCGAACTGGTCGAAGCGCACACCGGCCAACACTTGCCACTGATCGTTCAGGCGCAGTTGATCCTGGATGTACAGGCCGCGGCTATCGACCACGGTGTGGTTGTTGCTGGACACCACCATCAGACCGTTGTGCTGCAAGTCGCGGTTAGGGTTATCCAGGTCCAGGCTCGGCACCGGACGGGCCCCAACACCCTTGGTGGCCGCGTTGTAGAGCAGCGGATCACGACGCTGGTTGCCGAGCTCAAGGCCAGTCAGCAGGGTGTGCTGCAAACCGAAGGTGTCGAAGTTGCCTTCCAGTTCAATGTTGTTGAACAGATTGCGGGTGCTGAGGTCTTGCTGCCAGCGTTGGCGAGTGACCTGGTTGGTAGTGGCGTTGTAAGCGGTCTGGTAGGTGTTGTCGAAGTCGCTATTGAGCTTGAACAGGCCCAGGGTGTGGCGCACCTGCCAGTTGTCACTGAGCTGGTAGTTCAGGCGCGAGCGTAGCGATTGCGCCTTGTCGTCGATGAAGTCGCGCTGGGTGTCGCCGTAAGTGGTGTCACGGTCAACATCGGCCGGGCGGCCATTGACGCTCGGGATGCCGCGATCAGGGGTACGGTTGTAGCGGCTGTATTCGTACTGCACCAACCAGTTGAGCTCCGGGGTCAGCTGCCAGCTCATGGACGGGGCGAACAGCTGGCGGCTGCCGTCGATGCCATGGCGGAAGCTGTTGTTGTCCTGATTGCCCATGTTCAGACGCAGGCTGATGTTCTCGGACGGATCGGCACTGAGGTCGGCGTACAGGCTGCGTAAGTCTTCGCTGCCGCCTTGGGCTTCGATGGTTGAGCGACGGCCGGCTTCTGGCATCTTGCTTACGCGGTTGACGATCCCGCCTTGGCTGCCGCGCCCGTAAAGTACCGCAGCCGGACCCTTGAGCACCTCGATTCGCTCGATGTTATGCAGGTCGCGCACGTATTGACTGTCGTCACGGATGCCGTCCAGGTAGAAGTCGTTGCTGGCGTCGAAGCCGCGGATGCGCACGCTGTCGAAGCGGGTATCGGCACCACTGCTGACGTTGGGGATGCCGCTCAGCGCCTTGCCCAGGTCGTTGCTGCCGTAGTCCAGGACGTTACTGGTCTTCACCGAGTCGATAGCCTGGGGGACGTAGCGGGCCGGGGTGGAGGTGCGGGTAGCGGTGCTTACTTCCTTGACCCGTGGATCATCGCGATCGCGGTCGCTTTCAGCAGTAACCGAGAGCTCAGGAAGGGTGGTGCTGGCGGCCAGAGCCAATCCGGAACTGAGGAACAGGGAGACACCCAAGGTCAAGGGTGACAGACGGCAGGGGGCAGGCATTAAGGACATCCGAAGGGGTTTGAACACTAGACGAAGGGGGGTGGACATTTTGCGCGGATGGTAATGCTTGCTATTTACTTGCGGTAATCGTTTCTCATTTGCTCTTGTGATTTTATATTTCAAATTGTTTCATCCGTACTGGATAGTTGCGATTTTTCTCAAAAATCAAGGAGATTTCACGAATTTTTGACATGCTGATCCGCACGCGGATAGGATTCGGTCAACGCCTGTAGGCCCTTAGGCCAAGAGTCCAGAATAAAAGGCCCGCTGCGATCACTCGCAGGCGGGCTTTTTGTTTTCTGACCCGCGCGCGTCAACCCACGCAGGGGGCGTGGTTTCTGGCGTAGGCCGCAGAGCGTATTTGACTACGTAATAAGGAAAATAAAATGTTGAAAACCAGGATCAGCCTGATCGCGCTGGGGCTTATGGCAGCGACTCAGGCTTCGGCCAATGACCAGGCTGCGGCAAAGGGCTTCGTAGAAGACAGCAGCGCCAGCGTTCTGCTGCGCAACGCTTTCATCAACCGCGACAAGAAGCATGGCACCAAGGACCAGAGCGAATGGGGCCAGGCCTTCATCGGTAAATTCTCCTCTGGCTTCACCCAGGGCACCGTTGGTGTCGGCGTGGACGCTTTCGGTCTGTACGCTGTGCGTCTGGACGGTGGTAAAGGCCGCAATGGCGGCGGCGGTATCGACTTCTTCAAGCCGGCCGATGGCGACAGTGACACCAACCAGCAAAACTCTCCGCACAACCTCGCCCGTGCAGGTGCGGCGGTCAAATTCCGCGTCTCCAACACTGTGCTCAAGTACGGCGACCAAATGCCGGAACTGCCAGTGCTGCAGTACGACGACGGCCGCCTGCTGCCAGAGAGCTACACCGGTACCCTGATCACCTCCAAGGAGATCAAGGGCCTGGAACTGAACGCCGGTCGTTTCACCCAGGAAGCGCGTAAAAGTGCTGAAGGCCGTGACAGCGGTGGCCTGAAGTCGATCAACGTGCTCGGCGGTAGCTACAAGTTCACCGAGAACCTGTCGGCTTCGGTGTACGGCTCCGACGTCGAAGACGTGCTGAAGAAGTACTACCTGGGCGTCAACTATGTCTACCCGATCGCGGATGATCAGTCGCTGACCCTGGACTTCAACGGCTACAAATCGGACATCGACAAGCAGTACGTCACCGCAGCCAAGCTGAACGGCGACTCCAACACTATCTGGAGCCTGGCGGCCACTTATGCTTTCGGCCCGCACTCGCTCACCCTCGCTCATCAGCGCAGCACTGGCGACACCGGTTATCAGTACGGCTTCTACCAGAACGCCGGTGGCGTGGGTGACGGTGGTTCGACCATCTACCTGGCCAACTCCTACTGGTCCGACTTCAACGCAGAAGACGAACGCTCCTGGCAACTGGGCTACGGCCTGGACTTCGGCGCCTTTGGCGTTCCAGGTCTGACCTACAAGCTTGCTTACGTAGTGGGTGACAACATCAACACTCGTACCCTCAAGAACCCAGAGGGTTTCGGCGAGGGTAAAGAGCGCGAAATCTTCAACCAGTTCAAGTACGTGGTTCAGGAAGGCCCTGCCAAGGACCTTTCCGTCAAACTGCGTAGCTCGTTCCTGCGCACCTCTACCAGTGTTCGTGAGAGTGGCTACAACGACGACGGCAACGAAGTCCGCGTATTCGTCGAGTACCCGATCAGCATCTTCTGATAGCTGCTCGCGTCTCCAGCAACCCCGGCCTAGGCCGGGGTTGCTTCTTTGCGGTGTACGCTGTTGATGCGTTAGTTCTCTGCTGGCTGAACCCAACTCCGTTAGTTGCATAACTGCCGCTCGCAGAGCCTGTGCTACAAGGCATCTCCAGTACTCTCCAAGTGAAGCCGAACGATGTCCGCTACCCGCACAGAAACCACCGGACAGGGGGTTGGCCTGCTCTGCCTGGCCAGCTATCTGTTGTCGTTGTCGTACGGCTCGACCTTCCTGTTGTCGTTGCTGGTCAGCACCCGCGGCGGCAATGAGCAGGACGCCGGCACGATCATTTCCCTGGCCATGCTCAGTACGGTTGTCGCGGTGCTGGGCAGCGGTCACTTGGCCGACCGGCTGGGCTCGGCGCGGGCCATCGCGCTTTCGGCGTTGTGCCTGATAGCGGCCTGCCTGGGGTTTGCCCTGGTGCCCGGTACGGGAGGTGGCTTGATGCTCTGCGGCCTGATGCTGGGGCTTGGTTGGGGCGCTTTCTACACCCTGGGGCCGATTCTGGTGGCTGAGCGGGTTGCGCCGCAGCGCCGCACGCACTGTTTCGCCTTGTTGTCGGGCAGTATGATGAGCGGTATTGGCTCTGGGCCCCTGGTGGGAAAACTCGCCAGCCTGTTCTACCTGCCGGTGCAGACAGCCTTCTACGCGGCTGCGCTGGCCGCAATCTGCGGTCTGCTGCTGTTCAATCATCTTGCGCATCAACCACGTCAGCTTTCCAGCCGGGTTGGCATCAGTGGCCGGGCGAGCGCTCTGGTATTGAGTTCGGCTGCGCGCTGGCCAATTCTCATGGTTGGCTTGGGCGGCGCAATTTTTGGCGGCCTGGGCAGTTTCCAGACGTCTTACGCAGCCGCTCTTGGCCTGGATTACTCACTGTTTTTCATCGGCTTCATGAGCGCAGCTATCGGCTGTCGGCTGTTGATTGCTGGCTGGGTGGTCAAGCGCGACGCCTATCGTGCGTCCTGCCTGCTTTCGGGCTTTATCGTTTTGGCTGTGCTGGCGCTGGGCTGGTGGGTGCAGGACAACCTCGGCTACCTGCTGGCCGCGGCGTTGCTGGGTGTCGGCTATGGCCTGAACTATTCGGTGATCAATGGCCTGGCGGCAAACCAGGCGCCGCATGGACACACCCCACAGGCCCTTTTGCTATTCAGTCTGGCGTACTTCCTTGGGGTATTCGGTTTTCCCTGGCTGGCCGGGAATCTGATTGTCAGCGGCGGTACCGAGGCCATGTTCGTGGCCTTGCTGGTGATTGCCCTGCTCAATTGGCTGGTGAGCCTGGTTCGTTTGCTCGGCCGCTGGCGTGCCCGAGCGGTGGTCATGGCGAACTGAAGCCTAACTGGCTATTTATTGATCCTGGTTAAATTTTGCCCAATTAGTCCGTTCTAGACTGCATGCTCTGCACCCTCAAAGGGGGACAAGACATGACCATCATCGTGACCGGCGCGGCCGGGTTTATCGGTAGCAACCTGGTACAGGCCCTCAACCAGCACGGTGAAACCGAAATCATCGCTGTCGACGACCTGACCGATGGTGACAAGTTTCGCAATCTGGTTGACGGTGAGATCGCTGATTACCTGGACAAAGACGACTTTCTTGAGCGTTTTGCCCGTGGCCAGTTCGGCAAGGTCCGCGCCGTGCTGCACCAGGGCGCTTGCTCCAGCACCGTCGAAGACGACGGACGCTTCATGATGGACAACAACTACCGCTTCAGCCGCGACCTGCTCGACGCTGCCCAAGGCCTGCAGGTGCCGTTGCTGTATGCCTCGTCGGCGGCGGTGTATGGCGCAGGGCGGGACTTTCGCGAACAGCGCGAAGGTGAGCGGCCATTGAACGTCTACGGCTACTCCAAGTTCCTCTTCGACCAGCGCGTGCGCAGGCAACTGCCAACAGCGCGTAGTCAGGTCGTTGGCCTGCGTTACTTCAACGTCTACGGCCCGCACGAGCAGCACAAGGGCGTGATGGCTTCGGTGGCCTTGCACTGTTTCAACCAGTATCAGGCCCATGGCAAGGTGAGTTTGTTCGGCAGCTACGGTGACTACCCAGATGGAGGGCATTTGCGCGATTTCGTTTCGGTGGAGGACGTGGTCAAGGTCAACCTGTTCTTCCTCGATCGCCCGCACCTGAGCGGCATTTTCAATGTTGGCAGTGGCCGCGCCCAGCCATTCAACGACGTGGCCCTGGCAGTGATCAATCGCTTGCGCGAACAGCAGGACCAACCGCCCTTGTCACTGGAGATGGCCTTGCTCGAAGGTATCCTCGAGTACAGCGAATTCCCCGAGCATCTGCGTGGCAAGTACCAGTGCTACACCTGCGCCGACCTTGAGCGCTTGCGCGGTGTGGGCTATCAGGTGCCGACGCTGACGGTCGAGCAGGGTGTTGCTCGTTACTGTGGCTGGTTACAGGGGCACGAGCGTCCGCCGCCTGTGTGAGTTTTATGGGCAAGCCCATTGAGGTTGTTGCAACCACTCGTTTGGGAATCCCATGAGCTTCAGGCGGACGTCATCTTGATCTCTCACCAGTTCAGCCGCTCGTGTTTTCCATTGGCTATCCGGACTAATGAGATCGGTCAGGTATGCCAGCATTGTTAAAACAACATAAACACGTTGGCTCGGTTGGGGATGGGTCTTGCAAATAGGGGGGAGGGTCCAGCCTTTGGGCAGCTTGGGGCGAACCGCAAGCTCCCGATTCCATAACCGTGAGTGATGGGCGCAGCAATTGCGAATGAATGTGAGGGTATGAAGCCAGGATTCGAGCACTTCGAAAGGCAGCGAGAATCTGGCGGCAATGGCTTTCTTGTCAGCGCTCTTCGCAATGGCTCTGAACAACGTGGAGATGGTCCCCAGGCTTAGCTCCTCCAAAATCGCCCACGCTGGTGGAAGCTCCGGGTGATTGTAGGTTGCCCCGTAGTAACGAAAATAGTTGTCCCTGACCCGGTTCTCGCTTCGATTTGGATGAGTGACATGAGGCTGTTGCCCGGCTCGGGCGATCTCCCTTTGAAGCTTCTGAGCTTCTTTCCTTAGCTGGTCCCGTAGTGGCTTCAATAGCTCCGCATGTGCATACGAAGACAAGAACATCGCGGGGCAAGCGATCCAGTCAGGGCCGTGGCGCGGGCACATGTGATTGCTGATGGCCGCCCGAATGGCCACCTCTACCCGCTCAATGGCGTCCATGATCAAGCGTCGTAAGAGGCCGTCGAATCGATAGATATCGACCACCTCTCGCAGTGTCGCACCGGCCTTGAACGTATGATTCACATCCTGCTCTTGAAACGGTCGCATATAAGGGCTTAGGCGAAACAGCGTGACCACTTCCAGAAAGCGCAGCGCCCTTGTGTCATTCGCGATGTGCAGGCCACGTTGCTTCAGCAATTCCAACTGCTGCTCAACGCTGAGGGCCGGCTTGGCGAATGGCCTCATGTGGTTTTCTCCAGGCAAAAAAAACCCGCACGATTTGAGCATGCTGACTGGGTCAACCTAGGCTTGGCGGGTGTGTTGGGGTGCATTATAGGCGCCGAGCGATGATGGTCAACGCTAAGATCTGGCTAAATTGTAACGATCTCTCCCCAGTAAAAAGCAGGGGGATGCCATTGATTCAGGCAGGAGCTGGACGGCACAAACAAAAAAGGCCCACCTTGCGGTGAGCCTCTTTTTACTGCGTATGGTGCCGGCACCAGGAATCGAACCCGGGACCTACTGATTACAAGTCAGTTGCTCTACCATCTGAGCTATACCGGCACAGGGGCGTCATTATAGCGATCAGTTTGCGTCTGTAAACCACTTCTGCAACATTCCTCGCAATACCTGTTATCAACAGGTATCACGAAGCATTTTCTTACCAGCCGCGGTGCAATGTCGTGGCGTCGGGTTCGGCTTTGCTCGGGTCGAAAAGCATCGGTTTGTGGTCGTGGCAGCCGCGCTTGTTGCAGTGCATGTAGGGCTGCGCCGGCAGGCCGTTGTCGCCCAGGACTTGCATCTTGGGCATGTCCCAGCCGGCGTCCGGCGTGTAGCTTGAGCTGCTGCAACCGGCCAGGGTCAGGATGACGGTGAGCAAGGCGAGTGAGCTGAGTGTATTCACAATGAATTCCGTTTTCCGCAGGTTTCAGTCTTTGTTGAGGATGCGCTGGATGGTGCCGCCGCAGCTCTGGTAGCAACTGTCGTAGTCATTGCCGCAGCTTAAGCTTGAGCCACTGCTGTACGGGTAGCTGGGGTAGTAGCAGCTTTTACGTGCCTCTTTTTTGCTCTTGCCAGCGTGGCAGTGTTGGTAGCTTCTGAGGTTGGCCTGGTACAGGGCCTGGTCGCTGTTTTCTTGCAGGCGGGCCATCTGTTTGCAGTGGTTGCGTTCGGTGGCGCAGCTGTTGATGCAGTTCATGCCCATCATGCTGGGCGGTGGCGAGTATCTATAGGTGTAGCTGGGGCCGCAGCCGCCGAGCAGGGCGACAGCCAGGAGCAGCGCGACGCGCCACTTGAGTGAATTGCTCACGAGTTACCCGTTCCTTGATCATTCCTCGCTGAACTCCAGCAGGTCACCTGGCTGGCAGTTCAACGCGCGACAGAGCTTCTCCAGGGTTTCGATCTTGAAACCCTTGATCTTGCCGTTTTTCAGCAGCGACAGATTCGCTTCCGTAATCCCGATAATTTCGGCCAGATCCTTGGAGCGGATCTTGTTCTTGGCCATGACCACGTCGAGGCGGATGATTATCGGCATAGGGGGAAGCTAGACATAACAGTTGTGTTCATCGCTGATGGTTTTGGCGTCACGCATGAGGAGTGAAAAGGCGCAGAGCAAAATCCCTTTCATGATCTCGTAAACCGCCACAGATGATACACCGATCGATACGCTGAAGCTTCTTTCCCCGGCCGGCAAGTCGATGGCGAAGGCCAGGCCCTGAAGCGTGCTGATCACCGGCCAGAGCATCGGTGTGCAGATGCACAGCAGGCCGACCCACCACAATAGCTTGATGTTCGGCGCGGTCCAGGTCTGCCCCTTGGACAGGCGCATGAAGAACAACCGGTGAAGAACAGCGCCAGTACCGACAAGCTGCTGGGGATCAGTTCCAGGGCGAGTACCAGGCTCAGGGCCAGGGTGGAGGGTTGATAGTCGGGCGCCAGCAGCAATGGCATCTGATCGCCATAGCTTTGCAAGTAAGCGCTTTGTACTTGGGCTTTGTCGAATACCCATAGCAGCCAGGTGCCGGCAAATTCGGCGACGGCGGTCGTCCAGGCGAGGAGGGCGGCGAATGCGCCGATCACTCGAAGGCGCGAGCGCGCATAGGCCACTGTTTTGCTGTTCATGGAATGCCTCCGTTCGGTGTTGAGCGGTAGGCATTATTTTCTATAAATTATCGCAAAACAATAATTAATTGTTGTACATTTGGGTAATGCGGCGTTTTGACTCATCGCGGGGCAAGCCCGCTCCCACCCAAATCCCTGTGGGAGCGGGGTTGCCCCGCGATGCTTTTAAGAGTGAAAAGTATAATTTACGAACCTTTCTGCAGCCTTTAAGGGCTTCCACCTGAATACGTGCTCAAAGACGCGAAATTTAATTAGTTATTTTCTATCGATTTGACTTTTACAATGCCTTGAGTTAATTTTCTGTTTATTATGTTGAACACTAAAGCGTTTCTGCTCCCCACCTCTCGTCTGGCCTCCCGTGAAAATCACTGGACCGGCGGTCTCTAGCGCCTCCCCCGACAAACAGCTTTTTCTCTCTTTTTGTCTGTAGCCGTCGCCGTTTGTGCGCCGGGTTTGTGTCGCCCGTGGGAGGGCATCATGCGTTCCTGGATTTATTTGTTTATCGCCATCACCGCTGAGGTGATCGGCACTGCGTCGATGAAATTCGCCGCCACTGACCACCCGATTCTGGGCCATGGCTTGATGTACGCCATGATCGGTCTGTCGTACTTCTTCCTGGCGCTGGCAGTAAAACGTGTGCCGGTGGGCGTTGCCTACGCGCTGTGGGAAGGGTTCGGCATCGTGTTTATCACCCTGATCAGCGTTACCTGGCTGGGTGAAAGCCTGGGCCTGCTCAAGGCTGCGGGTCTGGGTGTGATGATCGCCGGCATCCTGTTGATCAAGGCCGGTACCCGCTCAGCACCTGCCGAGCGCAACAGGGAGGCCCTGCCATGCTAAGCATGAACTGGATTCCTTTCGCCTGGCTTGGCCTGGCAATCGTGCTGGAAGTCATCGCCAACCTGCTGCTCAAGTACTCTGATGGCTTCCGCAAGCGTGGCCTGGGCGTCCTGTCGATTCTCTGTGTGCTGGCGGCCTTTACCGCGCTGGCCCAGGCTGTTCGCGATATTGAACTGTCGCTGGCTTATGCCATCTGGGGCGGCTTCGGCATCCTCGCCACCGTGGCGATGGGATGGGCACTGTTTGGTCAGCGCCTGGCCGGGCGTGGCTGGTTGGGCCTGGTCCTGTTGCTGGCAGGCATGAGCCTGTTGAAACTGGCCTGATTTTCCTGCTTAGAGCCATTTGCCGGGAGGCTTATGCACAAGCTGCGTGCCAGCCATGCAGCGCGTACATCGGAGCAACGCCCGCCGTTGGTCTTTGCGCAAATGGCTGTTTTTGCTGGCGATAAGCCGCTGAACAAAAAACCACCAATCGCTGAAAGCGCTTGGATCCAAGGATTTTCAGGGTTTTTTCAAAAGGTTGCCCACAGACTTATCCACAGGCTGCGCACAGTTGGGGTCGGTTACTGGCGCTCGGCCAGGAGCATCAGATTGCGCGGGGTCAGCGGTTGCTCACAAAACACCCCCAGCTGCACCCGGTAGCCTTGCTCCTGCAAGTACAAGCCACGGTCCAGCACCAGCCACAGCTCCAGCGGGCGACGGAACAGATTGCGTAGCAGTTCCAGGTTGCGTACCTGGGCCAGGCGCTGCCAGCCCTCGGCCTGCAACGCTTCCCAGTCTGGGGCGTAGTCGATCTGCAGGTCTTTGAGTGCAGCCAGCTGCCGACAGTAGTCGGCAAAGGGTTTGTGCAGCCAACTGACCGGCAATGACGGTGTCGGCAAGTATTCATCTTTGCCCCGCAGCTGACGTTGCAGCAGATCGAATCCCAGCCGTCTGGCCATCGATTCGTCACGCTGACGACGTACCCGTGCCCCGGCGGTGACGGTTTCGCTCAGTGGCAGACCCAGATCATCAATGGACAACTGCAGGCCTGAGGCAATGGCGGCGGCGGACAGTGGCTGATACTGCGCTGCCTGGATGCGGTTATAACAGCAGGGCGCAATGGCCAGCTGGCGGCAGCCCTGACGACTGGCCAGTTGCATCAGGCGCACATGCAGGTCGCCGCAGGCATGCAGGGCCACTGCCGTATGTTCGCTGCCCAGGTAACGGTCGGCATCTGCGCTCAGTACGTCCTGCAACAGGTGCTGGCTGACCAGGCCATGATGCTGACTGAGTTTTTGCCCTGCTTCGACCAGTGCCGCATCGTATTCCAGGCACGTCAGCTTTTGCCTGTCGGTTTGCAGCAGGCGACGCCCAAGGTGGCCTTTGCCCGAGCACCAGTCGAGCCAGTGTTGCGGTTGGTGGGTAAAACCCAGGTGGCTGGCAAACGCCTCGATCTGCTGCCACTTGCGCCCCGGCACATCTACATTCAGGCGCTGGCTCGCCGCGGGCAGGGCGATTGTGGATAACTCGCCAACCTCTGACAGCTGACTGGCCAAGCTTGCCAGCTGTGGAAAAGGCGCGGGTGCGTCCAGTTGTTCGGGATGGTTGTGTGCTGCCTCCGCCTCACTCAACGAACGTTGCCGCAACCAGCTGGCCAAGTCCGGGTGCCTGGCTTCCCAGGGCAAGCGCCGTTGGGTGAAGGGGCGTGGTCGCCATAGCGGTTGATGCTCGCGCAGAAAGCCGTCCAGGGCCTGGAAGCGGTTAAGCAACTGGTCATCTTTTAGTGGGCGAGGAGTGGTCATAGGCAGGTACGAAAACGGGGCTGTGATTAGCCCCGTTATACAGGTTCAGCGACCCTGGCAGGCGTCGACGCGCAGCCAGCGTTCGAGTTGCTTGAACGCTTGCACCAGCACGAAGGAGATCACTAGGTACAGCACCCCGGCGGCGAAGAAGATCTCTATCGGCATGTAGGTGCGGGCGATGATGGTCCGCGCCATGCCGATGATGTCCAGCAGGGTCACGGTGCTGGCCAGGGCACTGGCCTTGAGCATCAGGATCACTTCGTTGCTGTACGCCGGCAGCCCGATGCGGGCCGCACGTGGCAGCATGATGAAGATCATCGCCTTGGTCCGGGACATGCCCAGAGCACGCGCCGCTTCGATTTCGCCGCGTGGGATGGCTTGCAGGGCGCCGCGCAGGATCTCGGCGATGTAGGCGGCCGTGTGCAGGGTCATGGTCAGCACCGTGCACCAGAAGGGATCACGCAGGTAAGGCCACAAGGCGCTGGTTTTCACTGCGTCGAACTGCGCCAGGCCGTAGTACACCAGGAATAGCTGGACCAGCAGCGGCGTGCCACGGAAGAAGAAAATATAGCCAAACGGCAGGGCGCGCACATACCAGTGCCGCGACGAGCGGGCGATACCCAGCGGAATCGCCAGGATCAGGCCGACGATGACGGCAATGGCCAGCAGTTCCAGGGTCAGCGTGGCGCCCTGGATCAGCTTTGGCAGCCACTTGATGATGACTTCCCAGTTCATTGGTTGGCCCTCGCGAAGCCGCGAGCGGCGCGTTTTTCCAGAAAGTGCATGACGATCATGGCGATGATGGTCAGCCCCAGGTAGATGAAGGCTGCGGCCATGTAGAAGGTGAACGGCAACTTGGTGTTGGTTACGCCGTTCTGCGCCTGACGCATGATTTCTTCCAGGCCGATCACCGACACCAGGGCGGTGTCTTTCATCAGGATCATGAACAGGTTGCCCAGGCCCGGAAGGGCCATGCGCCACATCTGCGGCAGGATCAACCTGGTGAAAATCCGGCTCTTGGACAGTCCGAGGGCCAGGCCGGCTTCACGATGGCCTTTCGGGATGGCCAGGATCGCGCCACGGAAGACTTCCGTGGCATAGGCGCCGAAGCACAGGCCCAGGGCGATGACGCCGGCAACGAAGGGCTTGTCCATCAGCGTGGCGAAGCTGAAATAGATAAACAGTACCCAGAGCAATTCCGGCACGCCGCGAACCAGCGTCGAGTAGGTGCCACCAATCCATTGCAGGGGTTTGAACGGCGAAGTCTTGGCCAGGGCGCCGAGCAGCCCCAGCACCAGCCCCACGCAGAGGGCTGACAACGCCAGTTTGACGGTCATCAGCGTCCCGGCCGCCAGGGCCGGACCGAATCCGTATAGATCAATATTCATGGGCAGGTGTGTTCAAGGGACGGGCACCGCCGGTCAAGGCGGTGCCGGTCGGGGCGAATCAATAGATGCTGAACGGGAAGTACTTGTCGTTGATCTTCTTGTAGGTGCCGTCAGCAACGATTTCTTTCAGGGCTGCGTTGAGCTTCTCGCGCAGTGGGTCGTTTTTGCGGACCGCGATACCGATCTCGTCGCTCTCGACCACAGGCTCGCCCTTGAACTCGTAGTTCTTGCCCGCGTCGGATTTCAGCCAGTCGTAGTTGACGAACTTGTCAGCCAGCAGGGCATCGACGCGACCGGAGGTCAGGTCCAGGTAGGCGTTTTCCTGGGTGTCGTAGAGCTTGATTGCCTTGACGTCGTCGCTGAAGTTGTCTTCCAGCCAGGTGCCGGACAGGGTGGCGCGCTGGGTGCCGATGGTCTTGCCTTTGAGCGAGGCCTTCAGCGAGTCCATGTCGGTCTTGTCGATCTTGAAGTCGCTGTTCTTTGGTGCAATGAACTGTAGCTTGTTGGAGTAGTAGCGGTCGGTGAAGTCGACGGCTTGCTTGCGCTCGTCGGTGATCGACAGCGACGAGACGATAAAGTCGTACTTCTTCGCCAGCAGCGACGGGATGATGCCGTCCCAGTCGGAGGTGACCACTTCGCACTCGACCTTCATCTTGGCGCACAGCGCGTCGCCGATGTCCTTGTCGAAGCCGACTACCTGGCCGCTGGCGTCCTTGCTGTTGAACGGCGGATAGGCCGCCTCGATGCCCATCTTCAGTTTCTCGGCAGCCATTGCATTGGCCGAGAACACCAGCGTGGCGGCAGCGGCCAGGAGGAATTTCTTATAGGTCTGCATGCGTGTTGCTCCGTTAGCGGTTGCTGGACATGAATTGTTTACAACGCGCCGAGTTCGGGTTCTCAAAAACCTGCTGCGGCGTTCCCTGCTCTTCGACCAGCCCTTGGTGCAGGAAGACAACTTCGCTGGACACCTGGCGGGCGAAGCCCATTTCGTGCGTAACCAGTAGCATGGTACGGCCTTCTTCGGCGAGGGCGCGGATAACGTTAAGCACTTCCTGGACCATTTCCGGATCCAGCGCCGAGGTCGGTTCGTCGAACAGAATGACCTTGGGTTTCATCGCCAGGGTGCGGGCAATGGCTGCGCGCTGCTGCTGACCACCGGACAATTCGGCCGGGTAGCTGTGGCGCTTGTTGTGGATACCCACCTTGTTGAGCAGTGCTTCGGCATGCTCGATGGCTTCGGCCTTGCTCTGGCCAAGCACGCGCCGTGGCGCCTCGATGATGTTGTCGAGGATGCTCATGTGCGGCCATAGGTTGAAGTTCTGGAATACGAAACCGATCTCGCTGCGCAGGCGATTGATCTGTTTGTTGTCGGCAGCGACCAGTTCACCGTTCTTCGCGGCCTTGAGCCGGAGTTCTTCGCCGGCCACCAGGATCTGGCCCTGGTGCGGGTTTTCCAGCAGGTTGATGCAGCGCAGCAGAGTGGACTTGCCGGAGCCGGACGATCCCAGGATCGAGATCACGTCGCCATCGCGAGCGGTCAGCGAGATGCCCTTGAGGATCTCCTGGTCGCCGTAGCGTTTGTGCAGGTTGCGGATTTCCAGCGCGGGCGTGGCCTCAGCCATGTGCGGTCCTCATGTGTTCTGGTGCGCTCCTGCTGTTGGCGGCCTTCTTGGCGAGCGCCAAGCTAGCATAGCGGCCGAATGACAGCCAACAAGGTCGGGAGGGGCAAGCGGTTGCCAAGAGGGCGAGTGTCGCATCGCTGCAGCGGACTGTCGCGCGGATGACCACTTGCCCTCGTTTCCAGGGCCGGAGCCTTGATGAAAAAAGGCGCGATGGTGCCAGTTTTGGCCAGTGCTGGGAAGTCGTTTCTGACCTTGTGCACAGCTTTGGTGCTTGAGCACGGCGACTGGTTGCGCCTGGCGGTTGCGCCTTTTTGCCCGGAGGTTGTGCAAAAGGTGTTGCCGCAGGCGGGTTATGGTGCGCCTGGGCATTTGTAAGTGGGTATTTCAGTAATTTTGCTTTTCCGCCTGTTTTTGATGGTTTTTCGGTCAGTTTCTGGCAGAAAGGCCTGTAAGCCTTGTTGCACGGGGCTGTGAGAAATTCCGCACGAACGGTCATGTCGCTGGCGCGTTTATTGCCTTGCTCACCGACTACAGGATGTAGCACTCTTTTTTGAAGGGTGCGCCTGACGAAGCAGGATTTAGAAAGCCACTCCTTGCAAAGGAGTTTTATGAGCGGTACGCACAATTCCAATGACCTCGCTCAGGGGCTCAAACAACGGCATGTCACCATGCTGTCCATTGCTGGTGTCATCGGTGCCGGCCTGTTCGTAGGTTCCGGGCATGCCATCGCCGCAGCCGGTCCGGCCGTTTTGCTGGCTTATGCCGCCGCCGGTACCCTGGTGGTGCTGGTGATGCGCATGCTCGGGGAGATGGCGGTCGCTTCGCCGGATACGGGCTCCTTTTCTACTTATGCCGACAAGGCCATCGGCCACTGGGCCGGTTTTACCATCGGCTGGCTGTACTGGTGGTTCTGGGTGCTGGTGATTCCGCTGGAGGCCAACGCCGCAGCGGCCATCCTGCATGCCTGGTTCCCTGATGTCGGCATCTGGGTGTTTAGCCTGGTCATTACCCTGTTGCTGACCGCAACCAACCTGTTCAGTGTGAAGAACTACGGCGAGTTCGAGTTCTGGTTCGCTCTGCTCAAGGTTATCGCCATCATCGGCTTCATTGTTCTTGGCCTGGCGGCCGTGTTCGGTTTCCTGCCCAACAGCCAGGTCAGCGGTGTCAGCCACCTGTTCGACACCCAGGGCTTCATGCCCAACGGTCTGGGCGCGGTGCTGGCAGCCATGCTGACCACCATGTTCTCGTTCATGGGTACCGAAATCGTCACCATTGCGGCAGCCGAATCCAAGGATCCGGGCAAGCAGATCTCCAAGGCCACCAACTCGGTGATCTGGCGGATCTTCCTGTTCTACCTCGTGTCGATTTTCCTAGTGGTGGCGCTGGTACCGTGGAACAGCAGTGAGCTGGCGGAAGTCGGTTCGTACCAGACGGTGCTGAACCTGATGGGCATCCCCAATGCCAAGCTGATCGTCGACATCGTTGTGTTGATTGCGGTGACCAGTTGCCTGAATTCGGCGCTGTACACCTCCTCGCGCATGCTCTTCTCCCTGAGCAAGCGTGGTGACGCTCCTGCCATGGCCCAACGCACCACCTCCAGCGGTACCCCGTACTGCGCGGTAGTGCTGTCGACGGCAGCGGCGTTCCTGACGGTGATTGCCAACTACGTGGCCCCTGCCGCGGTGTTCGAGTTCCTGCTGGCGAGTTCCGGCGCCATTGCCTTGCTGGTGTATCTGGTGATTGCCATATCGCAGTTGCGCATGCGTCGTCAGCGCATGGCGCGTGGCGAGAAGATCGCCTTCAAGATGTGGCTGTTCCCGGGCCTGACCTGGGTGACCATAGCCTTCATTGTGGGCATCCTCACCGTGATGCTGATTCGTCCGGATCACCGTATCGAGATCATTGCGACCGGCTTGCTGTCGATTGCTGTGGTAGCGGCGGGCCTGCTGGTGGCGCGTAAGCGCAAAGCCGAGGCGGCTGGGCGTGTGGTGCTGAACAACTGATTCAGTGCCGATGAAATGAAAAGGCCGCGATCTGTGAGGATCGCGGCCTTTTTTGTGTCTGCTGGATTTATCAGCCGAACATCTTCTGTTGCTGCTTGGCCACTGCTTCCGAGGCCGAGATATAGGCTTCCTGGAACTCGTCGCTCTCCAGCCAGGCCATGGTGGTGGCTTCGTCGGCACCGTCCAGCCATTGGCGGTAGGCAGTGAAGACCATGACGATGTAGTCGGTCGCGTGCTCTTCCTTGTGGCCTTTGAGCACCAACGCCAGCAGCGGGTCGACCAGGAACACCGAGATCAGCGCCACCAGGCCGCCTTCCTCGGCTTGTTTCATTTTGTCGAACAGGGCGGTGTAGCTGCCCGAGTTCATGGCCTTGTTGAAGACCTGCTCGACGCTGGCGCTGGAGCTTTCGCCGGAACCCTTGACCGCCTGGCCGCTACGCACCATGCGGTTCTCGCGAGCCTTGGTGGCGGCGCGCTTGGCGCGTTTCTGCTGTTTGCTGTTGGAGGCCATCGGTGAACCCTGAGTCGAAAAATTTTGCGTATTGAAGCTTAGTTGGCAAAGAAACCCAAGTGTATCCGACGGCCTCGCTCAGGCGGGCTGTGCCAGCTCGCCACGGTCTTCCTCGACGAGCACCCGCGCAGCACGCTCAACCAGCAGCGGATCAGGCAGGTGGGCCACGCGCAGATCCTTGCCCGGATAGTCCAGTGAATGCAGGAAGTGGCGGATGCAGTTGATCCGTGCGCGCTTCTTGTCGTCGGACTTGATTACCGTCCAGGGCGCATCAGCGGTGTCGGTATGGAAGAACATCGCCTCCTTGGCAGCGGTGTATTCATCCCACTTGTCCAGCGACTTGATGTCGATGGGCGACAGTTTCCAGTGTTTGAGCGGGTCGTCGCGGCGTGAGATGAAGCGGCGCAGTTGTTCTTCGCGGTTGACCGAGAACCAGTATTTGAACAGTAGGATGCCGCTGTTGCAGAGCATGCGTTCCAGGTCGGGTGCCTGGCGCATGAACTCCAGGTACTGCAGGGGCGAGCAGAAGTCCATGACCCGTTCGACACCGGCGCGGTTGTACCAGGAGCGGTCGAAGAAGACCATTTCACCGGCGGTGGGCAGGTGCTGGATGTAGCGCTGGAAGTACCACTGGCCCTTTTCCTGTTCGGAGGGTTTCTCCAGGGCGACGATCCGTGCGCCACGCGGGTTCAGGTGTTCCATGAAGCGTTTGATGGTGCCGCCTTTGCCTGCGGCATCACGGCCTTCGAACAGCACGACGATGCGCTGGCCGGTTTCCTTGGCCCAGCTCTGCACCTTGAGCAGCTCGATCTGCAGTTCGTGCTTGGCCTTTTCGTACTCCGCGCGGCGCATGCGGGTCCGGTAGGGATAGCTGGCCGGCAGTTTCGCTGCGGTGCTGTCCTCGTTTGATCCGCGTGGAGCAGAGGCAACTTTCAGTGCGGCCGGTTGCTGGCTGATGGCGCTGATTTCGCCGTCAGCGGTAACCGTGGTTGGCTTGCGCGCAGTGCGTGGCCGCCGTGGACGTGTGCTGGCGGGTTTGCGTGGCGGGGTCTGGCTGGTGCTGGCCGGTGTGTCCGAAGTCGGCGAGGGCAGAGGCAGGGCAGTGGATTCTTCGCTCATTATATAGGCCTGTTGGTACTTTCGAATGTCCTCAAGGCATCTTACAGCTGCGCACCAAGGGCATATTGACGGTGGTCAACAGCCCTTGGCATAGCGCAATCAGTACCAGTATTTCGGGTAGCTGTTGGCCTGGCGCGCATTGTTCAGGCACCAGGCCACGGCGACGATCACCAGCGAGCCGGCCAGCACTGGCGCAACCACGAAGCTCAGTGGTGCATGGCTGGCGATCACCACCAAAGGGTTGGCCCCGGCAGGCGCGTGCAGGGTGCGGGTCTGCTGCATGGCTGCCAGGGCAAGGCCGACTGCCAGTGCTGTGCTCCACCAGCTGTCGCCCAGGGTATGCAGCACCGCCAGGCCTACCAAAGTGGCAATCACGTGCCCACCAATGATGTTGCGCGGCTGCGCCAGCGGCGAATCAGGCATGCCGAAGGCCAGGACGCAGCTCGCGCCAAACGACGCCATCAACCACGGCGCGCCGGACACCTGGCTGAGCCAGCCGGTGGCGCCGATCGCCAGAGCCGCGCCAATCAGGGACAGCAGGCTGAAATGCAGGGAGGGGGCGGCTGGCGCCTTGGACTTGAAGAGCATGGGTACAGTCTCCGCGAGGGCAATTTGCGTCGAGGATACCGATCGGTTTACCTGTGAGTCAACCGATCGGTATACACTGAGTGCATCTGTCCAGTTCGAAGGTGTGTCATGAGTACGTCCGAGAAAATTGCCGAGTCGGCCCTGCGACTGTTCTATCGCCAGGGCTACCACGGCACCGGGGTCGAGCAATTGAGCCAGGAGGCCGGGGTAACCAAAAAAACGCTGTACCGACATTTCCCCAGCAAGGAGCTGCTGATCGAGGCGGCGCTTGAGCGCCGTGACCTGGATTTCATGACACGCCTGGAAGGCGCGCTGGTGGCCGCTGCGGCAAAAGCACGGCCACTTGCCTATATCAACTTCATCGAAGCTTGGGCACGCTCTGAAGACTTTCACGGTTGTGCTTTCATCAATGCTTCAGCTGAGTATGCCGACGCGAGCGAACCACCCCATGTGCTGGCCAGGCTACACAAGCAGAAGGTATTGACGGTGCTGGAGCGGGCTTGCAAGGAGGCGGGGTGTCGACAGTCGGCGGTGGCCGGGCAGTTATTCCTGATTGGCGAGGGGCTGATCGTTGCGTCTCAGGTTGGCGGGGTGCAGGCGTCGCTGTTTGAAGCGGCGCGCGAGTTGGTGTGCGCTCTGGTCAAGCGCACAGAAGAGGCAGGAAGCGCAAAAATTTAGCCGGTCAGCTGTATTCAAGCCGTACCCCTGCGGCACGACGGCAGCGACGATCGATCTCATCCCTGGCTTTGGCTTGCGCGTGCCATTCCCGTGTGCGAGGTCGAAGCTTGGGTGTGGTGAGAAAACGCAGGCATGAAAAAAGCCCCAAGGAATCACTTCGCTTGGGGCTTTTCGGTATTAGTGGTGCCCAGAGACGGAATCGAACCGCCGACACGGGGATTTTCAATCCCCTGCTCTACCGACTGAGCTATCTGGGCAACGGGGCGCATTAAAAGGCTTTTTCGGATTTGCGTCAACGACTTTTTGAAAATTTCTTAAATTAATTCCGTCGCTTACGATTTCCGGGGGTTATTCGGCCGGTGGAACGTAGCCTTCGGCCTTTTCGAAATCCTGGCCGGAGAAGAACTTGTCCATCTCGCCCTGGAGGAATTTGCGGTCCTCGGCGTTCATCATGTTCAGGCGCTTCTCGTTGATCAGCATGGTCTGTTCCTTCTGCCAGTCGGCCCAGGCTTGCTGTGAGATGTGCTCGAAAATGTCCTGGCCCTTGGCGCCCGGATAGGGTGGACGCTCCAGGCCTGGCAGTTGTTCTTTGTATTTGCGGCACATTACGGTGCGGGTCATCGCGACTCTCCTGCAATCAAAACGTCGGCCGCGCGTTTCAGCAGTTTTTTGACCGGGGCGGCAAGGCCCAGGCGCGGCGGGGTGGCGAGGTTATACCAGAGCCAGTCGGCCTCGGCCACGTGAGTCCGGGTGTCATCGACCCGGACCAACCATGGTTCGATGGCCAGCTGGAAATGGCTGAAGGTGTGCGTCAGGCCGTCCAGCGCCTGGCTACCGGCGAGGTTCAGGCCGTGCTGGTCGGCCAGGTCGTCGAGCTGCTCCAGGTTGTCCAGCTCCGGCAGGCTCCACAAGCCACCCCAGAGCCCCGTGGAAGGGCGGCGATAAAGCAGGATGGCACCTTCGCGGTTTGCCAGCAGCGGCATCAGTGTGCGGCGCTGTGGCAGCTCCTTGCGCGGCTTGGGCACCGGGTAGCGAATCTCTTGGCCGAGCATGTGCGCTTCGCAGCCAAGCTTGAGCGGGCACAGCAGGCAACTGGGCTTGCTGCGGGTACACAGGGTCGCGCCGAGGTCCATCATTGCCTGGGTGTAATGGTTGACCCGGCTGTGCGGGGTATAGCGCTCGGCATTGGCCCACAGCGCCTTGGCCACCTTCGGCTCGCCCGGATAGCCTTCCTGTGCGGTGTAGCGGGCCAGCACGCGCTTGACGTTGCCGTCGAGGATTGGCGCGCGCAGGCCCATGCTGATACTGGCAATGGCCCCGGCGGTGGACAGGCCGATGCCGGGCAGCTCGGTCAGCTTCTCGACATCCCGCGGGAATTCGCCGCCGTACTGCTCGACGACGATTTTCGCGGTCTTTTGCAGGTTGCGCGCCCGGGTGTAGTAACCCAGGCCCGTCCACAGGTGCAGCACTTCGTCTTCAGGCGCTTCGGCCAGGGCCTGCACCGTCGGCAGGGCCTCCATAAAGCGGCTGAAATAGTTGAGCACGGTGCTGACCTGGGTCTGCTGCAGCATGATCTCCGAAACCCACACCCGATAAGGCGTAATGCCCTGTTGCCAGGGCAGGTCATGGCGGCCGTTACGGTCGTACCACTCCAGCACGGCGCTGGAAAACTGCTCGGGGCTCATCGCTTGAACAACCCCTTGAGTGCATCCTTGAGTTCCGGACTGACCTTGTCACCGAACTTCTCGTCGATCTTGTCACTGAGTTTTTCGCTGACCTTGTCACCCGCCAGCTTGGCTGCGACCTTGCCCAGGCCGTCTTTGTCCAGGCGGCAAGCCTTGGCGCCAAGCTCAAGCGGACCACGGCAGCGCAGTGGCAGTTCGAGGCCGACGTAGCGCTCGCCGACCTGGCAGGCCGGATCCGGCATGTCGCGTTTGTCGCCTTCGACGACCACATCTATCCGATAGTCCATACCCAGTACGCGCAGGTCGAGATCGCCATGACCATTGACCGTCAGGCCGGGAATACGCGCCTTGAGATCGGGGTTGCTGGCCACGCCATTACGCAGCACCAGGCTGCCTTTGAGCTCCTGGAAAGGGGTGTCCTTGCCTCGGGGTTCGCCGCTCAGGGCTTTGCGGTTGAGGGTGGCAATGGCTTGGCAGAGCTGTTGCTCAAGGTTGGCGTTGACCAGGATGCCGTCGTTGATGACAAAGCTGGCGTTACCGTTGAGGGTATCGACCAGCGCTTTCTGGCTGTTACCGGTGGCAGTCAGGTCGCTGTTCAGGGTCAACAGGCCCTTGACCGGTGGCGCTTCGGTCTGGCTCTTGATGAAGTGTTCGACCGGTACCCGATTGACCTTGGTGTTAAGGCCGATCTGCGGCACTGCCGGACGAACATCCAGGGTGCCTTTGGTTTCGAAGTCGCCGTTGTAGAGACCGCCGCGCAGGGTTTCCAGGGTGATCAGGCCACCTTGGCCCTGGGTCTTGAGGTGGGCGTTCGCGATCGGCAGCTTCTCCAGCGTCAGCAGGCCGAAGCTCAGGTCAGCCTGCAGGTCGAGCTGGCGCAGGCGATCGACCGGCAACAGCTTGTCGTTGCTCCAGGCTACCTGGGTTGGGGCGTCGGGCAGCGGCGTGTTGCCGGCGCTGGCCAAGGCGCTCTGTTCCTTGCTCTTGACCTCGGCCTGGCGCGCCGCAGTGGTGCTGGCCGCCGCTTCGCTCTTGGCCGGCATATAGCGGTCGGCGTCGAACGTGTCAGCTTTGAGCTGAATGCGCAGGGCTTGTTTGGCGAAGTCTTCGACCGCCAGGCGACCGCTGAAGGTGCTGCCGTCGAGTTTTATCGCCAGGTCTTCCAGAGCCAGGCTGTTGGAGCTGCCTTGCAGGCGGCTGACCATCTCGAACCTGTTCAGCGTGGTGGTGTCAGCTGCGGCAGGCAGCGGGTGGCCGATGCTGTCGAGGAAGGTGCGCAGGTTGATCTGTGCGATGGACAGGCCGCCGGTCAGCTGTGGGGTCTTGTCCAGGTCGCGCAGGTTAAGCTCGCCAAGGGCGCGCAATTGGTTGGCCGAGAGCTTCAGGCCGTTCCATTCGGCGACATTGGCTGCCATGTCGACCAGCAACTGGCCCTGGGCGGCGAAGGTCAGGGTTTTGCCCTGCAGAGGCTCGCCAGAGGCTTCGCCGCTGAGTTTCATGTCTTCGAACTGGTAGCGCTTGAGGCGGCGGTCGAAGCGCAGTTCGCCATTGAGTTCAGTGCGCGCTTTGAGTACCGGTTGCCCGGTGCTGATAAAGGCGGTCATTTTCAGTGGGATGTTCACCCCTTCGTGTACAGCACCTGTGCTCAACTGGATGCTTTCGGCGCCAAAGGTCTGGCCGCTGCGCGCATCGCTGTACTGAACCCGGGCGTTGTTCACGGTCAGGCTGTCGATATCCAGCTTGACCGGACGCTCGCTGGCGTCGTTCTTGCTGTCGGTCTTGGCCGTGGTGTCGCCGGCAGGTGCAGGGGCTGCGCCGTCGGCTGGGGTCGCTGCGGCGGCTGGCAACGGCTTGCCGATGTCTTCCCAGTTGCCGTGGCCGTTTTCGTCGCGGCTCAGAATCAGGTTCAGGCCTTCGACGCGCACGTCGCTCATCTGCACTTCACGGCGCAGCAGAGGCAGGACGCGCACTGACAGGCCAAGCATTTGCAGGTCGGCAAAGGGCACTTTCGGATTGTTCAGGGTAGCGATGCTGGCTTCATGCAGTTCCAGCCCCAGCCAGGGAAACAGGCTCCAGCCAATCTCGCCATTGAGGGTCAGCTCGACGTGGGCCTTGTCGCGTGCCAGCTGGCGAATCTCGTCTTTGTAGTCGTTGGGATCGAAGAGGTGGGTCAGGGCAAAGCCTAGAGCCACAATGACCAGCAACAGCCCGAGAAGCCCTAGCCCCAGGATTTTGCCGAACGCTTTCATGGGCGAGTCCTTGTAGTCCGATTCTAAAATTTAGCCGCAGAGTATAGCGCTGTGGTGGTGGTCGGTTGCTAGGCACTCTATGGCGGGCTTGCCCCGCGATGCGATGTGGCTGACAGCTTGCAATCGCGGGGCAAGCCCGCTCCCACCGGTTAAGACAGTTGCTTGTATCCAAGGCAGTTGTCCCACAGAGATAGCGGAGAATCTTCATGTGGCAGGTAAATCCCCTGCCATATGTCATCTTCGTTTCATGCCAGGCGCTTCTAGGCCTATAATGATCACCTTTTTCGCCCAATGATTTTGCGGAGCTGGTGATGGTCGAACGTAAGGCTTCCGTCGAGCGCAATACTCTGGAAACCCAGATCAAGGCCTCGATCAACCTGGATGGCAGCGGCAAGGCCCGATTTGATATCGGTGTGCCTTTCCTTGAACACATGCTCGACCAAATCGCCCGACATGGGCTGATCGATCTCGACATCGAGTGCAAGGGCGACCTGCATATCGACGATCACCATACCGTCGAAGACGTCGGTATCACCCTCGGCCAGGCCTTCAACCAGGCCATCGGCGACAAGAAGGGCATCCGTCGTTATGGCCACGCCTATGTGCCGCTGGACGAAGCCTTGTCGCGTGTGGTCATTGACTTCTCCGGCCGTCCCGGCCTGCAGATGCACGTGCCCTACACCCGCGCCTCGGTGGGCGGCTTCGATGTCGACCTGTTCCAGGAGTTCTTCCAGGGCTTCGTCAACCACGCCAACGTCACCCTGCACATCGACAACCTGCGTGGGCACAACACCCACCACCAGATCGAGACGGTGTTCAAGGCTTTCGGCCGCGCCCTGCGCATGGCCATCGAACTGGATGAGCGCATGGCCGGGCAGATGCCATCGACCAAGGGTTGCCTGTAATGCAGACAGTTGCCGTTATCGACTATGGCATGGGCAACCTGCACTCGGTGGCCAAGGCCCTGGAGCACGTCGGCGCCGGCAAGGTGCTGATCACCAGCGACGCCGCGGTAATCCGCGAGGCTGACCGCGTGGTGTTCCCGGGTGTCGGCGCGATTCGCGACTGCATGGCCGAGATTCGCCGCCTGGGCTTCGACAGCCTGGTGCGCGAAGTCAGCCAGGACCGTCCGTTCCTCGGTATTTGCGTCGGCATGCAGGCGCTGCTCGATCACAGTGAAGAGAACGACGGTGTCGACTGCATCGGCATGTTCCCAGGTCAGGTGAAGTTCTTCGGCAAAGACCTGCACGAAGACGGCGAGCACCTGAAGGTGCCGCACATGGGCTGGAACGAAGTCACCCAGTCCATCGAGCATCCGCTGTGGCACAACATCCCTGACCTGGCGCGTTTCTATTTCGTCCACAGCTACTACATCGCTGCGGCCAAGGTCTTGCAGGTAGTGGGTCGCGGTCACTATGGTGTCGATTTCGCCGCCGCGCTGGCCGAAGGCTCGCGCTTTGCCGTGCAGTTCCACCCGGAGAAGAGCCATACCCATGGCCTGCAGCTGCTGCAGAACTTCGCGGCCTGGGACGGACGCTGGTAATGAGCAAGTCCAGGACCAAGGTACCGATCCTTACCCTCGCAGCGGAACAGGAACGCGAGGCGCTGGATGTACTCAAGCGCTTCCTCGAAGACCGTTTCGAGCTGCAATTGGGGTCGTTCGAGGTGGCCGAGGTTCTGGATCTGTTCACCAAAGAGATTGCCCCGCATTACTACAACAGGGCGATTTTCGATGTGCAGACGCACCTCAAAGAGAGGTTCGAGAGCATCGAAAGCGACTTGTGGGCGCTCGAGAAGAACTGACTTCCCGAGCATCGCTGTTTATCGAATTGAACAGGTTTTCCAGATGCTGATTATTCCCGCTATCGATCTTAAAGACGGTGCCTGCGTACGTCTGCGCCAGGGCCGCATGGAAGATTCCACGGTATTTTCCGACGACCCGGTGAGCATGGCCGCCAAGTGGGTCGAAGGCGGCTGCCGTCGTCTGCATCTGGTTGACCTCAACGGCGCCTTCGAAGGCCAGCCGGTCAACGGTGAAGTGGTTACCGCCATCGCCAAGCGCTACCCGCACCTGCCGATCCAGATCGGCGGCGGCATCCGTTCGCTGGAAACCATCGAGCACTACGTCAAAGCCGGCGTCAGCTACGTGATCATCGGTACCAAGGCGGTCAAGGAGCCGGAGTTCGTTGCTGAGGCGTGCCGCGCGTTCCCTGGCAAAGTCATTGTCGGCCTGGACGCCAAAGACGGCTTCGTTGCCACCGACGGCTGGGCTGAAGTCAGCTCGGTGCAGGTCATTGACCTGGCCAGGCGTTTCGAAGCCGACGGCGTCTCGGCCATCGTCTACACCGACATCGCCAAAGACGGCATGATGCAAGGCTGCAACGTGCCGTTCACTGCCGCCCTGGCCGCGGCTACCAGAATCCCGGTGATTGCCTCTGGTGGTATCCACAACCTGGGTGACATCAAGGCCCTGCTCGACGCCAAGGCCCCAGGCATCATTGGTGCGATCACCGGCCGCGCCATCTACGAAGGCACCCTGGATGTCGCCGAGGCGCAAGCCTTCTGCGACAGCTATAAAGGCTGAGGACTCCGACATGGCACTGGCCAAGCGCATCATCCCTTGCCTGGACGTGGATAACGGCCGGGTGGTCAAGGGCGTCAAGTTCGAGAATATCCGCGATGCCGGTGACCCGGTCGAAATCGCCCGGCGCTACGATGAACAGGGCGCTGATGAAATCACCTTCCTCGACATCACCGCCAGCGTCGATGGTCGCGATACCACCCTGCATACCGTCGAGCGCATGGCCAGCCAGGTGTTTATCCCGCTGACCGTGGGCGGCGGCGTGCGTACCGTGCAGGACATCCGCAACCTGCTCAATGCCGGTGCCGACAAGGTCTCGATTAACACTGCCGCGGTGTTCAATCCTGAGTTCGTTGGCGAAGCCGCCGCGCACTTCGGTTCCCAGTGCATCGTGGTTGCCATCGACGCCAAGAAGGTTTCCGGACCGGGTGAAACCCCGCGCTGGGAGATCTTCACCCATGGCGGTCGCAAGCCGACTGGCCTGGACGCGGTGGAGTGGGCGAAGAAGATGGAAGGCCTGGGTGCCGGTGAGATCCTGCTGACCAGCATGGATCAGGACGGCATGAAGAACGGCTTTGACCTGGGCGTGACCCGGGCGATCAGCGATGCCCTGGGCATTCCGGTGATTGCCTCGGGTGGTGTGGGCAACCTGCAGCACCTGGCCGACGGTATTCTTGAAGGCCATGCCAGCGCAGTGCTGGCGGCGAGCATCTTCCACTTCGGTGAGTACACGGTGCCGGAAGCCAAGGCGTTCATGGCCAAACAAGGTATCGTCGTTCGCTGAAACATTGTGGGAGCTGGCAAGGCCAGCTCCCACAGCTTCACCCCAGATTCTTGCCCAGCAGCGCGTGGTACAGCTCGCTGTCGCCGAGAATCCCCACCACCGTATTACCTTCCTGCAGCACCAGCTTGTTGCCGGTCTGATAGCGGATCTGCAGCGCTTCACGCATTCCGATGCCGGCACTGACCAAGGTCGGTTTGCGGCCCAGTCCTTCTACCGCCTCGCCCGGTGCCCAGTTCTGCAGGTCCATGCCATTGGCGCCCTGGCGTGCGCCTTTGATGGTGTTGCCTTCGGCCAGGTCCAGCCAGGAATCGCCGCCCGGATCGATGCACACCGAACCGTTGATGCGCTTGCACTTGTCCAGGGTGCGCATCAGGCTGCGGCCACACAGTACGTTGAGCGGGTTGGTGTGGGCGACGAAGGTGCGCACGTACTCGTCGGCCGGGTTGAGAACGATCTCTTCGGGCTTGCTGTACTGGATGATCTTGCCGTCTTTCATGATGGCGATACGGCTGCCCAGCTTCAGTGCTTCGTCCAGGTCGTGACTGACGAACACGATGGTCTTGCTCAGTTTGCGTTGCAGCTCCAGCAACTCGTCCTGCAGGCCCTGACGGATCAGCGGGTCGAGGGCAGAGAAGGGTTCGTCCATCAGCAGGATATCGGCGTCCATGGCCAGGGCGCGGGCCAGGCCGACGCGTTGCTGCATGCCGCCTGAGAGTTCATCAGGTTTCTTGTTGCGCCATTGGGTCAGGCCGACCAGTTCGAGTTTCTCGTCGACCAGCTTGCGCCGCTCTTTCTCCGGACGCCCCTGCATTTCCAGGCCGAAGCTGATGTTCTCGCGCACCGTGAGCCAGGGCATCAGGGCGAACTTCTGGAACACCATGGCGATACGCTTGGTGCGCATCATCTTCAGTTCCGCCGGGGTGCAATGGGCGATGTCGATATGCGAGCCTTCGTGCTCGACGAACAACTTGCCGCGGCTGACAGTATTAAGGCCGTTGATGCAGCGCAACAGGCTCGACTTGCCCGAGCCAGACAGGCCCATCAGCACACATATCTCGCCCTTGTTGATGTCCAGGTTGGCTTTTTCCACGCCGACTACCAGCCCGGTTTTTTTCAGGATCTGCTCCCGCGAAAGGCCTTGGTCGAGCAGGCTGAGGGCCTCACGCGGTCGGCTGGAGAAGATAACGTCTACATCTTCGAAGCGAATAATGCTCATGCTTCACTCCTCACCGGTGCGTCGGGTTGTTTGCAGATACGGTCGAGCATGATCGCCAGCAGTACGATCGCCAGACCCGCTTCAAAGCCCAGGGCGATATCGGCGGTGTTCAGTGCGTTGACTACAGGTTTGCCCAGACCATCGGCGCCCACCAGGGCGGCGATCACCACCATCGACAGCGACAGCATGATGCATTGGGTGACTCCGGCGGCGATGCTCGGCATGGCGTGGGGCAGTTCAATGCGCGACAACAGTTGGCGGCGTGAGCAGCCGAAAGCTTTGCCGGCGTCGAGCAGTTCCTGGGGCACATCACAGATACCCAGGTAAGTCAGGCGGATCGGTGCAGCGATGGCGAACACCACTGTTGAGATCAGCCCGGGGACCACGCCCAGGCCAAACAGGGTCAGGGTCGGGATCAGGTACACGAAGGTAGGTACCGTCTGCATCAGGTCGAGGACCGGGCGCATGGCGGTGTAGAACATCGGTTTGTGCGCGGCGAGGATGCCCAGGGGCACGCCGATGGCCACGCAGACCATGGTGGCGAACAGCACCTGGGCCAGGGTTTCCATGGTCTCCTGCCAGTAACCGAGGTTGAGGATCAGCAAAAATGACAGCACGCAGAAGGTGGTCAGCGCCCATTTGCGCTGGATCAGGTGCGCGATCACTGCAATCAGGCCGATCAGGACGAAGGGATTGAACCAGGTCAGTGCCCCGGTTACACCGTGAATCATGTATTCCAGTGCCGCAGCGAAAGCATCGAAGTAGTTGGCGCCGTGTTGCGTCAACCATTCAACGAAGCCTGCGATGTACTGGCCCAGAGGGAGTTTTTCATCGATCAGCATGATAGCGAGCGTCCACCTGCAAAAAATTGAAGACAGCCTGCGGCGGGGCCAGCCCGCCGCAGGCAGTGCTTACTGCGTCAGTTTGGCCTTGGCCGCCTCCAGGCCCGGTTTGCCGTCAACGGTGGTAACCCCTGCCAGCCAGGTATCGAGTACCTGAGGGTTGTTTTTCAGCCAGGCTTTGGCGGCTGCGTCGGGTTTCATCTTGTCGTCCAGGACGTTGCCCATCAGGGTGCTTTCCATGTCCAGGGTGAAGGACAGGTTTTTCAGCAGCTGACCGACGTTGCTGCATTCCTGCACGTAGCCCTTGCGGGTATTGGTGAGCACGGTGGCCTTGCCGTATTCGGGGCCGAAGAAGTCATCGCCGCCGTCCAGATATTTCATTTTGAAGCGAGTGTTCATCGGGTGCGGTTCCCAGCCCAGGAACACCACATCGGTGCCGCGGCGGGCGGCGCGATCAACTTGCGAGAGCATCCCCGCCTCGCTGGATTCGACCACCTTGAAACCGGCGTCCTTGAGACCGAAGGCGTTCTTGTCGATCATGCTCTGGATGGTGCGGTTGCCGTCGTTACCGGGTTCGATGCCATAGATCTTGCCGTCCAGTTCCTTCTTGAACTTGGGAATGTCGGCGAAGCTCTTCAGGCCCTTGTCATACAGCGCCTGAGGCACGGCCAGGGTGTACTTGGCGTTCTCCAGGTTGGCGCGCACGGTTTCCACCGTACCAGCATCACGGTACTGCTTGATGTCGTTTTCCATGGTCGGCATCCAGTTGCCGAGGAACACGTCCATGTTCTTGCCGTCGGCCAGCGACTTGTAGGTCACTGGCACCGAAATCATGGTGGTCTTGGTTTTGTAGCCCAGCGATTGCAGGACCACGCTGGTCACCGCGGTGGTCACGGTGATATCAGTCCAGCCGACATCGGAGAAGTTGACGGTATGACACTGCTCGGGCTCGGCGGCCTGGGCCAGCAGCGGCACACTCAGTAGTGCGGCGAGCAATAGCGAGGGTGAACCTTTCATGCGATGGACTCCTGATGTTTTTTCTCGGATGTCCCATGGGACCGCCGTGCTTTATGGTTTGCATTCGGTCGGACCTGACTATCGGGCGATAGCGGGACAGGTGCCGTGCAATCGAGTCGATACCGATCATCTAACAGCGAAAATCAAACGCCTACAGGGAGCGTCGTATCCAGTACAGACAGGGTCGCATCCAGTGTCGATGAGGTCGTTTACAGATTTTTCCTACCCTGTAAACGCGGTTTTGGCGTCTGTGCACCGCAAAAAAACGGCGCAGAAACAGTCGTGACAGCTGGCGGCGTTGCTGGGCAAGAGCGCGTCGGTTGCAGACGTCAGAAGTCCGGTCAAAAGCCTGATGATGCGCGAATTCGGCGGATTGCCGCCTATTTAGCGTAGCAGTTGCAACGCCCTTGGCTTGGGTTACGGGTGGCTGCTCAATCAGGAGGTATGTGGCATGGCCATCAGTGTGTTCGACCTGTTCAAGATCGGCGTCGGCCCATCCAGTTCTCATACCGTCGGGCCCATGCGAGCCGCGGCTTTGTTCGTCCAGGGGCTGCGCGAGCGCGGTGAGCTGGAGCAGGTGCGACGCATCGAGGTGCGCCTGTACGGCTCACTGTCGGCCACCGGTATCGGTCACGGTAGCGACAATGCGGTGATCATGGGCCTGATGGGCGAATGGCCGGACGCAATCGACCCGTCGCAAATCGGCCCACGCATCGCTGCACTGCGTGAAACAGACACCTTGCTGCTCGATGGGCGACTCGAAGTCGGATTTGTCTGGGCGCGCGACATGCTCCTGCTCGATGAAAACCTGCCCTACCACCCCAATGCCATGACCCTGGTCGCTGAAGGCGCGGCGGGCGAACTGCATCGCGATACCTATTACTCGGTCGGTGGCGGCTTTGTGGTAGACGCGGCCCAGGCCGCAAGTGGCGTGCTGGACGCTGACAACACCGTACTCCCCTACGATTTCAACAGCGCCGTGGAGCTCTTGGAACTGTGCAAGCAAAACGACCTGCGCGTGTCGCAACTGATGCTGGAAAACGAGAAGGTCTGGCGTAGCGAAGCGGAGATTCGCGCCGGCTTGCTCAAGCTCTGGCATGCCATGCAGGCGTGTGTCGAAAACGGCCTCAAGTATGAAGGCATCCTCCCCGGCGGGCTCAACGTCAAACGCCGTGCGGCCAAGCTGCACCGCAGCCTGCAAGAGCTGAACAAGCCTAATGTGATCGGTTCGACCTTGAGCGCCATGGAGTGGGTCAACCTCTATGCCTTGGCGGTCAACGAGGAAAACGCGGCGGGTGGACGCATGGTCACGGCACCGACCAATGGCGCGGCCGGAATCATCCCGGCGGTGCTCCATTACTACATGCGTTTTAGCGATGAAGTCAGCGAAGCCTGCGTGGTGGATTTCTTTCTGGGGGCGGCGGCGGTGGGTATTTTGTGCAAGAAAAATGCATCGATTTCCGGTGCCGAGGTGGGGTGCCAGGGCGAGGTCGGTTCGGCCTGTGCGATGGCGGCGGCGGGTCTTGCCGAAGTGCTCGGCGCGACCCCGGGACAACTGGAAAATGCGGCCGAGATCGGCCTTGAACATAACCTGGGGCTCACCTGCGATCCAGTCGGCGGGTTGGTCCAGGTGCCTTGCATTGAGCGCAATGCCATTGCCGCGGTGAAGGCGATCAATGCCGCACAGATGGCGCTGCGTGGCGACGGTGAGCACTTCATCTCGCTCGACCGGGTGATTCGTACCATGCGCGACACCGGCGCCGACATGCACGACAAATACAAGGAAACCTCACGCGGTGGTTTGGCGGTCAACGCCATCGAATGTTGATTCGGCCTGCGCCGTTTATGCCCGCGACTGGCACCTGTGCCACCTTTTAGCGCGCTGTTCGATATTCCCTCTATAAACAGCTGTCACCCCAGCCATTGGCGCCTGGGGTGACACTCGTTGATGTCGTTTCTGGGCATCCTTCCCACAAGTGCTACCGAATTGCTCATGTCTCTTACGCAGCGGCGCTAGGACGCTTGTTTGCGTTTAAAGCGCTGTCCCGGAACAAAGGCCCTGTAGACGCTGCGCGACGTCGTTTTTGGGTTTTATTGAATACCCATTCAATTTCAGGCATGGCAATTGCGTTGTGATTGGCAAAGCCCCTGCATTCGAATCGGGGCCGTGACAAAAAAGCCCGTGCCTGCCTGAGGCGCAACCTGCATTGTGTGAGGAGATACCGCGATGATGTCGTACAACTCCGGGACCCCAACCCAGAACCGCACACCACAATCCATCGGCTTCCTGCTGTTGGATAACTTCACCCTTATCTCCCTGGCTTCTGCAGTCGAACCGCTGCGCATGGCCAACCAGCTGTCCGGCCGCGAGCTGTATCGCTGGAGTACCTTGAGCGTGGATGGTGGTCAGGTCTGGGCCAGCGATGGCTTGCAGATCACCCCGGATGCGGCCATGCACAAGGCGCCGGCCATGGACACCGTGATCGTCTGCGGCGGTATTGGCATTCAGCGTACTGTGACCCGCGAACACGTGACCTGGCTGCAAAGCCAGGCCCGCCAGTCGCGCCGTCTTGGTGCGGTATGCACAGGCAGCTGGGCACTGGCTTGCGCCGGCTTGCTCGACGGCTTCGATTGCAGCGTGCACTGGGAATGCCTGGCGGCGATGCAGGAAGCCTTCCCACGGGTGAGCATGAGCACCCGGTTGTTCACCCTGGACCGGAACCGTTTTACCAGCTCCGGTGGCACCGCGCCGCTGGACATGATGCTGCACCTGATCAGCCGCGATCATGGTCGCGAGCTGTCGGCAGCGATTTCCGAGATGTTCGTCTACGAGCGGATTCGTAACGAGCAGGACCACCAGCGTGTGCCGCTCAAGCATATGCTCGGCACCAACCAGCCGAAGCTGCAGGAAATCGTCGCGCTGATGGAAGCCAACCTGGAAGAGCCGATCGATCTGGACGAGCTGGCTGTGTATGTCGCGGTGTCGCGTCGCCAGCTTGAGCGCCTGTTCCAGAAGTACCTGCACTGCTCGCCGTCGCGTTACTACCTGAAGCTGCGCCTGATTCGTGCCCGGCAACTGCTCAAGCAGACGCCGATGTCGATCATTGAAGTGGCGTCGGTGTGCGGCTTTGTCTCCACGCCGCACTTCTCCAAGTGCTACCGCGAGTACTTCGGCATTCCGCCGCGTGACGAGCGCGTGGGCTCCAATACTGCGCAGCAGGTGGCAATGATGCCGATTCCGCAGGCATTGGTGCTGTCGCCGCTGGCGGGGCCGATGTCGGCATTGAGTCAGGCCCGTAATGAGTCGACGTTTGCCAGTGTGAGGCTCTAAGTAGCGCATCGCGGGGCAAACCCGCTCCCACACTGTGGGAGCGGGTTTGCCC